>CAMAPL010000008.1 GCA_945860165.1 Rhizobium sp. Q54
AAGGCACGGAGATGGTGATGCCGGGTGACAATATCTCGGTGGAAGTCGAGCTGATCGTGCCGATCGCGATGGAAGAAAAGCTGCGCTTCGCAATCCGCGAAGGCGGCCGTACCGTCGGCGCCGGCGTCGTCGCAAAGATTATCAAGTAATACGGCGCAGGATCGAAAGACCAAACCATGCAAAGTCAAAATATCCGCATTCGGCTCAAAGCCTTCGATCATCGGATTCTCGACAATTCGACGCGCGAAATCGTTAATACGGCCAAGCGCACCGGCGCGCAGGTGCGGGGCCCGATTCCGCTCCCCACCGGCATCGAGCGTTTCACCGTCAACCGCTCGGCCCATGTCGACAAGAAGAGCCGCGAACAGTTCGAAATCCGGACGCATAAGCGTCTGCTCGACATTATCGATCCCACACCGCAAACCGTCGATGCTTTGATGAAGCTCGACCTGGCTGCCGGTGTGGACGTCGAAATCAAGTTGTAAGGAGCGTAAGGTGCGCACAGGCGTCATCACGCAGAAGATCGGAATGACCCGTCTGTTTTTGGCAGACGGCACGCATGTCCCGGTCACAGTTCTGAAGCTCGACGGTTGCGCCGTCGTGGCAGTCCGCAATGAAGAGAAGGATGGCTATACCGCCGTCCAGCTCGGCTCGGGTTTTGCCAAGGCCAAGAACACCTCGAAGGCGGAGCGCGGTCATTTTGCCAAGGCGGAACTTGAACCCCGCCGCAAGGTCGCGGAATTCCGCGTCGACGCGAAGAGCTTGCTGGAAGTGGGCGACACCCTTCAGGCCGACCATTTCGTGGCCGGCCAGAAGGTGGACGTCACCGGCGTCACCATCGGCCGTGGTTTCACCGGCGCGATGAAGCGCTGGAACTTCCGCGGTCTGGAAGCCTCGCATGGCGTCTCGATTTCGCACCGTTCGCTGGGCGGTACCGGTGGTCGCCAGGATCCGGGCAAGACCTTCAAGAACAAGAAAATGCACGGCCATTACGGCGACGAGAACATCACCACCCAGAATCTGGAAGTGGCGAAAATCGACGTCGAACGTGGCCTGATCATGGTTCGCGGCGCGGTGCCGGGCTCCAAGGGTGGCTGGGTGATGGTGCGTGATGCCGTCAAGCGTCCGCACAAGGATGTGCCGATGCCCGGTTCCGTGAAGAAGCGCGCTGGCGTTGCTCCGGCTCCCGCCGAAGCTCCTGTGGCCGAAGAACCGAAGGCTGAGGCATAAGATGAAAACCAAGGTGCTCAATCTCGACAATAAGGCCGCCGGCGATGTCGAACTGAACGACGCCATCTTCGGTCTGGAGCCCCGCGCAGATCTGATCCAGCGCGTGGTGATCTGGCAGCTCGCCAAGCGCCGCAGCGGCCAGCACAAGGTGCTGACCCGCGGCGAGATTAACCGCACCAAGCACAAGCTTGGAAAGCAGAAGGGTGGCGGTACTGCCCGTCACGGCGCCCGTTCGGCTCCGCTGTTCGTCGGCGGCGCCAAGGCGATGGGTCCGGTTTCGCACAGCCATGAGTTCGACCTGCCCAAGAAGGTCAAGGCGCTGGGCCTCAAGCACGCGCTGTCGTCCAAGGCCAAGGCCGGTTCGATCATCGTGCTCGACGAAGCAAAGTCCAAGGACATCAAGACCGGCGCCCTGGCCAAGCAGTTCGAAAAGATGAAGCTCGGCCGCGCGCTGGTGATCGACGGGGAGTTTGACAAGAACTTCCAGCTTTCCGCCCGCAACCTCGCCGAAGTGGCGCTGCTGCCGGTGGCCGGCATCAACGTCTATGACATCATGAAGAGCGACAAGCTGGTTCTGACCACTGCCGCCATCAAAGCGATCGAGGCGCGCCTGTCATGAGCATCAACTATGATGTGATCCTGTCGCCAGTGATCACCGAAAAAGCGACGCGCATGACCGAAGCCAACCAGGTCGTGTTCCGCGTCACGCTGGACGCCACCAAGCCCGCGATCGCCAAGGCGGTTGCCGATCTGTTCAAGGTCAAGGTCAAGGCGGTGAATACGATTATCGTCAAGGGCAAGCGCAAGGCTGCCCGCGGCAAGGCCTATACGCGTTCCGATATCAAGAAAGCGATCGTGACCCTGGAAGATGGTCACCAGATCGACATCACGACGGGTCTGTAAGACATGGCACTGAAACATTATAAGCCCAGGACACCCGGCACCCGCCAGCTGGTGCTGATCGACCGTTCCAGCCTGCACAAGGGTGGTCCGGTCAAGGCGTTGACAGAAGGCAAGACCTCGAAGGGTGGCCGCAACAATACCGGCCGCATCGTGGTGCGCTATCAGGGCGGCGGTCACAAGCAGCGTTACCGCCTGATCGATTTCAAGCGCGACCGCTTCAACGAGCCCGCGACGGTCGAGCGTCTGGAATACGATCCCAACCGCACCGCCTTCATCGCGCTGGTGAAGTACAAGGACGGCACCCTGACCTACATCCTGGCGCCGCAGCGGCTGAATGTCGGTGACACCATCGTCTCCGGTGAAAAGATCGACGTGAAGGTTGGCAATGCGATGCCGCTCGGCGCGATGCCGATCGGCACCATCGTCCACAATATCGAAATGAAGCCGGGCAAGGGCGGCCAGGTTGCCCGTTCGGCCGGTGCCTATGCCCAGTATCTGGGCCGCGACGCCGGTTATGCGCTGATCCGCCTGAATTCGTCGGAAGTGCGCAAAATCCCGCTGACCTGCATGGCGACCGTGGGCGCGGTTTCGAACCCGGACCACATGAACGAAGTGATCGGCAAGGCCGGCCGCAACGTCTGGAAGGGCAAGCGTCCCCACGTCCGCGGTACCGCGATGAACCCGATCGACCATCCGCATGGCGGCGGCGAAGGCCGCACCAAGGGCGGCCGTCATCCAGTCACGCCATGGGGCAAGCCCACCAAGGGCGCCAAGACGCGTAAAAACAAGCGCACCACGAAGTTCATCGTGCGTACGCGCAAGGGCAAGGCACAAGGGTAAGACACATGACTCGTTCCGTTTGGAAAGGCCCGTTTGTCGACGGCTACATACTGAAGAAGGCCGAAGCGGCTCGCGCTTCCGGCCGCAAGGACGTGATCAAGACCTGGTCGCGCCGCTCCACCATCCTGCCGCAGTTCGTCGGTGTGACGTTCGGCGTCTATAACGGCCACAAGCACATTCCGGTGCTGGTGACTGAAGACATGGTCGGTCACAAGCTCGGCGAATTTTCGCCGACCCGCACCTTCCACGGCCATACCGGCGGCGGCGACAAGAAGGCGAAGAGGGCCTAATGGGTAAAGATTCTCGCGCGCGTGTGCTGGCCGACCATCAGGCGATGGCCGTTGCCCGCAACATCCGCGTCTCTCCGCGCAAACTGAACCTGGTGGCACAGCAAATCCGCGGCCAGAAGGTCGAACGTGCCCTCAATGTCCTGACCTTCTCGCCCAAGCGTATCGCCGGCGTGGTCAAGAAGGCGCTGCAGTCGGCCATTGCCAATGCCGAGAACAACCACGATCTCGATGTCGATGATCTGATCGTCAAGGAAGCCAGCGTCGGCAAGAATTTGGTGATGAAGCGTTTCCATGCCCGTGCCCGCGGCAACGCCGGCGGTATCGAGAAGTTTTTCAGCCAGATCACGATCATCGTCGAAGAGAAGCGCGAAGAAGCGCCGACGAAGGAAGGCAGCAAAGCCGCGGCTGGTAAGACCGATGGCAAGACCAAATCCTCGGGCACGTCCAAGGCGGCCGCCCCCAAGAAAGCGGCGGCCAAGAAGCCCGTGAAGGAGACAAAGTAATGGGTCAGAAGGTCAATCCGACCGGGCTCCGCCTCGGCATCAACCGTACCTGGGACTCGCGCTGGTATGCGGGCAAGCGGGAATACGGCAAGCTGCTGCAGGAAGACATCAAGATCCGCGAATATCTCAGCGACAAGCTGAAGGCCGCGGGTGTCAGCCGCATCATCATCGAGCGTCCGCACAAGAAGTGCCGCGTCACCATCCACTCGGCGCGTCCGGGTGTGGTGATCGGCAAGAAGGGCGCCGACATCGAGAAGCTGAAGAGCGACGTCCAGAAGTTCACCGCCGACGAAGTGCATCTGAACATCGTGGAAATCCGCAAACCGGAAATCGACGCCAAGCTGGTGGCCGAGAATATTGCCCAGCAGCTGGAACGTCGCGTCGCCTTCCGCCGTGTGATGAAGCGTTCGGTGCAGACCGCCATGCGCTTGGGCGCGCTGGGCATCCGCATCACCTGTGCGGGCCGTCTGGGCGGCGCGGAAATCGCGCGCGTGGAATGGTATCGCGAAGGCCGCGTGCCGCTGCACACGCTGCGCGCCGACATCGACTACGGAATTTCGACTGCTTTCACCACCTATGGCACCTGCGGCGTCAAGGTCTGGATCTTCAAGGGCGAGATCATGGAACATGATCCCTTCGCCACCGAGAAGCGTCAGGCCGAAGCAGCCGAAGGCGGCAATCGCGGTCCGCGTGAGCGCGCTCCCGCTCCCGCCGCCGCTGAGTAAAGAGAACAACCATGCTGTCACCCAAGCGCACAAAATTCCGCAAGCAGTTCAAGGGCCGCATCCACGGCACTGCCAAGGCGGGCACCTCGCTGAACTTTGGCGCCTATGGCCTTAAGGCCCTGGAGCCGGAGCGTCTGAATGCGCGCGAAATCGAAGCGGCGCGCCGCGCCATTACTCGCCAGATGAAGCGCGCAGGCCGCGTGTGGATTCGCGTTTTCCCGGATGTGCCGGTGTCCAAGAAACCTGCCGAAGTGCGTATGGGTTCGGGCAAGGGCGCGCCGGAATTCTGGGTGGCCAAGGTCAAGCCGGGCCGCATCCTGTTCGAAATCGACGGCGTGGATCTGGCGACCGCCAAGGAAGCGATGCGTCTGGGTCAGGCGAAGCTGTCGATCGCGACCAAGTTCGTCACCCGCACCGGCCTGTGAGAGAATAGAAATGGCTAAGAAAGCAGCAACGAAACCGGCGAAAGCCACCAAGGCCAAGAAGACGACTGCCGTGAAGGCGTCTTCGAAGGCCGAAGACTTCCGCGCCAAGAGCGGCGACGAGCTGAACGCCCAGCTCTCGAACCTCAAGAAAGAGCAGTTCAATCTGCGCTTTCAGCGCGCCAATGGTCAGGTGGAGAACACCGGCCGCATCCGTGTGTTGCGGCGTGATATCGCGCGCATCCAGACAGTGTTGACCGAGCAGCGCCGCGCTGCCCCGGCGAAGGGTTAAAACTATGCCGAAGCGAATCCTCCAGGGCACCGTCGTCAGCGACAAGAACCAGAAGACCATCGTGGTGAAGGTGGAGCGCCGCTTCATCCATCCGGTGATGGGCAAGACCGTGCGCCGCTCGAAGAAGTATCACGCCCATGACGAAAAGGGCGAGTTCAAGATCGGTGATGTCGTTCGTATTCAGGAATGCCGGCCGCTTTCCAAGTTGAAGACCTGGGAAGTGCTGGAACGTGTCGGCAAGTAAGCGGCGCGATAGGGAGTTGAAGTCATGATTCAGATGTCCACAGAACTTGACGTCGCCGACAATTCCGGCGCCAAGAGCGTGATGTGCATCAAGGTGTTGGGCGGTTCGCATCGCCGGTACGCCGATGTCGGCGACACCATCGTGGTGTCGGTCAAGGAAGCCATTCCGCGTGGTCGCGTGAAGAAGGGCGAAGTGCTGAAGGCCGTGGTGGTGCGTACCGCCAAGGGCGTGCGCCGAAACGACGGCAGCCTGATCCGTTTCGACGGCAATGCCGCCGTGCTGGTCAATGCCCAAGGCGAGCCGATCGGCACCCGCATCTTCGGACCGGTTACCCGCGAACTGCGCAACAAGGGGCAGATGAAGATCATTTCGCTCGCCCCGGAGGTTCTGTGATGAGCAATATCCGCAAGGGCGACGCCGTGGTGGTCATCACGGGCCGCGACAAGGGCAAGAAGGGCTCGGTCCTGAAGGTTTTCCCGGAGGAAAACCGCGCCCTGGTCCAGGGCGTCAATGTGGTCAAGCGCCATCAGAAGCAGACCCAGTCGCAGCAGGCCGGGATCGTGACCAAGGAGTCGCCGATCCAGCTTTCGAATATCGCGCACGTCGATCCCAAGTCGGGCAAGGCGACGCGCATTGGTTCCAAGACGCTGAGCGACGGCCGCAAGGTCCGCTTTGCGAAGAAGTCTGGTGAGGTCATCGATGTCTGACGCGGGCGCCAAAAGCAAAAATCCGCAGGAGGCCGCCAAGGCCGACGCGAAAGCCGCCAAGGCCAAGCGCCGCGAAGTGAACGCCGGCACGCAGGTGCAGGTTGGCGAGCATGCGCGTGAGGCAGGTTACGTTCCGCGCTTCAAGAAGCGCTACAACGAAACCATCAAGTCGGAACTGATGAAGAAGTTCGGCTACACTAACGTGCTTCAGGTACCGAAGCTGAACAAGGTTGTGCTGAACATCGGTGCGGGCGAAGCGGCTTCCGATGGCAAGAAAATCGTCCAGGCGGTGAACGACCTGACCGCGATTGCCGGCCAGAAGGCGATCCAGACCCGCTCCAAGAAGGCCATTGCGCAGTTCAAGATCCGCGAAGGCCTGCCGATCGGTGCCAAGGTCACCCTGCGCGGCGACCTGATGTATGAGTTTGTCGATCGCTTGATCACCATGGCGTTGCCGCGCGTGCGCGACTTCAGGGGCGTCAATCCCAAGTCGTTCGACGGCCGGGGCAACTATGCGATGGGCATGAAGGAACACGTCGTGTTCCTGGAAATCGACTACGACAAGACGGAATCGGTGTGGGGCATGGATATCGTGTTCAACACCTCTGCGAAGACCGACGAAGAGGCCAAGGCTCTTCTCGAAGGCTTCCAGTTCCCCTTCACGACGAATTGAGGCGCTAGACAATGGCGAAGACGAGTCAAATTAACCGCAACAAGAAGCGCGAAAAGCTGGTGGCCCAATACGCCGGCAAGCGAGCGGGACTGAAGAAGATTGCCGAGGACATGAAGGTCCCCGCCGAAGACCGCTTTGCCGCGCGTCTGAAGCTGGCCAAGCTGCCGCGCAATTCCTCCAAGGTCCGCATTCATCACCGCTGCGAGCTCTCGGGCCGTTCCAAGGGCTATTACCGCAAGGTAAAGATGTCGCGTATCGCGCTGCGGTCGCTTTCAAATTTCGGCCAGATCCCTGGCATGACCAAGGCGAGCTGGTAAGGAGAAGACATGATCAACGATCCGATTGGCGATCTTCTGACTCGCATCCGCAACGGCCAGTTGCGGCGCAAGGCCAAGATCAATTCTCCCAATTCCCGTCTGCGCATCCGTCTTCTCGACGTGCTGCAGGCCGAAGGTTATATCCGCGGCTATGCCGAGGTCGAAACCAAGGGCCAGCGGGAACTGGAAATCGAACTGAAGTATCACGAAGGTCTTCCGGTGATCCGCGAACTCAAGCGCGTTTCCACCCCCGGCCGCCGCGTTTATTCCTCTGTCAGCGAACTCAAGCCGCATCGCCAGGGTCTTGGCGTGTCCATTCTCTCCACGCCCCAGGGCGTGATGACGGATACGTCCGCCCGCGAGAAGAATGTCGGCGGCGAAGTTCTCTGTCAGGTGTTCTAAGGAGCCCGCATGTCACGTATTGGCAAGAAACCCGTCGCACTTCCCAAGGGCGTCACCGCCTCGGTGGAAGGTCAGACCGTCAAGGTCAAGGGTCCCAAGGGCGAGCTCAGCGTCAAGCTGGTGCCGCAAGTCTCCGTGTCCCTGGACGAGGGCGGCATCACCGTGGCGCCACGCAAGGAAATGGAAAAGGCGGCCCAGATGTGGGGCCTGTCGCGCACACTGGTCAACAATCTGGTCAACGGCGTCACCACTGGCTTCACCCAGAAACTGGAAATCCAGGGCGTCGGCTATCGCGCCGCAGTGCAGGGCAAGATCCTGAACCTCCAGCTCGGCTTCAGCCATGACGTGCCATATCCGATCCCGGCTGGCATCACCATCGTCACCGAAAAACCCACCATGATTTCGGTATCGGGCATCGACAAGCAGCTGGTTGGCCAGGTCGCGGCCGAAATTCGCGGCTATCGTCCGCCGGAGCCCTATAAGGGCAAGGGCGTTCGCTACGAAGGCGAATATGTCCGCCGCAAGGAAGGCAAGAAGAAGTAAGATGACAAACGCTCTTTTCAAAAAGCGCCAGTCGCGCACCCGTCATCGTCTCGGCACCCATGGCACGCGTCCGCGCCTGTCGATCTTCCGCTCGGGCAAGCACATCTATGCCCAGGTGATTGATGACACCCAGGCCGTCACCGTTGCCTCTGCCTCGACCAACGAGAAAGACGGCAAGGCCGGCAAGTCGTGGAATGTGGATGCGGCCACCGGCGTCGGCAAGAAGATCGCCGAGCGCGCCAAGGCTGCCGGCGTGACCCAGGTTATGTTCGACCGTGGCGGCTATATCTATCATGGGCGCATCAAGGCGCTTGCAGACGCGGCCCGCGAAGGCGGTCTGGAATTTTAAGGTTCATGGCGGCATCGGATCACACATCCGCTGGTCGCTCAGAAAGTAAGGACGAATAGATGGCACGCGAAGGACAGCAGCGGGATTCCAAGGACGGCGGACGTGATCGCGGCCGTGGTGGCCGTGGCCGCGACAAGGAAAATCGCGACAGCGACCTGATCGACAAGTTGGTGCACATCAACCGTGTCGCCAAGGTCGTGAAGGGCGGTCGTCGCTTCGCTTTCGCCGCGCTGGTGGTTGTCGGCGACGGCAATGGCCGGGTCGGTTTTGGCCATGGCAAGGCGCGCGAAGTGCCGGAAGCCATCCGCAAGGCGACCGAAGACGCCAAGCGTTCGCTGGTCCGCATTCCGCTGAAGGATGGCCGCACCATCCATCACGAAGTGCGCGGTCATCATGGCGCGGGAAAGGTTCTGGTGCGTCCGGCGCCGGCCGGTACCGGCATCATCGCCGGCGGTCCGATGCGCGCCGTGTTTGAAGCTCTGGGCGTTGGCGACGTGGTGTCTAAGTCTCTGGGCACATCCAATCCCTACAACATGGTGCGCGCGACCTTCGACGCACTGCTCAATCAGCAGAGCCCCCGCATGGTGGCCCAGCGCCGCGGCCGCAGCGTTTCGGAAATCCTCAGCCGTCGTGAAGACGCGCCGGGTGCCGAAGCCACCGCCTGATACAGTAAGAGAGAAAAGTCATGGCCGAGAAGAAACCCGCCCCCAAGAAGGGCAACGAAGGCAAGACGGTTACCGTGCGCCAGATCAAAAGCGCCAACCGCAAGCCCGATATCCAGGCGCAGACCCTGCGCGGTCTCGGACTCGGCAAGATTCGCCGTACCCGCACGCTGGAAGATACGCCGTCGGTGCGCGGCATGATCAACGCGGTCAAGCACCTCGTCGAGATCGTCGAAGAAGGCAAATAAGATGAAGCTGAATCAGATCTCCAATAATCCCGGCGCGCACAAGCACAAGCACAAGGTCGGCCGTGGCTCCTCGTCGGGCCTGGGCAAGACTTCCGGCCGTGGCGTCAAGGGCGCCAAGGCCCGTACCGGCACCAAGGTGTACGGCTTTGAAGGCGGCCAGATGCCGCTGCACATGCGCATGCCCAAGCGTGGCTTCCGCAATATTTTCGGCACCGATTTTGCGGAAGTGAACGTCAATCGCATCCAGAAGGCGATCGACAATAAGAAGCTCGACATCAAGGCCAAGATCACCGAGGAAATCCTGCGCAAGGCCGGCTTGGTGCACAAGAGCCGCGACGGCGTGCGTCTGCTGGGCAAGGGCGCCATCACCGCCAAGATCGACATCGAAGTGGCCGGTGTTTCGGCCGGCGCCAAGGAAGCTATCGAAAAGGTCGGCGGCTCCGTCACCACGACCTATTCGAAGAAGGTCTACCTCAACAAAAAGGGCGAGCCGGGCAAGCGCCAGACGCGCCGCGCGGAAGCGGCCAAGACGCGCGAATCTCGCAAGGCCTGAAGTGAGGGCTGGCACGCTCGTAAGGGCGGGATGGCGACCCTATATAAGGCCGGATCACGTGACGGCACCGATGCGTAACATCGGGATGTTTCTAGGAGCAGCCTGATGGCATCTGCAGCCGAACAACTGGCAGCGAATTTCAACTTCGGCTCCATCTCCAGGGCCAAGGAGCTCCGTAGCCGCATCTTCTTCACCTTGGGCGCGCTGATCGTGGCGCGCATCGGCACCTATATCCCCATGCCGGGCATCGACCCGGCGGCGCTGGCGCTGCAGATCCAGCAGCAGGGCAGCGGGCTGCTCGACGTTTTCAACACCCTGGCCGGCGGCGCAGTGAACCGCATGGCGATCTTCGCCCTCGGCATCATGCCGTACATCTCAGCCTCTATCATCATGCAGTTGATGACGACGGTGTTTCCGGAACTGGAAGCGCTGAAGAAGGAAGGTGAGGCGGGGCGCAAGGTTATCAACCAGTACACCCGCTATTTCACCGTCGCGCTGGCCATCGTCCAGGCCTATGGCATCGCCATTGGCCTTGAGAATTTCGGGGGCACCGGCCAGATTGTGATGGAACCCGGCTGGTTCTTCCGCATCGGCGCCGTCATCACCCTGACCGGCGGCACCATGCTGCTGATGTGGATCGGTGAGCAGATCACCAGCCGCGGCGTCGGCAACGGCATTTCACTGATCATTTTTGCGGGCATCGTGGCAGGGTTCCCCCAGGTTATCGCCCAGACGCTGGAACAGGCACGCACCGGCGCCATTAGCCCGCTGCTGGCTCTGTTCTTCTTCGTCGTCGCGGCGGCACTGGTTGCCTTCATCGTCTTCATGGAGCGCGCGCAACGCCGCCTGTTCGTCACCTATCCCAAGCGGCAGGTCGGCAATAAGGTCTATGGCGGGGATTCTTCGCACCTGCCGCTCAAGCTCAATGTCTCGGGCGTCATTCCGCCGATCTTCGCCTCCTCGATCCTGCTGCTGCCCACCACGGTCGCCAGCTTCAATGCCCAGAACCTGCCGGGCTGGCTGGAGGTGATCGTCACCTATCTCAGTCGCGGCCAGCCGATGTATTTGATCGTCTATGGCACGCTAATCGTCTTCTTTACGTTTTTCTACACTTCTATCGTCTTCAATCCCGAGGAGACGGCGGAGAACCTGAAGAAGTATGGCGGCGTGTTCCCGGGCATCCGTCCTGGCAAGAAGAGCGCCCAGTTCATCGACTACACCCTGACCCGAATAACGGTGGTCGGCGCGGCCTACCTGACCTTCGTCTGCCTGCTGCCGGAATTCATGTTCCTGGAATACAATCTGAGCTTCGCGCTGGGCGGCACATCGATCCTGATCGTGGTCAGCGTCACCATGGATACGGTGGCGCAGATCCAGAGCCATCTGGTGGCGCAGCAATATGAAGGCCTGCTCAAGAAATCGAAGCTTCGGGGATCGCGCCGGTGAACCTGGTTCTGTTCGGGCCGCCGGGAGCGGGCAAGGGCACTCAATCCAAGCTTCTCACCGCGCAGCGCGGCTTGCCGCAGCTTTCTACGGGCGACATGCTGCGCGCCGCCATAGAGGCCGGCACGCCGCTGGGTGTGGCCTGCAAAGCGCTGATGGCCAAGGGCGAGCTGGTGCCGGACGAAACCGTGATCCGCATCATCGGCCAGCGTTACGACCAGCCCGATTGCAAGGATGGCGCGGTATTTGACGGTTTCCCGCGCACCATCGCCCAGGCCGAGGCGCTGGACACCATGCTGGCCGAGCGCGGCCGCCAGATCGATCTGGTGCTGGAACTGAAGGTGGACGACGCCGTGCTGCTGAGCCGGGTCGAGACCCGCATCAAGGCGGGTGGGGTTCTGCGGTCCGACGACACCCCCGAAACCCTGGCTCACCGGCTGGAGATCTACTACCGTAATACGGCCCCGCTGATCGGCTACTACCGCCAGCAGGGCAAACTGAAGACCGTGGACGGCATGGCCCCGGTGGAGGCCGTAACCGCCCAGATCGCCGCGATTTTAAACGCGGTTCCGGGCTGATGGAAGCACTGCTACAATAAATCCCGGTCAGGAGTTGACGGGAGGGGGTGCATTCCTATAATCCGCGCCCTCGCGACAGTTTTTCTGTCATTTCCGGGTTTTTGGGCGTTTTTGACACCGCCCGGGTCCGAATTTTGCAGGATTGTTATCTCTACGAATTTTGTTAACACGTTCAATGGCTTAAAAGCCTCGGAGAAATACCCAGTGGCACGTATCGCCGGCGTCAATATCCCGACCCAGAAGCGAGTCGAAATCGGACTCACCTATATCCATGGAATCGGGCAGCACACCGCCAAGAAGATCACCGCCGAGCTGGGGATTGATCCGACCCGCCGCGTCAGCGACCTGACCGAATCCGAAACCATCAAGATCCGCGAAGTCATAGACCGCGACTTCCTCGTCGAAGGCGATTTGCGTCGCGACACGGCCATGAACATTAAGCGCCTGATGGATCTGGGCTGCTATCGCGGCCTGCGTCATCGTAAGAGCCTGCCGGTCCGCGGCCAGCGCACCCACACCAACGCCCGCACGCGCAAGGGGCCCGCCAAGGCGATCGCTGGCAAGAAGAAAGTGACGAAGTAAGTTATGGCCGCTGATGACAAGAAGGCCGGTGGCAAAGCCCCGCGCGCCCGCAAGAAAGAAAAGAAGAACGTTGTGGTGGGCGTGGCGCATGTCGCAGCTACCTTCAATAACACCATCGTCACCATCACCGATCCGCAGGGCAATGCCGTGTCCTGGTCGTCGGCCGGCATGATGGGTTTCAAGGGTTCGCGCAAATCCACGCCGTATGCGGCACAGATGGCCGCCGAGGACGCTGGCCGCAAGGCGATCGAGCACGGCATGCGCACCTTGGAAGTGGAAGTTTCCGGCCCCGGTTCGGGCCGCGAGTCGGCGCTGCGCGCGCTGCAGTCCGTTGGTCTTGTCGTCACATCGATCCGCGATGTGACCCCGATCCCGCACAATGGCTGCCGCCCGCCCAAGCGTCGCCGCGTTTAAGAGGAGCGTCGGCGAGAGCCGGAGCGACCAGGAATTAAAGTTCGGACGTACCACTAACCCGTCGAACGTATGGGCATGGTCCGATATGCTCGGGACACGATGAGGAAAACATGTTTCAGAAAAACTGGCAGGAACTAATCAAACCCGGCAAGCTCAAGACCGAATCCGGTCATGACGCGGGCCGTACCGCCACCATCACCGCCGAACCGCTGGAACGTGGTTTTGGCCTGACGCTGGGCAATTCGCTGCGCCGCGTGCTGCTGTCCTCGTTGCAGGGCGCCGCCGTGACCGCCATCTCGATCGAGGGCGTGCTGCACGAATTCTCCTCGATCCAGGGCGTGCGCGAAGACGTCACCGACATCGTGCTCAACATAAAGCTGATCGCGCTGCGTATGCATGTCGAAGGTCCCAAGCGCGTTTCGCTGCGCAAGCAGGGTCCGGGCGAAGTAAAGGCCAGCGACATCCAGACCAGCGCCGACATCGAAATCCTCAATCCCGACCTGGTGCTCTGCACCCTGGACGAGAAGGTGGATTTCCGCATGGAGCTAACCATCGCCTCGGGCAAGGGCTATGTCCCGGCCGACCGCAACCGTCCGGAAGACGCACCCATCGGCCTGATCGCGGTGGACGCGCTGTTCAGCCCGGTGAAGAAGGTTTCCTACAAGGTCGAGAACACCCGCGAGGGCCAGATTCTCGACTATGACAAGCTGACCCTCACGGTTGAAACCAATGGCGCCGTCACGCCGGACAATGCCGTGGCCTATGCCGCGCGCATCCTGCAGGACCAGCTCCAAGTCTTCATCAACTTCGAAGAGCCGCGTGAACGTGCCGCCGAAGAGGCCAAGCCCGACTTGGCCTTCAATCCGGTGTTGCTCAAGAAGGTGGACGAGCTGGAACTCAGCGTGCGTTCGGCCAACTGCCTGAAGAACGACAATATCGTTTACATCGGCGACCTGATCCAGAAGACCGAAGCGGAAATGCTCCGCACGCCGAATTTCGGACGCAAGTCGCTGAACGAGATCAAGGCTGTTCTCGCGGAGATGGGCCTGCATCTCGGTATGGAAGTGCCGGGCTGGCCGCCGGAGAATATCGAAGACCTCGCCAAGCGTTACGAAGACCAATACTGATTTAGAGAGAGCACCGACCCCATGCGCCACCGCAACCAGGGACGCAAGTTCAACCGCACCGCCTCGCACCGCAAGGCGATGTGGGGCAACATGACTGCCGCGCTCATCAAGCACGAGCAGATCAAGACCACGCTGCCCAAGGCGAAAGATCTGCGCCCTGTCATCGAAAAGCTGATCACCCTGTCGCGTCGCGGGGCCAAGGATCTTCACGCCCGTCGCCAGGCGCTTGCCCAGATCAAGGACGCCGATCAGGTGACCAAGCTTTTCGATGTGATCGGTCCGCGTTACACCGGCCGTCCGGGCGGTTACACCCGTGTGCTCAAGGCCGGGTTCCGCCACGGCGACAATGCCCCAATGGCGATCATCGAGTTCATTGACCGTGACGAGAGCGCCAAGGGCAAGGACTCAGGTCTGGTGGAAGTGGAAGCCGAGGCGGAAGCCTGATTTTCGCTAACTCGGCACTAAATTTAAGGGCGGCAGCGATGCCGCCCTTTTTCTTTGCGAAACGTTACCTCCAGGATTTGGAACGTTTCAAAAGGATATGACCATGCGCAAACACGGGATATTGTTCCCCCTTCTGGCGGTTGCCGCCTGGGGCCCCCGCGATGCCTGTGAGGCGCTGCTTCAGCCCAAGCTGCTGTCGGTGAAGGACCTCACTTTGGTGTAGAAGGCCGACGCCATGGGCGTTCCGCCCTTGCGGGTGCCGGAAGAGGCGGTCGGGGACCGGCCTTTGACAGCTATGTCGCCCGTCACAATGATGCCGTCTAGGTTGGTTATTGCGTGGACAGTGAGGCCTACAAGGCACGCTCCATGAAGGGCGATATGAGCACTGTCGCCCGCGCGGTGATGGCGACCTGCAAGGTCAACAACGAACCCGATGTGCTTGTGTCGGTTTTGAAATACCGCAACTGTGCGGTGGGCAACAAATAGAGCAGCGTATTGTTTGAGGCTGTCCGAAGGCTGGGTGTGATGAAGAAGGTGTCATTGGCCGTGGGCGCTGGCGCCCTGTTTGCGGTAGCGATTTATGCTGTTCCCGCCTTGACGCAAAGCGCGCTGCGTCAGCGCCTGGAAACGCCGGCGCCGCGTGCCCTGCCAACGGTGCCGGTCGTCGCGCCATCGTCGATGGGGCAGGTGCAGCTGACCTTTGCGCCCGTCGTCAAACGGGTCGTGCCTGCGGTGGTGAATGTCTATGCCCGCACGGTGACGCAGGTTCAGGCCAATCCCTTTGCCAACGATCCCTTCTTCTCGCAGTTCTTCGGCGCCACGCCGGAGCAACGCCAGCGAGTGCAGCAAAGCCTGGGTTCGGGCGTGATCGTCCGCGCTGACGGCATCATCCTGACCAACAATCATGTTGTGGCGGGCGGCACCGATATCATCGTGGCGCTGTCGGACAAGCGCGAGTTCAAGGCCAAGGTGCTGCTGTCGGATGCCCGCACCGACCTGGCGGTGCTGAAGATCGATCCCAAGGGCGAGCATTTGCCGGTGGTGCCCTTCGCTGATTCCGACCGGGTGCAGGTGGGCGATCTGGTGCTGGCGGTGGGCGACCCCTTCGGTGTCGGACAGACCGTAACCATGGGGATCGTTTCGGCGCTGGCCCGCACCCAGATTTCCGCCGGCGACTACCAGTTCTTCATCCAGACCGATGCCGCCATCAATCCCGGCAACAGCGGCGGTGCGCTGGTCACCACCGACGGCAGGCTTGCGGGCATCAACACCGCCATCGTCTCGCGCAGTGGCGGCAATGTCGGTATCGGATTCGCCATTCCGGCCAACCTGGCGCGCCGTGTGGTGGAAGGCGTCGATGGTGGGATCAAGAGCGGCACCACCAGCGTCAAGCTGGCCTGGGTCGGGGCCAGCGGCCAGCCGGTCACCAGCGACATCGCGGCCAGCCTTGGCCTGCCGCGGCCGGGCGGCGTATTGATCAAGGATGTGTATCCCGGCGGACCGCTGGCGCGGGCGGGCGTGAAGGCCGGCGAGGTGATTCAATCCATGGATGGCACGCCGGTCGATGACATGCAGTCCCTGAACTACCGCACCGCCACGCATCGCGTGGGCGACAGCGTGAAAATGCGCGTTGCCGCGGGCAAGGCCACGCGCGATGTGCCGGTGACCCTGGCGTTGCCGCCGGAAACGACGCCGCGTGAAGCCGTCACCGTCGCCGGACGCAATCCGTTGACCGGCGCCCGGGTGGTGAATCTGTCGCCCGCCATCGCCGCCGAACTGCAAAGCGATTTCATGGCCAAGGGTGTGGCGGTGCTTACGGTGGGCAATACGGGTTTTGCCGGGCGCTATGGCTTCCAGCCGGGCGACATCATCCGCAGCGTCAATGGCGCATCCATAAATCGGGTGGGCGATCTTGTCCGCATTCTCAACGCCGCCAACAGCTGGGACATGGTGATAGAGCGCGGTGGTCGTCGGTTGTCGCTTTCGGTAGATGGCTGATCGGTATGTTTTGGCCGCCATCGCGCGGCTGCGTCGCTGCTCGAAGCGGCGCCAGCTTTTCTAATTCGCGCACTTACGCTGTCGCTACGGACCATAAGAAAAGCTAGGCGAGTGCGGTGGCTGCAGGCTGAATTTATCGGTTGACGGATAGGACGCGCCCACTTTCTGCGAGTATAATCACGCCATGAGCGACCTGTTCGAATCTAGCGATTTCGCCAGCGATGCACCGCGCCCGCTGGCCGACCGGCTGCGCCCCAAAGCGCTGGCCGAGGTGGTGGGCCAAGATCATCTTCTGGGCGAGGCCGGTCCGCTGGGCCGCATGGTCGGCAACGGCCGTCCCACCTCCGTCATCCTGTGGGGACCGCCCGGCACCGGAAAGACCACCATCGCGCGCCTGTTGTCGAGCGCCTTAAACCTACACTTCGAGCAATTGTCGGCAGTGTTCTCGGGTGTTGCGGATCTGAAAAAGACTTTCGAGGCGGCGCGCACCCGCCGTAAGATCGGGCAGGGCACCTTGCTCTTCATCGACGAAATTCACCGCTTCAACCGCAGCCAGCAGGATTCCTTCCTGCCGGTGGTCGAGGACGGTACGGTGGTGCTGGTGGGCGCGACCACCGAGAATCCATCGTTTGAACTGAACAGCGCGCTGTTGTCCCGCGCCCAGGTTTTGGTGCTGCGGCGGCTGGACGATGCGGCGTTGGAAATTCTGCTGCAGCGGGCGGAAGCCTATTACCAGAAGACAGTGCCGCTGACCGAGGATGCGCGCGCCAGTTTACGCGCCATGGCCGACGGCGATGGCCGCTATCTTCTCAATCTGGTGGAAGAACTGTCCAGCGTGAAGACCGTCCAGCCGATGGACTCGGCGGCGCTGGTTGCCGCGGTGCAGCGGCGCATGCCGCTCTACGACAAGAGCCGCGAGGAACATTATAACATCATTTCGGCGCTGCATAAATCCATTCGCGGCTCCGATCCTGACGCGGCGCTGTACTGGTTGGCGCGGATGCTGGCGGGCGGCGAGCAGCCGCTTTACATCGCGCGCCGCCTGGTGCGTTCGGCGATCGAGGATATCGGACTGGCCGATCCCGAAGCAGTGCATCAGGCGCTGGCGGCCAAGGATGTGTTCGATTTCCTCGGCGCGCCGGAAGGCGAACTGGCACTGGCGCAGTGTGTGTTGTACTTGGCCAGCGCCCCCAAATCCAACGCGGTTTACAAGGCGCTGGGCACTGCTCGCCGCGCGGCGCAGGGGCATGGTTCGCTGATGCCGCCGGCCCATATCCTCAACGCCCCCACCAAGCTGATGAAGAATCTGGGCTATGGCGCGGGCTATCAATATGACCATGACGCCGAAGGCGGCTTTTCTGGCCAGAACTATTTCCCCGACGACATGGCGCGCCAGCAGTTTTATGTCCCCAAGGACACCGGCTTTGAGCGCGAGATTGCCAAGCGGCTGGATTATTGGTCAAAGCAGCGGGCCAAACGGCAGGGGAATGAATAGATGGGTATGGTCTTTGCCGTGGGCGTGGGCGGCGGGCTTGGCGCCCTGGGGCGTTATTACATCGCTGGGTGGATTCAGGCGGCGGGCTCCGTTTTTCCCTGGGGCATCTTTGTCGTCAACATCACCGGCGGATTACTGATGGGCATGATTGTGGAAGCCGGCGCGCTCAAGCTGAATTTGTCGCCTGAGCTGCGCACTTTTCTGACCGCCGGCATTATGGGCGGCTATACGACATTCTCGACATTTTCCCTCGACAGCGTGTTGCTGTTGCAGAAGGGCGAGCATCTGCAAGCCGCCGCCTACGTGATCGGCTCAGTGGTGCTCTCCATTCTGGCGCTGGTCGCGGGCCTGTGGATTGTGCGCAGCATCTATGGCTGAGCTTCGCACCATTGACGTCGACGATGACGGCATTCGCATTGATCGCTGGTTCAAGCGGCACTATCCGCATGTCACGCATGTCCTTCTGGAAAAATTGCTGCGCAAGGGTGAAATACGCCTGGACGGTAAGCGGGCGAAGGCCGCCGACCGCATCGTGGCCGGCCAGTCCATGAAGCTACCGCCGCAGGTGGTCCATGCCAAGGCATCGGAAAAGCCCAAGGGAGCCGAAGCGCAGCATCCGCTGACGACCAAGGACATGGGCAGCCTGGCCGATCGCATTCTCTATATGGACAAGCAGGTCATCGTGATCGACAAGCCGCCGGGCCTGGCGACCCAGGGCGGCTCCGGCCTGACCAAGCATGTCGATGGTATGCTGGATTCCCTGCAATACGAAAAGCCCAGCCGTCCCAAGCTGGTGCACCGGCTCGACCGTGACACGTCGGGTGTTCTGCTGATTGCGCGCACGGCGCAGGCGGCGTCGGGCCTGTCCCAGTCTCTGGCACTGCGCGACACCTCGAAAGTCTATTGGGCGCTGACGCGCGGCGTACCCAAGCAGAAAAACGGCGTGGTCAAGGGTGCTCTGGCCAAGGAAGGCGGCCACGGCCCCCATGGCCGCGACGAACGCATGGCGATGGCGGACGAAGGCGAGGAGGGCGCAAAATTCGCACTCACCGAATATGCCGTGATGGGAACAGCGGGCGGGGAGTTCGCCTGGGTGGCGGCGCGTCCTATTACCGGCCGCACACATCAGATCCGCGTCCACATGGCCAGCCTGGGCACGCCCATCGTGGGCGATTTTAAATATGGCGGCACGAATGCGAGGGCCAAGGGTGAGATCGCCGACAAGCTGCATCTGCATGCCCGCAGCATCGATATCGGCCGCCCCGATGGCGGGCGGCTGCAGGCCACAGCGCCGTTGCCGCCGCACATGACCAAAAGCTGGAAGCTGCTGGGCTTCGATCCGGATGACCGCAGCGATCCTTTCCCGCCAAAGAAAATCAAGAAGAAGAGATGAATCGTTTCTACAAGGAAGTTTCCATCGCGCCCGCTGGCAGCGGCTTCGCGGTTCTGCTGGATGGCAAGCCGGTCAAGACCCCGGCGCGCCGCGCGCTGGTGTTACCCACCGAAAGACTCGCCGCCGCCGTTGCCGCGGAATGGCGGGCGCAGGGCGCAGACATCATCGTCACCGCCATGCCGCTGCTGCGATTATCGAACACCGTCATAGACGGCGTCGCCAACAACCGCGAAGACGTCATCAATGCCATACTGCGGTTTGGCGAGAACGACTTGCTTTGCTATCGCGCCTATCATCCGCCGGATTTGGCGGCACGCCAGCGCGAAGGCTGGGACCCGATTCTGGACTGGGCGCGCCATCGGTTGAGTGCGCGCATGACTGTGGCGGAAGGTTTGGGCCATGTCGATCAATCGCCCGAAACCCTGGCCGCATTGCGTGAGGCTTTGACACCTTGCAATTCTTTCATTCTGGCCGGGCTGCACGTCATCGCCTCCATCACCGGTAGCCTGGTGCTGGCGCTGGCGGTGGCGGAAGGCCAGACCACCTGCGTTCATGCGTTCGCACTGTCGCGGATCGACGAAAGCTATCAGGCGGAAAAATGGGGCCAGGACGCCGAAGCCCAGAAACGCACCGTCGCCCTAGCGCATGAACTGGACAATGCCGTCGAGCTTATCGACGCCGTAAGGTAATGCAGCGCAAGCGACCACTTCAGGCGCGCAATACGCTGGAGAACCAGCTCTGGGCGCGACTGCGGATGCTGGAAGGCACCCGCTTCCGCCGTAAATCGCCCTTCCATACTTTCACTCTCGATTTTGTCGAGCATGATCGCAAGCTGGTAATCTCCCTCGAGGGCGGCGAGCCGGGCCGCCGCTCCGGGACCATCATTCGCGATCGCCTGCTGAGCGGACAGGGCTATACCATCCTGCGGCTGTGGCGCAGCGAACTCGAGCGCGATCTGCATTCCGGCATTCATCGCATCCGCGCCGTTTTGGAAGATCTGTCCGCGCCCGTCTCATAGTAGCTTCCCGCCGTGCTTAACTATGGTCGCAGGGGTGTCTGATGGCTGAGAATTCCGGTCCGCAATGGTGCAAGCGTTTCCCCTGGTGCGCCTTTATCTCGCAGTTGAAAAAGGTGGGGGCCACCGTCTCCATCGCCAACACCTACCGTCCCGTCGAGCGAGCCTAGCTGATGCACTGGTGCTGCATGGTGGGCAACAGCGGCCAAGACCCGCATAGCGTGCCTCCGATGAATGGCGTGAACATTGACTGGGCCCATGGCGGCGAGGTGCTTGCGGCGCGGGAGGCGGCCAAAAAGATGATGGTGGCATATCAGATCGCTTTTCCGGCAGCCCTGACCAGCCGCCATACCCAGCGCCGTGCCATCGACATGACCATCGGCTGGAAGGGACCCTGAAAATCACCGACTTCAATGGCCAGAGCCACAGTATTTCTACCGGCCCGCGGAAGGGCTCCAATCCGCAATTGATCGCGGTGGGAAAGACGTTCGGCGTGATCAAGCTGGTATCCGATCCGCCGCATTGGTAGGATGACGGGCGCTAGACGGCCTCGATAACGGGCCGTCTCGCCAGCCGCGCCACCTTGCGTGCCGCCTGCTCGATATGGGCCAGCCGCCGCGCCAGAACCTCCATGGCGCCGTTGCCATGCAGGTCGGAAAAACCGCCGCGTTGCGATACATCCCCGTTGGGATTGTCCTGCGCCGCATCGGGCTGCAACAGGCTCACCACCCGCTCGCGCACCTGGGCAATGGCTGCCTCGGCGCTGGGCTTGTCCAGCTCCGGGGCGCGCAGTTTTACCAGCACCGGCATGGACGAAAGGTCCGAGGCCAGCAGGTAATTGGCGCCCAGCAATTCGCCCAGCGAGGCCAGCGCCCTCCGGTTGCTGTTGGGCTCGTCGGCCAGCCGGCGTATGGCGCCCGAAAGCTGCGCCACCGCGTCCAGGGTTTTCTTGCGGGCCAGCCGGTAACGCTGGCGGCCATGCTCCAGACGCAGCGCCGCGTCGGCAAAGGCAGCGTCTGCGGCCAGCAAGGCGCGCACCGTGCGGGGGAGGTCGTCGCGTTCCCAGTTGGGCAGAAGATGGCTGAAGGCCCAGCTCAACCCCGCGCCGATCAGCGTATCCACGATCCGTTCGAAGAACTGGGCGTTCACCGACGGATCGACGAAATGCAGCAGCAGCAGCGCAGAGATCGAAGCGCCGATGGCGGTGATGCGGTAGGCGACCAGGCCATAGGCGTGGCTGGTGCCCACCGCCAGCAAGATTAGCAGCAACAGCATCGGCGCGGGCAGGGTGTTGATGAAGGTGACAGCCAGGGCGCAGCCGATCAGCGTGCCGGTAACGCGATCCCAGCGACGCTGCCGCGTCACGCTGTAATTGGCGCGCATGATGAGCGCGATGGTGAGCAGCACCCAGTTGGCCTGGGCAAAACGCGGAAAGGCGATGGTGAGCATCAATCCGGCGGTCATGGCCAGGGACAGGCGCACGGCATATCGAAAGGCTGGCGCACGCCAGCGGAATTGCCGCAGCAGCAGGCCCAGGCCGCGCGGTCCGTCCTGGCGGAACAGATCCAGGTCTAGGCCTGCCGCCACCGTGCTGGGCGGGGTGGCGTTGTCCAGCGCCGTGGCCAGCGCGGCGACATACGTGTCGGCCAGCACCAGCTTGTTGGCGGTGGCGGCGAAGGCGTGGATCACCGGGTCATTCGGCGCGGCGTCCTGCGCGGTGCTCACCATCTCGAGCAACTGGCGGCTTTCCTCGGCATGGCGCAGGGGTGCTGCATGGCCATGGCGGAAGCGCAGCGCCAAGGTCAGATGCTCGATCTCGTCGGCCATCTGGTGAACAAAGCCGTTCAGCCGCCACAGCAGGTCGCGTTGTGGCGCGTTGCGCAATGTTTCGAAATCCGCATCGCTGGACAGAACCGTCTCGAACGCATCCAGCAGCGCGATCAGCGTGTCGATACGCTTGAGCTGCATCCGGTACCAGCGGCGCGCGAACAGGCTGTCGCGCGCGGTCTGCAGCCGGTCCGCCAGCGCGGCATGAGCGTCGATCAATGCGCGGAAGGCCGCAGTGCCTTCGGTGTCGGGATTGTAGAGCGCGGCTTTGGCACGCAGATAGTCGGCGAAGGCCCGCATTGCCTCGGCCAGCAGCAGGCGCCGCCCGCGATCGTCGAACAGCCAGGCCACCATCACCGCATAGGTGGTGTAGGTCAGCGCGCCGCAGACGAACAGCATCAGGTGATCGGCGGCATCCGAGACGGTGGGAAAATATTCGCCTATGGCAAACACGAAGGCCAGCACACAGGTCATGGCCAGGCTCATCACCCATTTGCCATAGGCCGAGATCAGCCCGCACCAAAGACCGGTGAACGCGACGGCGGCGATAAAGACCGGCGGCGAGAAGCGCGAGAAGGACGACAAGGCGGTGAAGAAGCAGGCACTGAGAAACGCGAAGCCCATGATCCAGATTTTCTGGCGCAGGGGATCGGTGCGGTCGCTGATGGAAACACAGACCGCGCCGGTGGCGGCGGCGATGGCGGCGGGAAGGCCCATGGTGAAGCCAACCGCAAGCCCGGTCAGGCCGACGCCGATACCGACCGACAGGCCGTTCTCGATATGGGCGCGAAATACCGCCAGGGACACGGAACGGGGGAGGGCAGCCATCTTGTTTTGAGGGTATAGCGGTTTATCTTAGGGGCAGCTTTTCATTTTTCCGCATGGAGCCTCATTTGAGCGAAGATATTACGTCCCTGCGGGTGCATGTGCATGGTTTCGTACAGGGCATCGGTTTCCGCGACTTTCTGACGACGGCGGCACAGCATCAGAAACTGGACGGCTGGGTGCGCAACCGGTCCGATGGCTCGGTGGAAGCGCTGGTCTCCGGCCCCACCAAGGCGGTGGAGACTTTCGTCTCCTTCGCCACCACGGGGCCTGCCGGCGCCAAGGTCAGCGCCGTGGACCTTCACAACAGCGAGCCGCCCGCCGAGAAGGGCTTTATCCGCATACCCTCGGTTTAGCTGCGCCCCTTTGTCATTCCCGCGCAAGCGGGCATCCAACTTGCTTTCCTGAATTCCCGCTTGCGCGGGAATGACAAGATACGTTACCCGAATATTTTCTTGAAGCTCTGCTTCAGCGCCAGATCGACGTCGGCCATCGAAACGATGATCCCCAACTCTGCCAGGCTGGTGACGCCATGGGCTTTGATGCCGCAGGGCACGATGCCGGAAAAATGCGTGAGGTCCGGATCGACGTTCAGTGCCACGCCGTGCAACGTCACCCAGCGCTTGATGCGCACACCCAGCGCCGCGATCTTGTCTTCCTTCTCGCCCCGCTGCACCCAGATGCCGACCCGGCCCGCGCGGCGCTCGCCCTTCACATTGAACAGCGCCAGCGTTTCGATCAGCCACTGTTCCAGGTCCTGCACGTAAGCGCGCACGTCTGGCTTGCGCTGCTTGAGGTCCAGCATGGCGTAGCCGACGCGCTGGCCCGGGCCATGATAGGTGAACTGGCCGCCGCGCCCGGTGCGATAGACCGGGAAGCGCGCATCAATCAGGTCATCGTCATTGGCGCTGGTGCCCGCGGTGTAGATCGGCGGATGCTCCAGCAGCCAGACCATCTCGCCGGCACTGCCGCCGGCGATGGCGGCGGTCCGCGTCGCCATCACGGCCAGCGCGTCCGGATAAGCGACCGGCTGGTCGCTGATCTTCCATTCGATCTGGGTCTTTACCGGGGCGTCCAAGTTAAGCTTTCCGAAACCATAATCTGTCACCCTTGCCGGGTTCCCCCAATGTAAGGGCAGGGCTTATGGCTTCCAATATCGATAACGTGAAGGTCGAAATCTCGGTAGTCCTGGGCCGCTCGGTGATCCCGATGCACCAGCTGCTGCGGATGGGCCGTGGCGCGGTGATCGAACTGGATTCCAACCAGGATGATCCGGTGACCATTCTGGCCAATGACAAGCCCGTGGCGAAGGGCGAAATCCAGATCCAGGGCGACAAGGTAGCCGTTTCGGTGTTGGAACTGCTGCGCGGTTACGAGTAGAACACACATTAAACCGTATAATTATATATTCTCCACTAAATTCTTGCATTTTAGGCCTGCCGGGCATACCTCTTCAGCTCTGAAGAGGGTCAGATGCTTCCCCTTGTCCTTAACTCCGTAAATCTCAGGGTCGGCCTGACTGGCCGGGGCCTTGAACGTGACCGCAGGGCGGCTTTGCTGGCCGAGGCGGGGGTGGAAGTGCGCCTGCTTCCGGATGCCGTCCCGGACGCGCTGCTGGCCTCGCTGCAGGTGCTTTTCGTCGCCGGCCTGCCCGAAGGCGAGTCCCGCGACCTCGCCACCCGAGCCCGCGCTCTGGGCGTTCTGGTCAATGTTGAGGACGTGCTGCCCCTCTGCGATTTCCATGTCCCGGCTATCGTGCGGCGGGGCGACCTGTTGCTGACCGCCTCGACCGGCGGGCATGTGCCCGGCCTGGCCCGCGCCCTGCGGGAAACCCTAGCCGAGCAGTTCGGCCCCGAATGGACGACACGATTGAAGGAACTGGGCTTAGCGCGCGCCAAATTGCGGGCCGAAGGCATGTCGCCGTCCCAGGTCTCCCAGAATGTGCGTGAGCTGATCGTGCGGATGGGCTGGCTATGAGCAACGTGACCGTCATCGATACCAAGCGCGGGTTGCGGCCCGAAGCGGCCCACACGTCCGCTGACGATGCTGTGGTGGCTGCCCATCTGGCCGAACTGCAGGCCAAGGCGAAGGACCGTGATGCCCATGGCATCCTGGAACTGGCGCTGACCGGCGAGTTTAAGGGCAGGACGGCGGTGGTATCGTCCTTTGGCGCGGAATCGGCAGTGCTGCTAAAGCTGGTGGCCGACATCGATCCTAGTACGCCGATCCTGTTTCTCAACACCGGCAAGCTGTTCGGCGAGACTCTGCGCTATCGCGACCGGCTGCAGGACATCCTGGGCCTGGGCGATGTGCGCAGCCTGTCGCCGTCACTGGACGAGCGCACCACGAAGGACCCCGAAGGTATCTTGTGGTCCAAGAACGCCGATACCTGCTGCGATTTCCGCAAAACCATTCCCCTGGCCCGGGCGCTGGAGCCGTTCCCCGCCCAGATCACGGGCCGCAAGCGCTTCCAGACCCGTGAGCGCGCCGACATGCAGCCGGTCGAGCATTCGGGTGGCCGCTATCGCTTCAATCCGTTGTGGCAGTGGGACCTGCACCAGCTGGAAGCCTTTACCGAGCGCAACAATCTGCCCCGCCACCCGCTGGTCGAGGACGGCTATCCGAGCATCGGCTGCATGCCCTGCACCCGCCGCGTCCAGGCGGGCGAGGACTATCGCGCCGGCCGCTGGTCGGGTACCGACAAGGATGAATGCGGTATCCATCTGACCGATGGCGGCGGCATCTAGGGCGGGTCTTTTTCCCACCGGCGCGAGGCTTGTTTTAGCCCCCCTTGCTTGCTAAACCCCCGGGCCTACCGGGATTTTTCCCAAGACTGTGCGGTCGTGGCGGAACGGTAGACGCACTACCTTGAGGTGGTAGCGGGGCAACCCGTGGAAGTTCGAATCTTCTCGACCGCACCAGACCTTTTCCCAATCACTTGACGCACAACGATTACTTTTTATGTGCTGGGAAAGATGGAATCGCATTTCCAAACGGACTTGCCACGCGGCACATTCGCACAAGCCGATCCCCAAGCGCGCTCGGAAATAGCAGCAGCGAAACGTTTTCAAAAAAACGTGATATACCCGCCGACGCCGCAAACCCCATGAAACCAGGTGCCAAAACCACCAAATTGGCAGGGTCGTGTTTCACCGCCTCCGCCAAAGGTCAGGCTGGCACCATCTCAACCTTCAAGACAGCTGCTCAGCTGCGTTACTTTTTGACCGCCACCAACTCGATTTCGACCAGGGCGCCTGGCGTCGCCAGGCCAGTCTTGACGGTCGAACGCGCCGGCTTGTTGGGCTGGGTCGCGGAGCCAAATCGCTTGCCCCATTCCCTGTTCATCGCGGCGAAATCAATATCGCCGCCCCTGGCCGGATCGCCCACCAAGAAGACTGTTCCCTTCACCACATCGCCGAAATTCAGGCCCAGCTTGGTGAGGACCCCCTCGAGCTTGGTGAGCACGTCATCTGTCTGCTGGGCGGTGTCGCCCCAGCGGGCCGGGCTGCCTTCGGGGGCACTGGGGTCCTTGGGACCGCCCGGAATGCCGCTGATATAATAAGTGGTATAGCCAGCCGGGACGGTGACGGCCGAGGCAATGACGGCGCTAGGATTTGGGTTTGCCAGACGCGTCACGGGTTGCGCGCTGGCGGGCAGCGCGAAAGTGCAAAGTGCCATGCCCAAGAAAGTGAATTTCAATGAGTTGATCATGTTGTTGTCCCCTTTTCGAAAAAGTTTAAATTATTCGCAACGTCGTCCGTGAAAAATGAAATTCCTTTTGCAGCATACCCCGAGGAACGCCGTCTCGTATTCCCTAATTTTGACACACTGC
Source organism: Rhizobium sp. Q54 (assembly GCA_945860165.1). Lineage (GTDB taxonomy): Bacteria > Pseudomonadota > Alphaproteobacteria > Micropepsales > Micropepsaceae > Rhizomicrobium. The sequence continues at coordinate 26,877 of CAMAPL010000008.1, forward strand.
AACCAGGCGGTTCAATCCGCCTATAATGGCAAGTCGAGCAATGTCCGCTTTGCGCCAAAAGCAGCCATTCACTAGGCGGGGAGACCTTTGTTTGCCACGCAAGTGCTGGCACCTGACGTTCGCATGCGCGCACTTTCGCTTGTAACCGTGGGCCTCGCCCACCCAATGTGGGAGCTGATGCGCTGTCAAGGCTTAGTACCTGCCGCAACCGCTACCTGAGTGATGGGCAATTGAGCGTCGGAGTACAATCGACATCGAGTGCGGGAAAAGAGGCCGGAACAGGCATCCGTTGCTTTTCCAAGCAGCTTGGCGAATGACCTACCGCAGCATCATAGGGCGCGCACTTGGATGCTACGGCCTGAGAAGGAAGTTTCAAGCCGACCTCATTCTGGGCCAACGCACAGAGAGCCAGCTCGTCCGCCAAAAGCATCAGACGCCTGTTCAGGGGCAAGAGGCCGCGCTGCCGGGTTGCCAGCCACCCCAAAATGGAAAGCTCATCCGCACTTACATAAAGCGATCAAGGTTCCTGCATCAGAAGTTTGTCGTCACACTGAACCGCACGGTACGCGGCGCGGAAGGGGTGATGTTGGTATCGTTGTGGCCGAACTCGTAATAGTAGTTGTCGGTAATGTTTTCGAGATTGAGCTGCGCTGTCCAGTTGTTATTGAACGTGTAGTACAGAGCTCCATCCACCCGCGCATATCCGTTCATCGAGACCGTGTTGCTGGTGGTGGTGTAGCGGGTGCCTTGATGGATAAGGCCCAGAGCGGCGCCCCAAGATGGGTCGAAATCATACCGGTTCCAGACGGAGAAGGTGTGCTCCGGCAGGTTGGGTAGATAGGTGTACGGACCGTTGGCTGCGGCGCGTGACTTGCCGAGCTGATACGAATAGGCGCCGACAACACTCCACTGGTCGGTGATGTTGCCGGTCAGGCCGACTTCGATGCCCTTTGTGTTCTGACCATCGATCAGGACACCCTGGCCGGCCAGCGTGGGGTGGGGCGCCACGACATTGCTGCGCTCCAGCAGGAACAGAGCGCCAGTCAGGCTCAGGTCGGGAAGGATATCCCACTTGGAGCCGACTTCGTAATTCACGAACTTTTCAGGTTCGAAGGCGGGGTTCCCGGCAGTAGACGCACCCGTGGCCAGCGAGTTCAGCTGCGCGCCAGCGCGCGGCTGGTAGCTCAAGCTGTAGCTGGCATAGAATGACATGTTGCCTTCCGGCTTGAAGATCAGCCCGACGCGTGGCGACCACAGCCCGTCTTGCGACCAGACGCGACCCTGACCGACACGGCGATCCAGGAAGTTCACCTTGAAATCGTCATAACGAATGCCCGCGACCAACTGCCATTCCGGGGTGATCTCGATCTGGTCCTGCGCATAGAAGGCCATGACCTCGGCAACGCCGTGATTGGTGCCGCCAGTGGTCAGCGAGAAGGTGACTGGCGTGCTGCGGGGGGTGGAAAGAGGCATGTTGACAGCTGTGAGGCCGCCGAAGCTGCCGTCCAGACGGAAATTGTCCGTTTCTTGGCGACCGAACTCCATGCCGGCAAGGATAGTGTGATTTACCGAACCGGTCTGAAGGTTCCAGTTGAGGTCGGTCTGGTTGAAGGCGTTCTTACGGCGCTGCGCATTGTTATAGGCGCTGATTGAAACAGTCGTTCCGGCAGCGTTTACGGCTCCAGGGAACACGTTTTGGTAGAATTTGTTATAGTCGGCGTAGCGCGTCTTATTGTTGATCGTCAGGTCATCCGAGAACTGGTGGCTGATGTCGAGCGTGACGTTGTTGACGGTTGCGCGTACCGGGCTCTGGGCCGGATCGCCGAAGAAAGTTGACCTGTCGGTTTGAACCGGAAAGCCCCGGAACGACGATATACCGCGGTCGGCAATGCGGCGATCGAAGAAGTGCTCATAGCCGACGCGGATTTGTGTGGCAGGCGTGAGCAGGTACGTCGCGGTGGGGTTCAGACCATATCGTTCATAGTTGACGCCATCACGATAGCTGTCGGCCCGGTGATAGAGGCCCGTCAGGCGCAGCGCGACACTATCCGAAACCGCATGGTTGGTATCGAAGGTGACACGGAACAGACCGAAGCTGCCACTTTCCAGGCGCGCTTCAAGGCCATCGCTGAAGTTGGCCTGGCGCGTCACGCGGTTGATCAGACCGCCGGTGGCGCCGCGACCGAAGATCATCGCGTTGGGGCCTTTCAGCACTTCCACGCGCTCGATGTTGTAAATCTCACGGAAATACTCGACGTCATCTCGCACGCCGTCGAGGAAGAAGTCGCTGGTGGTAGCGACGCCGCGGAGCACGGCGGCGTCGCGGTTGCCTTCACCTTGCGCGAACTGAACGCCGGGGACATAGCGCACGGCGTCCTGCATGCCAGACACGGCGCGGTCCGCCATTTCCTTCTTTGTCACAACGCTGATGGATTGGGGAATGTCGATGAGCGGGGTATCGGTCTTGGTCGCGGTGGTCGAGCGCTTCGCGACATAGGTGTCGATCGGCGTGGCGGTGACGCGCACCGGTGCCAACTGAACCGGCTGGGCGAAGGCGGCGGTGGTGCCGAGTGCAACCACCGCTATAGACAGCATGAGGTTGTGACGAAGATTCAGCGTACGCACGAATATGGGTTTCCCGCAGAAATAATGAGAAGCATTCTCAGATGGTCGATCAAATAGAGCAAATGAGAATCGTTATCAACAGGAAAATATCGAGGATTGGTTTATTCGGCTTTTCGGAAACAAATTATAAAAGCCAGTGGTCGTAGAAGCCTGAGCTAGCGAGGATTTTGCAGGAACCGACCTGCAATCCGATGCAGCGACGTTGCAGAGACCGAACTGTGATGGGTAGCCGACTGAATGACCGCTTTTCTCCAAAGCGGTCATTCGTCCCCTACCAGCCCAGTGTCCGCTTTGCGCCAATAGCGGAAATTGGTACCGCCGTTGCACTGCTATTCATCGGCGCCTCGAGCGATTGTAGAAACCTAAGCTGTTGCCGGGGCCCGTGACCGGCTCACGCGGATAGGTTCCGATGAAGGCGGGTGCTTTTGCTCCACGGCTTCCGTCGCTCTGCTGATAGTCTATCATCGCTTCCAGGGCGTCGATTTGCGCGGGTATCAGATCGTCGAATTCCTTGCCGCCATGCCCCATGCCGGGGATATAATATACCGCAAGCAGCTTCTCCGCTTCCCTTGGCCCTATGGTCTTAGCGACGAGATCCTTGTATCCCTCGCCTTCGCCCGCGCTTACGATGGTGTCGGCCGTTCCGTGCATGATGATGAGCGGGCGGGCCAAATGGCCATGGCAATCTTGCCGCCGCATGTCGATCTGCACGTATGCCGGGCTTTTCAAGGGATTCCAGAGCTTGGCTTCTTCGTTGGTCGGCCGGCCGCCGCTCGGACGGTACGTCTCATCCCATCGCGGTACCGAATCGCCAAGATAACCCAGAAGACTGTTGTAACTGCTCTTCCACTCGACCTCCGAGCCGAACCAGCGGCCACCATTGTACCGGAACCCGTTGGTGAGCTGCATCGGGATGTCGTAGATATTGCCCAACGCTATCAGTTGGGCCTTTGTGAGAGGTGGAGACAGACGCTCCTTGAACGGGTCCCACCGCGCGTTCTTCGCGCGCTGGGCGATAATGTCGTCGATGCGCGGAGCGATCACATCATAGTTGCGCACCAGCTGGGCCACGCTGCCCCATTGGGTCAGCTGCGAGTTGTAGCCGTATCCGGAAATGCCGCCGTCAAACATCAACGGATACGCCTCGACCATCCACCTTGTGTGGTGGCCGCCGTTGGAGCCTCCGACGAGCAAGGTGCGCGACGCGGCCCGTCCGTAATGCGTCTGAACAAGCGCCTTGGTATAGACCGTCAACTCCACGAGACTCTGCCGTGACTCGTAATAGTCATCCTGGGGGCTGGCCGCGATCGTCGAACGAGACCACCCTTCGTCACACGAGGCGAAGGCGTAGCCCTTGGTGATGGCGGCCGTCGGGAACGCTCCAGCGCTGAGTTCTGTTCCTGAAAATCCGCGCGTAAGAATGGTGATTTTTCCATTCCATGCCACGGGCAAAAGGACCTGGAATTTGACGTCGGAGCGCATCAAGCCGTGGATGTAGCGGTGCGGAACGGGCGTGGTCCGGACTTCGTCGGTGTCCGAAGTGGTCGCGACAACGGGCGCGGCTTCCAATGAGAATGCTTGTATTCCGGCTAACGGTATCGCCGCAGCCCCAAGAAGCACGCTTCTACGATTCATTCCCAAAGTCATGGTATCCCCCGTCTTTCATAGCGGCCGCAAGATAATCGCTGGAATCAAATACTGCGACGGTCAGATCGCAAAGGCTTCCGCCGTCTCCCCCGCCAGCCAGCGCCGCCACATCTCCAAATAGGCAGTCTCCATATTGCGCCGGAAGCGGTCGGTATCGAACAGGGCGCAGGTCGCGCGGTTCTTCGCCAATTTCTCCCGGATTGCTTTCAAGTCGTTCGTTTTTTTGGCCAGGCTCACCGCCAGCACTTCGTAATCTACCGTATTTTCCGTCACCAGTTCGGGCAGGCCAGTCGCCAGCAGCACGCTTGTCGCCACGCGTCCTGGAAACGCCGTGCCACGGCACGTCAACACCGGCACGCCAGCCCATAGCGCATCGCTGGCGGTGGTGTGGGCATTGTATGGCAGGCCGTCGAGAAACAGGTCGGCCAGACTGAGCCGCGCCAGATGCTGATCCGGCGGACGGTCCGGCGCGAACGCGATGCGTTCCGGCGCCACGCCATGCGCTTGCGCGTGGCGCGCGATATTTTCCGCGAAGGGCGCCGCCGCTTCCAGCAGCCACAGCACGCTGCCATCCACCTGTTTGAGAATGCGCATCCAACTGTCGAAGGTGCCGGGCGTCAGCTTGTAGCTCTGGTTGAAATTGCAAAAAATAAAGGCATCCTCCGGCAGGCCGGCGTCACGGCGGCTGGGTGGGGTGGAGATGGGCCGGCCGCGATCGTCATTGACTTGATAGCTGCCGGGCAGGGTGACGACCTGCTCGTCATAGAAACGCGCTTCGCCTTGGGGGATCACCACGGCGTCGGCGATGATGTAATCCATATAGGGCGCGCCCAGGGTGCCGGGGAAACCCAAATAGTTGACCTGGACCGGCGCGGGGCGTTGGGCGAACACACCCATGCGGTGCTTGCCGAAATAGCCGTTGAGATTGACCAGGATGTCGATCTCCGCCGCACGGATTTTGGCGGCGGCCTGCGCATCGGTTAGGCCGCCAATCTCGATCCATTGGTCAAATGTCTTTTTCAGCCGCGCGGTCATGGTGCAGGATGCGGCACTGCCATTGTCCACCGCGATGATCTCGAACCGTTCGCGGTCGTGCCGCTCATAAAGGCCCGCCATCAAAATGGCGGTGGCCTGTTCGCGAAATTCGCCCGACAGGTATCCCAGCCGGATTTTCGTGGCGCCTTTGCGTGTGGCGGGATTGTGGGCTGCCACAGCTGCTTGGGGATAAAGATCGCCGGCATATATGCGGGCGCAGGCCTGAAGCTCGGCGGGATCGTCCGACAGTGCCTGTAGCATGAAGGGCCGTGCCACTCGTCGGCCATCGCGAATGCCTTGCGCGATTGCCGCGCGCTGCGGCTCCAGTTCCTCCCATTCGGTGACATACATTTTCAGATGCAGCACGCCGCCCGGCGCATAGGGAATGTCCGGCGCCAGGGCCAGCGCCTTTTGCAGGTCGGCGATGGCAGGGGCGTAGCGGTGTTTGCTCAGCCACCAGACATAGCCGCGATTGTTCAGCGTCTCGACATGACCGGGTTGCAGCGCCAGAGCGCGGTCATAGCTGGCCAGCGCGTCGTCGGCGCGGCCCAGTTCGCCCAGCACCACGCCGCGCTTGAACAAGGCCTGCACGTTGTTGGGATCGCGCGCCAGCGCAGTCTCATAGCTGGCCAGCGCATCCTCCAGCCGGTTCAGTCCCTGCAGGGCGTTGCCGCGATTTGTCAGGGTATCGGCATCAGGGGCAATCGCCAGGGCGCGGTCATAGCTCGCCACCGCTTCGACAAACCGGCCCAGCAGGGTTAGGACATTGCCATAATTCACCAGTGCGCCCGCATCTTTGGGGTTTTCTTGCAGGGCGGCGGCGATCAGGGTGCGCGCTTCTTCTATACGGCCCTGCTGCGCCCGCAACACGCCCAGCATATGGCGCGGCGCAAAGGCCTGCGGCGCGCCCGCCAAGATTTGCAGATACAAGCTTTCCGCCTCCGCCAGCTGGCCGCGCTGATGCAGCGAAGCGGCCTGGCCGTATAAATCCCCTGATGGCATCGAAGTTGTGTCCGGCCTGCTTGCGTCGCTGCGCCAGAAGCTTAAAATCCGCTTCTTCATGCAGCAAGAAGCTGACATTACCGTGGTCGTCACATCGTGCAACCGCCATGACCTTCTGGCGCGCACGCTGGAGAGCTTTCGCAGCCACGAAAGCGAGGGCCGGGTGGCACGCATTCTGGTGGCCGAGGATGGCGACGCTGACCCGGGCGATGTCTGCCGGCGCTTCGGCGCGGACTATTTTAGCACCGGGCAGCGGGTCGGGCAGATACGCCTGATCGACCAGGCCTATGCCCGCGTCACTACCACGTTCATCTTTCATCTCGAAGACGACTGGGAGTTCTATCGCTCGGGTTTTATGGAGCGCAGCCGGGCGCTGCTGGACTCCGATCCTGCAATCCTGCTGGTGCAGCTCAGGGACTGGAACGATAATAACGGCCATCCCTTGAGCTTCGCGGCGCCCGACCGCAGTTATGGCGTGCTGGCCACCGGCTATTGCGACTGCTGGCATGGCTTCACCCTCAATCCGGGCCTGCGGCGGCTGTCGGACTATCAACGGCTGGGCGGCAGTTACGAACGCCAGCCCAAAACCATGTTTGTGGTTGCGAAAACAGCCACGGCGGCGTTGCCCTTCGAGGTCGAGGCCAGCGCCTTCTATCACCGGCTGGGATATCGGGCGATGATCCTGGATGAAACCGGCTATGTCCGCCACATCGGCGATGCGCGCCATGTTACGCATACGGACGACGCCAGATCGCAACTGCAGGGCATGTCACGCAACGATCCGTGCCCTTGCGGCTCGGGCAAGAAGGTCAAACATTGCCACGGTGCCCTAGTCTGACAACAAGAACAAAAAGACGGAGCCTGATCCCATGAAGAAATTCGTCCTGCTGCTTGCCTTGCTGCCCACGCTGGCCGTGGCGCAAGCCCCCAACCCGCCGGTCAAACCCGAGCTGACCGAGTTGTGGACGCCAGTGCCGCGCAAAGTCGCGCCGGGTGCGAGCGTCGGCCAGCCGCCCTCGGATGCGATCATCCTGTTCAACGGGCGTGACTTGAACAACTGGGAAGGCGTCAATGGCGGCAAGGCCGCCTGGGTTGTCGGCGACGGCGAATTCATCGTTGCGCCCAAATCCGGCTCGATTCAGACCCGAGAAAAGTTCGGCGATGTACAACTGCATGTCGAATGGATGATTCCGGTCCTGCCGCCGGCGCGCAAAGCTCAGGACCGCGGCAATAGCGGTATCTTCCTGCAGGGCCTGTATGAGGTGCAGGTTCTCGATTCGCTCGATAATCCCACTTACGTCAATGGCCAGGCCGGCTCGATCTACAAACAGTATGCGCCGCTGGTGAATGCGCAGAAGCCGGCCCCGGCATGGCAGAGCTATGACATCATCTATACGGCGCCGCGCTTTTACGGCGACGGCAGCCTCGCCGAACCGGCGCGGATGACGATCTTCCTCAACGGTATTCTGGTGCAGCACAGTGTGCCGTTGCTGGGTCCCACGGAGTATCGCGGCATCCCGGTCTACAAGGCGCATGGCGATGGCGTGCTGATGCTTCAGGCCCACAACAACGAAGTTCACTACCGCAATTTCTGGCTCAGGAAGCTTTAGCCTCCGCCAGCCGTAGATCATCGCTGCGCTGGACGCGGTAGCTCGTCTCGAGCATCACTGCGATGACGCGGCCGGCAGCGGGAGACAGTCTGCTAAAGATCGCTTCCCTGGTTACGCCGAACATGCCGGCGGTTTCGGGATCGTCGGCGCGCGGCCGCTCAAAGCCCATGGCCCAGCCGGTAAAGGCGCGGCTCTCGATCTCGCGGTCCATCAGTAGGGTGTTTCCCAATGGTGGCGGTCGTTACAGATGTGCATGTAAAGTTCGCGCACCGCCCGCTTGTCACCTTCCAGGATCTGCAAGAAACCGCCATCGATATAGATCAGGAACCCCGTGATGCCGAGCAGGACATTGTTGGCGCGTGAAACGGCAAGGATATCGCCCAGCATGTCTGGATCGATGTCGCGGGGTGTTCTGCTGACATACAAAATCTGGCGAATCGCACCGTTCTGCCAGAACGGAATTGAAAGAAGATGCAGGCCCGCCAGGGGGCTGGCGGGCCTGCTTTAACGCGCTGAAATTACTGCGCCGGGGCGGGAGCCGGGGGGGGGGCGGGCTCTGCAGGAGCGGCGGCAACCTCAGTCGGGGCCGGAGGGGCGGGTGCCGCGGGGTTCTGGGCGGCCGCTTTGGCCTCGGCGACCTCCTTTTCATATTGTAATTCCAGTTGGCGGATTGCAGCGCGCTCCTGGCGGCGGGCGGCATTGTCCACGGCCTGGTCACCCCAGCGGCCCTGGGCCAGGGCCGGCGCCGTCACAACGGTCAAGGCGATAATTGACAAGGCGAGTTTCATGAAAGTCATTGCTGGCACTCCCTGGTTCTTATGGCTGACAAATTGCCATGAGACGGCAGGGTGGAGCAATCACCCTGTTGTTTTTTTGATATCCGCCGGATAGGACCGGGGTCATGCCCCTTCACATCATCAAGCTCTGCGTCGGCTGCGAAAGCTTGGCGGAACTCGCCGGCTGGCAGAAACAGCGGCTGAAGGAAAAGCGGGCCAAGGGCCAGAAGCTTGAACTTGTCCATGTGACCCGCATGACGCCCAAACGGGCCGCAGAGATTCTAGCGGGCGGCTCCCTCTATTGGGTGATCAAGGGCCAGATTGCTGCACGGCAAAAACTGCTGGAGTTCCGCGACGTCAGGAAAAACGGCGTCCCCCATTGCGGCCTGGTCTATGACAAGGCGCTGGTGCCGGTGGTCGCCCGGCCGCGGCGCGCTTTTCAGGGCTGGCGTTATTTGGAATCGGCGGACGCCCCGCCCGACCTGTCCCGCACCAGTGGCGCCAAAGACCTGCCTGAGTCGCTGCAACGCGAACTGGCCGCATTGGGATTGCTGTAAGCGACCTCGCTAAGCTGCGCCATGGGGAATCGCTGGCACATCGGATGGGTCGCCGCCGCCTGGGGGACTGTTTGCCATCTGCGCCGTCTGGCTGACGCGCGGCGGCATCGCGCTCGATACTGACAGCGCCATGCGCCTGGTCCAGGTGCGCGACCTGCTGCAGGGGCAGGGCTGGTTCGATGTCTTTCTGCATCGCATGAATGCGCCGTATGGCCTGGCCATGCACTGGTCTCGGCTGGTGGATGGACCGCTGGCCTTGCTGGTGCTGGTGTCGGAGCGATTCGCTGTCACCGCCTGGCCGCTCTTTCTGCTGGGATGCGTGCTGCTGCTGCTGGCCCGCATCGCCTTCGCACTTGGCGGCCGCGCGGCGATGATCACCGTGCTGCTGCTGACGCTGCTTTGCACCGAAGCCTATGGCGCTTTCGCACCCGGAAATATCGACCATCACGGGCTGAAAACTGGCCCTGATGCTTGCGGCCTTGCTGGGGTTGGTGGAGCAGCGCCCGATATTGACCGCGGCCGCAGTGTGTCTGGGGCTGGGTGTCGGTCTGGAAAGCCTGCCTTATGGTCTGGCGGCGACCGCTACTGTCGCGCTGTGGCTCCGGGACGATGCGCGGCGCGCGGGAATTTTCGGCTTGGCACTGGCGGGCATGGCGTTGGGGCTGCTTGTTGCGATGTCGGCGTACCGCGCCGCGCCGGTATGTGATTTCTATTCGCTGTTCCATGCCGTGTTGCTGATTGTGGGCGGGGCGGGCATCGCGGCGGTCTCGCGGATGCCGCGCCACCGGCTGCCGGCGGTTGCGGCGCTGGCGGTTGCGCTCCTGGCGCTGGCGGCGCTGCTCAATCCGGTTTGCTTCGCCGGTCCTTATGCCGAAATGGATGCGCGGATGCGGGTCCTGTTCCTGGCTCGCATCAACGAAGCCCGGTCTGTATGGGAATTCTTCCAGCTTGCCCCGAGCCAGACCGTGGGCGGTTATTTCTATGCCGCCTTCGCGGTGCGCCTTCGCAGCCCCGGGCCGGGCGCGCAATTGCGTTGTTGTCTTTGCCGCCATCGCCTTGGCTGTAGCCACCTTCCAGATACGTGGCGTGAATTTTGCCATTCTTTTCGCTTTGCTGGGTCTGGCGGCGGCGCTGACGCGGGTGGCGCTGCCGCGCAGCATTGTGTGGCTCGCGGTTGTCATCCTGCTGGGCAGCAGCGGCGCGTTCACCTTGGCCGGTGCGATTCTGGAAGGACCGGCCAATTTGGAAAACCGGGTTACGACTTTTCACCGCCAGGAAGCCTGCGGCGGTCCGGTGGCGATGACGCTGCTGAGTGCTTTGCCGCCCGGGCGCGTTGCAAGCTTTGTGGATCAGGGCCCCGGGATACTGGCCCACACGAAGAATTCGACCATCGCCGGGCCTTATCATCGCAACCAGTCGGGCATTCTGGATATCTATGATATTTTCACTGGCCCGAACGCGCAGGCCATCCTGAAGCAGCGTGGCATAAACTATGTGATGACCTGCCGCGCCGCCCCCGACTGGGAATTTTATCGCGCGCGCGGCGGGCTTGTTGCCCGGCTGGCGATGGGCGAGGTGCCTGGGTGGCTGATCCCGGCGGGCAAAAAGGGCGACGTCGAAGTCTATCGGGTGGTCAGATAGCCATATTGTCGATCAACCGCGTCTTGCCCAGCCAGGCAGCGGCCAGGATGCGGGCAGGGCGCTCCAGCGACATGATCGGCGCCAGCGTCTCGCTATCGCGGATGGCGACATAATCCACCCGTTCGAATCCGACGCGTTTCAGGGCCTGCGGGCCTGCGGCTTCCGCCCCGCGCAGATCGGTTGCAGCCAGCGCCGCCGCCTCCTTGAGAATGACGTTGAGCTGGGCCGCGACCGCGCGCTCTTTGGCCGAGAGATAGATGTTGCGCGACGACATCGCCAGTCCGTCGGCCTCCCGTAGGGTCGGCGCGCTCAGGATTTGCGTGGGAAGCGCCAGATCGCGCGCCAGCTGTTTGACCACCAGAAGCTGCTGGTAATCTTTTTCCCCGAATACCGCGACATCGGGCGATGCCGCGATCAGCAGCTTGACGACAACCGTGGCGGCACCGGCTAAGAAATGCGGGCGGAAATCTGTTTCCAGTCCGGCGGCGGGTCCGCCTGCGACCGTGACGGTGGTCGCATGGTCGTGGCGATACATCTCCCGCGCGGTTGGTGCGAAGACGATGGCCGCCGCATCGCCCAGCTTTGCGAGGTCGGCATCCAGGGTACGCGGATAGGCGTCGAAATCCTCATGCGGCGCGAACTGGGCGGGGTTGACGAAGATGCTGACCACCACATGCTCGGCATGTTTTTTCGTCTCGGTCACCAGCGAGACATGACCGGCATGAAGGGCGCCCATGGTGGGCACCATGCCTATACGGCCCGGTCTTAACGCCGCGAGCGCGCGGCGCAGTTCCAAAACGGTCGAAACGATCTGAGGCACTAACGCGTCTGCACAGCCGCGAAGCAGGTTTGGCCGCGCTGGGTGAGGCGGCCGCAGACGTCGCGCGCTTCGCGTTCCGCGAACAGGCCGAAACGGGCGCGATATATGGTGTGCCCATTGGCCTGCACCGGCGCGATGATGCGCGACGCCCGCGCCAGCACATCGTGAGCCTTGCCAGCATACGCAGCGAGCTGTGCGCTGGCCAGGGCCTTGTCGGCATAGGCACCGATCTGGATGGTCCAGCTGCGGCCTGGCAGGGGTGACGGCGTATCGGCATCGCCTTCACCCGCATCTTCGCGCAGGGAGGGCCGTATCTGCGGCCGGGGCGCATTGACCGCGGTCCTGATCAGTGTGTCTTGCTGCGCCGTCAGGAAACCATTGTCAGGCCGCGGCGAGGGGCGGACCGCGGGTACATTCCGGCTGACCCGCGTTTCGAGTTTTGGCGCAATCGCGGGGACGGCCGCAATTCTGGGCCGGGCGGCAGCCGGCGTGCCCTCGGCATGGATGACGGAGAAATTCTCGTCGGGCGCGCGGACGGCTTCGGCACTGTCTTCATCGTCGCGCTGCACCGTGTTCGGCACCGGCGACAAAGCGGCGAACTGGCTTTGCAGCGAGGTGGTGATCTGGGGCAGGCTGAAACCGGTAGTGGCGGGCGCAGGGGCGTTCTGGGCCACCTGTTGCCACGGCACGGCGGCACGCGCCACCAAAGCGGGATTGGCGGCGATCTGGGTGAAGGTCTGATCCAGCAGCCGGACCATTTCCAGGTCGCGGCGTACCGCGGTGCGGCCGCCCATCACCACGGCGACGACATGATTGCCGCCGCGCACCACGGAGCTGACAAGGTTGAAACCGCTGGCGCCGGTATAGCCGGTCTTGATGCCGTCGGCGCCCTCATAGCGGCCAATCAAATTGTTATGGCCTGCGAACCAGGTGCCTTTGTACTGAAAGCCCGAAAGGCTGAAATAGGGGAAATACTGGGAATGGTCATAGGCCAGGCGGCGGCCCAGTACCGCCATGTCCGACGCGGTGCTGATCTGCAGTGGGTCGGGCAGGCCCGACGCGTTGTGGAAATTGGTGGAGCGCATCCCGATCTGCCGCGCCTTTTCCGTCATCATCACGGCGAAGTGGGATTCGGTGCCGCCCAGCGCTTCCGCCACCACCACCGCCACGTCATTGGCGCTGCGTATGACCAGGGCGCGGATGGCGGTGTCCACCGCAATGGTCTGGCCGGGACGCAGCCCCAGCTTGGTCGGCTTTTGAACGGCGGCGCGCCGACTGACCGCCAGGGGGGTCTGCATGGTGACCTTGCCCGCCTTCAACGCATCGAAGAGCAGATAGAGCGTCATCATCTTGGTCAGTGACGCGGGCCGGCGCTCCGCCGTTTCGTTGCGGGCGTAGAGAATTTTTCCGGTGACGCCATCCACCACCAGGGCGGCGTCCTTGAGGGGGTCGGTTGGGCTGCGCGGCATGCGCACCGTGGCGCGGCGTGCGTGCTGGCTCCCTCTGAGGTGGGGCTTGGCGCCCTTGCGCTTGGCCGCTTCGGCGGGTGCGGTCATGCTGGCCAGCACCAGGCTTGCCAAGAACAGGATGGCGAGGAGGAGTGACCCCGGCAGATGGGGAGACCGACACGGTAAAGACACAGCTATCTCCAAATCGGATCCCCCCATTGGTCAATGGACCAAATTGCGACACTTTTCGCAAGGCGGAACAGAAATATACTATGGGTTTCGGGGATTTACGAAGCGTTAACGATTTGATCCGGGTTGCCAAAGTTGTGTTCGCGCAGAAAAATGTTGCGTCGCAACAATTAACCCTTGACGGGAAATGGATATTTACTCATATAGGTTGTGTTGCAGCGCAACAGGCTCGCCGGACGGACCGGTCGTGCCCCCCCAACAATCAGAGAGGACATGACATGAGCAAAGCAAAGACTGCCGAAAAGACGACTGCAGCTGCCGAAACCGCTCTGGAAAATGGCGCCGCGGCGCTGAAGACCGGCCTCGAGAAGAGCCTGAAGAGCTACGAAGCCTTCGTGGGTTACGGCAAGGATTCCGCCGAAGCCGCCATGAAGTCGGCCACCACCGCCAGCAAGAGCATCGAGAGCATTAACAGCGAGATCTATTCCTATTCCAAGCAGTCGGTCGAAGACACCGTCGCCGCCACCAAGGCCGTGATGGGCTCCAAGTCTGTGCATGAAGTGTTTGAATACCAGACCGACTTCGCCAAGTCGGCCTTCGAAGCCTATGTCGCCGAACTGAGCAAGATCAGCGAACTGGCCACCGCCGCCACCAAGGACAGCTTCGCGCCGTTCAAGGGCCGCGTGCAGGCTTGGCTCGACACGGTTCAGGTCGCTCGCGTCTAAGTCATACCTCTATCGCTTATCGAAAGGCCCCGGTCGGAAGACCAGGGCCTTTTTGCTTGGGCGAAAATACTTGAAAAAGCCAGCCGCGATAACCAGATAGGTGTTCCCCACTAGGCAGCGGCCCAATCTGGTTTAGGATGGGCGCAGCAACAAAGAATCCCTACATGAAAGATCCGGGCGATAATAATGACGACAAGAACGGGTCGGGCAACGCCGGCACCGGGATCGTCACCAAAACGCGTCCCAAGACCAAGAAACCCAGCCTCTACAAGGTTCTGCTGCTGAACGACGACTACACGCCGATGGAATTCGTCATCCACATCCTGGAAAAGATATTTGGCAAAAACCGCGAGGAAGCGGTGGGCGTGATGCTGCATGTCCATCGCCACGGCGTGGGCATTTGTGGCGTTTTTACGTTCGAGGTCGCCGAAACAAAGGTCGCTCAGGTCATTGAATTCGCCCGGCGGCATCAACATCCTCTACAGTGCACCATGGAGAAGGAGTAGCGCGGTATGCCGAGTCTATCGCGGAGTTTGGAACAGGCACTGCACCACGCCATCAAGCTCGCCAGCGAACGGCATCATGAATATGCCACGCTCGAGCATCTGCTGCTCGCCCTGATGGACGATGCCGATGCCAGCCAGGTCATGAAGGCCTGCAACGTCGACATGGATGCGCTGAAGAAGTCGGTCCAGAAATATATCGACGAAGACCTTTCCACCCTGGTGCTGGACGATTCCGAGGAAGCCAAGCCCACCACCGGTTTCCAGCGGGTGGTGCAACGCGCCGTCCTGCATGTGCAGAATTCCGGCCGGGACGAGGTGACGGGCGCGAACGTGCTGGTGGCGCTGTTCACCGAGCGCGAAAGCCATGCCGTCTATTTCCTGCAGGAGCAGAACATGAACCGGCTGGATGCCATGAGCTATATCAGCCACGGCATAGCCAAGCGCCCGGGCATGAGCCAGCCCAAGCAGGTGCGCGGCGCCGAAGAGGAAGAGGAAGTCGAAAAGCAGCCCAAGCAGGGCACCGATGCGCTGGAAGCCTATTGCGTCAACCTCAATGAGAAAGCCAAGTCCGGTAAGGTCGACCCCTTGATCGGCCGCGCCGCGGAGGTCGACCGCACAATTCAGATTCTTTGCCGCCGCCAGAAGAACAATCCGCTATTCGTCGGTGATCCCGGCGTTGGCAAGACCGCCATCGCCGAAGGGCTGGCGCGCAAGATCATTCGCGGCGAAGTGCCCGAAGTGCTGCGCGGTGCCGTGATCTATTCACTCGATATGGGTTCGCTGATTGCGGGCACCCGCTATCGCGGCGATTTCGAGGAACGCCTCAAGACCGTGGTCAAGGAACTGGAAAGCCTGAAGGGTGCGATCCTGTTCATTGACGAGATCCACACCGTGATCGGCGCCGGCGCGACCAGCGGCGGCGCGATGGATGCCTCCAACCTGCTCAAGCCCGCGCTGGCCCAAGGCGCACTGCGCTGCATCGGCTCGACCACCTATAAGGAATATCGCCAGTATTTCGAGAAGGACCGCGCCTTGGTGCGCCGGTTCCAGAAGATCGATGTCAGCGAACCCACCATCGAGGATTCGATCAAGATCCTGATGGGCATCAAGAGCTACTTCGAGAATTACCACAAGCTGCGCTACACCGCCGATGCCATCAAGGCGGCGGTGGAGCTTTCGGCCAAGTATATCAACGACCGGAAGCTGCCCGACAAGGCGATCGATGTGATCGACGAACTGGGAGCCTCACAGATGCTGCTGCCGGAAAGCCGCCGCAAGAAGGTCGTCAATGTGCGCGATGTCGAAGAGATTGTCGCCAAGATCGCGCGCATTCCGGCCAAGTCGGTGTCCAAGGACGATGCCGAAGCGCTCAAGACTCTGGAAGCCGACCTGGGACGCGTAGTCTATGGCCAAGATGCCGCCATTCACGCGCTGGCATCGGCCATCAAGCTGGCGCGGGCCGGCTTGCGCCAGCCGGAAAAGCCCATCGGCTCGTATCTGTTCTCGGGTCCCACCGGCGTCGGCAAGACCGAAGTCGCCAAGCAGCTGGCCAGCGTGCTGGGCGTGGAGTTCCTGCGCTTCGACATGAGCGAATATATGGAGCGCCACACCGTGTCGCGCCTGATTGGTGCGCCGCCGGGTTATGTCGGCTTTGACCAGGGCGGCCTTCTGACCGACGGCATCGACCAGCATCCCCATTGTGTGCTGCTGCTGGACGAAATCGAAAAGGCCCATGGCGACCTGTTCAACATCCTGTTGCAGGTGATGGACCATGGCAAGCTGACCGACCATAATGGCAAGAAGATCGACTTCCGCAATGTGGTGATGATCATGACCACCAATGCGGGCGCTTCGGATGCCGCCAAGGACGCGATCGGCTTCGGTCGCGGCAAGCGCGAAGGCGAGGACGAGGAAGCCATCAAGAAGCTGTTCACGCCGGAATTCCGCAACCGTCTAGATTCGATCATCTCCTTCGCGCCGCTGACGCGCGCCACCATCGACAAGGTGGTGGAGAAATTCGTGCTGGAACTCGAAGCGCAGCTGGCTGACCGCGATGTCACCTTCGACCTGACGCCGGAAGCCACCCGCTGGCTGGGCGAGAAGGGCTATGACGATGCGTTCGGCGCGCGTCCGCTGGCCCGCGTCATCCAGGACAATATCAAGAAGCCGCTGGCCGACGAGATTCTATTCGGCAAGCTGAAAGAGGGCGGTACCGTGCGGGTGTTGCTGGACCGCGAAAAGGATAAGCTGGCGTTCGAGTTTATTCCCGCAGCGGAGGCCAAGCCGCGCGCGCCGCGGGCGGGCAAGAAGAAATCCGAAGACGTCGAAAAATAGGAGCCCCCGCATGAAACTTCTTACAGGAATTACCGCGCTGGCTGTATTGGCCGCATCGCCCGCCTTTGCCCATCACGGCTGGAGCGGGCAGGAGGAGAAAATCACCGCCCTGACCGGCACGGTCGTGCAGAGTGTCAGCCTGGCCGGGCCGCATGGTGGCATGAAGATCAAGGTCGGCAACCAGGTGTGGGACATCACCCTGGCGCCGCCGTTCCGCACCAGTGGCGCTGGATTGACGGACGGTAAAATACCCGTCGGCGCCACCGTGACGGTGCGCGGCAACCGCACCACCGAACCGGGCCATTACGAGATGAAGACCATCTATGTGAAGCACGGCAAGGACGAGTATCGCGTCTATCCTGAACGCGATAGGTGAGCCAGGCCCAGTTCCTTCTTTGGCTGGAAGGCTCGGGCCTGGGCCAGTTCACCCGCTCGCTGGGCGTGTGGAGCTACGGCACCATAAATTTGATCCATATTCTGGGCATCACCGCGCTGTTCGGCTCGATTCTGCTGCTGGATCTGCGGCTGCTGGGTGCTTGGCGGCAAGTGCCGTTGGCGGTGCTGTCGGGGCCGACCACTTTCATGGCCCGCATCGGCTTTGCGCTGGCGGTGTGTTCCGGCATTCCGATGCTGTCGGTCAATGCCGGCGAATATATCGGCAACCCGTTCCTGCTGGTGAAATTCCCCGCCATCGGCCTGGCCCTGCTGAACGTCTGGCTGGTGCACCGGTCGCAGGCATGGCGCGCCCACCGGGTACGCGAACTGATGCCGCGCGAACGGCTCAGGCTGGCCCTAGGCGCAGCACTGTCGCTGACCTTCTGGCTGACCGCCATCACCGGCGGCCGTATGCTGGGGTACTGGTGAAGCACTAACAACCCTCTCCTTGAGGGAGGGTCGAAAAATCCAAGGGATTTTTCGGGGAGGGGCCAGCCGAACAAACCGACTCGATCTAAAGCGGCTCGTCGTGATGCACCACGGCAGGCGGGGCGGCGAACAGTGGGCCCAGGATGGCGCGCCATTCGGTAAAGGCCGGGCTTTCGCGGAAACCCACAGTGTGATCTTCCAGCGTGTCCCACCATATCAGCAGTAGGAAGTCTTCGGGATTTTCGATGCCTTGACGCATCTCGATTTTCTGGAAGCCTCTGGCGCTGGCGATGTGTGGCCGTGCTTTCGGGAAGGCGGCTTTGAAAGCCTCGGCCTGTCCGGGCTTCACGGTGATAAGGGCGCGTTCGAGGATCACAATTCACTCCTGATTTTTGCGGCGATGGGTTCAAGGATTTTGGAATCTACCATGCCCCGGCTGTGAAGTCCCATATCGACTCCGGCGCTGCGGGGGATGATGTGGAAATGGACATGGAATACGCTCTGGCCGGCGGGGGCGCCGTTCAGCTGCGCCAGCATGATGCCGGGCGCGTTCAGGCCTTTTTTCACCGCCTTGGCCACGCGCTGGGTGGTGGCGATCATCGCCGCTGCGCCCTCGGGCGACAGGTCGAGGATGTTTTCCGCCGGCTCCTTGGGGATCACCAGCACATGGCCATCGGCCTGGGGCATCACGTCCATGAAAGCCAGGGTCTTGTCGTCCTCATAGACTTTCACCGACGGAATTTCACCGCGCAGGATTTTCGCGAAGACATTGCTGCTGTCATAAGTCATCTATTTTTCCTTTCCGCCTTTCCTGAAAGGCGCATGCGCAGCCAGTTCCGCCATATGTTCCGTCATCGCCGCGCGTTCCACGCCCAGGAAATTGTCCACCGCCTGCGCCAGTCCCTTATGCGCGATGACATGGGCGCTGTAGGTTTCCACCGGAAGATAGCCGCGCAACAGTTTATGTTCGCCTTGCGCCCCCGCCTCAACCCTTTTCAGCCCACGGGCAATGGCGAAATCGATCGCCTGATAATAGCAGGTCTCGAAATGCAGGAAGGGGACATACTCCGCCGCGCCCCAGTTGCGCCCGAACAGAACGCCTTCGCCGAACAGATTGAGGGCGCCGGCGATGGTGCGGCCATCCTTTTTCGCCATCACCAGCAAGGTCTGCTGCGACAGGCTTTGCCCCAGGCGGGAGAAGAATTCGCGGGTGAGATAGGGCGTGCCCCATTTGCGGCTGCCGGTGTCGGTGTAGAAGTCGAAGAACTGGTCCCAATGGGCCTCGGTGATATCCCCGCCCGTCAGCCAGTCGAAGGTCACGCCGGCATCGCGCACCGCGGCACGTTCCTTGCGCAGCGTCTTGCGCCGGGCGGACGACAATTCACCCAGGAACTGATCGAAAGACGTGTAGCCCGGATTTTCCCAGTGAAACTGCTGGCCGGTGCGCAGCAGATAGCCGGCGCCTCCCGCCGCCTGCCATTCGTCTCGCGTCAGGAAGGTGACGTGCAGCGACGATGCGCCAAGCTGTTTGATCGCCCCCGCCGCCAATTTCAGGAGCGCATCCGCATTGCCCAGCAACCGCCGCCCGGTGACCGGGGTGAAAGGCACGGCGGCTTGCAGCTTGGGATAATAATCGCCGCCCGCGCGCTCCAGCGCTTCGGCCCAGGCATGGTCGAAGACATACTCGCCATAGGAATGGCTTTTCAGGTACATCGGCATCAAGCCGTCTTCCATCAGTAGATGGGCGGGCTGCCAGCCTGTCTTGGCGCAGGCGGAGCCGGATTCTTCCAGCGCCGCGAAAAACGCATAAGTCGTGAAGGGGTGCGGATCGGCGACACAAGACGGATTGGCCAGCGCGTTCCAGCGCGCCGCGCCGATTTCCGCCGCGCTGGTCACCAGCTTTGCCGAATCCCTGACAGTCACTTGATCTCGAAGATCGCGTCCACTTCCACCGCGACACCTCGAGGCAGTGAGCCCACGCCGATGGCGGCGCGCGCATGCTTGCCGGCATCGCCGAACACCGCGGCAAACAGGTCAGAGGCGACGTTGGCCACTTCGGGATGCTGGGTGTAATCCGGCGTGGCATTGACGAAGACGCCGACGCGCACGCATTTCACCACCCGGTCGAGGTCGCCGATCGCGGCCTTGAGCTGCGCCAGAACATTGATGGCGCAAAGTTGCGCCGCCGCTTGGCCCGCTTCCATCGGCACGTCCACGCCCAGCTTGCCGACATATTTTATCGCACCGTCGGCAATGGGAATCTGCCCGGAAACGAACACCAGATTGCCGGTGATGGTGCAGGGTACATAAGAGGCAACCGGTAGCGGCGCGGTGGGCAGGGTGACGCCAAGTTCTTTCAGGCGGGCTTCGATGACGGACATGTCTTGATCCTGGGAAGTCGGTTGGAAGATGGAAACTCTATCTCAGGCGCGTGGCTTTTTGAAGGAACGGCCTTTACCGACGGCTTCACCGCCGAATTTCGCCCGGATCTTGTCCATGGCGCGTTCGGCGGCGGCACGCTTGTCGCCTTCGGTATCGATCAGGCTGGCGGGGTCGGCGCCCAGGGCAGGCGCAAGATTGGACAGCCCGACGCCCAGCAGGCGAAAGCGGGTGCCGTCAGCCTCGCGCTTCAGGGCGGCGAGGGCGGTGCGGAAGATGCGGTCGGCCAGCTGGGTGGGAGCCTCCAGCGAGGCGCTGCGGGTTCTGAGGCGGAAATCGGAGGTCTTCAGTTTCAGCACAATGGTCTTACCCGCCAGGCCATGGGACTTGGCGCGGGCGCTGACCCGCTCGGCTTGTCGCCACAGCACGCTTTCCAGATCGGCCAGGCGCGACAGGTCGGTGTTGAAGGTGGTCTCCGACGAGATGGTTTTCATCTCGCCGCCGGGGTCGACGCGGCGGGAATCCTCGGCATTGGCCATGCGGTGCAGCCACAGTCCGGTGGCGCCATAGCGCCGCACCAGCTCCCGCGGATCGGCATCCTGCAGCTGGCCGACCAGGGTGATTCCGTCGCGCTCCAGCTGTCCCTGCATGACCTTCCCGGCTCCGCGCATAATGCCGATCTTTTTGTCGCGCAAAAAACTTTTGGCTTCCGCCATGCCGATCACAGCGAAGCCGCGCGGCTTGTCCAGTTCGCTGGCCAGCTTGGCAAGGAATTTGTTGCCCGACAGGCCGACGGATACGGTGATGGCGATTTCCCGCTCGATCTTTGCGGCCAGTGCCGCCATGGTCTGGGCCGGGGCGCGATGATGGATGCGCTGGGTGCCCGACAGGTCGAGAAAAGCCTCGTCCAGCGACAGCGGCTCCACCAGCGGCGTCAGTGCTTCCATCATCGTGCGTATCTGTCGCGCCACTGCTGAATAATGGGCGTGCCTTGGCTTGAGGATCACCGCCTTGGGGCAGAGCCGCCTAGCCTGGAACATCGGCATGGCGGAGCGCACGCCATAGGTACGGGCGATGTAGCAGCAGGTCGAGACCACGCCGCGCGTCTCGCCGCCCACGATCACCGGCTTGTTTTTCAAGGAAGGATCGTCCCGCTTCTCGATGGCGGCGTAAAAGGCATCGCAGTCCATATGCGCGATGGTCAGCGTGCCCAGTTCAGGATGGGCCAGAATGCGGGTAGAGCCGCAGGCCGGGCAGGGCGCATCTGCCTTCGCGTCCGAAAGGCAGTCACGGCAGAAGGCCGGCCAGGATTCTATTCCAGCCATAGCCATGCCGCGCCGCGAACGCCAAGAGCGTCGGCGAGAGCCGGAGCGACCAAAAAAGCCGTGCGGCGTTCCCCTTGCAAGAAGTGATGGATTTTCATGGTGTAACGTCTGGCCAAAGCCACGCGGCTCCGCGAACGCCGCTCGAATCTCCATGCACGTTCTTCACGATCCGAGGCGGCGTCTCCAAAGTGAAAGCGTATTTTTCCACCAGCGGTGGCAGGTCGCTATACAGCCGCGCGATGTTAGACAGCCCGCCGCCCATCACGATCACATCGGGGTCGAGGATATTGACCACCGTGGCCAGGCTGCGGGCCAGCCGGTCGACCAGCCGATCCATTGCGGCACGTTCCTGCGCGCCGTCGGACGCGGCAATCTGTTCCGAACGTAACGCACGACCGGTCACACGTTTGAAGTCTTCCGCGAGTGCCGGGCCGCTGCACCAGCTTTCCAGACAGCCGTGCTTGCCGCAGTAGCAGGACGGCGCGTTCGTCACTTCTTCGAACGTGGGCGCGGGCAGGGGGATGTGGCCCCATTCGCCGCACACGCCATGCGCCCCGCCCAGAACCTTGCCGTCCACCACCACGCCGCCGCCCACGCCGGTGCCCGCAATGACGCCGAACACAACGGACGCGCCCGCGCCCGCGCCATCGCTGGCCTCGGACAGAGCGAAACAATTGGCGTCATTGGCCAGGCGCAGCGGACGGCCCAGCGCCGTTTCCAGGTCCCGGCGAAAGGGCCGGCCGATCAGCCAGGTCGAATTGGCGTTCTTGATAATGCCCTGCGTGGTTTCGCAGCCGGGGATGGCCAGGCCGATGCTGCCCTTTATGCTGCCTTTGCCGCCGGTGTTGCTGTCGGCGTCCCGCACCAGTTCGCCCAGGGCGCTGATGGTGCCGTCATAATCACGTACCGTCGCTATGCGCTTGCGCCAGCGCTCCACGCCGCCGGGCGCCAGCGCCAGGATCTCGGTCTTGGTCCCGCCAAGGTCGATTCCAAAGCGCATCAGATTTCCCGCAATTCCTGCTGGCCGAAGGCGTGGCGCGCCCGATGCACATTCTTGGGTTCCACCGATGCGCTTTCGCAAAATCCCAGCAGCAGGTCCTCATGCGCTAGTAGGAAGTCCAAAACGGCTATGGCCATTTCCCGACTGCCGGCGCCATCGCGCAGATCGCTGGCCTCGATCCCGGACTGGCTGAGGAACCGCTGGAGGCCATCTTTTTGCCCCGCCAGCCAGCCAAGGGCTTCTAAAGCCAGGATTTCCGCGTTTTCAGGGGTCATGGAGCTTTGCATCGTCAAGGGAGCGTTAAGAGATAATCCCTAATACTGGTCAAAACAGCCAGAGCTCCTTTTGGGTGCTGGGAGTGGCGGTATGCCGCCAGAGAAGCAAGTCATGGACGCGAAAACCAAGACGGTCCTGATAGTGGAGGACAATGAGCTGAATATGAAGCTCTTCCACGACCTGCTCGACGCCCATGGCTACAAGATTCTGCAGACCAAGGATGGCATGGAAGCGCTGGGCATCGCGCGCGAACATCATCCCGACCTGATCCTGATGGACATCCAGCTGCCGGAAGTCTCCGGCCTGGAAGTTACCAAATGGCTCAAGGAAGACGATTCACTCAAGCACATCCCCGTCGTTGCCGTCACCGCTTTTGCCATGAAGGGCGACGAGGAAGTCATCCGTCAGGGTGGCTGCGAGGCCTATATCTCCGAACCTATTTCGGTGACCAGCTTCCTGGAAACCGTGCGGCGCTTCATCGGCTAAGCCATGACAGCGCGGGTTCTCGTCGTTGATGACATTCTCTCGAACGTCAAGCTTCTGGAAGCGAAGCTGACGGTGGAGTATTTTGAGGTCGTGACCGCCTTCAACGGCCTGGAGTGCCTCGCCAAGATGGGCGAGGGCGTACCCGACATCGTGTTGCTCGACGTGATGATGCCCGGCATGGACGAGTTCGAAGTCTGCCGCCGCATCAAGTCCAATCCCAAGACCGCCCATGTGCCCGTGGTGATGGTGACAGCGCTGGACAGCCGTCCGACCGCGTTGCCGGCCTGGATGCTGGCGCCGACGATTTTCTCACCAAGCCGGTCGACGACGCGGCGCTGTTCGCGCGGGTGCGTTCCCTGGTACGCCTCAAGATGATGACCGACGAACTGCGCATGCACGAATCGACCGGTCAGGGCATGGGCCTGATCGATCCGGCCACGACGCTGATCGAGAACAATCTTTCTGGCCGCATTCTGGTAATCGAGGACCGCGTCGAATCCGTCGCCTGGTTCGCCAGTGCGCTGACGCTGACACATGACGTTTCTTCCGCCGACACGTTTGAAGAAGCGCTGGTGCGGGTGAAGGGCGGTGATTACGACCTGATCGTGGTGTCGCTGGGCATGCGCGACTTTGACGGGTTGCGTCTCTGCTCGCAGCTGCGGTCCCTGCCGGAAGGCCGTCATGTGCCCATCCTGGTGGTGGTCAGCGACGGCGACCGCCGCAAGCTGACCCAGGCGCTGGAAATGGGCGTCAATGATTACCTGACCCGTCCGGTGGACAAGAACGAACTGGTGGCGCGCGTGCGCACACAGCTGCGCAAGAAACGCTATGCCGACCGGCTGCGCCACAATGTTCAGCTCAGCCTGGAAATGGCGATCACCGACCAGCTCACCGGGCTGCACAATCGGCGCTATATGAGCCGCCATCTCGACACGCTGCTGGACAACGCCAGGAAGAACGAGCGCCCGCTGGCCTTCGTGATCATGGACATCGATTACTTCAAACAGGTCAATGACACCTATGGCCATGATATCGGCGACGAGGTGCTGAAGGAATTCGCCGGGCGCATCGCCGCCAATACGCGCGGCATCGACTTGGCCTGCCGCTATGGCGGTGAGGAATTCGTGGTCGCCATGCCTGACACCGACATGACCTCCGCCTATAACATCGCCGAGCGCCTACGCCAGTCGATCGAGACCACCCCGATCAAGATCAGCCGTGCACCAGGCCAGCTGAACATCACGATTTCCATCGGCATCGCCAAGGCTGAGGGCGAAGGCGATGATGCCGACCAGTTGCTGCACCGCGCCGACCAGGCGCTGTACCGGGCCAAGCGCACCGGCCGCAACAAAGTAGTGGCAGACGCCGCTTAGTCCCTTAATCCGGTTTTCCCTTTTTGCCAGCCGCGCTACAGTGCGGCGATTTCAGCGTGCATTTTTGCCGAAGGGGATATTCATGTGGGGAAAGATTTTGTGCGTGGCCATCGCGGCGGCGCCGCTGGGATTTGCGGCGGCGGTTCATGCCCAGGGCGGGCCCATGAACGTCTTTTACGAACATTCCGACTATTAGGGCCGCCAGGAGGTCGTCAGTGGAGAAACCCGAGACTTTATCGGGCTGCGCTTCAACGACGCCGTTTCCAGCATGCGCATCCAGTCGGGCTTGCGAACATGCCGATTTCCAGGACCGCTGCATGACGCTGTATCGCGACAATCTGAACCTGGTGGCCGACGGTTTCAATTACCGCATCTCGTCGGCGCGGGTGGTTGCCGGCAGCGGTTTTGGCCGCCGCGACCGTGACGACCGCCGCGGCAACGGCATCGCGCATTTCCAGTATTCCGACTATCAGGGCGGCAGCCGCCGCGTGGACGGCGAGAACCGCAAGCTGGAATCCCTGCGTTTCAACGACGAGCTTTCCAGCGTGATCGTGTGCTCCGGGGTGTGGGAATTGTGCGAGCATTCCGATTTCTAGGGCCGCAGCATCACGATCGACCGCGATGTGCGCAACCTAGTCGATCAGGGCTTCAACGACCAGCTGTCCTCGGTACGGCGCTTGCGCTGATGTCAGTCTTCTTCGGTGTCGTCATCTGGTTCGGCGTCGGACTTATCGCTGCCTTGGCCGCCGCCCATCTCCGTCACCCGGTCGATGACCGAGAGCAGGACTTCGGCTTCGCGTGCCCCTGACACTGCCAGCTTGCCGCCGAAGATCATGGCCGGAACGCCGGTGACGCCCATCTCGCGGGCGATCTGGTCCTCGCGCGCCACCAGCTCCAGATCGGTGCCGTCTTCCAGCATCTGGGCCGTTTCCAGGCCATCCATGCCGCACATGTCGGCGATGTCCGCTAGGACGCGAATGTCGCCGATATCCTCGCCATTCTCGAAATAGGCGATGAGCAGCCGCTCGACAATTTCGTCCTGTACGCCGGCCGCCGCAGCCCAGCGGATCAGGCGGTGGGAATCCAGCGTGTTGGAGCGGCGCGTGATGGCCGCGAAATCGAACGCGATGCCTTCCTTCTCGCCTTCCGTGGCGATCAGCTTATACATCTCGACGATCTTCCTGGGATCGTCGCCGAACTTGGTGCGCATATAGGCTTGGCGGTCCATGCCGCCACGCGGCACCGTGGTGTCCAGCTGATAGGGCCGCCATTTCACGTCAAAGGCGATGGCCGGGCGCAATTCCATGGCCCGCTGCAGCCGGCGCTTGCCTATGAAGCACCACGGGCAGACCGTGTCCGAGATCACGTCAATTTGCATGAATCATTTCAGAATCTGTGTCGTCATTTCATTTGCAACCGCGATGACGCGCACCGAGCCGCTGTCTTGCGACTTGAATTCGGCGGATGCGGTGACCGGAAGCAGGGCGTCGATCACCACCATACCCGGCGGTGGCGGTGTTGCCAGAAACTCGATCGTGAGGGTGCGGTTTCTGTCGTCCGGGATCACATGCAGGCGCGGGTTTTTCCATCCCCCCGTCTGTACTGCGCCATTGACCTGAACGGCAACCCGGCCGTCCTTCTGCGTGGCGATCAGGCTGTCGATCTTGTAGACGCGCTTGTCCGCCGCCAGCGCGGGTGACGCGCAGAGCAGGAGAGGGGCGGCGAGAAGTATTTTCATGTACATATGGAGCGCGACTATAGCGGAGATTCGGGCGGCAAAAAGACAAGGCTAGATCGCCAATTCACACCATATCGGCACGTGGTCGGAGGGCTTTTCCGCCGCGCCGCGCACCGCCCGGTCGATGCCGCATTTCTTTAGCCGGTCGGTGGCCTGCGGCGACAGCAATATGTGATCGATGCGGATGCCATTGTCACGCCCCCACGAACCGAAATAGTCCCAGAAGGTGTAATGGCCGTCTTCGGGATGCAGGGCGCGGAACGCATCAGTGTAGCCGAAATTTTCGATCCGCCGCAGGGCCGCCTTGGATTCGGGCTGGAACAGCGCGTCCTTCAGCCAGGCCTTGGGGTGATCAGCGTCTTTGTCCTTGGGGATGATGTTGTAATCGCCCATCAGCACCACCGGCTCCTCGTTCGCCAGCAGCTTTTTGGCATGCAGGCGGAGCCGTTCCAGCCAGGCCAGCTTGTAGTCGAACTTGGGGCCGGGAAAGGGATTGCCGTTGGGCGCATAGATGGACGCGATCCGCACAAAGCCCTTGTCGCCCGCGACCAGGGCTTCGAGATAGCGCGAATGATCGTCGAGCACACCGTCGGCGGCGGGCAGACGGGGCGTGACATCCTCCATCGGCCGCTTGGACAGGATGGCGACGCCGTTATAGCTTTTTTGTCCGTGTACGGCGCAGTTGTAGCCTAGGGCTTCAAACGGCTCGCGCGGGAAATTCTCGTCTACGGTTTTGATTTCCTGCAGGCAGACCACATCAGGATTGGCCTCTTTCAGCCAGGCCAGGGCAGGCTCCAGCCGCGCTTTCACCGAGTTGACGTTCCAGGTGGCGATTTTCATCAGACGGTGAAACTTGTGCCGCAGCCGCAGGAGGCGGTCGCATTGGGATTTTTCACCTTGAAGGCCTGGCCGATCAGGTCATCGGTGAAATCGATTTCCGCACCGGCCAGGAAATCCAGCGACACCGGATCGATCAGCACCTTGGCGCCGTCGCGTTCCACCACCAGATCCTCGTCGAGTTGGGCTTCGTCGAGTGCGAAACTATACTGGAACCCCGAACAGCCGCCGCCGGTGACCGCCACCCGCAAGGCGGCGGGCCGGGCTTCGGCCTTGAGGATGTCCGCGATCCGCCTGGCGGCGCGGGCGGAAAGGGTGACGGTCATGGCGGTCATGGCACTTCTTCCGGGGTCACTTGCAGTCTGGGGTGTACCCTCTATGTAGTCCTCGCCATGGCCGAAACCAACACCCGGGATTCGCTCAAAACCGCGCCTGCGGGGCGGTTATTGGGCACCGTGGTCAGCCCGCCGGGGGCGCATGCCACCTATGCCGCCCGGCCCGAGGCTAGCCGGGGGCGCTTTCACCCCGAAACCGAAAGCGCCACCCGCAGCTGCTACAGCCGCGACCGCGACCGCATTATCCACTCCACCGCGTTTCGGCGTCTTAAGCACAAGACCCAGGTCTTTGTGCAGCATGAAGGCGACTATTACCGCACCCGGCTCACCCATTCGCTGGAAGTGGCGCAGCTGGCGCGCAGCCTGGCCCGCACACTTGCCGCCGATGAGGACCTGGCCGAGACGGTGGCGCTGGCGCACGATCTGGGCCACACGCCCTTCGGTCATGCCGGCGAGGAAGCGCTGGATGCCGTGACCCGCAACATTGGTGGCTTCGATCACAATGCCCATGCCTTACGGCTGGTGACAAAGCTCGAGCATCGCTACGCCGATTTCGACGGGCTCAATCTCACCTGGGAAACGCTGGAAGGCTTGGTTAAACATAATGGCCCGCTGACAGGCGCCCAAACTGGTCCCATCGCCAGCTTCGACCAGCGCTGGTCGCTGGAACTGGCAAGCTGGCCCGGGCTGGAAGCGCAGCTTGCCGCTCTGGCCGATGACATTGCCTATGTCAGCCATGACATTGATGACGGATTGCGGGCAGGGCTGTTCACTGTCCACGACCTGCTCGAATGGCCGCTGGTGGACGCGCATGTAGCAGGGGTTCTGGACCGCCACGGCGAACTGGAACTGTCACGCTTCATCGGCGAACTAATCCGTACACTGATGAGTGAGCTGATGGAGGATGTTCTGGCCCAGACCCGGGCCAATCTGGACGCCGCGCAATTCTCCTATTCTGCGGCACTGCGCGGGGCGGGCAGGGCGATGGCCGCCTTTTCGCCGGCCCTGCTGGAGCAGGTGAAGGCGCTCAAGGGCTTTCAGATGCGCAACATGTATCGCCACCCGCGCGTGGCTGCCTCGATGGGCCGCGCCCAGGCGGTGGTGACCGACCTGTTCGAGGCCTTTATGGCCAATCCCGACCTGCTGCCGCCCGACTGGGCCCTGGCGGCGCGGCAGGCGGTACCGGGTGCGGTGGCGCGGGACTATATCGCCGGCATGACCGACCGCTACGCCCTGGCCGAATATGCAAGGGTTTTTGGTAACGAAATCCAGATTTAGAACCCATGATTCGCGAGGGCGCCGGTGCTAAGATCACCGCTAGCAGATTCGGGAACTTTTATGGCCAACTACGAGCGCCCCGTTTACGAGCCCAGCGACGAAGTACGGGTGTTCGACGGCTCCGAGGAAGATGACGACGTCGAAGGCTCGCGCCTGCCGCTGCTGATTGTGCTGGCGCTTCTGGTACTGGCGATGTTCGCGGGCGTGGTGTGGCTGGCCTACACTCAGGGCGTGGCGCGGGGACGGGGCGAAATCCCGATCCTGACAGCCGCCAATGGCCCGGAGAAAGTCGCGCCGCAGCAAGCGGGCGGTACCAATGTGCCCTATCAGGGCTTCAAGATTTACGAGCAGCCCGCGCCGCCGGACGATGCTGCTGATACGGCGCCTTTGGAAGCCGCCAAGCCGCCGCCGCCGCCGGTGGTCACGGAAACGTCCAAGCCCGCGCCTGCTGCCACGCTTCGCACCCCGTCCAAGCCTGCATCGGTCGTCGCGGCTCCGCTGCCCGCCACTGCCCCGCAAACGGCAACCGTTGCGGCCAAGCCTCTGCCCGCCAAGCCCGCGCCGCCCAAAACGGTGGCGTCGCTGATCCAGCACAGTCAGGCCCTGCCGCCGCCCGTCATGAAGCCGGCGATGTCCACAGCGGCTCCCGCCGGCCCGGCAACCGATGCGCCCCGTGCGCTTGGTGCGCCCGCCACCCCGGCACCCGTTGTTGCCGCGCCTGCTGCCGCCGGGGCTTATGTGCTGCAGATCGGCTCCTTCAAGAGTCAGGCCAAAGCCGACACTGCCTGGCGCGCCTATCGGGCTAGGCATTCGGCGCTGCTAACGGGATACAATTCCGACGTCCAGCAGGCCAATCTCGGCGAAAAAGGCACTTGGTACCGGTTGCGCATCGCCGGCTTTGGCGATCGCGAGGTGGCGTCGGCCCTGTGCGACCGGCTGAGGGCGGACGGCGGCGGCTGTTTCCTCGGAAGATAGGGATATGCGGTCTCGTGCGATTTATGGATGTGCCGGCCTGGCGCTGTCGGCGGCGGAACGCGATTTCTTTCACAATGTGAAGCCGTGGGGCTTTATTCTCTTTGCGCGGAACATTAGCGATCCGGCGCAAGTCAAAGAATTGGTTATACAATTGCGTGACACGATCGGTGACGGGCAGGCTCCTGTCCTGATCGACCAGGAGGGGGGGCGGGTGGCGCGGCTGAAGCCGCCGCACTGGCAGGACCGGCTCCCCGCAGCCCGTTTCGGGGCATTGCATGAAACCGATGCCGGGGCGGCCCGCGAGGCCACCTATCTGAACGCCCGGTTGATCGCCCATGACTTGTCCCAGCTGGGCATCAATGTGGACTGCCTGCCGGTGCTGGACGTGCCCCAGCCAGGCGCCCATGACGTTATCGGCGACCGCGCCTTCGCCTCCGCCCCGGCTACCATCATCGCCCTGGGCAAGGCCCAGATCGAAGGCCTGATGGATGGCGGGGTCTTGCC
The DNA here is from genome assembly GCA_945860165.1 of Rhizobium sp. Q54. Taxonomy (GTDB): domain Bacteria; phylum Pseudomonadota; class Alphaproteobacteria; order Micropepsales; family Micropepsaceae; genus Rhizomicrobium. Next base: position 57,162 of record CAMAPL010000008.1, read on the forward strand.
GGTGATGAAGCACATCCCCGGCCATGGCCGGGCAGGGACCGACAGCCACCTGGCGCTGCCCCGGGTCTCTGCCAGCCCCGAAGAGCTCAGCGCCAGCGATTTTGTCACCTTCCGCAGTCTGGATTCCTGCCCGATCGCGATGACGGCGCACGTGGTTTATGAGTCGATTGATCCACAGCGTCCTGCGACCACTAGCCCCAAAGTCATTCGGGATGTGATACGCGGTGAGCTAGAATTTGACGGGCTTTTGATGTCGGACGACCTTTCCATGAGGGCGCTCGACGGGCCTCTCTCGGTGCGTGCTAGGGAGGCCCTTTTCGCGGGCTGTGACCTAGTGCTTCACTGCAATGGCGATATGGACGAAATGCGCGACGTGGCATCGGAAGTGAAAGAGTTGGAAGGTATATCGCTCAAGCGCAGCGCGCAGGCGCTGTCGCATCTGCGCGCGCCATCGCCTTTCGATGTCGCCGCCGCGCAAGCCCGCCTGGCCGATCTTCTGGGAGAATTTTCGGCGGAGAGGCCGGCATGACGGACACCGCCGAGAATTTCGACGAGTTCGAATCCACCGCCCTGGCGAATGACGACGAAACGCTGCTGATCACGGTGGACGGCTTTGAAGGTCCGCTGGACCTGCTGCTAACCTTGGCCCGCAACCAGAAGGTCGATATCGCCAAGATCTCGATCCTCAAGCTGGCCGAGCAGTATCTGGAGTTCGTCGAGGGCGCCAAGAAACTGAATCTGGAACTGGCAGCCGACTATCTGGTGATGGCGGCTTGGCTGGCCTATCTGAAATCCCGCCTGATCCTGCCGCAGGAAAAAGACTCCGACGGCGAGCCGACGGCCGATGAAATGGCCACCCGCCTGCGCTGGCGGTTGCAGCGGCTGGATGCCATGCGCGCCGCTTCCACGCGCCTGATGGGGCGCGAGCGGCTGGACCGCGACGTGTTCGGCCGTGGGGATCCCGAAGCGGTCAATGTCATCAAGCTGCGGACCTACAAGGAGACGCTGTACGACCTGCTGACCGCCTATGCCACCGACCGGGTGCGCAAGCTGGGAGGCAAGACCTATCGCCCCGAAATGGCGCCGGTGCTGGCGATCGAGGAAGCCCGGGAGCGACTGGAGCGGATGCTGTGCCGCATTTCCGACTGGAGCGCCCTGACGGCGATGCTGCCCTTTGAATGGTCGGGCGGGGCGCGCCGGCGCTCGGCGATGGCCTCCACGTTGCTGGCGGCCCTGGAGATGGCTCGGGACGGCAAGGTTCAGCTCCAGCAGGCATCTCCGTTTGCGGAGATATATGTAAGGGATGGCCAAAGGGCGCCCGACCTTCCCCACGAGGCGTCCGCGCCGGGAGCATGAGATGAGCAGCGTAGCCACGATGATTGCCAAGATTGAAGACCAGATGGACGCCGGAACAGACGAGAACACCGAGACCAACCCCGAGCATCTGCGGATGGTCGAGGCCTTGCTTTTCGCGGCCAGCGAACCCCTGGACGAAAAGGCACTGTCAACATCGCTGCCGGAAGGCGCCGACGTGCCTGGGCTGCTCCAGGCCCTTGAAGCGATTTATGAGCCTCGTGGCGTTAACCTCTGTTGTGTCGCCGGAAAATACCAGTTTCGCACCGCCAGCGATCTGGCCTTTCTGCTGCGCAAGGAACAGCCTGAGCAGAAGCGCCTGTCCAAGGCGGCCATCGAAACCCTGTCCATCATCTCCTATCACCAGCCTGTCACCCGGGCCGAGATCGAGGACATTCGTGGCGTCGCCATGTCCAAGGGCACCATCGACATCCTGATGGAGATCGGCTGGATCAAGATCAGGGGCCGCAAGCGCACCCCCGGCCGCCCCGTCACCTACGGCACCACCGAGGCCTTCCTGGTCCAGTTCGGGCTGGAAAGCGTCGCCCATCTTCCGGGCCTGGACGAGCTCAAGGCGGCAGGCTTCCTGGAAGCCATTCCGCCCTCCGGCTTTGACGTGCCCAACCCGTCCGGCGAACTGGCGCCCGACGAGGACCCGTATACGGGCGAAGAGCCCGAAGACATGGCCACGGGCAGCGTCAACCTGGACGAGGCGTAGCTCTCACTGTCATCCCCGGCGAGCCTCGCGCGTGGCGCGAGGTGAGGGAATGGGAGCCAGGATTCAGAAATATGTTCCAGTCTACCGCCTAGATTTTCTTCCCCTCGCACGGCAATACCGCGCTCGGTCAGGAATGACGGTTTTCGTTACGGCACTTCCACCGACGCCTTCATCTTCTCCATCGCGGCCTGGAAGCGGACCTTGCGGCCTTCCAGCGCTGCGGTGCGAGCTTTCTGGTTCGGCAAGCCGTTCTGGTTCCAGATCAGGGCATAGGTCAGGCGCGAGGTGGTCGCGGTCAGCGGCTCGATCGCCATGGTGCCGTGATAGAAAACTGGCGTGAAGGGTTGGGCGTAGGTGTAGGAATATTTTGTCCGCGCCACGACATTTTCCACCACCGGGCCGCTAGCCGTGACGATAGTGCGCAGCGAGCCCAGTTCGCCCTTGCCGCTGTCCACCGTGCAGGGCAGGTCGATGTACTTGCCGATGGCGCACCAGTCGTTGCCGCCAGCCTTCACCCAGGCCACATCCGCAGGGCGGGCGATATCGATGCTGAAATTCAGCGTAACCCAGTCAGCCGGCTGAGGGGTCTGCGCCTGCGCGGCGATACTGCCCACCGCCAGCATGGCTGACGCGATCAAAATGTTTTTCATTCGTCATTCTCCAGTTCGACAACCACAGCCTCGCCGTTTTCCAGCGCAATGGCCAGATCGCCCTTGCGCATAGCGATGGCGTCCTTGCCGAAAACCTCGCCCCGCCAGCCCTTCAGGGCTGCGACCTCGTCGTCCTCACCGGCGGCAAGCCGCTCGATATCCTCGGCATTGGCGATCAGGCGCGGCGCCACGCCCGCCGCTTCGGCCCGCAGCCGCAGCAGGGTCTTGAGCAGATCCACCACGGCCGGCGAGGGCTCGCGGCGGCGGCGTTGCTTGTTCTCCGTCACGGCGCCTTCCGGCGGGGCCGCGGTGGCGCCCAGCGCGATGGCATCCATCAGGCCTTTGCCAAGTTTGGAATTCGCAAAGCCTTTGGGCACAGCGCGAATACGTTCCAGTGCGTCCGGCGTCTCGGGTGGATGCGCCGCGATTTCGGTCAGGGCTTCGTCCTTCAGCACTCGGCCGCGCGGAATATCGCGGGCCTGCGCCTCGCGCTCGCGCCAGGCCGCCAGCGTAGCTAGTACCGCCAGGAAACGCTTGTTGCTACTGCGCGGCTTCAGCCGCTTCCAGGAAAGATCCGGATCAAGCTTGTAAAGCGCGGGATCCTGCAGCGCCGCCACGTCCTCCGCCACCCAGGCGGAGCGCCCGGTCTTTTCCAGCTTCGCTTTCATCCATTCATAGATGACGCAAAGATGGGTGACGTCGGCCAGGGCATATTCCAGCTGGCGCTTTGACAGCGGGCGATGGCTCCAGTCGGTGAAGCGGGCGGACTTGTCGATTTCGACATGGGCGATCTTGCGCGCCAGCGTTTCGTAAGAGGCCGCATCGCCGAAGCCGCAGACCATGGCGGCGATCTGGCTGTCGAACAAAGGATTGGGAAGCACGCCGCCCTGCAAGTAGAAGATTTCAATATCCTGCCGCGCTGCGTGCATCACCTTGACGATGTCGGGACGGGCGATCAGCTCGTAAAAGGGCGCAAGGTCGATGCCGGGGGCGAGGGGGTCGATGATGCCCTCGATACCGGGTGCGGCCACCTGGATCAGGCACAGTTTGGGGTAATAGGTCTGGTCGCGCAGGAACTCGGTGTCCAGCGCCAGATAGGGGGCGCTGCCAAGTTCGCTCAGAAAGGCCGCCAGTGCCTCATTGGTTTCTACAATCCTCATGCTGACCGTGATAACGGGATTCGCCGCCCTTTGATTGTTTAATGACGGCTCGGCAGACCCGTTTTGCGACAAAAAAAGCGGCAATTTCCGGCTTGCGGGCACACCCTTGACCGGCCAACCATAAACGGCCAAAAACCCTGCGTTTCCTTGGAAAAATCGCCATGCACGCCTATCGTACCCATACCTGCGGCCAGCTTCGCAAGGCCGATGTCGGGCAAACCGTCCGCCTGTCGGGGTGGGTGAACCGGCGGCGCGATCATGGTGGGCTGATCTTCCTAGATCTGCGCGATCATTACGGCGTCACCCAGTGCGTGATAGAGCCGGACGCCGCCGCCTTCGCCACCGTTGATACCGCGCGCTCGGAATGGGTGCTGACCCTGACCGGCAAGGTCGTGGCCCGCAGCGACGAGACGGTGAACGAGGACCTGTCCACGGGCGATGTCGAACTGCGCATCGAAGCCGCCACGGTGCAGAGCCAGGCGCAGGAACTGCCGCTGCCGGTGTTCGGCGATCACACCTATCCGGAAGAAACCCGGTTGACCTACCGCTTCCTCGACCTGCGCCGCGAGCGGCTGCACAAGAACATCATGCTGCGCGCGGGCATCATCACCAGCCTGCGCCGGCGGATGATCGAGCAGGGCTTCACCGAGTTCCAGACTCCGATCCTGACCGCATCCTCGCCGGAAGGCGCTCGCGACTTTCTGGTACCGTCGCGCCGCTACCCGGGCCAGTTCTACGCCCTGCCGCAGGCCCCCCAGCAGTTCAAGCAGCTGATCATGGTGGCGGGCTTCGACCGCTATTTCCAGATCGCGCCCTGTTTTCGCGACGAAGACGGCCGCGCCGACCGTTCGCCGGGCGAATTCTACCAGCTCGATCTCGAGATGAGCTTTGTTACCCAGGACGACGTCTTCGCCGCCGTCGCGCCGGTGCTGGCAGGGGTGTTCGAGGAATTCGGCCAGGGCAAGAAGGTGACGCCCGCCGACCAGTTCCCGCGCATTCCCTATGCCGAGGCGATGCTGAAATATGGCACCGACAAGCCTGACCTGCGAAATCCGATAGAAATCGTGGATGTAAGCGAGATTTTCGGCCGGGCCGAAGTCGAGTTCAAAGCCTTCAAGAACAAGACGGTGCGCGCCATTCCCGCGTCGGGCGCCGGGCCGCAGCCGCGCAGCTTCTTCGACAAGCTCAACGAATGGGCGCGCGGCGAAGGCGCGGCGGGCCTGGGCTATATCCAGTTCGAGGACGAGGGTGGGGCGCTGGTGGGCAAGGGGCCCATCGCCAAGTTCATCACCGGCGCGGCGTTGGCCGACATGGCCAAGGCCGCCAAGGTGAAGGCGGGCGACGCGCTGTTTTTCTCGGCCGACGCCAAGGCTGATCGCGCCGCCCATCTGGCGGGACAGGCGCGCACCCGCATCGGGCGCGAACTGAACCTCATCCTGGACGGCGAATACAAGTTCTGCTGGATCGTCGACTTCCCCATGTATGAGTGGAACGAGGACGAAAAGAAGATCGACTTCTCCCACAATCCCTTTTCCATGCCGCAATTCGACCGCGACGAGTTCCTCGCGCTGGCGAATGACGACAACGACACCATCCTGGGCATGAAGGCCTATCAGTACGACATCGTCTGCAATGGCTATGAGCTGTCGTCGGGCGCCATCCGCAACCACGACCCGGATGTGATGCTAAAGGCCTTCGAGATCGCCGGCTATGCCCGCGAGGAGACCGAGGAAAAGTTTAAGGGCATGATCAACGCCTTCCGCCACGGCGCCCCGCCGCATGGCGGCACCGCGCCGGGCATCGACCGCATCGTGATGCTCATGGCGGGCGAAGAAAACCTGCGCGAGGTCACCATGTTCCCCATGACCCAGTCAGCGCAGGACCTGCTGATGAACGCGCCCAGCCCGGCGAACCCCATGCAGCTCAAGGAGCTGCATCTGCGGGTGGTTTATCCCGAGAAGGCCTGACCCCAGTCGCCATGGCCCGGCTTGTCCGGGCGATCCAGTTTATGATCGAGAAAGAAAAAAAGGCCTGACCCTCTCACACAGTCAGGAAACTAGATCACCTGGACAAGCCGGGTGATGACGATTGTGTCTGAGAGGACGTTAAACCTTCATCATGGGTCGCCTTGACCCGGCCATCCATGGGTCATTGGCGGCAAGGCCGGTGAGGGATATGAGGTCAGTTCAGTTTTTCGCCAAGGCCCTTGATGCTGTCGGAGATCAGGCTGCTGGTGCGTTTTTCGTCCAGCCGGTCAGTGATCAGCTTCTGCGCGCCCGCGATTGCTGCGTCGGCGGCAAGGCTGCGGATCTCGTTCAGCGCAGCGGTTTCAGCTTGCGCGATCTTGTCCCGGGCGGCGGCTTCGCGGCGCGCGATCTGGGTCTTGAGGCTGGCGCGGGATTCTTCGGCAAAGCGGGCGGCTTCGGCCTTGGCATCCGCCACGATGGCCTGGGCTTCGCTCTCCGCCCCGGCGGCGCGCTGCTGATAGTCCGCGAGCAGGGCGGCGGCTGCGATACGAAGGCGCTTGGCTTCGTCCAGTTCGGCGGCGATCACGGCGGCGCGCTCGTCCAGCATCTTGCCGACTAGGGCAGGCACGCCCTTCCAGACCAGCAAGGCGATGACGAGAAAGAAACCGAGGATTTCCCAGGTGTGATGATCGTGCAGTATTTCGGCCATGGACTAGTTCCCCACCGCTTTGGCGGCGTCTTGACTGGAGACCTTGTCGCCGGTCAGACGTTCGACGATGGCGATGGCGGCATCGCGCGCCGCAACCGCAACATTGGCCTTGGCCGTTTCACGGGTGGCGGTGATGCGGGTATCGGCATCGTGCATCGCCTTGGCGGCCTCCGCATCGGCTTCCGCCTTGGCCTTGGCGATTTCCCCGTTCAACGACTGGCGGGTTTCTTCCGCCAGGGCATTGGCGCGGGACCGCGCCGTTGCCAGTGCGGTCTCGTAGCCGGCCTGGGCGCTTTGCGCTTCCGCACGGGCCTTGGCGGCCTCCGCGATGGCGCTGTTGATGGCGCCGCGGCGGCTGGTGATCGCGCCATTGATGCGCGGTCCGGCGACCCGCCACACGACCGTGAACAGGAACGCAAAGGTTATCCCCAGCCAGAACAACTGGCTGGGGAATGTCGTCGTGTCGAACGGCGGAAAGCCGCCCTCCTTCGGGACTTCCGTCGTCGCGGTGTGCGCGGGTTCTGCCACGATATCAGCCGTACAGGATGATCATCGCGATCAGCAGGCCGAACAGGCCAGTCGCTTCGCACAGCGCGAAGCCGAGCAGCAGGTTGGTCTGCTGGCTTGCCGCGGCGCCCGGATTGCGCAGCGCGCCCGACAGATAGCTGCCGAACACATTGCCGATGCCGATGCCGGCGCCGACCAGCGCGACGCAGGCAATGCCGGCGCCAATCATTTTTGCGGCTTCAAGTTCCATGTCAGAGTCCTTTTCGGTTTTAGTGATGATCGTGGAGGTGGAGGGCTTCGTTCAGATAGATGCAGGTGAGGATCGCGAAGACATAGGCTTGCAGGAACGCCACCAGCAGTTCCAGCAGCATGATCGCGACGATCAGCAGCATCGGGCCGATCGAAAGTACGGAAAGAATGCCGCCCGCCGCGCCCAGCGAGACCACGAAGCCGGCAAACACCGCCAGCATGGTGTGGCCCGCCAGCATATTGGCGAAGAGACGGACGGAAAGGCTGATGGGGCGGGTGCAGAACGAGATAAACTCGATCAGCATCAGCAGCGGCAGGATGTAGATCGGCGCCTTGGGCACGAACAACGTCAGGAAACGGATGCCGTGCTTGAGGAAGCCGGTCACGATCACGACCAGGATGACCATGCTTGCCAAGGCAAGCGTCACCGCGATCTGGCTGGTGACGGTAAAGCTGCCGGGAAACATGCCGAAGAAATTGCTGCACAAGACGAAGATGAAGAGCGTGAAGACGAAGGGGAAGAACTTCAGGCCTTCATTGCCGGCCGCCGAATGGATGATATTGGCGACGAATTCATAGGAAATTTCCGCCATCGACTGGCTGCGCGTCGGCACCAGCCGGCCCGGCTTGACCGCGAAGGTCAGGAACAGCGCCGAGGCCAGTGCCACGATCACCATCAGCAGCGACTGGTTGGTGAAATAGATGTCATGGCCGCCGATCTGGAAGAGGGGATTCTCAACCAGCGGCTTGATGGCGAACTGCTCCATCGGATTGGTGGCCACGAATTACTTCTCCTCGTCGGTTTTCGCGGCCCCAGCCGCGATCTCGGTGTTTATCTCGGTTGCCGTGCGCATCACGTTGCGGATGCCCGCGGCTGAGCCCAGCATAAAAAACACAATCATGAAGACCGGGCGGGTGGGGAAACCGAAATGGCCGAACAGCCAGTCGATACCCCAACCCAGTCCGCCCCCCACGACCACTGACGCAACCAGTTCGGTTGCGAAGCGGCCCGCGATGCCCATCTGCGTCGGCGGCGGGCGTTTCGCTCCAGCTGCTTGCCGCTTTTTGGCCTCATCCACACGCCGGCCCAGATCGTTCAGCCTGTCGGGGTCGGGAGCCGTCAAAACTGTCTCCTGGAATGTCCGAAAAAGCGCACAAAAAGGGCCTTCCGCGTCTCGAAGGCGGGCGGACCATAGGGTTGGCCATTTTTGGTGTCAAGAAAGACAGAAGCCGGCAAGCACATGATCTGGAAGGGAAAAATGCGGGCGCGGCAAAACGCCAAGCGGTTTTAGGCGCTTGGGCCGGGAATCACTCCGCAGCGATCTTTTCGGCATCCGCCAGGGAGACAGAAACTAGCTGGCTGACGCCGCGTTCCGACATGGTGACGCCGAACAGCCGGTCCATCCGGCTCATGGTCAGGGCGTGGTGGGTAATGACCAGGAAGCGGGTGCCCGACATCTCGGTCATCTGGGTCAGCATCTTGCAGAAGCGCTCGACATTGGCGTCGTCCAGCGGCGCGTCGACTTCGTCCAGCACGCAGACCGGGGCCGGGTTCACCAGGAACACCGCGAAGATCAGTGCCATGGCGGTCAGCGCCTGTTCGCCACCCGACAACAGGGCGAGGCTTTGCAGCCGCTTGCCCGGCGGACGGGCGAAAATTTCCAGGCCGGCTTCCAGCGGGTCTTCGGATTCGGTGAAGGTCAGCTTGGCTTCGCCGCCCTCGAACAGCTTGGTGAAAAGCTCCTTGAAGTTGGCGTTGACCTTTTCGAAGGAGGCCAGCAGCCGTTCGCGGCCTTCGCGGTTCAGGCTCTGGATGCCGCGGCGCAGCCGGTCGATCGCGCCCACCAGATCGTCGCGATCCGCGATCAGGGTATTCATGCGCGTCTCTTGTTCAACGGCTTCTTCTTCGGCGCGCAGATTGACGCCGCCCAGCTGCTCGCGTTCCTGCTTCAGGCGCTCGACACGCTTTTCGGCCTGTTCCAGCGGCGGCAATTCCTCGCCATCCTTGATCTCGGCGCGTTCGGCCAGGTCGGACGGGGTGCATTCCAGTTCGTCATGGATGCGGGTCTTGAGTTCTTCGATCCGCTGCGCCGCGCTTTCCGACAAGGCCTGGGCGCGGGCGCGTTCCTCTCGCGCCGAGGACAGCGCCGCATCGGCAAGCTTGGCGTGTTTGTCGGCGTCGGTCAGGATATTCTCCGCCTGCTGCCGGGCATCGGACGCCTTGGTCCGGGCCGATTCGGCGGTGGCGATGGCATCCAGCAAGCTGCTGCGCTTTTGCGCGATCTGCTCCGGCAGCTGCTCGGCGGTGGCGAGTTCGCCGCCAAGTTCTTCCTGGCGCCGCGTTAGTTCGGCGACATGGGTGGTGGCGTCGGCCATGCGCACGCTCCAGCGGCCCTGCTCGTTGTTGATGGTGGACAGGCGGCGGGCACGGGCTTCACCCTCGCGGCGCAGGCTATCCAGCGCGCCGCGGCTTTCACCGGCCTGGGTGCGGGCATCCGCGGTGCCGCTGCGGGCTTCGGCAACGCCGGTATTCAGCGCCACGCCGTCGCCCAGTTCTTCCAGGCCGGCGATGGCCTGCTGGCGCGAGTCCTGCGCGGCGTCCGCCGACTGGGCGAGGCGATTGATTTCCGATTCCAGCGATGCGAGCTGGGAAGCGCGTTCGGCGGCGGCGCGCGCGGCGCGGGCGGCCTGGTCCTGCGAACTGATCAGCGCCTGCTCGGCGCCGCGTTCCTGGGCTTCGGCGGCACGCAGGTCTTCGCGCGCCTTCTGGGCGGCGTCCTTGACGGTGGAGTATTCGACAAAGCGGACGTCGCGCACTTCGCGGGCCGCATCGGTCTCGGTCTGCAGCGCGGCGAGGCGGTTGCGCTGGGCAAGGCGCTGGGCGGCGACGGACGGCGCATCGGCACTGGCGATAAATCCATCCCAGCGCCACAGATCGCCGCGCGTCGACACTAGTCGCTGGCCGGGCTGAAGCTGCTGCTGCAAGGTGGCGCCCTGATCGGGAAATACCAGCCCGGTCATGGATAGGCGGCGATCCAGTGCGGCCGGCGCCGTGACGAATTCGTTCAGCGGCTTGGCGCCGGACGGCAATGGCAGGTTGTGGTCGTACTTGCCCAGATCGCGCCAGTGATGGGGCGAGGAATTGTCGAGCGGCGCCTGCAGGTCGTCGCCCAATGCGGCGGCCAGCGCCGCCTCGTAACCCGATTGCACCGTTACCGCATCGACCAGCGGCGGGAACAGGCCTTCGCCTTCGGGATGCAGCAGGTCGCCCAGCGCCTTCACTTCGGCGGACAGGCGCTGTACTTCGCGTTCGGCGGTTTCCAGCGGCTCGCGCGCGCCGGCTTCGGCGGTTTCAGCATCGTGGAACTGAGTGCGCGCCAGCGTAGCGGTGCCGCGGGCGCTTTCGGAGGTACCGCGGGCGCGTTCGGTTTCTGCTTCCGCCGCATGAACGTCCGGCGCGTCCTTGGCGCGTTCCAGCGCCGCGTTGAGGCGGTCCTGCGCATCCGACAACTGGCTGGTGCTGGAGTCGAGCAGGGCGCTGGCGAGATCGCGGCCGCGCTCCAGGCTGGACTTTCTGGCGTTCCATTCCGCCAGTTCGGCCGTCAGACGTTCCAGAAGTTTTTCGGCTTCGGCTAGGCTCTGCGCCATTTCGCCAGCCAGCGTTTCAGTGGCGGCAAGATCCTCGCCGGCATTTTCACTGGCGGTGTTGAGGGTACGTTCTTCCTCGCCTAGCGTGGCGAGCGCGCTGTCGGCATCGCGTTCCAGTTCCTGCTCGCGCTCGGTGTCGGCTGCGCCCTGTGCAATGAGCTGGCGGATGCGCTGCGTCGCTTCACGGGCGCGCTGTTCTTCGGCATCGAGCTGTTCGCGCTGCGCGATCAGCCGGTGATGGGCGGCGCCCTTTTCCGCTTCCGCCTGCCGCAGCGGCGGCAGGATGGTCGCCGCATTGCTCTGCACGGTCGAGGCCTTTGCGGCGGTATCGGTGGCAGCGGCAACCGAAGCGGCGGCGGCAGTCAGTTCTTCAGCCGACACGGCGGCTTTGGCTTCGGCGGCGGTCCAGCGCAGGTAATGGGCAAGTGCTTCGGCCTTGCGGATATGGCCCGACAGGTTGCGATAGCGCGACGCCTGACGCGCCTGCCGCTTCAGGCTGGTGACCTGGCTTTCGACTTCGCGGATCACATCTTCCAGCCGCGACAGGTTGGTTTCCGCGGCGCGCAAGCGCAGCTCGGCTTCGTGGCGGCGCTGGTGCAGGCCGCCAATGCCGGCGGCTTCTTCCAGGATGGCGCGGCGCGCCAGCGGCTTCTGGGAAATCAGCAGGCCGATCTGGCCCTGGCGCACAAAGGCAGTGGAGCCGGCGCCCGACGAGGCATCGGCGAAGAATATCTGAACATCGCGCTGGCGCACGTCGCGGCCGTTGATGCGATAGACGCTGCCCGCTTCGCGCTCGATACGGCGCGAGACCTCGATGGTCTCGAAGTCGTTAAAGGCGCCGCCGGCGGTGCGGTCGGAGTTGTCGATGAACAGGGTGACTTCCGCGACATTGCGTGCCGGACGCCCGGCGCTGCCGGCGAAAATCACATCGTCCATTTCGCTACCGCGCACGGAGGAGGGGCGCGTCTCGCCCATCACCCAGCGCATGGCGTCAAACAGGTTCGACTTGCCGCAGCCGTTCGGGCCGATCACGGCGGTCAGGCCGGGCTCAACAAAAAGCTCCGTCGGTTCGACGAAGGACTTGAAACCGGAAAGCCTGAGACGTGTAAACTTCAACTTGTAAGTCCTTGCGTGTATTGGCCCGCCTTATTTCTGCTTGGCGAGCTCGTCATCCAATAATTTTGCCATCGAGTCGTAGGGGATGTTGCCCGAACCCTGCGATATACCGTTCAAGATGAAGGTCGGTGTGCCGGTGATGCCGTAACGCTTCTCGCCGTCCGTGGCGACCTTGTTGATGCGCTCGTCCTCGGCGGTGTTCACCATGCACTGTTCCACCTGCGATTCGCTCATGCCGGCGATCCGGCCCAGAAGGACTAGACCGGCACGAACGCCCTCAGGCGACTGAACCCCAAATTCAACATCCCATTTGGGTTGATTCCGGAACAGCAGGTCAACGAAGGAAAAGTACTTATCCTCAGGCAGGCAGCGGGCGATTTTCTCGGCTGCACCGTCATCGGCCCGCAGAGGAAACAGCCGGAAGACGTAGAAAATCTTACCGGTATCAATGTAATTGGCCTTCAGCCGGCCGAAATTTTGCTCGTTGAAGGCGGCACAGGCCGGGCAGCTATGCGCAGCATATTCGATCAGCACCACCTTGGACTTGGGATTTCCCAGAGTGCGGTCGCTGGGCAGGATCTCATAATCCTGGCCGGCGGTGTTGGGGGTTTCGCTTTCGCCGCAGGCAACCATGCCCACGGCTATCAACGCCATCAGGCCAAGAACAAGGAAAGGGCTTTTCCGCGACACGGGCGACTCTCCACCGAGTTTGCCCAGTGTTTTTGGCAGAGAATAACGGCCGGGTCCACAAAACCGGACCCCGGCCTAAGATACTGCACAGACTTTTATTTTCCGGCCAATGCCGCGTCCAGCGCCTTGCTCAACGGGGCATACTCGGCGGCGTCCGGCACCAGCTTGCCGTTGATCACCAGGGACGGGGTGGAACTGAGGCCGTACCGGGTCGCGCCATCCTGCGCCACCTTGTTGATAAAGGCGTCCTGCTTGGTGTCGGCGATACAGGTGTCGAACTGCTTCTCAGTCATGCCGAAGGCCTTGGCCTGTTTCAGCAAGCCGCCACGGACATCGGTGACGCCATACATATCGTCCCATTCCTTCTGGGTGCGGAACAGCCGGTCCATAAAGGGGAAGTAGTTCGTGCGCGACTGGCAGCGCGCCAGCTTCTCGGCCGCGCCATCAGCCGCAGCCAGCGGCAGCACGCGGAAGACATAAAACACCTTGCCGGTGTCGATGTAATTCTTCTTCAGCGGCGGAAAGGCCTCTTCGTTGAAATGGGCGCAATGCGGGCAGCGCGGCGCGGCATATTCGATCAGCACGACTTTGGCCTTGGGATTGCCCATGGTCATGTCCTGGGGGGTGATGGTGTAGTTTGCGCCCTTGATGTCGGCGGCCAAGGCAGGTGTCGCGCCGTCCTTGCTCATGACGTGCCAGGCCAGACCGGCGGCGGCGATCACAACGATCACGGCAGTGGCGATGATGGTTTTGCGCGACACGGTTGTCCTCCAGATTTTTCGCAATTTTCGCAGAGATTGGCGCTCAAGGCTAGGGCGCAGCGCGTTAGGGCGTTGGTGTCCGGCGCTTGGCTAGCGCCTGCAACGCCTCGGCCAGTCCGGCCGGGCCGTGATAGCGGCGGCTGGGGTCGGACGACGGCAGCGGTCCGGCAGGTTTTTGCGGTCTGGGCGCGGGGGGGCGTGGCAGCAGCGCGCCTTGCGAAAATTTCAGCTGCTGCACCGCCGGTCGGCCGAGATAGGCATTGATGCGCTCACAGAGCGCGCGTTTTTCGTGCCCCAGGAACAGCGCGGCGCCCGGCGCGGCGCGCAGGGTCAGTGTGCCGCCGGAGGGGCCTTCGGCGAATTTCAGCGGCTGTGCAATCCGCGCCACTTCGGGGCCGGCAATTTCGTTCCAGCGCAGCACTAGGGAGGGATCGCGAAAACCCGCGCGGGTGAAGGCCGAAATGGCCGCGCTGCCCGCATCCATGCCGACCACGGCGGCGCGGCCGCGGCGTTGCGGAGCTTCTTGTGCCGGTTCGTGCGTTCGGGCCATGGTCGTATTATGCCCCCTATTTCTCAAACAAAAAAGTCTTCCAAAACAAAACAGTGTGATCTGACTAAGCGGCTACTTGCCTGGTACGATATTCACCGCCGCGTGCTGCCGTGGCGGGACCCGAAAGGTAAACGCGCCGATCCCTACCGCATCTGGCTGTCGGAAATCATGCTGCAGCAGACCACGGTGCAGGCGGTCGGCAGCTATTACCGCAAGTTCCTTGCCCTCTGGCCGGATGTGAAGGCGCTGGCGGGTGCCAAACAGGATGACGTTTTGGCGGCCTGGGCGGGGCTTGGCTATTACGCCCGCGCCCGCAACCTGCACGCCACCGCCAAAATAGTGGCCAACGAGATGAGCGGCAAGTTTCCGCTCACCGCGCAAAGCCTGCGGGCGCTGCCCGGGGTGGGCGGCTACACCGCCGGCGCGATCTCCGCCATCGCCTATGACGAGAAACAGGCGGCGATGGACGCCAATGCCGAACGCGTGATCGCGCGGCTCTATGCCGTCGAAACGCCGATGCCCAAGGCCAAGGTCGAACTGCACGCGCTGTGTTCGGCGCTGGTGCCGGAGCGGGCAGGGGATTTCGCGCAAGCCCTGATGGATCTGGGCAGCGCCATCTGCACGTCCAGGCGTCCTGCCTGTCCCAATTGTCCGTGGATGTCCGATTGCAAGGCGCGCAAGCGCGGCATCCAGGAGTTGCTGCCGGTCAAGGCGCCCAAGATGGTGCGGCCGTTACGACGCGGCGCGGCTTTCGTGGCGCTGGACAAAAGCGGCGCGGTGCTGCTGGTCAAGCGCCCCGAAAAAGGTCTGCTGGCCTCGATGCTGGAACCGCCGCTGGGACCGTGGGAGGAAAACTTCCCGTCAAGCGCGAGGGCGTTGAAACAGGCGCCGTTCGATGCGACATGGAAAAAACGTCCCGGCATCGTGCGCCACGGCTTCACGCACTTTGAGCTGGAGATCGAGGTCTATATGGCGGAAGTCGCCAATCACCCCAAACTCATCTGTCATTCCCAGCCGAGTGCTTGCGGGAAGCGATCAACGCGAGGGGAAGGGAATCCAGGCGTTAAACACAGGCCCGGATCGAAAGACTTGGATTCCCTTCCCTCGGTGCGCGAGACGCGCGCCTCGCCGGGAATGACAAGGTGGGTTAATACAGACGACCTGCGAAAAGTCGCTTTACCGACGGTGATGCGCAAAATAGTCGAGCACGCTCTCGACACCGGTGGGCTGCTCTTCTCTTTAAGAAAGCCCTGAGCGTAGCTGCTGGCGCAGCACGTCGATGGGGGCCATTCCGCCGCCCGGCAATTGAAACTGCCAGAAGGTCCAGCCATTGCAGGCGTCCAGCCCTTGCACATGCGCGCCCATCTGATGGATGGAACCGCTGGCGCCGGCCGTCACTAGCGTGCCGTCGGCGCGCACCTTGGCGGTCTGATGCTTGCGGGTGCCTTGCAGCACCGTGCCGACCGGCAGCAGCCCGCGCTCGACCACCCAACCGAAGGGAATGCGCGGTTCGGACCGCTTGGACTTGGTGACTTCGATCACATCGCTGTCGGCGGGGACGACTTCGGCGATCCGCGCCCGCGCTACATCGGCATAGACCTTCTCGCGTTCGATACCGATGAAATGCCGGCCCAGCCGCTTGGCCACCGCACCTGTTGTCCCGGAGCCGAAGAAGGGGTCCAGGATCACATCGCCCGGCTTGGTGCTGGAAACGATCACCCGGTGCAGCAGCGATTCCGGCTTCTGGGTCGAATGGGCCTTCTGGCCGTTAGCGTCCTTAAGGCGTTCATGCCCGGCGCAGATCGGCAGGGTCCAGTCCGAGCGCATCTGCAGCTCGTCATTCATCGCCTTCATCGCTTCGTAATTGAAAGTGTATTGCTGCTTGGGATTCTTGGTCGCCCAGATCAGGGTCTCGTGGGCGTTGGTGAAGCGACGACCCTTGAAGTTGGGCATGGGGTTGGACTTGCGCCACACCACATCGTTCAGAATCCAGAAGCCGAGATCCTGCAGGATCGAGCCGACGCGGAAGATGTTGTGATAGGAGCCGATCACCCAGATCGCGCCATTGTCGCTCAGCACATGGCGGGCGGCGGTCAGCCATTCGCGGGTGAATTTGTCATAGTCGGCAAAGCTGCCGAACTGGTCCCAGTGGTCGTCCACCGCGTCCACCTTGGACTGGTTGGGACGGCGCAGTTCTCCGCGCAGCTGCATGTTGTAAGGCGGGTCGGCAAACACCAGATCGGCGCAGCCCGCGGGCAGCGCCTTCATGCGCTCAACGCAGTCGCCCTCGATGATCTGATCCAGTTTCAAAGAACCCATGTGCCCGCCCAAAGTTATCAACAGTGGAATTCACACTGATTCGTTGGGAGTCGTCGGTCAAGAGTCTTGAGGAATCACAGTGTTATGAATTGAGTCCCCCGATTCATCTCCATACAAGATGTGGTGTACCGGGGAAAAAGATTTGCGGTGATGGACGGTAATGCCATGGGCGCGCAGGCCGGTCAGGTGCTCGGGCGTGCCGTAACCCTTGTTCTGCCTCCAGCCATAAACCGGATGATGGTCATGCAGCAGCGCCATCAGCCGGTCGCGTGTCACTTTGGCGATAATCGAAGCGGCAGCGATGGAAACGCTACGGCTGTCGCCTTTCACCAACATGTCGCATTTGCAGGGCAAGGCGGGCGCGTCATTGCCGTCCACCAGCGCGAAGGCCGCCGCCACCGGCAGCGCCCGCACCGCGCGCGCCATCGCCAGATGGGTGGCCTGGCGGATATTGACCAGATCGATTTCATCGACACTGGCTTCGCCCACGCCGACCGCCACCGCCATCTCCAAGATGCGCGGATACAGCGCTTCGCGGTCTTGCTCGCGCAGCAGCTTGGAGTCGTTGAGGCCTTTGGGAATGCGCGTCCTGTCCAGGATCACGGCGGCCGCCACCACCGGTCCGGCCAGCGGACCACGCCCCACTTCATCCACGCCGCAGATCGGGCCGGTCATGGTCTTCAGCAGACGGGACTCATAGATGTAATGCGGCATGGCGCTTTATAGCGCGCCCCGCTGCCGGTCACAGACGGGAAAAATGCGGTTTCCACACCCAGAGCAGAAGCAGGACCAGGAAGCCCAGCGGATATGACATCTGGGAATTGAGGAACTGCATGCTTCCGGCTGGCAAACGAATGCCGGTATCCACAAAGGACAGGATGGCCAGCACGGGCATGAAAGCCGCCGCCAGCAGGCCCCATATGATGAAGCGCATGCTCTGCTGGCCTGTGTAGAGGCGGCGCACCGCGCCGACGGCAAAGTCGTCATCGCGGACGGAGGCCAGCGGCTGGTTCAGAAGATCATCGATACTCATGGCGCGTGATCCTTGAGCAAAGTTTTGAGTTTTTCCCGGCCCCGCGCAATATGGGATTTCAAACTTCCCAGCGGCACTTTCATGACTTCGGCAGCTTCCTCATGGGGTATGCCGAGCGCGAAGCACAAGGTGAGGGCCGAGCGTTGCGGCGGACGCAGCAGGGCCAGCGCCTTTTCCAAGTTGAGCTTCAGGCCTGGATCGCATTCCTGCGCGATCCGCTCGTCCATGTCGTCCAGCGGTTCCAGTTTGCGCTTGCGCGTTTCCATCAGGAAGCGCGACCAAGCGATGGCGTAAAGCCAGCCTGAAAAAGAGCCTTTGCCCGTGAACTGGGCCAGCTTGCGATGCGCTTCCAGGAAGGTTTCCTGCGCCAGGTCGTCGGCCAGCGCGTGGTTGCCGCGCGTCAGACGGCGCAGATACCCGCGCAACGGGGATTGATGCTGGCGCACCAGAAAGCCGAACGCCGCGACGTCACCCGTCGCGGCGCGGCGTTCCGCCGAAGCGGCATCATTCATTTTGTTTGAGATACTTGGCGATCAGCAGGCACGCGACGCTGACGCAGAGCGGGAAGGCGCTGATGAAGGGCAGGAACCGCTGGTCCACATCATCCACCTGCCAGGTGATCAGGGCGCAGAAGAAGATCAGCAGCGCGATACCGGCTGCCATCGAAATCACGCCTGCCACCATGAAGCCGCGCCAGTCGTAAAGCTTGCGCACTTCCAGCAGCCCCGGCGGGATCGGCAGGCCCTTTTGGCCGCCGCATAGTTGTTTCCCAGCACGCCGGCGACCGCGATGGCACCGATCACCAGCCAGAAGACCATTCCCGTATTCATCCTGCGCCTTCCGCAAATTCCCCTACAGGATGCTGGCAGGGGGCGGTTTGGCTGCAAGCCCCTAAAAAAAGGCTAGCTGGTCGCCGGCCCGGGCCGGGCGGCGGAATTTGTGGACCGCCAGGGGCGCGCTGGGCCGGTTCAGCCCCAGCCGCTTCACCCCCATATGGAAGCGCCGCGCCATCATTTCGGCATAGGGGCCGGTGCCCTTCATGCGGGTGTTCCAGTTGGCGTCATAATCCTTGCCGCTGCGCATCTAGAGCACCAGCGCCATCACATGTTTCGCCCGGTCGGGCACATTCACGTCCAGCCATTCGCGGAACAGGTCTTTTATCCCAAGCGGCAGGCGCAGCAGCACATAGCCGGCGGAGCGCGCGCCATGGCCCGCCGCCGCCGACAGCACCGCTTCCATCTCATGATCGTTCAGCGCCGGAATGGCGGGGGCGAACATCACCCCGGTGGGCACGCCCGCATCGCTGAGGCCCTGGATCGCCTGCAGCCGCCGCGCCGGTGTCCCGGCGCGCGGCTCCATGGCGCGGGCGAGGCTGCGGTCCAGGGTGGTGATGGACAGCGCCGCCTTGGCCAGTCCCATGCTGGCCATCTCCGACAGGATATCGATATCGCGCAGGATCAGAGGGCTTTTGGTGACGATGGCGACGGGATGGCGGAAGTCGCGCAGCACCTCGAGGATCTGGCGCGTGATCTGCATCTTCTTTTCCAGCGGCTGGTAGGGATCGGTGTTCGTGCCCATGGCGATGACCTTGGGCACATAGCCGGGCGCGCTCAGTTCCTTGGCCAGCAGCACCGCCGCATTGGGCTTGGCGAATATCCGGGATTCAATATCCACCCCGGGCGACATGCCCAGATAGGCGTGGCTGGGCCGGGCGAAGCAGTAGATGCAGCCATGCTCGCAGCCCCTAAAGGGATTGATCGACTGGTCGAAGGAAATGTCCGGCGACTGGTTGCGGGCGATGATGGTGCGGGTGGCGTCATGGATGACTTCGGTTCGGATGGGGGCAGGGGCATCATCTTCCGCCCGCCAGCCATCATCCCAGCCATCGTCCAGCAGTGCGCGGGTCTGTTTTTCAAAACGGCCCACCGCATTGGAGACAGCGCCCCTGCCGTGCAGGATTTCCGGCCTTATCGTGGTGTTCAGGACAACAGGCATGGGCTAGGACTACACACCCATATAAGAACAAAACAAGTACAAAAGTTGGAAAAACCTTTTTGCAGCCCCCAATTGCAAGATTCTCGGATATCTGGCGCTATGCGCGCCGGGAAAACGGGCGCCTGACAAAAAATCCGGCGACCAACCGCAAATCATCTGGAGGCAAGTACATGGATCCCAAGAAAACAGCGCTGGTTCTGATCGAATATCAGAACGACTTCACCACCGAGGGCGGCACCCTGCATGGCGCCGTGAAAGGAGTGATGGAAAAGACCAACATGCTGGCCAACACCATCGAGACGGTGAAAAAAGCTCGCGCCGCTGGCGCCACCATCGTTTGGGTGCCGATCACCTTCGCCGACGGTTACGGCGAAATGCGCCCCGAACCCTATGGCATCCTCAAGGGCGTCAAGGACTCCAAGTCCTTCGTGAAGGGCGGCTGGGGTGCGCAGATCGTGGATTCGCTCAAGCCCGAAGCCAGCGACATCATTATTGAAGGCAAGCGCGGTCTGTGCGGCTTCGAAAGCACCAATCTGGACTGGGTGCTGCGTTCGCGCGGCATCTCCGACGTCGCGCTGGGCGGTTTCCTCACCAACTGCTGCGTCGAATCCACCATGCGGGTCGCTTACGAGAAGGGCTACAACGTCGTCACCCTGACCGACTGCACCGCCGCCCTCAGCCAGGAAGAACAGGATCATGCCTGCGCCAAGAACTTCCCGATGTTCTCGCGCCCGCTGACCCATACCGAATGGCTCAATGAACTGACCGGTTCACAAAAGGCCAGCGACAAGACCCGCGGCTACGAAGCGGCGGAATAAGGCATCTCAGGACTCAAAAGGCCCCGGTTCGCGCCGGGGCCTTTTTTTCTAAGAACAACAAGAAATCTCTGTGGAGGGATGCATGACCAAGCCCGACGACAAAAGCGGCCTGTCGCGCCGCGCCCTGGTGGGCGGCATCGCCGCCGTTGCCGCCACGCCGCTGCTGGCCCAGGCCCAGATGCAGCGCCCGCCGGTGCTTCCGGCCGGGATGAATCCGCAGCCGCCGCGCGCCATGCAGGGCGGGGTGGGCAAGACCAAGGTCCTGTTCATTTCCAAGTATCACAATTTCGACCGTGAGAATCTGTTCGCCACCTTCGACGCGTTCGACGACATCACCTGGACCCATGTCGAGCATCCGGCGGCGACCAACTTCTACGATCCTGAACTTGCTGCGCCCTATGACGTGCTGCTGTTCTATGATGCGTTTGCGGGCCGCACTTTCGAGCGCCAGTCGGACGGCGTCATCGCCAACCAGGACAATCCGCCCACCGCCAAGATGAAGCGCGATTTCGCGCGGCTTCTGAAAAATGGCGACAAGGGCTTTGTCTTCTTCCACCATGCCATCGCCTCCTGGGCGCATACTTGGCCGGAATACCGCGAAGTGATCGGCGCCGCCGCAGACTGGGGCAAGCCGATCAAAAATGTGCGCGGCAAGGACTATGCGGCGTCCGGCGCGCTGGCCAACACTGCCCAGCGCATCGCCGTGGTGGACAAGAGCCATCCCATCACGGCGGGCGTGGAAGATTTTGATATCGTGGACGAGGCCTATCTGTGCCCGGTGTTCGAGGACAGCGTCCATCCGCTGCTGCGCACCGATTTCAAGCCGCTCGACACCGCCTTTCCGCTGCGCCCCCTGACCAATGGCCATCCGCCGGGCAGCAACCTGACGGGATGGGTCAAGACGGCGGAGCGTTCACCTGTCGCCTATATCCAGCACGGCCATGACAACAAGGCCTGGACCAACCCGGCCTGGCGCAAGCTGATGAACAACGCGATCAAATGGGCTGCGTCGCCGGAAGCAAAAGCCTGGGCGCACGCCAACCCCAAGAAGATTTTTTCCTAAAACAGTTCAACAGGAGGAACGACCATGACGACATCTGACGACGACAAGAAGAAGGGCCTTTCACGCCGCACCATGTTCGGCGCCGCGGCGGTTGCCGCCGCCGCCATTCCCGCCTTCAGCGCCGCGCGCGCGCAGCAGGCCGGCCGCGGCGAAGGCGCGCCGATCAACTCCACCAGCCTGGGCGGCGGTCTGCCGCAGCAGGGCGGCAACGGCCCGATCCGCGTGCTGTTTATCTCCAGCTATCACGCTTTTGATCGCGAAAACCTGTTCCGCTGCTGGGATCGCATGGGCACCGACATCAGCTGGACCCATGTCGAGCATCCCGCCGCCGAACACTTCTTCGATCCGGCGCTGGCCGCCGATTACGACGTCTTCCTGCTGTATGATGCGTTCGCGGGCCGCAAGCTCGGCGCGCCGGACGCCAATGGCCGCCGCGCTTCGACTTACCCGCCGCCGTCGGCTAAGCTGCAGGCCAACATAAAGAAGCTGATGCAGAACGGCAATCAGGGCTTTGTCTTCTTCCATCACGCGCTGGCCTCCTGGATCCATAGCTGGCCCGCCGGCGTGAACGGCTCCAACGCCTATGCCGAAGTGATGGGCGGCGCCGCCGACTGGGGCCTGCCGCTGGACCTGCGGGGAGTGAAGTATCCCAACTCCGGCTATCGCCAGGGCACCGAGCAGCGCATCACCGTGGTGGACAAGGATCATCCCATCACCCAGGGCCTGCCGGCCCAGTTCGACCTGATCGACGAGACCTATCTCTGCCCGATGTTCGAGGATTCGGTGCATTGCCTGACCCGCACCAACTTCATCCCTACCGCCGACAAGTTCCTGATGGCGCCCAACAGCGCCAATGTCGGCGCCAGCCATCAGCCGGGCAGCACCATGACCAGCTGGGTCAAGACGGCGGAGAATTCGCCCATCGTCTATATCCAGCACGGCCATGACAACAATGCCTGGTCCAACCCCTATTGGCAGAAGCTGATGCTGAATTCGATCAAGTGGGCGGCATCGCCCCAGTCCAAGACCTGGGCTAAGGCCAACGCCAAGCGCATCTTCGTCTGACGCGCGCCTGACATGCGAAAGGCCCCGGTTCGCGCCGGGGCCTTTTTCGTGCGTGGGGCCTGACGCGGAAATAGGCATCCGGTAACGGTTGAAATTTCAGGCTTAATGCTTCCCGGTGCGGGGTTTTCACCCTGCGACGGGAAAATCTTTGGCGCAGGCCTTGTCCTGCGCCATGATGGCCACATGATTTCGGTCGTTATTCCCACATCAAATTCCGAACGCCTGCTGCCGCGCTGTTTCGACAGCCTGATCACGGCGGCAGTGCGGGGCGTGGTGCGCGAAGTGATCGTGAGCGATTGCGGCTCGACAGATGCAACCCTCGCCATCGCCGATGCCGCGGGGGCGCATATCGTCAATGCCAAAAAGGGCCGCAGTACCCAGCTGGCGCAAGGCGCGGTCACCGCAAAAAGCGACTGGCTGCTGTTCCTGCATCCTGAAACCGCGCTGGAGCCGGGCTGGGAAGTGGAGGCGGAGTCCTTTATCGATCAGGCGGTAATGGAGTGGCCACGCGCGGCGGTGTTCCGCTTCGCGCTGGAAGATTTCAGCGGCGAAGCCCGGCGTTCCGAAGCCAAGGCGGCGCTGCGCACCGCGCTGTTCGCGCTGCCGCTGGGCGACCAGGGCCTGCTGATCTCCAAGCATCTCTACCAGAAGATCGGCGGTTACCGTGCACTTGCCGATATGGAAGACGCCGATATCGTGCGCCGGATCGGGCGTCGGCGGCTGGTGAGTTTGCGCTCTCGCGCCATCAATGTGTCGCCGCCGGCTAAAACCGCATGGCGCGGCTTCACCCTAACCCTGCTGCACGCTTTGCGCGTGCCCAGCCGTGTCGTCGCAAAGCTCTGACTATTTCTCCGAACTGAGCCTGAGGCCGTAAGCATTCACCGATGGCGCCGCCGCTGTGCCCTGCGAGGGCCGGTAGATGGGCCACTGGCCGCGCGCGGTTTCATCCAGGCTGTTGGCGTCCTGCCCGAAGCGGCGGCGATAGAGCCAGTGATAGACCATCAGCCGCTTCACATAGGAGCGCGTTTCCGCCATCGGAATGCTTTCCACGAACAGCAGGGGATCGTTGCCGCCGGCCTTGGTGTTGCGCCAGCGGCTTACAGAGCTGGGTCCCGCATTATAGGCGGCGCCGAGTTCCAGCAGGTTGCCATCCAGCTGGTTCAGCAGCATCTCGATATACTTCTGGCCCGCCGCCAGCGCGGTGGCCGGATTGTTGAGCGTGTCGGTATCTGTCACGCCCAGCCGCTTGGCCGTGGCCGGCATGATCTGCATCAACCCGCGCGCCCCCACCGGCGAGGTGGCCGACACCTGAAAGCGGCTTTCGATGCGGGCAAAGGCCAGCACTAGCGATGAATCGATGCGATAACCGCCATCGGGACTGTAGGGTGGCACGGGGAACAGCCCGGTCAGCATCAACCCGCGCGCGGCGCTTTTTTCCGAGGCGCGCAATTCGACATTGGGAACGCCGATGCCGCGCGCCAGCGCCGACATGGCCGGATCGAGCCGTTCATTGTTGTCGACAAAGGCGCGGTTGAGCTCGGGACCGACAAATTCGCTTTCCCCGATCTGCCACAGCGCCACGGCGCGGCGCGACGCGGGCACGGCCATCAGGTCGCGAAAATCGCCTTCATTCAGGATGGCGTCGGCAAATCCGGTCTGGGTGTCGATGCCCAGGGCGCGCTCGGCGATCAGGCCGTAAAAGCTGGGCTGCTTTTCAGCGGCAAAACTCAGCAGGGTGACGACCTTCAGTGCGTCTCCCGACTGCATATGGGCGCGCGCGGCCCAGAAAGCGGCCTGCGCTCGCAGGCTGTTCTGCGCGGCAGGCGTTTCGGCCAGTCTTTCCAGGATGGCGACGGCATCGGTCCAGCGGCCCATGCGATAGGCGGCGAAACCCGCATCCCACAAAAGCTGCGGCACGGCGGGATCGGACACCGACGATGCGGTACGCCAGGAATCGGCATCGCGGCCTTCGGCGCGATAGGACGCGGCGACGCGATGCGACAGGATCGCGATATCGGTGGGCGTGGCGGTGGCGCGCACGCCGTCCAGCAGCGCTAGCGCCTGGTCCGGATTTCCTGCCCGGATGGCGATGAAGATCGAGGGCATAACAGCCCGCCCAGCCTCCGAGGAAGGCGTCGGTTCGATCAGTTCCAGGTCCTCATACCCGCCGGTGCGGCTGCCGACGCCGCGCGGGGCAGGGATGTTGGTCACAACGGCGAGTTTGATGCGCTTTTTTTCGCGGCGGACGGTGCGCGTGGAATTGGCCACCGCCAGGCGATAGACGCGGTCGGCGATAGCAGTGTCGCGATTCTGTCCCAGCCAATCCACTAGCGCCTGAAGCGTCACGCTGCGCTTGGGAACATTCAGGAAACCGATCGCTTCGGCATAGGGCTGCAGCGTCGTGTCGCTGACCCTGGCGAGAAGCGCTCTGGCCTTGGTGCTCTGACCGGAACGTTTCGCCGTCATGATCTGGCGATACAGCGCGACATCGTCGGCGGACAGAATCTGGGGCGCCACGGAAAGAAAGGTCGGCGCCATGGTCGCGGGCGGGTTTGCGCGCGCGGGCGGCTGCGACGACACGGCGGTTTGTGCCGTCGCCGGCATGGTCTGCGCGGCGGACAGCAGGACAGCAAAAGCAGCGCGCGTGAGAATGGCCAGATCCTTCAAAGCGGAAAAACCTAGTTAGCCTGCGTTGCCGGTTCCGGCAACCTGCTCCGGCAGGCCCAATATTTTCATTTTGTCCCGCACGGCCTGCAGATCGTGCCAGGCGAGTTTCTTGTGCGTCGGCTGGCGCAGCAGATAGGCGGGATGTAAGGTCGGCATGAGCGGCACCATCACATCACCAACGCGATATTCCAGCCAACGACCGCGCAACTTCATAATGCCGTCGGAAATGCCCACCACATGGCGCGCCGCCACCGCGCCCAGCAGGATGATAATTTTGGGCTGCGCCAGTTCGATATGACGGCGCAGGAAGGGAAGGCAGGCGGCGGCTTCTTCCGGCGTCGGATCGCGATTGTCCGGCGGCCGCCAGCTGATGACATTGGTGATATAGGCGTTGGTCTTGCGGTCCAGCGCGATGCTGGCCAGCATCTTGTCCAGCAAATGCCCGGCGCGGCCGACAAAAGGTTTTCCGCTACGGTCTTCGTCACGGCCAGGCGCTTCGCCGATTAGCATGATGCGCCCTTCCGCTACGCCGTCGGCGAACACCATGTTGGTGGCGGTACGCTTGAGGGCGCAGCCTTCGAAGGCTTCCAGCGCGGCTTTGAGTTCTGGCAGAGAGTTGGCGGCAGTGGCGGCGGCCTGGGCGTTACCGATGGCATCGCCGTCCATATCTATTGCCGCTCCGGCTCTCGCCAACGCAGCGGGCAAGGCGACCGGCGCGCGGGCAGGAGCCGGGCGTGGCGGTGCCGGAGCCTGCAACGGCGTCACCGAGGCTTTGGCCGTCAGCCGGTTGACTGGCTGTTCCGCGATGGCTTCATCAGCCCCGGCTTCGATCAGCCAGTTCAAGGTGGGTAAGGTATCGTTCATTGCCGCCATCCTAGGCTTCCGGGACACGGCAAGGCCAGTTAGAAAAGACACAAAGAACAAGGCGATTCATGGCCGAAGCCCGGGAAAGCATCGAGTATGACGTGGTCATCGTCGGCGGCGGCCCGGCGGGGCTGGCGGCGGCGATCCGGCTGAAGCAGCTGTCTGCCGAGATCAGTGTCTGCGTGCTGGAGAAAGGTTCCGAGATCGGGGCGCATATCCTGTCCGGCGCGGTGATCGATCCCAGGGCCCTGGCCGAACTGATCCCCGACTGGAAGGCCAAGGGCGCGCCGGTCGAAACCCAGGTTACCGAAGACCGCTTCTGTTTCTTCACCAAGGGCGTGGCGCTCACCATTCCGCATTTCCTGCTTCCGCCGCTGATGAGCAACCTGGGCAGTTACATCGTCAGCCTGTCCAATCTGTGCAAATGGCTGGCGAGCCAGGCCGAAAGCCTGGGCGTGGAAATCTACCCAGGCTTTCCCGCGCACGAACTGATTGTCGAAGGCGACGTGGTGAAGGGCGTCGTGACCGGCGATCTGGGCGTCGCAAAAGACGGCCGTCACAAGGACGGCTACACGCCGGGCATGGAGTTGCGCGGTAAATACACATTCTTCGCCGAAGGCGCGCGCGGTTCGCTATCCAAGCAGCTCTGCGCGCTATTTCGCCTGCAGGACGGCCGTGAGCCGCAGAAGTTCGGCATCGGGCTGAAGGAATTGTGGGAGCTGCCGCCCGGCCAGCACAAAAAGGGCCTAGCGCTGCACGGCATGGGCTGGCCGCTGGACACCGAAACCGGCGGCGGCCTGTTCATGTATCACTGGGGCGAAAATCTCTGCTCCATCGGCCTGGTGGTGCATCTCAATTACAAGAATCCCTGGCTGGACCCGTTCGGCGAATTCCAGCGCGCCAAGACCCACCCCGCCATCGCCTGTGTCCTCAAGGGCGGCAAGCGCATCGGCTATGGCGCGCGCGCCATCACCGAGGGCGGCTACCAGTCGGTGCCGCAACTGTCGTTTCCGGGCGGGGCGCTGATCGGCTGTAGTGCGGGCTTCGTCAACCTGCCGCGCATCAAGGGCAGCCACAATGCGATGAAGACGGGAATGTTGGCGGCGGAGGCGGTCGCGGACGCGCTCAAGGCGGGCAGGGCCAGTGACAGGCTTTCGGCGTATGACGACGCCTATGCCAAAAGCTGGGTGGCCAAGGATCTGTACCCGGTGCGCAACGCCAAGCCGCTCTGGTCCCGGCTGGGGACCCTGCTGGCGCTGCCCCTGATCGGTCTGGATATCTGGACCAGCCAGCTGTTCGGCTTTTCCGTGCTACCCACTCTGGGGCACGGCAAACCCGACTTCGCCAGTCTGCGTAAGGCTGCCGACAGTGTGAAACTTGCCTATCCTAAGCCCGATGGAACCCTGACCTTCGACCGGCTTTCGAGCGTTTTCGTCTCGAACACCAATCATGCGGAAGACCAGCCGGTGCACCTGGTGCTGAAAGACCCGGCCATTCCCATTTCGGTCAATTTGCCCGAGTATGGCGAACCGGCGCAGCGCTACTGTCCGGCGGGCGTATATGAAGTGATCGAGGAGGCCGCAGGACCGCGGTTCCAGATCAACGCCCAGAATTGCGTGCATTGCAAAACCTGCGACATCAAGGATCCGTCGCAGAATATCACCTGGGTTACGCCCGAAGGCGGCGGCGGGCCCAATTACACTAATATGTAGGAGCTGGCGTGCGTCGCACTGTGTCCCTGTTTGCCACTGCCCTGCTGCTGACGGGCTGCGCCATCGCGCCGGGAGCGGACGTCAGTCCCGAGAATGAGCGCGACGCCGAAGCTTTCTCCACCTATCTGTCAGCCCGCTTCGCGGCCTCCGAGCATGACCTGCCCGGGGCGGCGCGCTATTACGGCAAGGCGTTGTCGAACGACCCCGCCAATCAGTCTCTGCTGGCGCTGTCCTTCTACTATTCCAGCACCGCCGGCGATTTCGAAGCCGCGGGAAAGTATGCGCAATCCGTGGTGGCCGCCACGCCCGACGACCGTGCCGCGCGGCTGGCGCTGGCCGTCATAGCTTTCAAGCGCAATAATTATGCCGATGTGCGCCGGCAATTGACGCAATCGGCCAAGGGGCCTTTCACGGCCCTGACCCTGTCGCTGTTCGATGCCTGGGCGGCGGCGGCGTTGCGCGACAATGCCGGCATTGGAAAAGACTTGCAGCAGCTGACCGAGCAGAAGGGTGCCGAAAACATGGCAGCCTTCCATACCGCGCTTCTGCAGGACTATCTGGGCAAAGCCGAAGCCGCCGAAGCCGCCTATAAAAAAGCGATGACATCGCCGGCGCCGCCGCCGCGTGTGCTGGAAGCATATGGCCGTTTTCTGGAACGCAATGGCCGGGGCAAGACCGCCGAATTGCTCTACCGTTCGCATCTCCGCAATGGCGGGTTGGCCACCGTGGTTCGTCCCGGCCTGGCGCGTATCGCCGCAAACCAGAAGCCGGAAAGCCTGATCCGCACACCCGCAGATGGCGCTGCCGAGGCGCTGTTCGGGATCGCCGCGTCGCTCACCGACGGCCAGAGCGCCGATGTTTCCATTCTCTATCTGCGGATGGCGCTGTATTTGCGGCCCGATCTGGGACTGGCCAATGTGCTGCTGGCCGACCGTTTTGAAACCCTGCGCAAGCATGACGCCGCGATTGCCATCTATCACACCATTCCGCCGGACTCGCCTTACTACCGCATGGCGCAGGTGCGGGCGGCGCTGAACCAGCAGCGGCTGGGACGGGGTGACGCTGCTGTCGTCGACCTGAAGAAGCTGGTGGCCGCCGATCCGGGCGATAGCGAAAGCTGGGTGGCGCTGGGCGATACCTACCGCGCGGCCGAAAAATATGCCGAGGCCATCACCGCCTATGACGCTGCGGAAAAAGCCATCGTCACGCCTGCGCGGCGGGACTGGCCGATGTTTTACGCCCGCGCCATGGCGAAGGAGCGGTTGAAGCGGCTGGACGATTCCGAAATCGATATCCAGATCGCCCTGAAACTGTCGCCGGACCAGCCCGAACTGCTGAACTATCTCGGCTATAGCTGGGTGGATCGCGGCCGCAAGATTCCCGAGGCGCTGGCGATGCTGGAAAAGGCGCGCAAGCTGCGCCCCTATGACGGCTATATCGTCGATAGCGTGGGATGGGCCTATTACCAGCTGGGCCGCTATCACGAAGCGGCCAAGACGCTGAACGTGGCGGTGCTGCTGGTGCCCAGCGACCCCACCATCAACGACCATCTGGGCGATGCGCTGTGGCGGTACGGCAAGAAGATCGCAGCCCGCTTCCAGTGGAACCATGCTATCACCTTCAGCGGCAACGACGACGAGAAATCCTCGATCGAGCGCAAGCTGAAGACCGGCCTGAGCGAAAAGCCCGCCTGACGTCATGCTTGAGCGCGCGCCTGCCAAGATAAACCTGTTCTTGCATGTCGGCGTCCGCCGCGATGATGGCTTTCATCCGCTGCAAAGCCTGGTCGTGTTCACCGACCTTGGGGATGAACTAGCGCTTGAATCGGCGGAAACCTTGTCTCTGAAGGTCCAGGGACCGTTCGCCGCCGGACTGGACGGCGAGGGCGACAATCTCGTGTTGCGGGCAGGCAGGGCGCTTCTTGAAAGAAACGCTTTGGGAAGTCAGGGGGCGGCCATGACCCTGACCAAGAATCTGCCGGTGGCGTCTGGCATCGGCGGTGGCTCGGCCGACGCGGCGGCGGCGCTGCGTGGCTTGCGGCGCTCGTGGAATGTCGCCGCTGATGATAATTCGCTCTGTGACCTTGCCGCCACGCTGGGGTCCGATATTCCCGTCTGTGTAGGCGCAATGCCGGCCTTGATGGAAGGGCGCGGCGAGATATTGCGCCGCGTCGAGGCCATGCCGCGCGTCGCCATGCTGCTGGCCAACCCAAACGTCGCGGTACCCACAAAAGATGTCTACGCCGCGCTTCATGTCCGCAGCGGCGTGGAGATGACTTTGCCCCAGGCAGGTTTTCGCGACACCGCCGACCTGCTGCGCTTTCTGGAAACCACCCGCAACGATCTGGAAGCGCCGGCGCGCGCCCTCCAGCCGGTCATCGGGGAGGTGCTCACCGCCATGGCGGCCCTGCCGGGCGCGCTGTTCACCCGCATGTGCGGCAGCGGCGCCACCTGTTTCGGCATTTTCGCGGACGAGGACTGCTGCCGCCGCGCTGCAGACCTTTTGAAGGCGGCGTCACCGGGCTGGTGGATCGCACCCACCTTTGTCCAGCAAACCGGCATTGCGCATACGCAGGTCGGCTAGGACATCGGTCCTACGCCCGGCGGGCTTTAAGACGAATTTAACCTTGCTAGCTTGATCCTGCGCCGCGATACGCGAAGGAGACCCCATGGCCAAAGAGCCCAAAGCCCCCGAAATCATCTTTGTCGACAATCCGCTGGCCCCCGATATCTATGCCACGGGCGCGACCGGATTTTTCGTTTCCAATGGTGCCATCTCCATCACCCTTGAGTCCATCCGCGCCGACCATAACGAACCGCCCGGCCCGCTGAAGCGGGTGGTGGTGGGGCGGCTAGTGATGCCGGCGGCCGGTGCACAGGGCCTGGCCATCGGGCTGTTCGATTTCCTAGAAAAGCAGGGCTTCAAATACGACAAGCCGCCAGGGGCTTAGTATCCGCGCTTAGTACGCTCTGTCGACGCAGAAATCTGCAATGTCCGCCAGGGCGCGCTTGATGTCGCTGTCGGGCAGGACGCGCAATGCTGTCTTGGCGTCGTCGGCATAGGCGCGTGCCCGCCGCATGGTTTCCTGAATGGAACCGGTCTGCTCGATCAGCGTGATCGCGTGGTCCAGGTCGCTTTCGGTCTGGTTGGCGGTTTCGATTACCCGTTTCCAGAACG
Source organism: Rhizobium sp. Q54 (assembly GCA_945860165.1). Classification (GTDB taxonomy): domain Bacteria; phylum Pseudomonadota; class Alphaproteobacteria; order Micropepsales; family Micropepsaceae; genus Rhizomicrobium. The sequence goes on from CAMAPL010000008.1 coordinate 87,953, forward strand.
GCTTGTTGGCTTCCTTAGAGCGCGCATAGGCCAGGATGATCGGCAAGGTCATCTTGGCTTCGCGGAAATCGTCGCCCACTGACTTTCCCATCAGGGCCTGGCGGCCGGAATAATCCAGCGCATCGTCCACCAGCTGGAAGGCGATGCCGAGATTTTTGCCGTAATCGCGCATGCCGGAAACAAATTCGTCGCTCTGGCCGGTCAGCAGCGCGCCGGAATGGGCTGCGGCGGCGAACAGCGCCGCGGTCTTGGCCGACACGACGCTGAGGTAATGCGCCTCGGTCACCGACAAATTGTTCGAGGATTTTAGCTGCATCACTTCGCCTTCGGCGATCACCGCTGACGCGCCCGCCAGAATATCGAGCACCGCGAGATTGTCGGTCTCCACCATCAGCTGGAAAGCGCGGCTGAACAGGAAGTCGCCCACCAGCACGGACGGCTTGTTGCCCCACATCAGGTTGGCGGAGACCTTGCCACGGCGCAGGGCGCTTTCATCCACCACATCGTCATGCAGCAACGTGGCGGTGTGAATGAACTCCACCGCAGCAGCTAGGCGTACATGATGGTCGCCCGTGTAACCGCCGGCCTGCGCCGCCGCCAGGGTCAGCATCGGGCGCAGTCGCTTGCCGCCGGAATCGATCAGGTGCCTGGCGAGATCGGGGATCAGCGCCACGCCCGAGGTCATGCGGGCATGGATCAGTATGTCGGTGGCGGCCATATCGGTGATCACCAGCGCATGCAATCTCTCTACCGGCGAAATGTCGCCTGCCTTGGAATGCCTCAGAGTATCATGCCCATCCATGGGCGTGAGAATACTGGACCCGTTCTATGCACTGCAAGGGCGACAAAAGCGCCTATTTTCGTTATAAATATGAAATGCGTCCGGTTCTCGTCACCACCGATCCGGTGGTTCTCAATTATGCCGCCAATGTCCTGTCGCAGGAGGGTATCGAATCTGTCGTGTTTGATACCCATGCCAGTGTCATGGACGGCAGCATGGGCTTCCTGCCGCGCCGGCTGATGGTGCTGGACGAGGACTTCGCCCGCGCGCAAACGCTGCTGGGTGAGGCTGTGCCGGACGCGATGCCGTGAGTGATACATTTCTGGATGGCCGGGTGCGAGTGGTGCAGCCCGATAGCGGCTTTCGCGCCGGGCTGGATGCAGTGATGCTGGCCGCCTGCGTACCTGCCCAAAGCGGGCAGGCGGCCCTGGAACTGGGCAGTGGTGTAGGCACCGCCAGCCTGTGCCTGGCGGCGCGGGTTCCGCAGCTGGTCCTGACCGGCGTGGAGATTGACGCCGGACTGGCCAAGCTGGCCCAGGGCAATGCCGCAGCCAATGGCGCCGATGCCCGATTTGTGGCCGCCGATATCTTCGCTTTGCCGTCCGACCTGAAACGCGATTTCGACCAAGTGTTCTGTAATCCACCCTTTCATGGCGAGGGGCAGGAATCGCCGGATTCTGCCCGCGCCACCGCCCTGATGGACTGCGGCCAGTTGTGCGATTGGTTGAAACTTGGGCTGCAACGCACTGTTTCCGGTGGATTTTTCACCGCCATCCTGCGCGCCGGCAGGCTGAATGAGGCTTTGGGGGCCTTGCCGGAACGGGGCGTTTGCGCCTTTCCGCTGTGGCCCCATGCGGGGGAAGCGGCCAAGCGGGTGATCGTGCAGGCGCGCAAGGGATCGCTGGCGCCTTTCGCGCTGCTGCCGGGGTTAATTCTGCACCAGGAAAACGGCGACTGGACGGACCAAAGCGCGGCTGTGTTGCGGCGCGGTGAAGCGCTTGCCCTGTCCGGAGCCCGCCTATAGGTTCCGGCCACTCCCAGACAGGCAAGAATCGGTGGCCAAAGCCCGCACTTTTCAGGACCTTATTCTGACCCTGCAGAACTACTGGGCCGGGCATGGCTGCCTGATCCTGCAGCCCTATGACAATGAGATGGGCGCAGGCACCTTTCATCCCGCCACCACCCTTAGGGCGCTGGGTCCGCGGCCCTGGAACGCCGCCTTTGTGCAGCCCAGCCGCCGCCCATCCGACGGCCGCTATGGCGAGAACCCCAACCGGCTGCAGCACTATTACCAGTATCAGGTGATCCTGAAGCCCGCACCCGCCAATGTGCAGGAGCTGTATCTGGGATCGATCCGCGCTATTGGCCTGGACCCCGACCTGCACGACATCCGCTTTGTCGAGGATGACTGGGAAAGCCCGACCCTGGGCGCTGCGGGCCTAGGCTGGGAAGTGTGGTGCGACGGGATGGAGATCACCCAGTTCACCTATTTCCAGCAGGTCGGCGGCATCGAATGCGATCTGGTCTGCGCCGAGATCACCTATGGCCTCGAACGGCTGGCCATGTATGTCCAGAATGTCGAGTTCGTGTATGACTTGGCGTTCAACGACGAGTTTCGCTACGGCGAAGTGTTTCACCAGAACGAGCAGGAATTCAGCGCCTACAATTTCGAGCGCGCCGATACCGAGATCCTCTTCCAGCATTTCAAGGACGCCGAGAAACAGTGCCGCGAACTGCTCACGGGCAAGAAGTTGGCGCTGCCCGCCTATGATCAGTGCATCAAGGCCAGTCACGCCTTCAATCTTCTGGATGCGCGCGGCGTGATCTCGGTCACCGAGCGCGCCGCCTATATCGGGCGGGTTCGCGCGCTGGCCCAGGCTTGCTGCGAAGCCTGGCTGGCATCGCCGATGGGCGCCTATACGCCGAGGTTTGCGTAATGCCCGATCTGTTGCTGGAATTGTTTTCCGAGGAAATCCCCGCGCACATGCAGGCGCAGGCGGCCAAGGACCTCGAGCGGCTGACGGTCGGCATGCTGACCGATCGCGGTTTTCTGTTTGAGGGCATCAAGGCGTTTGGCGGCCCGCGCCGCCTGACCCTGGCGATTACAGGCCTGCCGGCGGAGCAGAAGGATGTCCGCGAGGAACTCAAGGGTCCGAAGGTGGACGCGCCGCAAGCCGCGCTGGACGGCTTTCTAAAAAAAACCGGCCTGACCAAGGACCAGTTGAAGGTTGAGAAGACGCCCAAGGGCGATGTCTATATGGCGGTGATCGAGCGCAAGGGCAGGGTGACGCCGCTGGTCCTAGCCGAGATCATTCCCGAAGTGATGGCCAAATTCCCCTGGCCCAAATCCATGCGCTGGCTTCCCGGCAATTCGGTGCGCTGGGTGCGCCCGCTGCATTCCATCCTGGCAACCTTTGATGGTGAAGTGGTGCCGTTCGAATTCGCCGGCATCAAAAGCGGCAACGCCACACGCGGTCACCGTTTCCTTTCCAGCGGTATCATTGAGGTCCGGCGGTTCGAAGATTACGAAGCGGCGCTGAAAAAAGCCCATGTGGTGCTTGATGCCAGCGAGCGAGCCGAGATCATCAGCCATGACCTGAAACAGAAAGCCTTCGCGCTGGGGCTGGAGCCGATCGAGGATGCCGGCCTGCTGGCGGAAGTCTCCGGACTAGCGGAATGGCCGACGGTACTGATCGGCACCATCCAGGACCAGTTCATGGATGTGCCGGCCGAGATTCTTCAGACATCGATGCGCACGCATCAGAAATATTTCAGCCTGCGCGATCCCAAGACGGGGAAAATGGCCAATCGCTTCGCGCTGGTTGCCAACATGCTGACCAAGGACGGCGGCAAGGAAATCGTCGCCGGCAACGAACGCGTGCTGCGCGCCCGCTTGTCGGACGCCAAATTCTTCTGGGATGAAGACCGTAAGCACAGCCTGGAAAGCCGGGTCGAGAAGCTCAAGGGTATCGTCTTTCATGCCAAGTTGGGGACACAGTTTGATCGTGTGGAGCGCATCGAAAAGCTGGCGGGCGAAATCGCCGCCAAGATTGGCGCTGATGTCGAAAAGGCGAAACGTGCCGCGCGTCTGGCAAAGGCCGATCTCACAACCGGCGTGGTCGGCGAATTCCCTGAGCTTCAGGGCGTGATAGGCGGTTATTATGCCCGGCACGACAAGGAAGGTACCGACGTCGCTAACGCCGTGCGCGATCACTATCGTCCGGCAGGTCCGGGCGACGCCGTTCCGAACACGCCTGTCTCTATCGTCGTGGCGCTGGCTGACAAGTTGGACGCGCTGACAGCATTCTTTGGTACTGGCGAAAAACCAACTGGTTCCGGCGATCCTTTTGCTTTGCGCCGTGCGGCCTTGGGCATCATCCGCATCCTTCTGGAAAACAAGTTGCGTTTTCCCCTGAAAGTTTCAGACGAATTGCTGACATTCTTCGCTGATCGCCTGAAGGTCGCGCTGAAAGAAAAAGGCATCCGCCACGATCTCATCGATGCCGTGTTCAGCCTGGGCCATGAAACCGATCTGGTGCGGCTGGTGGCGCGGGTCAAGGCGCTGCAGGCCTTCCTGAAATCCGACGACGGCGCTAATCTGTTGGCGGGCTACAAGCGTGCTGCCAACATCCTCAAGGCCGAGGAAAAGAAGGACAACAAGACCTTCACCAGAGAAGTGCTTGAAAGCCACCTGTCCGAGCCTGCCGAGAAGGCGCTGTTCGCGGCCCTGGCCAAGGCGCGCGGCGCCATCATCCCCGCGCTGGAAAAAGAAGATTTCGCGGCCGCCATGCAGCAGATGGCGTCCCTGCGCGTTCCAGTGGATGCCTTCTTTGAAGGCGTGAAGGTGAATGCCGATGACAAGCAAGTGCGCGAGAACCGGTTGAACCTGCTGGCCAGCTTGCGCGCGACGCTTCATCAGGTGGCGGATTTCTCCAGAATAGAAGGATAATGGCCCGCCGAAGTGCAGGCCACCCAGTTGAGACATGCTCCGGACGAGAAATATGGATAGCGTTCTCTTTTTACGTTCTGTGTCTTTTAATCATCTGGGTGGCCCGCATTCGCGGGCCATGACAGAGGGGGGGAGTGATGGGTAAGTGGGTCTATGCGTTCGGCGACGGCAAGGCCGATGGCAAAGCCGAGATGCGCAATCTGCTGGGTGGCAAGGGCGCCAACCTGGCGGAGATGAGCAATCTGGGCCTGCCGGTGCCGCCCGGCCTGACCATCACCACCGAGGTCTGCACTTACTATTACACCCATGGCGAATCCTATCCCGCCGACCTGAAGGAACAGGTGGCGTGCGCGCTGCGCGAAGTCGGCTACCAGGCCAAGGGCAATTTCGGCTACCCGGACAAGCCGCTGCTGCTCAGTGTCCGCTCGGGCGCGCGGGTCTCAATGCCCGGCATGATGGACACTGTGCTGAACCTGGGGCTCAACGCCGCCACGGCCGAAGGCCTTGCCCAGCTGACCGGCGATGAGCGTTTCGCCTATGACAGCTATCGCCGGTTCATCCAGATGTATTCCGATGTGGTGCTGGGCGTGGATCACGCCGCCTTCGAGGAAATCCTGGACGAGGAGAAGGACAATAAGGGCGTCGATCTGGACACCGATCTCGACGCCACCGATCTCAAGCGCATCGTCGGGCTGTACAAGGCGCGGGTGGAAAAGGAACTGGGCAAGCCGTTCCCCGAAGACGTGCAGGAACAGCTGTGGGGCGCCATCGGCGCGGTGTTCGGCTCCTGGCATAGCCCGCGCGCCAACACCTATCGCAAGCTGAACTGCATTCCTGAAGACTGGGGTACCGCCGTGACGGTGCAGGCCATGGTGTTCGGAAATCGCGGCGAATCCAGCGCCACCGGCGTCGCCTTTACCCGCGATCCGGCCACCGGCGAAAAGCTTCTCTATGGCGAATTCCTGATCAACGCCCAGGGCGAGGACGTGGTGGCGGGCATCCGCACGCCCCAGCCCATCTCCAAGATGGTGCGCGAGCGCCAGGGCGGCAAGAAAGCCAGCATGGAAGAAGCCATGCCCAAGGCCTTTGCCGAACTGGCCGCCATCGGCGAGCAGCTGGAACAGCATTACCGCGACATGCAAGACGTCGAATTCACCATCCAGGAAGGCAAGTTGTTCATGCTGCAGACCCGCAGAGGCAAGCGCACCGCGGAAGCGGCGCTGAAGGCCGCCGTGGATATGGAGCGCGAGGGTTTGATCGACAAGAAGATCGCCATCACCCGGGTCGAGCCGGAATCCCTGAACCAGTTGCTGCACCCCACCCTGGACCCCGATGCGCCGCGCAAGCAGATCGCTATCGGTCTGGGCGCGTCCCCTGGCGCCGCCACCGGCGAGGTCGCCTTCACGGCGGAGGAGGCCGAGAAGCTGGCCGCCGATCACCGCGACGTGATTTTGGTGCGTACCGAAACCAGCCCGGAAGATATTCACGGCATGCATGCCGCGCGCGGCATTCTAACCGCGCGCGGCGGCATGACCAGCCATGCGGCGGTCGTGGCGCGCGGCATGGGCCGGCCCTGCGTCTCGGGCGCGGGCATGCTCAAGATCGACGCGGTGCGCGGCGAGATGGTGGCGGGCAATGTCACCATCGCGCGCGGCGACATCATCACCATCGACGGCGCCTCGGGGCAGGTCTTCAAGGGTAAGGTGGGCGTGCGCCAGCCGGAAATGACCGGCGATTTCGGCACCCTGATGGGCTGGGCCGACGAGGTGCGCACCCTCAAGGTCCGCACCAATGCCGACACGCCCGCTGATGCGGCGGCGGCGCGCAAGTTCGGCGCCGAGGGCATCGGCCTGTGCCGTACCGAGCATATGTTCTTCGACGCCGAACGCATCATCGCGGTGCGCCAGATGATCCTGGCCGACGCGGAAGACGAGCGCAAAGCGGCGCTGGCCAAATTGCTGCCCATGCAGCGCAGCGATTTTGCGGCGATCTTCCAGGAAATGGCGGGACTGCCGGTGACCATCCGGCTGCTCGACCCGCCGCTGCATGAATTCTTGCCGCACAAGGAAGAGGAATTCGAGGAAGTGGCCGCCGCGGCCGGCACTAATGCCCGCAAGCTGCGCGCCCGCGCCATCGCGCTGCACGAGGCCAATCCCATGCTGGGCCATCGCGGCTGCCGCCTGGGCATCACCTATCCCGAGATCTACGAAATGCAGTCCCGCGCCATTCTCGAAGCGGCACTGGACGTGGAAGAGGGCAGCGGCGCTCCGGTCCAGCTGGAAATCATGATCCCGCTGGTTGGATTCAAGTCCGAACTCGATATCCTGGCGACACGAATCGCAGCCGTGGCGGCCCTGATCAGGAAAGAACGCGGAAAAGTGCCTGCCTATTTGATCGGCACCATGATCGAACTACCGCGCGCCGCGCTGCGGGCTGGGGACATTGCCCAGACGGCGCAATTTTTCTCGTTTGGCACCAACGATCTGACGCAAACCACCATCGGCATCAGCCGTGACGATGCCGGCATGTTCCTGAATGACTACATGGCCAAGGGCGTGATCGAGCGCGATCCGTTTGTGACACTGGATATCGAGGGCGTCGGCGAACTTATCCAGATTGCGGCGGAAAGGGGGCGCAAGACCCGCGAAAAACTCAAGCTTGGTATTTGCGGAGAGCATGGCGGGGACCCTGACACCATCCGCTTCTGTCACGACTCAGGGCTCGATTATGTGTCCTGTTCACCCTTCCGCGTGCCGATTGCGCGTCTTGCGGCAGCGCAGGCAGCACTCACCAAGGTGCAGTCGGACATATAATCCTTGTACGGATGAAGCAGGAAAACACTGGATTTTTCAGCGTTAAATGACGCTTTGTCACGTTAATGAAAAAAATTATTTGACGATTCGTTTTTTGCCATGCACAAGCCTCCCCATAAGAGAGTGCTGGGAACCATTCGGAACTTTTGAAGGACGACGCGGAATCGACACAGCCTGAATCGAAATAGCAAATGCGAATTGAATGCCGATAAGGGCAAGCAAACAGCAACTGCGAATTTTAGAGCAAGCCAGATAGACCAAGCGAAACCTAAAGCCGAAACGAGTTCACCTTTCCATGTCCAAGAAAACACACGACGCGATTTCGCGTTCCGACCGCGTGCTAGTCGCCGCGATGGCGATCATTCTCGCCACCGCCAGCGCCGCGATCGGCGCGTCCATGACTTATCGTCCGTCCACGGACAAAACCGCCGCGCCGGTCGTCCAGGTGGCCGCAATCGAAGCGCCCAAGCCGATCGATGCGGTGCGCAGCCGGCTTCTGGCCGAGCACAAATGCCTGTCGGAAGTCCTGTACTACGAGGCCCGCGGCGAAGGAGCCGGTGGCCAGAAGGCCGTCGCCGAGGTCATTTTCCACCGCATCAATCACGGCAATTACGGTCACTCGATCTGCGCCGTGGTCTATGAAGGCTCCAAGCGCCCCGGCTGCCAGTTCTCCTTCACCTGCAATGGCGACATGAAGCGCCCCAAGCAGCCCGGCGCCTGGCGTGACGCGGAAGTCCTGGCGGCCCGACTTCTCACCGGCGAAATCCGCCTGCGCAACGCCACCGGCGGCGCCACCAATTTCCACGCGATCTCGGTTTCTCCGATTTGGGCCGACACGCTGGAAAAAACCACCCAGATCGGCAACCACATTTTCTATCGTGGTGCGTCGCGGGCCCGGTCTTCCCAGACCTGAAGTCTGACTTAGAAATCCAGACCGATATCCAGATTCGGCGCGCTGTGCGTGATTGCGCCTGAGCTGATGTAATCCATACCGGTCTCGGCGATGGCGCGCACGCTGGTCAAGGTGACGTTACCGGAGGCTTCCAGCACCGCCTTGCCTTTTGCCATGGCGACGGCGAGGCGCAAATCTTCCAGGGTCATATTGTCCAGCAGGATCGTGTCCACGCCCAGCGCCAGCGCTTCGCCGAGCTGGGTCAGCGTATCCACTTCCAGTTCGATGCGGACCATATGGCCGAGGCCCGCGCGCAGCCCTTCAACAGCCGGCTTGAGGCCACCTGCTGCCTGGATGTGATTGTCCTTGATCATGGCGGCATCATCCAGCCCGAAGCGGTGATTGAAGCCGCCGCCGCACCGCACGGCGTATTTCTGCAGCGCCCTGAGGCCGGGCAGGGTCTTGCGGGTGCAGGCGATCCGCGCGCCGGTCCCTACTACCGCTTTGACCAGCGCCGCCGTGGCGGTAGCGGTGCCCGAAAGTGGTCCCAGAAAATTCAGGGCGACGCGCTCGGCGGTCACAATGGATTGCGCGCTGCCGCTGATGGTGGCCAGCACCGTGCCGGCGGCGATGTCGCTGCCGTCGGGCGTATTGGCGTCAAACTTCAGCGTCGGATCGACGAGTCGGAATGCGGCTTCAGCGCAGATCAATCCGGCCAGGCGCCCCGGCTTGCGTGCCACCAGTTTTGCAGTGGCGCTTTTTCCGGCGGGAATGGTGAGTTGGCTGGTGATGTCCCCAGCGCGGCCCAGATCTTCCAGCAACGCGGCGCGGACTTGCGCCTCGAGCAGCAGTGCCGGCGGCGGGCGGGTGAAATCCAGCGCGCTCATTTTCTGGCGCGACGGGGCGTGCTGGCGGCGTCAGAAGCGATACGCTCGGCATCGGCCAAGGTGAGGAAAGTCCGCGCGCCCTTGGCATCGGTCAACGGATAATCGCTACGCCAATGGCCACCGCGTGATTCCGTGCGGGCGAGGGCGGCGGCGGTGACCAGCCGGGCGGCGGCAATCATGTTCAGCAGGGCAGGCTCGCTGCTGGTTTTTTCCACCAGGGCAATGACATCCAGCGCCGAGCGCAAGCCGTCTGCGTCGCGCTCCAGCGCCACGCAGTTGGTCATCGCCTGGCGCAACACCGCCGGCGGGGCTGGGGAGGCAAAACGCTGCGGCGCGGGCGGCGCGCCGCGCATCGCGCCCGCCTGCAAATGGCTGCGCACATTATCGGCAACGCGGGCGCCGAACACCAGGCCCTCGAGCAGTGAATTGGACGCCAGGCGATTGGCGCCATGCAGGCCGGTGGCGGCGCATTCGCCCACCACCCACAATCCGGGCAGGGAAGAACGGCCCACGGCATCGGAGGCGATGCCCCCCATGTGATAATGCGCGGCAGGCGCCACAGGGATCATCTCGCGCACAGGATCGACGCCGGCCGACTTGCAGGCGGCATAGACGGTGGGGAAATGGCGCGGGAAATCCGCGCCGATGGCGGCGCGGCAATCCAGATAGATTTTCTCACCCGACGCGATCTGGCGATGAATGGCGCGCGCCACGATATCGCGGGGCGCCAGTTCGGCGTCATTGTGGATCGCCGTCATGAAGCGTTCGCCGCGCGCATTGACCAGCACCGCGCCTTCGCCGCGCAGCGCCTCGGTCGCCAGCGGCGCGGGGTCACGGCCAGCGGCGATGGCGGTGGGATGGAACTGAAAAAATTCCGGATCGGAAATCAGCGCCCCGGCGCGTGCCGCCATGCCCAAACCTTCGCCGCGCGCTTCCAGGGGATTGGTGGTGACGGCGTAAAGCGCGCCCAGCCCGCCGGTGGCCAGCACGACGGCGCGGGCGCGGAACAGGATCAGGCGCGCGCCGGCGCCCAGCCCCGAACGGGCGAAGATGCCGGTGACGCGGCCATTCTCCATCGCCAGTTCGACGGCGTGAAAGCCTTCCAGCAGGGTGATGCCGTCGGCTGCGGCCGCGCGCTGCGCCAGGGTGGCAGAAATCGCCGCGCCCGCGCCGTCGCCTTTGACATGCACGATGCGCGGCAGGGAGTGCGCCGCTTCGCGGCCCAGCGCTAGGCTGCCATCGGCCTTGCGGTCGAAGGGCGTTCCCAGCGCGATCAGGTCTTCAATGCGGGCAGGGGCTTCGCGCGCCACCATGTCCACAATGGCCGGATCGCACAGGCCGGCGCCCGCTACCACCGTGTCATGGGCGTGGCTCTGCCAGCTGTCGTCTTCGCCCATCGCGGCGGCGATGCCGCCCTGGGCCCAGGCGCTGGAGCCTGACAGGCCGGGCCTGGTGCCCGCCAGCACGATGGACGGCATGGGGCTGAGCTTCAGCGCCGTGAACAGGCCGGCGATGCCCGCGCCCAAAATGAGCGCGCCGTCGGTTTCGACGATGCTGTCTATCTGGTTCATGTCAGATATTCACCGCCAGCATGCGGTCGATGGGGGCCTTGGCCCGTGCCGCGATAATCGGGTCCACGATCACTTCATGGGTCATGGTCTGCAACGAATGCAGGATGCCGTTCAGGGTGATGCGTTTCATGTGCGGGCAGAGATTGCAGGGCCGCACGAATTCGGTCTGGGGATTTTCCACCGCGACATTGTCGCTCATCGAGCATTCGGTGATCAGCACCACGCGCTGCGGCTTGTGGCTGCCGACATAGTTGATCATCGCCGCGGTCGAGCCGGCGAAATCGGCTTCCGCAACCACTTCGGGCGGACATTCGGGATGGGCCAGCACCACGATGCCGGGATGGGCGGTGCGATAGTCGCGGATTTCCTGCGCCGTGAAACGCTCATGCACCTCGCAGGCGCCTTCCCAGGTAATGACCTTGACGCCGGTCTTGGCCGCGACATTGCGGGCGAGATACTTGTCCGGGATCATGATCACGGTATCGACGCCAAAGTCTTTGGCGATGCGTTCCACCACCGCCACGGCATTGCCGCTGGTGCAGCAGACGTCGCTTTCCGCCTTCACTTCGGCGGAGGTGTTCACATAGGTCACCACCGGCAGGCCGGGATATTTCTGCTTGAGCAGCCGCACATCGGCGCCGGTGATGGAGGCGGCCAGGGAACAGCCCGCTTCCAGGCTGGGAATCAGCACGGTCTTTTGCGGCGACAGGATTTTCGACGTCTCGGCCATGAAGTGTACGCCGGCCTGGACGATGATCTGCGCGTCGGTGCGCGCCGCCTCGCGGGCCAGCGCCAGAGAGTCGCCTACGAAATCGCCGACGCAATGGAAAATTTCCGGCGTCATGTAATTGTGCGCCAGGATGACGGCGTGTTTTTCGTGCTTCAGCCGGTTGATCTCGGCGATCACCGGGGCATAAGCGGGCCATTCCACTTCGGGGATGACGCTCGAGACCTTGGCGTACAGATCGCGGGTCGCGCGTGCGACGGCGTCGGTATAGGCCAGTTCCAGTCCCATCTCGTCCTCCTGCCGCCAATTAATACTCATTTCGAGTATATATATGGGGCAAAAAACCCGGCCTTTAAGGAGCCGGTTCGCGCTTTATGCTACACGCGAGCATATTGGGGTCAAGGGTCGGGAATGCCACAGATCAGGCTTTCGCGACGCGCCTAAGACGTTTTCCCGCGTCTGGAGCCGAGCCTCAGGCCGGGCGCCGGGCGTTCCCGCAGCACCCCGCGCCGGAAGCGGAACAGCTCGGCAGGGCGGCCGCGGGCAGGGGCGGAGAACTTGCCGGTGCCTTCCACTAGGCCCTGTTCCGCCACCAGGCGGCGGAAATTCTGCTTGTGCAGGCGAAGGCCGGCCAGGGCTTCGACCGCCCGCTGCAGCTCCAGCAGGGTGAAGGCCGGCGCCATCAGTTCAAACACCACCGGACGGTATTTCAGCTTGCCGCGCAGGCGCGCGATGGCGGTGGCCAGGATGCGGCGATGGTCGAACAGCATGGCGGTGCCCAGGCCTGCACCAGATTTTCCGCCGTCGCGGTAGAACTCTTCCACCAGACCGGCTTCATACAGAAGCTCGTACCGCTCCAGCACGCGCTCTTCGTCCCAGCCTTCGCCGAAGCAGACATTGACCCGTTCGCGCCGCAGTTCGGCGGCCTCCGCATTGAGCGCGTCCTTCACGAATTTCTTCAGCGCCGGAAGAATGACGCTGTCGATCATGGCCGGCCTGGTGTCGCGCCAGTCTTCCCAGGGGAAATAGTGGTACCAGCCGCGCCACTGGGTTTCCGGCGCTTCCTTCACCCGCCGCGTAAGTGCCAGATAGCCCACCGACACGACGCGGGCGCCCCCGGATTGCCGGCCCTTGTCGCCGCCTGTCGGCGTATGCCTTCCTTTATCACCAAACGTGTAGAGTTGTTCAGTGTAACCCAGATCGAAGCGGGTCTGTTCGCCCACCCATTTGCGCAGGCCCGACTCGAGCGTGCGATGATGCGCGGGATCAAAAGGGCCGAAGGGCAGCGCGTCGTCGCTGCCGTCATGCGCCACCACCAGCACCACCGGCTGCTCGCTCTCCACCGCGACGATGGCGGCGGACAATCCGATACTCACCACATTGTACTTTGCGCTCATAGACCCACCAGCGGGAAAGCGGTGGTGACGCCTTCCTCCACCACGATGTGCGGCCCCATGGAATTTAGCGCGGCGATCATCCGCCCGCCGCGCCCCAGCGCGTCATCGGCATGTTGCACCAGCAGCCGGTTGGGCTGGGCGTGCGGCGCGCGCTGGCGGATGGCGCGGGCGATTTCGATTTCACGGTCCGGGCCCAGCCGGTCGCACAGAATGGTGAAGGCCGAGGCCATGGAACGCGAAATTCCCGCCCAGCAATGAATCACCATCGGCGCGCGCCCATCCCAGCCGCGCGAGAAGGCGAGCAACGCATCGATATGCTGGCGAACGGGCGGCGCGGTACCGGCGGCGGGATCGACGATGTCGTTGACTCCCAGCCGAAGATGCGCGGCGGCGGGGAAACTTTCCGGCGTCTGGATCATGTGTTCGGGCGACAGGAGGCTGACGAGGTGTGATGGGGCGTGGCTTTGGAGGGCGTCGGCAAGGCTCGACAGGGGGGTGACCAGAAGGCGGGGCATGGGGTCTTTTAACAGCTACTGAGCATTTTTTTATATGACCTACCGCTACGCTACTTGAGGTCGTAAAGCCGCTGAAACCTTGCCAAGAACAGGCCCTGGGCCTCGGCCGTGCTGAGGGGGGCCAGCCGGGGCGTTTTCAGCCCCCTGGGCGGCATTCCGAACAGGCGGCCCGCCTCTGCTTCCTCGAAGCCGGCAAGCTGGGTGGCCTCGTAATAGGCCGACAGATGGTCTGCCCGCTTGAACAGGGTCTTGAGGGGGGGGGGGACATGGGCGCTCAGGCCGAAACGCTGATGAATTGCCGCTTGAAGTCGTTCTTCCAAAGCCTTGTAATCTATGCCGATTGCCGCCTTAAATGGACTTATGAGATCGCCGACAACATATTCGGGTGCATCGTGCAGCAGGGCCATCAGCTGCACCTCGCGGGCCAGACGGGGCGACAGCTCCGTCACCAGCCGTTCCACCAGCACGCTGTGCTGGGCCACTGAGAAGGCATGCGCCCCTCTGGTCTGACCGTTCCAGCGCGCCACCCTGGCCAGGCCATGGGCGATGTCTGCAATCTCGATGTCGAGCGGGCTGGGCTCCAGCAGGTTCAGCCGCCGTCCGCTCAGCATCCGTTGCCAGGCACGGGGCGGGGGGGGCTTGCGGCCTTTTTTCATCAGGTCAGGCATGGAGCAACCGCGTAGGCGAGCAAGGTGAGTGTCACAGACATGACAATGCGATTTTTTGATTTTTTTAATGGCGTACAATCTCACACAAAGTTCTGGCAGGAACAATTGCCCGCCCCATTTTGCGCGGAAAATAGGCAACACGGCAGCCTGGCGCGTCGTTTCGAAGGCGCCGGACTGGGCCTGTCCATCGCCAAGGCGCTGGCGGAGCTGCATGGCGGCACACTTTCGGTAAATAGCGCGGTGGGCGAGGGCACCATCGTCACCATTGCGCTGTCGGCCACCCGCGTCTGCGTGCCAACCACCACGGCGAAAGTGGTATAGTATTTTTCGTTTGTGCCCGACGCTGGCCAAAGGCTACATCCCCGCCATGTCCAGTATTTCATCCGCATTGGTGCTGTTTTCCGGAGGTCAGGATTCCACGGTCTGCCTGGCCTGGGCGCTGTCGCGCTTTGACCGGGTGGAAACAGTCGGCTTCGATTATGGCCAGCGCCACGCCAGCGAACTGGCGGCGCGGCTTCGTATCCTGCGAGGCCTTCGCGCGAATTTTGCGGGCAAGGCGGCGCGGCTGGGCGAAGATCACCTGTTGCCGCTGGATGTGCTGAAGGTTATCGGCGGCAGCGCCCTGACCGACGCAAGCAAGATTGAAATGGGTGCGCATGGTTTGCCGACCAGCTTTGTGCCGGGCCGCAATGTGATGTTCCTGACCGCGGCCGCCGCGCTAGGCTATCGCCGTGGCATATCCGATCTGGTGGGCGGGATGTGCGAGACCGATTTTTCCGGCTATCCCGATTGCCGCAGTGAGACGGTGCAGGCGACAGCGCGGGCGCTGAGCCTGGGGCTGGCGCGGGATGTGCGCGTGCATACGCCGCTGATGGCGATGGACAAGGCGGCGACCTGGTATCTGGCGGAGGAGTTGGGCGGTGCGGCGCTGGTCAAACTGATCGTGGAGGAAACCGTCACCTGTTATGAGGGCGACCGCAGCCAGCGCCACGACTGGGGCTATGGTTGCGGCGCCTGTCTGGCCTGCGATCTGCGTTCCGCCGGGTATCTCAAGTACACGGGAGCGACCGCGAACCAGCAGGGCATCGCGGCGCGACCAGAAATAAAGCCATGACGTATATCGTCAAAGAACTTTACTACACGCTGCAAGGCGAGGGGGCGCAGACCGGCCGTGCTGCGGTGTTCCTGCGCTTTGCCGGCTGCAATCTTTGGAGCGGGCTCGAGAGGGATCGCCACGATGCGGTCTGCCAGTTTTGCGACACCGATTTCGTTGGCACCAATGGGCCGGGCGGCGGCAAGTTTGCCGACGCGGATCCGCTGGCCCGGGCGGCGGCGGCGCATTGGCCCAAAGCGGCGAAGGGCAAGCCCTTTATCGTCTGCACCGGCGGCGAGCCGCTGCTGCAACTGGACAGTGCGGCCATCGCGGCGCTGAAAGACCGGGGCTTTGAAATCGGCATCGAGACCAACGGCACCTTGCTGCCGCCGCCGGGCATCGACTGGATCTGCGTCAGCCCCAAGGCGGATGCCGAGCAGAAGCTGGTGCGGGGTGACGAGCTGAAACTGATCTATCCGCAAGATGGCGCGCCGCCGGAACGTTTCGCCGGCCAGGATTTCCGCAATTTCTTCCTGCAGCCGATGGACAATGCGGACCGCCAGGTCAACACCGAAGCCGCCACGGCCTATTGCCTGGCTAACCCGCAATGGCGGTTGTCGCTGCAGACGCACAAGCTGATCGGGATACGTTAATCATTGTCATGCCCGCTTGCGCGGGAATGACATGGTGATCGGCGTCAAAACACCGTGACGATCTTGTCCATCTCAGGACGCGGCCGCTCTTCTAGTTCGTCTTTGGCGGTGCCGATATAAATGAAGCCAGCCACACGTTCGCCCGGCTTCAGCCCCATATTCTCCTTCACGATGGAGTGATAGGCGTACCATTCGGTCAGCCAGTTGCCGACAAAGCCCATCGCGGTGGTGGCGATCAGGATGTTCTGGCACACTGCGCCCGCCGACAATTCCTGCTCCCAGACCGGAATTTTGTGCTGCTCGCGGGCGGATGAAATCACGCCGATCACCAGCGGGGCGCGCAGCAGGCGTCCGCGTTCTTCATCGATCTGCTTGGCGCGTTCGCCATCGGCTTGCATCACCTCGGCTAGTATGTCACCGAAACGTTCGCGCCCCTTGCCCTCAAAAACGATGAAGCGCCAAGGAAACAGCTTGCCATGATCGGGGGCGCGCGCGCCGGCGCGCAGGATATCCTCGAGCTGTTTTTTCGAAGGGCCGGGTTCCTTCATCGCTTTGGCCGAGCCGGAACGCCGCGTCAGCAGCAGATCCATCGCATCGGGGGCGGGATGGTTGAACGTATCGCGTTTGGACATGACAGCGTTGATATCAGGCCGACAGCCGATCGCAAGTGCCCGGGGATTCGCTGCCCTTCAAGGCGCAGAAATGTGAAACTTCCACGCCCTGCAGGAAGAGGGAACCCGAATAATAATTCCCCGATATGTCGCCTTCGAAGATAAAGCCCTGCGTGTCCTGGGTGAACACCAGATGGCGGTCCTCGATGCTCCAGTGTCCCGCCATGGTGGGCTGGGTGCGCCTGCCGCTGACGCCCCGCTGTGCATCCTCCTGATAGGTGCCGTCTTGCTTCACCCGCCAGGTGAAGACCATGCCGGGAAAGGCATCCGGGATCAGGATGGTCCATTCGCCAAGCAGCGCGTCGGCGGGCGCGGCCAGCGCCGGTCCGGCCATCAGTGTCGTCAGCAGCAACAGAAAAGCCGTCAGCAGGCGGGCAACCGTGCGTCTCAGGGCAGCCATGCGGGGCCTCAAAAAGGAGCGGGTGTCTACCCATATTAACATTTGCGGGGAAAAACACCCGGTTTCAGGTGTTTTGAAATTGTACAAACTTCCGTGGTAAAAGCATCACCCTTAAGGACAAACCATGGCCAGTCCGCGCGAGAAAGTCTTTACCGTCGATCCGATCTGGAGCACCTTGCGCCAGCAGGCCGAAGCCATGGGCGCGCGCGAGCCGACGCTGGCCGGCTTTGTCCACGCCACCATTTTGCAGCATGAGCGGCTGGAACAGGCGCTGTCCTATCACCTGGCGCGCAAGCTGGGCGGCGAGGATCTCAGTCCGCTGGCCATCCGCGAGATGTTCGACGATGCCATGGCCGCCGACGCCTCCTTTGGCGAAGCGTTGCGCGCCGACCTGTCGGCAGTGTTCGAGCGCGATCCCGCCTGCCATTCCTATGTCGACGCCTTCCTGTTCTACAAAGGCTTCCATGCGCTGGAGAGCTTTCGTATTTCCCACTGGCTGTGGAGCAACGGCCGCCCAGCGATGGCGCTGTTTCTGCAAAGCCGCATCTCGCAGCTCTTCGCGGTGGACATTCATCCCGCCGCCAGGGTGGGCCGCGGCATCATGCTGGATCATGCCACTGGAATTGTGATCGGCGAGACTGCGGTGGTGGAAGACGATGTCTCCATCATGCAGGACGTCACCCTAGGCGGCACCGGCAAGGAAAGCGGTGATCGCCATCCCAAGATTCGCCGTGGGGTTCTGTTGTCGCTGGGCGCCAAGATCCTAGGCAATATCGAGATCGGCGAATATAGCCGTGTCGGCGCCGGCTCGGTGGTGCTGAAATCCGTTCCGCCCCACTGTACCGCGGTGGGCGTGCCCGCCAAGCTGGTCAATTGCGATTGCGGCGAGCGGCCCTCGCATCAGATGGATCATTTTATCGAAGAGTTTCCGGACAATACCGGCTAGGTAGTGGACACATAATTTCTGGCCCAGAGCCGGATTTAGGCGAGAACGACGGTAGCCAGGAAGTTGCGCGCCAGCTTGTCGAAGCGGGTTACGACCCGCCTGAAGTTCTTGAGCTTGCAGTAGAAGCGCTTGACCAGATTGCGCT
>CAMAPL010000009.1 GCA_945860165.1 Rhizobium sp. Q54
AGGATGTTAAGCAGGACTTGCGGCTAACGCGGGGGGCGTGTATTCCCCCTCCCAATGCGGACAGGTGGCCGAGTGGTTGAAGGCGCACGCCTGGAAAGTGTGTAACGGTGAAAGCCGTTCGAGGGTTCGAATCCCTCCCTGTCCGCCAACAGTCAAGCCTCCAAGCAACGGGTAACGTCGCCTATCGCTGGTAGTGCGACACAGACTCTGCGGACACCACTGGCGGCCATTTGCCCCGGCTGAACCACTGCCTAGCCGTGCGGACGGATGGCGCTGGACGAGTCACGGAATGGCTGTGGCGGGCGCTCCATCAGGCGACAGGGCCGTGACAATGTCACGCCGTTTTCGGCTTCCTGCCCCGCCACAGCCATTAAACATCACTAAAGTGGCGATCAGTCTCAATCTATTCTTTCGATCTTGTTCCCATTCGCATCAACCAAGTTTCCATCCTTATCTACCAACCCATTAAGGTTTATCCGAACAATCGCATCTGAGTAATGGGGGCGATCAAGCGTCTTGAGGAAAAACTCTTTACTGGGAAGATCCTTAATCGTCCGCTCCATGGCAGGGAATGCCCCCTGAGTGGTACCTGGCGGAACGCTATGAACAATCTTAGTTTTGGTAGAATTGATGGTAGCTTCACGGATCGCGATGAAAGAATGTTTACTTGGCTCTTCCTCCTGAATCACCGCAATCCCAACAGACTTTTCAGAGTCCACAACATAGGCCGGCATGGCCGTGATGCGGTAGGTGGAGGAAATTCCCATCTTTTCGCCCGTCCTAGGATCGGGGATGCCGTCGGCGTTGCGCTTGAGGGCATAATAAAGCGCGACATGATCTTCATGTTCGCGGATGCCCTGCTGGCCGCCATCCTGGGAAAACGTGTTCTCGGTGTATAATTCGCGCCAGTCGCGATAGCCGCCGATCAGGCCCTTGGTATTGCCGTCCGCGCCGATCTCCAGACGGATCTTGCCCTTGCGGAGGTTGGCGCCGCCGACATGATTGTACCACCAGGCGATGCGGGGTGCATGCAGTTCCTCGACCTGTTCAGTCTCGACCACGCCATTGCGGATCCTCGCCTTCAGTCTGGTGTACTGCTCACTCTTGACGATACGGTAGGAGTAGTCCGCCGCGACATCGCCGCGGGCATTCTTGGTGATCTTGTCGGGTGAATAGCCGATCTCGACGATAGCGTTGTCGTCATTCATCGGGTCCTTGTTGCCCGAAATGCGGATCACCATGGTGTAGAGGCCGCCCTGCATCTTGTCGTTGGCACGCAGATGCAGCGTGGCGTTGCCATCGCCGCGCCAAGGCGCGTCACAACCCCAGGCACGGTAGAGTGCATGATCGATGCCCTGCTCGCCATCCTCGGCGACAAAGCCGCCAGTGTTGGAATTTTTGTCCAGGTTAAAGCCACTGGAAATCTTGCCGGTCACTTCGGGTTGACCGGGATCTTCCGCTGCCCAGGGATTTACATAAGTCTCAATGCCGCGTTTCCAGCCTCGATAAGTGATGGCGCGATTCCAGATTTGAAACCTAGTAATGGTTGGCCCCCGTACCATCTCAAGCCCGGGCGGTCGAGAGATAGCCTCGATTTCATAACTGCTACGAAAAGGCTGTTTCAGTGCGGCTTCGGTGTTCTTGTCATTGGCAAAATGGACGCTAGCGCCATGGAGGCAGTCCGAGCCCGGTTCAATCTCACCTTTACGGGTGAACCCGGCGCGGCCGCCATAGCGGAAGGCGTATTCATAGGTGGCGACGACAAATCCGCGCTGCCAGGGCGCCGCGGCCAAGGGCTGGATCATGGCGGCAAGTGCCGCCGTAGCCACCGAGCAAAGCAAAACGCGTTTTTGCAGAATCATAGTCACCCTCCTCTAAACCGTTTTGATGCCGACCTTAGCCGAAGCAATTTTACTCTAGCACATAATTACGGCCCTGTGGGGCCGGGTTAAGTCAATGAAAATTCTACTAGGTGCTCCCGCCTCATCACTATTGATCGGCCCCCAATGAGTTGTCCAGTTGGTATGTAGGTTTAAGGGCTGCATTTGTGCCACCCCGCTGCTACCTGGCTGATGTGTCAGCCTACTCCAACCGATCCTTCGCCTTAGCCTCGTCGACGGTCTGCCACTAAATGTTCACCGGGGTATCCGGCCCGCCGCGCTTCAGGGCGATCACATGATCAATGATGTAGCCGGGGCATGGCCCTGTCGGCAGATGTGTGGCGGGGCATGGATGCTCACGCTTGAAGGCTGTCCTAGACGCGGCCAAAGCCCCATCTGGATAGAACACAAGCTATGCAGTAGTCTCAGTTCCGCTGGTACAAAATATCCGGCAGGCCACATGCTCACTGCCGCACTTGGTTCGCTTCAGAAGCAAAAAAACATCAGGGGACATAACCCATGAGCCTCACTGACAATACTCATCGCCGGGAGCGTGTGAATAGCCGAATTGTATTGTGGTCGCTGACGTCAGCCTTAGCTGGATTTCTATTCGGATTCGATACCGTCGTGATCTCGGGCGCCGAACAGAAAATCCAGTCACTGTGGTCGCTCAGTCCTGGCGTACATGGCATGGCGATGGCTTCAACGCTCTACGGGACCGTCGTGGGGTCATTGTTCGGTGGGTGGCCGACCGACCGTTTCGGCCGGAAGCGGACGCTTCTCGCTATTGGCGTACTATACATAATATCAGCGATTTGGTCGGCAATGGCTCTAGATGTGCATTCCTTCATTCTCGCACGTCTGCTTGGCGGCTTCGGCATTGGCCTCTCGACTGTTGCGGCTCCATTATATATCTCAGAGATTTCACCTCCCCGTTATAGAGGGCTATTAGCCGGCACTTTTCAGTTCAATATAGTGTTTGGCATCGTGGTTGCTTACATATCCAACTCGATGTTGGCCGGAATTGGCGAGCACGACTGGCGTTGGATGCTGGGTGTCGCCGCTCTTCCGTCAATTCTCTACGCGCTTTTGTGTCTTCTCATCCCCGAAAGTCCGCGCTGGCTCCTGAGCAAAAAGCATGATCGGCCCGCCGGGTTGGCAGTCTTGCGATTGATCCACCCAGAGTCGTCTCCGAAAGAAATCGATGGTGTCGCCAATGAGATTGTTGCCGCGGCACCGAGCCGGGGCGGACAAAAGCGCTTCTGGAGAAAATCACTCAGGACGCCAATTCTCCTTGCCTTTCTTGTGGCCTTTTTTAATCAGCTCTCAGGAATTAACGCCGTCCTGTATTTTGCACCGAGGATATTCACGATGGCTGGTCTTAGCGAACATGCAGCATTACTTCAGTCGGTCGGCATTGGTGTCGTCTTGCTTATTTTTACCTCTATTGGCCTTTGGCTAATCGATCGACTTGGTCGTCGCATGCTACTGATTGTTGGCTCGTATGGTTATATCGCCTCGTTAGGCCTCATTAGTTGGGCATTCTTCACGGGGCAATTCTATCTCATCCCATTGGGGCTTTTTTCTTTCATTGCGGCACATGCAATCGGGCAAGGCACGGTGATTTGGGTACTGATCTCCGAGGTTTTTCCGACCGAACATCGCGCTGAAGGACAGGCATTGGGAAGTTCTACCCATTGGGTATTCGCCGCACTTATTACAAGCTTCTTCCCTCTAACCGCATCGCTGGTGCACCCTGGATACATTTTCCTGTTTTTCACCGGGATGATGGTGCTTCAGTTTATTTGGGTGAAAAGCTTTGTGATTGAAACCAAGGGTGTTCCGCTCGAGCAAATGCAGCAGCACCTCGCTCGATGAGTGATCGTCCAGCTGTTTGCAATCCGCATCCGCAATAGGATCGTGATCGACCAGAAGGTTAACGCTATTGTACCTGGGTCTAGATATAGGAACATCTGCCGTCAAAGCAGTATTGCTAGATGAGAGCGGTACCGTCTCGGCTGAAGCTAGCCAGCCGTTAAGGACCACACGCCAGAAGCCATTATGGTCCGAGCAGGCACCGGATGACTGGTGGACGGCGGCAAATGCCGCCATCGCCGTACTCCCCCCGGCGCTGCGTGCGGTTGTAAAGGGCGTAGGCCTATCGGGCCAGATGCACGGGGCGGTCTTGATCGATCGCGCTGATCGGCCGTTACGTCCGGCAATTTTATGGAATGATGGTCGATCTAGCGCTGAATGTGCAGAAATTGAGAAGCTTTACCCGCAGTCCCGCGTCATCACCGGCAATGCTGCAATGCCTGGTTTTACAGCACCAAAGATGATTTGGGTACACCGACACGAGCCCGATGTCGCGGCTGCGGTCTTCAAGGTACTTCTTCCCAAGGACTATGTGCGATTACGTATGACCGGGGACTATGCGACTGATATGTCAGATGCTAGCGGCACCTTGTGGCTCGACGTCGGCAAGCGTGCGTGGTCGATGGATATGCTGGCTGCGTGTGATCTTGATGAAGCACAAATGCCGATGCTCTATGAAGGCTGCGAGCAGACCGGAATCCTGCGCCAAAAAGTAGCGACAGCGTGGGGAATGAAGCGAGTACCAGTAGTGGCAGGCGGAAGCGATAATGCCGCTGGTGCTATTGGATGTGGCATCATACAAGACGGCGATGCCTTTCTGTCATTAGGCACGTCCGGCGTCCTATTTGTAGCTAGCGATGGCTTCTCGCCCGCAGCTGACCATGGAATTCACACCTTTTGCCACGCAATACCTGCACGTTGGCACCGAATGGCAGTTCATTTGTCAGCTGGCGCATCGCTTGAGTGGATCTCGGGCGTGATCGGGGCACGCGATATCGGTTCGGCCCTTGCTTTGGTGCAGAATGGAGGCAATCCATTCGTTGGACGGGAGATGTTCCTGCCATACCTTTCTGGCGAACGCACACCACACAACAACCCAAACGCGAGTGGCGTGCTATTTGGCCTTTCGCATGAAAGTGATCCGGGTGCGTTGGTGCAAGCCGTTTTGGAGGGCGTGGCTTTTGCATTCGCTGATGGGTTGGCCGCGCTTGAGGCTGGCGGAAAATCTATCAAGGAACTGAAGGTAATCGGAGGGGGTACGCGGTCGATCCTATGGGGGCGTATCTTAGCGAGCGCCCTCGACCGCCCCCTTGTGTATGGCGATGATGCGCATATCGGTCCCGCCTTTGGTGCGGCCCGACTCGCGCAGATTGCCGTTACTGGAGCGCGTCCTGAGGATATTGCGCAGCCGCCCAGAATCGACCGCATCGTTGAACCAGAAGCGGCACTAGTAGCGCGGGCTTGTGAGAAGCTGACGCGGTTTCGCGCGCTCTACCCTGCGCTCAAATGCGCTTTTGGTGCCTAATGTGTGAAATCGCGTCCAACAATGCCCCCCCCTAACAAGATGTCACTTATCGCATTCACTGGGAAATAGTTGAATTTGGTGGGCTCACGATTAAACGCGAAACGCACCCCTCCCCCTCAAATCTCAATTGTTTGCAACAAGTTCAACGAGATAAACGGCCAAGCGGGCAGTGTCATTGTTGGGTGCGATTTTACAAGCCGGGCAACTGGTATTGTCAGGCGCATCGGCTTTAGGAGGCGGACTTGTTGATCTTAAACATTGCTGCGGGGGTCGTGATTGGCGGCGTTTGCTTATATTATATCCTACAGCGTCTGCGCGGCATGTGACCCCGCCACAGCCATTCCCAGCCTCGCCCAGCGCCATCCGCCCTGCCCGGCTAGGCATATATTCAGCCGGGGTAAATGGCCGCCAGCGGACACACTAGAGTCCCTATGAGTCACGCCTAGTCAGATAGGCCAGTTCCACCTTCTCACCCGGCGTCAGATCAAGCCCGGCGGCACCACAAAGCGGCCATTCGTCTATGGCGCAGGCGCTTTGTTGTCGGGCACCGTTTTCAAGTTCTCTTCCACGGCGCCTGAGACCAATGGATAGGTCGATTGACCGTAATGGCCGGCCCCCAAGCCCGTAGCACTTGCTACAATGACCTGAGCCCCAGCTTTCATCCAGTGGGAGATAGAGCCTGACCTTCCCACAAAAAAAGAATGGCCCGGACTATCTGCGGTCCGGGCCACAACGCTAGACTGAGATAGGCTTTGCTACATCTTGTATTTGAGGCCGATCGAATATTGGCGGCCAATCATGTCGTACAGCGTGCGGTTGCTGTAGTTGCTACCGGCGATAAGGAAGCTGGGCGTCGACGGCGGATCGCGATCGAACAGATTGTTGATCGAGAATGCCAGCGAAACTCCGGTTTGCGGAAACGCATCAAAGGTGATCGTGGTGTCGGTGTAATAGACGCTGCCAACCTGGTTGGGATAAATGCCCGAACCGTTGTTGTTGGTGTTGTCGAACTTGCCGCCACCGACCCAGCGTTCCTGCACATACCACCCCCAACGGCCCAGATCGACATTGGCGGAGTAGACGCCGCTCCACTTGGGCAGAGAATTTCCGATGTCGCCGGCAAGCTGGATGGGCGAGGCGCCCTGCACCTGGGTGGTGAACTGGCCAATATAGTTGACAAGGCCACGGAAGGTTACACTCCCGTCTAGGTCCGGTATCACGCCTGACAGAGGTGTGCTGTAGGACACCTCAAAGTCCACACCCTTGGTCTGGCGGGCGGCTGCATTGAAGAACGGCAAGGAGATTCGCGACAGGGTTCCGGTGGGATTGCGAGTGATGAAGGAGCATTGCTGGGCGGAACCGTTGGCGCAGAAATTCAGTTCCTGCTGGGCTGACAGCGTGGAAATCGCCTTGCTGATGTTGATCTGGTAGTAGTCGACTGAGAATTCCAGGCCCGGCGCAAAACCGTTGAACAGGCTATACGGCGTGAAGACAGCACCCACCGTTGAGGTGTTGGCCGTTTCCGGCTGCAGGAGGGGGTTGCCCACCGCGCCTGTGATAACGTTGGTGGTGACGCCGCCATTGGCAGGGTCCTGCACCGTTGAGGTCCCCTGGCTGGAGCCTTGGTAGAGCTCGCCCAGATTGGCAGCCCGGATGTCAGTCGAACGGGATGCGCGCACGCGCAGACCATCAGTCGGCTCATACACTAGGCCCAGCTTCCACGGCACGACGCCGCCGGAGGTGCTGTAGCTCACATAACGCACCGCGCCGTTGAGGCTAAGTGACTGGACCCCAGGCAGGTTCTGCAGCAACGGCACTTGCAGTTCACCGAATACTTCCGTGACGTTGTACCCACCGCGTGTCGGCTGCGGGTTAGTGCGCTCGAAGCCACCCAACGTGTTGATCAAGCCCGCGGGGAACGCCGCGCCGATGCCAGCGTTCGAGCGGATTTCCTGGGACTGCGCGTCAGTGACCTGGTTGAAAGCTTCCCGGCGATAGCTGGTACCCAGGGCCGCCGACACCGTGCCGCCCTGTATATCGAACAAGTCGCCCTTCGCGCTGAATTCCGCCACATCCTCAGCCACGCGCACGATCTGAATCGCGGTGCCAGTAGTGTACTTCAGTGAAGCCGCAGAAGCCCGTCCCACACCGAAGATGTTCAGGGGGATGCAGCCGACCGGATTGCTAGTGGCGGTGGCGAGGGGATTGGACAGCGATTCACGGCAGACGATCTGGCCGGTCGCCGGGTTCACTACCGCATCGGAGGCGCGATACAGATTGCGAGAGATAGGGTCGTCGAGGGTCTTGTAGGAGTCCCGATTGCGTCCCATCTGGCCATAGGCATTATAGGTCCAGCTGCTGCCAGGCACCTTGCCGTCAAAGCCGATTGTCACCGTACCGCTGCTAGTGATTGCATCCATGTGCGGAATATTAAAGTCAGGGCTGATGCGGCCGACGCTGAAGGTGGCGATGCCCAAGCCTGCCGGAGACGCCAGATAATCCTTGATAGTTTGTGGTAGGAAGGCGTTGTCGCGCAAGACCGTGAAGCTGGTATTGCTCAGCTCGAAGGTCGGCAGGCTGTTGTACTCGATATGGTTCTGCGATGCCATGGCCTGAACATAGATCGAGAAATTGTCGCTGGCGTCGTAAGTAGCGCGAGTAAAGATTTGGTCACGGCGCTGCGATGGCTGCAGCGTCAGCAGGGTATTGGGATTGTAGCCATCACCGCCCGACATCTGGGCGGCACTGCGAAGCGTGCCATAGTTGAACGGAATTGCTGCGCCATTCTGGTCAAACGCTGTTCCGGCCAGCTTTGAATTGGTAATCAGTCCACCCAGCGCCGCCACCGAGGAATAAGGTTGGGTCACAACCAGCAGGGCGGAATTGGTTGGCGATGTTGGCAGGGTCTTGATGTAGGCGGGATTGGAGATCGCTGAAACTGCACGGCTGGTCCAAGCGCGCGCGCTTGCGGCGGTAACGCCATTGCTCTTGTAGTCCAAGACGCTGCCAACCAAGTGCAGGCGATCATTTAGGAACGACATTCCGCCAGTGATTGACGTCTTGTAGTGGAGATTGTCGCCGCTTCCTGAGATGCCGGTCTGTGCGTCGGCCTTCAGGCCCTCGTACTTGGTGTCTAGAATGAAGTTAACAACCCCCGACACTGCGTCGGAACCATAGGCGGCGGAAGCGCCACCGGTCACGATATCAACCCGTTGGATCAGGGCCTCAGGGATCTGCGCGGCATCAACGCTACCGGCACTGCTCGCCGGCACCATGCGCCGACCGTCCAGCAAGACCAGAGTGCGCTGTACACCCAGACCACGCAGGTTGAGATAGCCGGCGCCATTGCTGGACGTGGTGCCGGTGCTCTGGTTGGCAACACTCACTGACCCCTTAAAAGCTGGCAGTTGGAGCAGACCGTCCACCACGTTGCGCGGCGCCGCTAACTGCAGTTGCTCAGTGGAGACCACGGTGACAGGCGTGGGCGCCTGCGCACCGTTGGTGACCAATCTCGAGCCGCTGACGACGACGGATTCAACTCCGCCACTTAGCTGCGCCTGAGCAGGCGCAGTGGCCGCTGTCAATGCCAGTACGGAAACAGAAAAAGCCGCAGCGCGCGCGACACTCGGGTATTGTTTATTATAGAGCATAGCTTCCTCGCGATTTTAAATTTCTAAATATGATATTGGTGATGAAAACAGCCTATCGGCTTGTTTCTTTGACCCGCTTCTGGGCTGCGATGCGGGCCTCATAGGCCGGGCACCGCCGCATAGATCAATTGTTTTGCGCCGAGGGTAAAACCGCGCCCTGGGCCATTGCGGCGACCGTCAGTTTCCCTGCCCTACGATAGGGACGGTCCAGGGTACTGATGGTCGCCTCTGGCTTAAAGCACTGGAGCGCGCCATCCAGTTCGCCGTTGCAGGGCATGCCATTGGCATCAAGTTTGGGCTTGTTCTGCGCCTCAGCGCCAACGGCAAACATGGCAAGTACCGCTAAGGACGCCGCGGCCGCCAGAGCAATGCGTACTTTCATATAATTCCACCATGACCATTATTGTTGGACTTTTAGGTCTTTATTAGAAAAAAATTATTCTCCCCGCATGCGGGCATTACATGCCTGCCGGTCTCGGTACACCGTTACGATAAGTGAAAAGAATTTAGCAGAAAATGTGGGCGAGTAAAGACGTATTCCAAATTCTGTTAACTAGTATCAATATATGGTACATTAGCTTGCGCAACTAAAAAAAAGCCTGCGTTTACGCAAACGAACCAGTGAGCCAAAGGGGTCGGCTTAGCTTTTCCGAGCGACAAAGCGACCATAGTTTCTGCATTTGCGGCGCAGCGGAATTAGGTGGCGACGCTATCAACCAGGGCTGGCTCAATAATCCTGCCTGAAAAAGCTGGGCAGTATGGCTCTCCGGCATCCATTCAAAGAGGGCGCCTCAAAAGTGTATCATCCGGGTGATGCTCAGGCGCGCTTGACCACGCCCCCTGCCGTGTAATTGGCATCGAAATCGCTGCACCAGCCCATATCGCGGCTGATGGCGTGCGCTGTGGCCCGCACGTCTTCAATTAGTACCGTCATGCGGTCGTCGTCCATATACTGCGCCGCGCTGGAAACGCTGATGGCGCCAATGATGGTCTCCGTGGAATCGCGCACCGGGGCGGCGACGCAACGGATGCGATCTTCATTTTCCTCCAAGTCTAACGCATAGCCGGCCTTGGCGTATTGGCGCATGCGCTTCAGCCAGGCATTGAGAGGCACGCCATAATGCTTTGCCTTGCGGTTCTCCGCTTC
Source organism: Rhizobium sp. Q54 (assembly GCA_945860165.1). Taxonomy (GTDB): domain Bacteria; phylum Pseudomonadota; class Alphaproteobacteria; order Micropepsales; family Micropepsaceae; genus Rhizomicrobium. The sequence goes on from CAMAPL010000009.1 coordinate 10,078, forward strand.
GTACAATTCACGCCAGCGCGCCTGATCCATATCCAGGATAAGCGCCTTGCCCAACCCCGTGGAGCGCAGCGGATGCAGGTCACCAATACGCGAATGTATCGCGACCCGGCGCCTGCTAGGTATCTTGTCCAGATAAAGTGCGCTGGTGCCATCCAGGATGCCCAAATGCACCGTGTCGCCGGTGTGTGCGGCCAGGAGTTCGATATGTTTGCGCGCAATGCGCGGTAAGCTCATCTGGTCGCGCGCCATATATCCAAGTTCGAGCAACTTGGGTCCCAGCGCATAGCCTACCCGCGGTGTGAAGCTGAGATAGCGCTGCTCCACTAGTGTAGCCGCAAGCCGATGGGTTGTGCTGCGATTGAGCTTTAGGGTTTCAGCCAAGAGAATAAGGTTTACAGCGCCTCGGGAAACGGCGTGCAGAACGTCAAGCCCGCGTACCAGGGTCTGGCTGCCAGAAAATCTGGCCTTCGGTTTTGTGGCACCGCGGTGCTTGTCAGAAATCTTTGAAATTATTGTTATTTTGGAAACCCCTAGTTGACTATATAAAAAAATGGCTTTTTCACTGGCCAAAAAGTACTCGCTAAGCCGGACCGAATGGACCGCGATCTGGCCCCGCAAAATGCGGATGCAACGCGTACTCCACGTTATAAGGCCTCATAGTGCCCCCCCTGACGCCTACTGCTGGCTCGTGGCAACGATAGCACGGTTATTGTTGTTCACCTGCCGCTCGGGCTGCGACTTTTGTGCAGGTTGCGGCTTCTCCAGAGGATTGCCACTGCTGTCTACGTCCTCAAGTCGACCAGGAGCGTCGAGAGTTTTCAGGAAGAAGTCCTTGCTCGGCAAATCCGCGATCGTCCGTTCCATCGCCGGAAATTGCCCCTCACCTGTTCCAGGCGGCACCGGCTGAATGATTTTTGTGCTGAGGGCTTTCAGCACAGTGACCCGCAAATTCTCGAATGCCTTCTGGCGGCGGTTATCCTCATCCAGTCTGCGGACGCTGGCGGGTTTGGCTGGATCAATCACACGGGCCGGCACAGCGCTGATCCTGTAAGCCATCGAGATACCGAACTTCTGGCCCGTCTTGGGATCGGGCAGGCCATCCGCATTGCGTTGAAGGGCATAGTACATCGCCACCGCATCCTCATAGTCGCGGATACCCTGCTCGGCTCCGGTCTGGGCGAAGGTGTTTTCGATGTAGAGATCGCGCCAGTCACGATAGCCGCCGACAAAGCCCGAAACCGTCCCGTCCGCAGCGATCTTCATGCTGAAGCGCCCTTGCCGGAAATTGGCGTCGCCCATCTGGCGGGGAAACCAGCCGGTTCGCGGCACATGCAGCTGCCCAACTTGTTCTGTATCCACCACGCCGTTTTTAATCTTGGCGTTGAGTTTCGTGTACTGCTCGCTCTTGACGATCCGGTAGGAGTAATCCGGCGCAACGTTGCCTTGAGCATCCTTGACGATCTTGTCGGGCGAATATCCAATCTCGACCGTGGCATTATCGTCATTCATGGGATCCTTGTTGCCGGAAACCCGGATCACCACTGTATAAAGGCCTTCCTGCATCTGGACGTTCTGGCGCAGGTCCAGGGTCGCCGTGGCGGGTCCGCGGAATGGCGCGTCACAGCCCCAGGCGCGGTAGAGCGCATTGTCGATGCCGCGCTCGCCGTCGCGGTTGGCGAAGCCGCCGGTCTGGACGTTACCGTCTAGATTGAAGCCGTCGGAGATTTTGCCTGTCACCTGAGGCTGGCCGGGATCTGGCGCGGCAAAGGGATTGATGTAGGTTTCAATGCCCTTCTTCCAGCCCCGATAGGAAACCGCGCGGCCCCAGATATAGAACCGGACATAGGTCGGCAGCCGGGCCTTGTCTATCTCCGGCGGCCTGAGAATATTCTCGATCTCCAGCTTGCTGCGCCAAGGCTGCTGTTCTAGCGCCTTGCGCATGTGCACTTCATCGGAAAAATGCTGGGCACTGCCTTTGGGACAGTCCGCCCCCGGGTCGGTCGGCGCAGCGCTAGGCTTGGCGCCGTAATGGAAGGCAAATCCGTAAGTACTCACGACATATCCGCGCGTCCAGGGCGCGGCCGAGGCAGGCTGCGGCAGGGCGACGATCATCACCACGGCGAGCGGGGAAACCAGAAAGAATTTCTGCATGCCCATGATCGTCTCCTTCAATTCAGTTATCAGCGCTTATTCCGGAGGGTTAACCTGGTTGACCAAAAACTCGGACACGGCTCTGGGTTCGAAAGCGATCGGATTGCGGTCATCCATCGGCCCCTTTTGCATCACGATATCGGCGCTGACTTCGTAATCCGATACAGCCTTGGGGTCCTTGCCATCGGCGAAGAATGCCCCGCCGGAAAACAGACTCCATGTGCTCCATGCGGCCGAGCCCGTCCGCTTGTAGCGCCAGACGGGCCGCCAGTAGGCCATGCGAAAACTGTAATGGTACCCAGATGGATCGGCTTGAGGCGGCGGCGGCGTATCGCCCGGGCTGCGGCCCTCCACCAGCGTGAACCATGGAGAGCGCTGCTCCAGGGCCAGCATCGCGGCACGATAAAAGAGATATTTTTCAATCGCGTCACGCGCCGTGAAGGTCTGGCCCTTGATGGTCACGCGGAAGCGGGTGGCGCTCTGCTTGCTCTCCGAATAGACGCCGGGCTTGGCCGGCGGGACTGTCGGGCCGGTTTCCGGGGGCGCCGACGCGGAAGCGGAAGCCGGCTCGGGCTTGGGCGCAGTCTGCGCGGCAGCGCCTGCGCTCAACATCAGGCAGGCACTGAGCGTGGCCATTGCGACCCAATTGTTGCTGCTGCTTTTCAATTCCGAACTCCACAACACGAAAAGCACCCAACTGAACCGAAGCGGGACTAAGCCAACAATTCCGTATAGGCACTCCTGGTTTCCATTGAGCCGGCGCCCCAGCTATCGACGGCCATGCCCAGGCCTTTTTGCAGGGTCAAGCCCACGCGTGACACCGGATTGCTGGCACCGGCGATATGGAAGCCAGTTTTCATGCGCCCGCTGGCGCTGCCGGCGACCAGCATCGGGATGCCGTCGACCGCATGGGTCTTGGCAAAGCTCTGGTCGCTGAAAGCGAACACTAGGCTGTGATCCAGCAGAGTGCCATCGCCTTCCTGGATCCCATCTAGTTCCTTCAGCAGCATGGCGAAGAGCTCCATGGTATAGATATTGTATTCGGAGACACGCGGCTGATAGCCCAAGACCGGATCGATCGCCTCCATATGGGTGGTCACGTGATAGCCCAAGGGATCACCCGGCACGTACATATTCGATCCAGGTTCGGCAATACTGAGATTGAACACCCGGGTCTGATCGGTCGCCAGAGCGATGGCTCCTAGCCTGGCCATGAGCGGCGTGATCTTCTGCACATTGGGCAGCGCATAGTTCGCTATCATCTCCTCTGGCGCGGTGGGAATCGCGACCTTCGCCACAACTTCCGGACGCTGCAGTTCGGCTGCCAGCTGTAACTCGGTCTCGCGCACCGACGTGAAGTACTGGTCCAGCCGAGCCTTGTCGGCAGAACCCAAATTCATCATCGCGCGCTTGCGGTTGTCGGCGACCGCCGACAGCACGCTTTGCTGCAGCATCACCTGCGGATCAGGTTTCCAGTCCGAACTGGAAGGGTCCTGGAATCCCGGCCCGAACAGCTTGGTGTAGAGAGCCAGAGGAGACGTTTCGGCAGGAATCGTGTTAGCGCCGCCCAGGCTGGAATAGCTGTGCTTCGGGTCGCCACTGCAGGTGGCGGTCACCGACTTAAAGCGGGAGCCGCGGGCGATGACGTCGGCAACCTGCTGGTCGATGGTCTTGGAGTCGAATTGCGCATTCTTGGTGGGCGGAATGCCGGTGGCGCAAGCGGCAACACCGGACCAATGCTGGTAGTTCGGGTTGTCGTCGACCATCACCCGCATGCCGCTGAACACGTTCAGCTTTTTCTTGTATGCCTCCAGCGGCTTGAGCTGGACGGTCGTTTCATAATTCTGGCCGGTCGTCTTGGGTACCCACAGGGATGTGGTCAGACCCAGGCCAAAGAAGAAGGTGTTGAAGCGTGTCGGGATTTTCTGCCCCGTCGCAGCTAGCGCTTGACCCTTGCTGTCCAAGAAGCAGTCCAGGAATGGCACCATCATGGTGGCGGCGGATCCCTGGAACATGCCGCGAAGAAGAAACCTGCGATTCAATTTCATGATTTGGTACTCCTGATCTCTAGGGAGACGCTGTCTTGATATGGCTGGCGGAGACTTCCTCGATCGGCGCAGAAGAATTGAAGAATTCCGGGCTTACGACCAGGCCCTTGAGCAAGGCGCGCAGGCGGTAGCCGGATGCTTTGAAGGCCTCGTAGCCGACCTTGAACGCTGTGGCGTCCGCTTCTTCGGCGTTCACGCCATTGGCGTAAGAATAGAGCTTTCGCGCGACGCAGGCGGGATATTTGGGGTTGCCGTGCAAAAATTCCCCCAGGCCGCCCGCTCCGCTGAACGTTTTGCCTTGCAGGGTGGCGGAGACATCGATCACCTCCCCGTTTTCCCGCTCCCGGCGTCCGCCGATGGTGTCGAAGCCTTCCAGGGACAGGCCGATCGGATCCACCGCGTTGTGGCAGGACGAGCAGGTCTTGTCCTGGGCATGGGCCATCAGGCGCTCACGCACCGTCTTCATCGGCCCATTGGTTTCGTTGATGGCGCTGAAATCCACATTGTTGGGAGGCGTGGGGGTCGGTTCGCACAGGAGGATTTCGTTCAGCGCCACGCCGCGCTTGGTGGGCGAGCTCTGTCCGGGGTGCGAGAACATGGACAGCATGGCGACCTGGGTCAGTATGCCGGTGCGGCCCGAATTCGGCGCGAACTCGTAAGGCACCCATTCCTGGTCGAAGGAGAAGTCCACGTTATAGATCGCCGCCAGGCTCCGGTTGATGAAGGTCTTGCGCGTGGTCATCAGGTCGCGCATGTCGCCATTGTCCTGCAACGCCAGCTTGACCAGGTTGCGAAGCGCCTCTTCCCGGGCCGATGGCGCCATAGCCCCAGCCCATTTCGGATAGAGCAGCGCATCCTTGGAAACTGCGTCAAACGTGTCCAGCATCAAAAAGTCGGTGAAGAAGGCGCGCATGCCGGCCTCCAGCCGGGGCGAGGCCAACAGCCGGTCAACCTGCTTTTCCAGGCCCGCCGCCGTGTTCAGCTCGCCGGTCGCCGCCGCATGCAGCAATTCGGTGTCCGGCGTAGTGCCCCACATCAGATAGCTCAGACGGGTGGCGCGGCTGTAGGGCTCCAGGCTGTAGCCCTTGCCGCCGGCGCTCACCGCAACTTCCTTGCGGAACAGGAATTCCGGCGACTGCAGCAATCCCGCCAGGCCGTAACGCAGGCCGGTATAGAAATCACCGGTCTTTTTGGTCATGGCGTTGGCAAGACGCACCTGAGCCTTGAGTTCGTCCGCGGTCATGGGACGGCGGTACAGCATAAGGCCGTACTGGCTGAAGAAGTCCGCCGCACAGGCGTAGTCCGGCGCTTTGGCGGATTTGGGGGCGCAGGACACCAGCTTTTCCCGCATTTTCTCGCCCGTGATCTGGATGGCGATGCTGTCCGCCATTTTGGAGAAAGACCCAAAACCGACGGGTGTCACAGACAAGACTGTCGAGCTGGCCGCGACCATGCCGCCCATCCGGATGCCGGGCTCGAACATGCCCTTGACCACGATGTCCTTGCCGAAAATATCGGCGATGGAATTACGATATTCCGGTTCCGTGAGGCGGCGCAGCGCCACCACCTTGTCGCTGCTCGCGGCTGCCCAGACTGCCACGCCAGAGCTGACGCAGACCAGAAAGGCGACAGCGGTCAGCATGACTTTGTTGCGCACGCGACCTCCCAAGCAACCATCCGGCCGGCTTTGATGGGCTGCCGGGCACGATAGATCATATTTAGCCAACATATAGATCATATTTAGACAACATAAAGGGCCCTAACACAAACTTTGATTATAATGTGAAACTGTGTTCCATTAGTTGACACGTCGGCCAGAACAACTAAAAAATTCGGCGTTCGCGCAAACGAACCATTAAGCCAAGGGGAAATACCATGATCTCTGTTGTGACGAATGCTGGTGCGCCTGTCCGCAGGTTTAAGTCCGGCGCCTTAGCGATGGTCAGCTTGGCCGCCTTGACGGCGGCGGCACCGAGTATGATTGGCACTGCATACGCGCAGGGCACGGAAACAGTAACGGTTTCAGCATCGCGCATTGTCCGCGACGGATTCCAGGCGCCCACACCGACTACAGTGCTCGCGGCTGAGGACATCGCCGCTCAGGCGCAGCCCAATATCTTCGCCACTGTGGCCCAGTTGCCCTCCTTGATGGGCAGCCAGGGCACCGAAGCCAGAACCGGCGGCACCGGCGGCGGCGATAACGGTATTTCATCCTTCGCTATGCGCGGCCTGGGTCCCACCAGAACCCTCACCCTGTTTGATGGCCAGCGAATTGTTCCCTCGAATGTCACAGGCATCGCGGATGTGGCCGCCCTGCCGCACCTGCTCATTCAGCGGGTCGATGTGGTCACCGGCGGCGCCTCCGCCTCCTGGGGTTCCGACGCCGTAACCGGCGTCATCAATTTCGTCACCGACAAGACCTTTGTCGGCTTCAAGGCCAATCTGCAGGGCGGTATCTCGACCTATGGCGATAACGAGAACGCCATGTACCAGATGGCCGCCGGCACGAGTTTCCATGGCGGGCGAGGGTACATCCAGGTCTCCGCTGAATATGACTATGAAGCGGGTATCGGAGTGGGCCAGTACGGCGTGGGCAAAGGTCCCGGCGGGCGCTCATGGTTTTCCTCGACGGGACAGCTGAGATACAGCATCGCCGCCACCCCGGCGGGATTGCCACAATATAACGTCCACGCGAATGTGCAGCCCTTCATCCAGGGCAAATACGGCATCATCACCACCGGCCCTCTGCAAGGCACCGCCTTTGGCGACAATGGCGCGCCCTTTCAATTCAACTACGGCGTCGGACCGAATGGACTGAAGGGCGTCCCTACCAAAGCCGCTACCGGTGGTCTTGTCACCAATTGCCTCGCGCCCTTCTGCATCGGCGGAGACACCAGCGGCGTCTTCGGGGGCGGCATCACCGACATCAGCCCGCTAAGCCGCCTCAACGTCTATACCCGCGTCGGGTATGACCTGACGCCCAACATCCACATCTTCGGAACATTCAACTTCGGCGACGCGCGCACGCAGAATAAATCGGTGAGAAACATCCCGATTTTCGGCGGACTCGTGGTCCAGTGCGGCAATGCCGCCGGCGGCGGAAATGCGTTCCTGCCCGCGTCCATAAATGCGGCGTGCGTGACCAACAACATCACCAACTTCCAGATCGGCACCGACAATGGAGCGGTCGACGACGGCGCCACGATCAGAACCAACCGTACGATGCGCCGTTTCGTCGTGGGCGGAAAAGGCGACTTCGACATGTTCAACAAGAACTGGACCTGGAATACCTATTTCCAGCATGGCGAGGTGGACTCCAGGATCCGGGTTCGTACCTTCCTCAATCCCTATTTCAGGAACGCCGTCGATGCGGTGGCTGGTCCGAACGGCAGCATCGTCTGCCGCTCCACTGTCGCCCAGGCCCAGGGCTGCGTACCGTACAACGTCTTCGGCAATGTGCCGGTCGCCCAGTCGACCGTAGACTGGCTGTTTGGCGGCAAATATGGCGCAGCGGGCGGCACGCTGCAGGATACCAGCCTCAAGGAAGATGCCTTCAGCGTCGATATTAACGGCGAGCCTTTCTCTACTTGGGCCGGCCCGGTGTCGGTGGCGGCGGGTTTCGAACATCGTGTTGAAGAATATACCGTCGTCGGCGATCCGGTCTCCACCGGCGGTGCCGGCTGTAATGATCCGCTTCTCAACTGCGTGACCGGCGCTAACTGGTTCAACGGCAACTTCTACAGCGGCGCGGGCAAATACGATGTCAGCGAAGGCTTTATGGAAGTGCTTGTTCCGCTGCTGAAGAGCGCCGCCTGGGGCGATGTCGACATGAGCCTCGCCGGGCGCCATGCCCAGTACAGCACCGCCGGTTCCGCTAACACCTGGAAGGTGGGCGCCACCTGGCAGACGCCCATCGACGGCGTCCGATTCCGGGCGCTTCAGTCACGGGACATTCGTGCTCCCAACCTCAGCGAGCTTTTCGCGGCGCAGACCGTCACCACCGGCACCGTCATAAATTCCTTCACGTCAGTGCCCTTCCAGATCCAGAACATCAACAAGGGCAACACGGCGCTGAAACCGGAAAAATCGCAGACCACCGAAGTCGGTGTCGTATTCCAGCCTTCCTGGTTCCCGCGCTTCAGCGCATCGTTTGATTACTATCGCATCGCCTTGAAGGGCCAGGTCAGCAGTTTTGGCGCCCAACAGAGCATGGACCTTTGCTTCCAGGGCACCACCACGGCCTGCGCTGCGATCGTTGCGAACGGACCTCTCAACTTGCCGTCAACCACCATCACCCAAGCGATTGCGACGGCCTTTAATCTGGCCTCCACGGTCACCGACGGTTTCGACATGGAAGCCAGTTACAGCTTCAGCCTGCCGGAATGGGGCATTCCCGGCGAGTTCAGGCTGCGTTCGCTTGCTACCCATGTCAGCTCGTTCAAGACGACGTCGGGCGTTCTGAACACCTTCCCGCAGCAATCCGCTGGCGCCAACAGCGGTAACACGCCCCTCTGGAAAGTCCTTGGAAATCAGACCTACAGCACCGACAAGTGGAGCGTTACGCTGACCGAGCGGTTCATCAGTGACGGCGTACTCAACAAGCAATATATCCAGTGCACGAGCGGATGCCCGTTGCCGACCGCCAATAATCCCACGATCAACAACAACTTCATTCCAGGCGCCTTCTACCTAGCTGTCGGCGGTTCCTATAATTTGAATGACAACTTCACGCTCTTCGGCAAGATCGATAATCTGACCAATCTTGATCCGCCGGCGATTGCCGCCACGGCGGCCAATAGTATGGGCGTCAACCCAAGCCTGTATGACACTGCCGGCCGTATGTACCGCATCGGCATCCGCGCGAACCTGTAAGATACGTGCGGGGTTTAACAGCCCCGCACGTCATCGCATGACCTGGCCGGCGCCCCTGTCGGTCAGGTCTTTTTTTGTCAATTAATAGCAATGACTTTGTATGCCAATCGCTTCAATGAGAAAGCAGCAATTGTAACAGGTGGCGCTTCGGGCCTGGGCTTCCAGGTAGCGACCCGTATCGTGGCCGAAGGCGGGAAGGTCGCTATCTGGGGCATGAACCAGGAAACTTTGGTAGAGGCAAAGAAGAGCTCCGGCGCCCATTACACGCACGCCCTGGATGTTTCTGATTACCAGGCGGTGGTCAAAGCCACACAAGACAGCAACGCAGCGCTGGGCAGGATCGACATCCTGGTGGCCAGCGCGGGCATAGCGGGAGCAACCGTTCCGGTGAGAGAATTTCCCATCGACAGCTGGCTGCGCGTCATGGACGTCAACCTCAACGGCTTGTTCTATTGCTGCCGTGAAGTTCTACCCTTCATGTCAAAAAATGGATACGGATGCATCGTCAACATTGCCTCGGTGGCCGGCAAGGAAGGCAACTCCAACGCCTCGGCTTATTCGGCTTCCAAGGCGGGCGTGATTGGCCTCACCAAGAGCCTGGGCAAAGAACTCGCCACCAAGGGAATTTTTGTGAACTGCATAATGCCCGCGACATTCGAGAGCGCGATTCTGACCCAGTTACCCAAAAGCCAAGTGGATTATATGCGGTCCAAGATTCCCATGGGCTGCCTGGGAGAAGCGGCGGAAAGCGCCGCGCTGGCGTGCTGGCTTGCCAGCGATGAATGTTCGTTCTCGACCGGCGCGACGTTCGATATTTCCGGCGGCCGCACCACCTATTGACGTCGCTACGGCCGCCCAGTTAGCCCCGCGGATAGGGGCGGTGTAGTTTGACGTCGGGATTGAGATCGACACCGAAGCCGGGCTTGTCCAGCGCCGAGGCCTTGATGCGGCCGTTCTGCGGCACCGGTTCACCCAGCAATTGCGGATGGAACATGGGCACCACCTTGTCGGCCTGGGGCGCCATCATCAGGAATTCCGCGAAGGGGCTGTTATGGCGGGTGATGACGAAATGATAGCTGTAAACCGATGAGCCATGCGGCACCATTAGCTTGCCGTGACTTTCCGCCAGGCTGGCGATCTTGATCAGCTCGGTGACGCCGCCGCACCAGCCGACATCGGGCTGGATGATGTCGCAGCATTCCATTTCCAGCAGCATACGAAAACCCCAGCGGGTGGCTTCATGCTCGCCCGTGGTCACCAGCATGCCAGCCGGAACGCTTTTTTTAAGGTCGCGATAGCCCCAGTAATCGTCGGGCGACAGCGCCTCCTCGATCCACTTTAGGCCGGACTCGTTCCAGGCGGCATGGGCCAGGCGGGTGGCGTAGTTCAGGTCCAGCGCCATCCAGCAATCCAGCATCAGCCAGAAGTCGGAACCGGTCGCGGCACGCATATCAGCAATCTGCTTGAGATTCTTCTTAAGCCCCTCCTCGCCTTCCGCCGGGCCGTGATGCAAAGGCATCTTGCCGCCGATGAAGCCCATCTGCTTGGCAAGATCGGGCCGCGCGCCCGTGGCATAGAATTGAAGCTCGTCGCGCACCGCCCCGCCCAGCAGCTGATACACCGGCTCCTTGCGGAGCTTGCCGAGCAGGTCCCACAGCGCCAGGTCCACGCCGGAGATGGCGTTGATCACCAGACCCTTACGGCCATAATACTGGGTGGAGAAATACATCTGGTCCCAGATCTTCTCGGTCTCGGCCGGATCGCGCCCCTCCAAGAAGCGGGCAAGATGTTTTTCTACAATGTAACAGGCCGGCTCGCCGCCGGTCGTGACTGCGAAACCGACGGTGCCGTCCTCAGCTTCGATCTCCACCACCAGCGTGCCCAGCACATTGATGCCGAAGCTCTGGCGGCTCTGGCGGTATTCGGGATAGCGCGCCATGGACGTGGCGATATGGTCGTCAATCCAGTGTCCGCCAGCCTGGTCGTGATAATCGGCGCCGCCGCCGCGCACCACAAAGGCGCGCACATGCTTGATCTTCGGAAATGCCATATCCCACCTATTCGGCGCGGCGCCCTGCCGGAGCCTGCTATTTCAATATTTGATTGATCGTACGATACTATGACATACTGCGAATTCTAATAGCGGAAAAGCCAAAAAATAGAGCAGCGATGCGATCATTTGCAATCGCGGAGGGATCTGGGGTGGATCGTCGCAAGTTCATAAAGACCGCTGCAGGGGCGGCCGCGATTGGCACGTGTGTGACAGGCGCCAATGCCCAAAAATATTCCGGCCCCATTATTGACACGCACGTCCATCTGTATGACCCCACGCGCCCGCAAGGCGTGCCATGGCCGAACAAAGACCAGCCCACCAGCATTTATCGCCGCTTTCTGCCCGGGGACTACGCCAAGATCGCCGAACCCCATGGCGTGGTCGGCGCGATCGAGACTGAATGCAGTCCCTGGATTGAAGACAATTACTGGGTGATGGACGTTTCGAAGAACGAGCCCCTCATGGTCGGCGAAGTGGGCGACCTGTTGCTCGGCCATCCCGATTATCGCGAACATTTGGAGCGGCTGCACCGCAATCCGCTCTATATCGGCATCCGCGTTTCCAATCTCTGGGGCCGCGATGTCGAGGCGCTGCTTAAGAAGCCGCAGGTCTGGGCCGACCTCAAGGCGCTGGCCGATGCTGGTCTGGCCATGGACTTTGGCGCTGGCCCCGAACAGGTGCGCCAGTTGCTGCAGATCACCGACCGGATTTCCAATCTGCGGGTCGTACTCAACCACCTGCCGGCCCAGCGGATCCCTGACGACCCGGCGGTACGCGCTACCTGGCAAAAGCAGACCGAGGAACTGGTCAAGCGCCCGCACATTTATGGAAAGTTCTCCGCAATTTTCCAACGCGTGGACGAACGCGGACGCCGAGTGCAGACAGGTGGCCGCATCCCCAAGGACCTCGCTTTCTACAAACCGCGCCTGGACGAAATCTATGAGACCTTCGGGCCCGATCGGCTGATGTTCGGCAGCGACTGGACGAACAGCGAACCGATGAGCACCTTCGGAGAGCTGGTGGCGCTGGATCTGGAATATTTCACGCCCAAGGGCCGCGAGGTGATGGAGAAAGTCTTCTGGAAGAATTCCCTCGCGGCCTACCGCTGGAAGAAGCGGCGCGCGAACCAGCCCAGCCTGACTTGAACTTGCAACTCTCGCACGAGCAAAGCGGAAGGCATCCAACGCCATGATCAAGATCGTTACCGGCGCATTGATGATCGCAGCCCTGTCTTTTTCGGGGGCGATGGCGCAGGCGCCCGCCGGATTCGCCGCGGCAGAGAAGCAATATGACGCCCTCTGCCAAGGCTGCCACGGCGAAGGCGCCGGCGGCGGCGACCGCGCCCCCGCGCTGGTTAACAATCCCGTCCTACGCAGCATGAGCGAGGTGCAGATCCGAGACCTGATCAGCAACGGTACCGCCACCGGCATGCCGTCCTTCAAGCTGGCGGACGCCGATCTCCGGTTTCTGGCGGTGTGGCTGCGCTCCCTCAACATGTCCGCTTTCGACACCAAGACCGCCGGGAACGTGCAGGCAGGCGCGGACTTCTTTTTCGGCAAAGGCCAATGCGCCGGCTGTCATATGGTCGAGGGCCGCGGAATGGTGAAGGGACCCGACCTGTCCTCCATCGGCCGCAAGTCCACCATCCGCGAGCTGGAACTGGTGCTGGACAATCCCACCTCCCAGATGGGCATTCACACCACAGCCAGCTGCCCGCGCTGGGCTTTCTGCCCCGACGATAGCTGGCGCATCGTCAATGTCAGGCTGCGGGACGGTCAAAACCTGCGCGGCTTCGCGCGCGGCCGCGCCGAGCATGACCTGGAATTGCAGACCCTGGATGGGCGCCTGCACTTCCTGACCGACAAGCAATATCTGACGATCACGCCTGAGAAAAATTCCACCATGCCGCCGCTGAAGGCGAGCGCCGGGGAGCGCCGCGATCTCATCGCTTATCTGAGCTCACTGGGCGGCGCGGCAAAGCTCGGTCCCAGGGTCGGGCTGGCGGAGAAGGTTTCCGCCGAAGCCATCGACACCGTCATGAAACCCAAACCGGGCGAGTGGCCGACCTATAACGGCGTGCTGGGCGGCAATCGTCACAGTCTCCTGAACCAGATCAACACCAGCACTGTCGGCAACCTGCAGGCGGAGTGGGTTTACCCGCTGGGCGTTCCCAACCTCGAGACCACGCCGATCGTGGTCGACGGCGTGATGTACGTCACCGCGGCCGACAAGGTCTGCGCCCTGGGCGCGGCCACGGGACGCCAGCTCTGGTGCTATGTGCATACCGATACCCCGCTGGATGGCCGGCGGCGCAATCCGGGCCAGGCCAACCGGGGCGTGGCGGTGCTGGGGGACCGCGTCTTCTTCACCACCAGCGACGCCCATCTGATCTGCCTCAACCGGCTGACCGGCGGGTTGATGTGGAATGTCCACATGCCCGAAACGCCCGGCCACTTCGTCGCGACCTCTGCTCCTCTCGTCGTGGGTGACCTAGTCATTGCCGGTATCGGCGGCGGCGACAGTCCGCTGCGCGGTTTCCTGGCGGCCTACAAGGTCACCACCGGCGAACAGGCCTGGCGTTTCCTGACGGTCCCCAGGCCGGGCGACCCCGGCTCCGAAACCTGGAAGGGTACCGCTATCGCCATAGGCGGCGGCGCCACCTGGCTGACAGGCTCCCATGACCCGGAGACCGGCACACTTTACTGGACCGTCGGCAATCCGTTCCCCGCCACCGATGGCGACGAGCGCGGCGGCGACAATCTCTACACCAATTGCGTGATCGCGCTGGACGTCAAGACCGGCAAACTGCGCTGGTACTATCAGTACACGCCGCACGATCTGCACGACTGGGACGCGACCGAGCCGGTGCTGGTGGTCAATGCCGAGTATCAGGGCCGCCCCCGCAAGCTGCTGCTCAAGGCCGATCGCAACGGCTTCATGTTCGTGCTGGACCGCATAACGGGCGAGTTCCTCACGGCCAAACCGTTCGTGCGCAAGATGAACTGGGCCAGCGGCTATGGCGCGGACGGCAAGCCCCGCCTCTTGCCCGGCAACAGTGTGACCGCGGCCGGCGTCAAGGGCTGTCCGTCGGTGCGCGGCGCCACTAACTGGTATTCGACCTCCTTCAGCCCGGATACAAGGCTCTTCTATGTGATGGCGGTGGAGGATTGCAGTATATACCGCAAGACTTCCCAGGAGAGCCGGGGCTATGAAGGCGTTCGCGATCCCAACGATCCCGGACTGAAATATCTGCGCGCGCTCGACATTGAGACCGGCAAGACGGTCTGGGAAATTCCCCAGGAGGGACCGCAGGAGGCCAACTATGCCGGTGTGTTGAGCACCGCCGGAGGCCTAGTGTTCTATGGCGAGACCGGCGGCGGATTTGCCGCGGTCGATGCCAAAAGCGGAAAGACGTTATGGACCTTCCGCGGCAACCAGCCCTGGAAGGGTTCTCCGATGACCTACATGCTGAATGGGCGCCAGTATATTGCGGTAGCATCCGGCAGCAATATTTTGACCTTCGCACTCAAGTAACAGCGGCTCGCTAGCGGCGCGATAGAGATTGATGCAAACTAACCGCGACGCGGTCGTCTGACCTGACCAGGTCTTTTTGTACCAAGCGGTTTGATAGAAACTGCCTTGGGAAAGAAGCTGGTTATGCTGAAGAACCGTTTTAGCGCGGAACAGCCAGCCTCATCAAGGCCGGTGCCGACGCCAAAGCGGCCCGCGCTGACGGCGTCTCGGCGCTGGCGCTGTGCGCCGGCACTTCAACTCCCGAAGCGTTGACGGGCATGATCACCAAGGGCGCTGACGTGAATGCCGCTGACATGCAGGGCCAGACGCCCCTGATGTGGGCCGCCGCCAAGGCCGTGCTGCCGGACGGCACCACGGTAATCCAGGCCGCGCTCCTGATGAAGAACGATCCCTTCGCGATGCAGGTCGTGTCGCGCGGCGTCGACGTCAATCAGCGCGACAGCAAGGGCTGGCAACTGATCCATACCGCCGCCCTCAGCGGCAATCCCGACCTGATCAAGATGGTGCTGTCCAAGGGCGGCAATGCCAATGCCCTGACCACGCCGCCGCCGGTTGAGCAACAGAAGGGCGTGTTTTACGCCGCCATGCTGATCCAGAACTGCCCCGCCTGGGGCGCGCAACAGGTGCAGGTCGCCGCGCTTGGCAGCGTCTCGCCCAAGCCGGTCAAGACCGATGCTGCTGACGTCAAGCGCCGTCCCCTGGAAGGCTTCGAACATCTGCTGCCGCCGCCGGGCACCACGACGCCGCCGCTGCTGCTGGCGGCCCAGTCCGGTTCGGTGGAAGCGATGAAGGTCCTGATCGAGGCCGGTGCCGATCCCAAGGCCAAGGCGGCTGACGGCCTGACCCTGGCGCTGGCAGCGGCGCGCGGCGGCAACCTGGAAGCGCTGAAGTTCGCGCTGGAGCTTGATCCCGACATCCATGCCCTGGCCCAGGAAGGCCGCAGCATCATGCATATGGTGGTGGAGAACCGTAACTCCACCGAGCATGAGGCGATGATCACCTATCTCGCCGACAAGGGTGCGGCCCTGAATGTGAGGGATGAGCGCCTCGTCTCGCCGGGCAGCTACTTCAACCGCGTCGGTCCGGAACAGCTGCGGGTATTCTACATCCAACTTCTCAAGGACCGCAAAATCAAGCAGGTACCCGATGGCCTTGAGCCTTTGATGGTCCAGTAGCTCCCGTGATCTACGAGCAACAAACGCCGCCGGTTTCCCGGCGGCGTTTTTGTTTCAGCACAGTCTTAATTATCCCCGGCGGTGTTGATAAAGCCGTAGCGCAGATTGCTGGGGTGATGAGCGGTTCGCTGCAAGCGAACGAAACGACCCAGTGGACCGTTTCGAACGAAGAACGCCCGGAGCGCGAGCGAAGGGCCAGGCAAAAACACCGGCGGTATTCTGTTTTCACTTAAATATAGAGTCCCCGGAATGATCGGAATGATCAAAGAAATCTACTCTGACCCCAATTCTTCGACATTTACCCAGGTCTGCTTTATACTGACGGCATGTCGGCGGGGAACGGAGCATGACAGAGCTCAAGCGCACCATCAGCACCGGCCAGCTGATGCTCTATGGCGTCGGCTCGATGATGGGGCACGGGCATTTATGGCTTGTCGGCAAGGGCGCGAGCATCATGGGCTGCGCCGTTACGGCCTGCTGGACAATGAGTGAAAAGCCTGCTCCCGAAAAGGTTGCGCGCCGGAGTGGTTTGGTTTCACCTTGCACGCGATGCAATAGCCTTCGCTCAAATGCTGTACTGCGCTTGAAACAGGAGGCCGCTTATCCCCGCCGCTTGAGGTTGCTCAGTATGTCCGCTTTGCGCCAATAGCGGACATTCGGGATCTCAGAGCTGAACTTCGTGCCGCGACTGCGAGCACAACGGTTCTTTATCAAACCACTCCCTCATCCGGAATATGTAAAACCCGTCCGCAATGTTTGCAGTGAACTGCGTCAATGTCATGAATCAAGAGCGCGCAGTCCGGGCACTCGAAGCGGATTTTGTTGGGACGAAAGACGGTCTGGAGAAGACGCAGGAAGAGGCTAACGCCCACTATCATGATGATGACCGCCAGCAGCCGGCCACCCGGTCCGAGAAGTACGACGTCCCCAAATCCTGTTGTCGTCAGCGTTGTGATCGTGAAATAAAGGGCATCGATATAGCTATTGATCTGAGGATTTATCGTGTGCTGAGACACATAGATGAATGATGTGACAATCATAACGAAGACTACGAGATTAAGAGTCCGCTGAATAACGTCCTCATAGCGCCGGAACCACGCCGAGTCAGAGCGTAGATCGCGCAAGAGCTGGAAGGAGCGGAAAAGCCTCAGCGCACGGACAATCCGCAAAAAGCCAAGATTTTCAATAAATGTCGGCAGTAACAGCGACGCAATCACGACAAGATCCGTTGCAGTGGAAAGGCTCATCACTTGGCGGGGGCGGTTGATTTCAGCGTATAGACGCGCTGAAAGCTCTATGATCAAAATTGTCCCCAGCGCGAAGTCTAGCGGGACGATCCACCACTGGCCCGGGAACGACGCTGAGAGAATGAAGACCCCGATGGTAGTGAGGTCAAACCAAACCATCCCATAACGAAACCGTCTAGCCCGTGTGTCATCCCCAAAATAGAGGTTGCGCAATACTCTCTGGAAACCAGGCCCGCCTCCGAGATCTTTGAGTCTGGCGATCATTGTGCTGTTCGGCCTTTTTCACGGTTTGGACAACAATGCCATAATTTAGTAAGTCATGCGCCTGCAGCGCCCGCCTGCCTGACTGACTTTCAGCTTCGCCTGTCCGCTTTGCGCCAAAAGCAGACATTCCCGGCAGGTAGAATTTGACCACATCGAGTACCGAGCCCTATCCACCGGCGTATTCTGCACCGTGATAGCATAGCCGCCGGTAAGGATTTTCAGTATCGGTGAACGAACCAGCGTAGCGAGCAGTCCGAGCGTCAGCGAGGACGCTAACCTACGCTCTCAACAACCCCACTACGCTCTCAACAACCCCAATTGTTTGACGAACATCAGCGATAGAACGGCTGCGCGTTTAGCCAGCGGGGTCCGTAGTGCGGTTCGGGTTGGCCCACTTCGAGCGCGCCCAAGTCTGGGGCAGCGCCTGAAAATCCGTCATTTACTGTCGGAATGCGGTCTCCGGCGTCCACGCCCTTGCTGCCCGGCTTCAGGCGGAAAGTCAGGTCCATCGCATGATGGACCTGGTGGCGCTTGGCCGGGTCGGGCAGCGTCATCTTCTCGAAGGTGTCGATATCGAGTTCGACGCCGTGCCGCTCCTGGCCGGTCGCGGCGCTCAGCGCGGCGAGCGTCGAGAAGTTCGTGGTGCTGCCCGGCGCCTGCCAGCGATACTGCTCCGTGGCGCCCGGATTGGGCCGGTAACCGTTATAGTCAGAGCTGTAGGCCCCGGTCACATTCATCCATCGCATCACCCCCTGCGCCGCGCCCCGACCGATGAAGAGGTTGTTACGATAATGCATGTTGGAGGCTGCTCCGCCGGACTGCTCCCCGATCAGCGTATTGTGCCACATGAAGATGCCGGCGGGGTTTGCATTGATCTTGAAGGCGTTCGGAACATTGTAGGAGAGATTGCGAATAAAATAGACCGGCCCGCCAAAGACGGGTTGTGCGCTGTAGCCGCTGTGCGGTGCGTTCACGCCCCGGTTCTTGTAGACGCGGATGTTGTGGACGCCGCCGTCAGTTTCCACGAAGTCATCGCCGGACAGGTGAATGTCGTTGCCGTAGATATCGATCGACGAGGCGCGCCGGTCAGGATCCGTTGGGGGTGTGCCATAGGTCGAGATGCCGATACCATCATGGAAAAAGGCAATCGCATTGTGGGCGATCACATGGCCGGGGCCATAGACCTTGATGGCGTAGTAGCTGCGCATTTCGTGGGAGCCGTAGACGCCGGCTGCGCCGCCCGCCTCGTCCGGCTGCCGAAACTGGCGGTTCCAGCCGACCAGGAGGTTGCGCGTCTGGGGGCGGCCAAGGAAAACATTGTCGGCAATGTAAAAGTCACTCGATCCCGCATATTCGGTCCACACGCCGAAGCCGATATTCTCGAAGCGGCAGTTCTTGACGGTAAGCCCGACGGCACCGCCCACCTCTTTCATGCCCGCAAAGATCGCGACGTCGGTGTCGCGGAAGGTGATCCCGTCGAAAATGTGATGTGTCGACGCCTGCACATCAAACAGGCGATGATTGCCCGCGCCGTCGATGACAACGTCGCCGTCACCGGCCGCCTTGATGGTGATGGGTTTTTCCGCTGTGCCCTTTAGGGTAAGCCACATGGTCCCATCAAAGGGCGTCACCATCGGGTCAACGTAGTTGAGGCGCTCGTTCCGGTAGATGCCGGCGTGCATCAGGATAGTGTCGCCAGGCTGGGCGCGGCGCTCCCACACCACGCTCCAGTCGCCTAGGCCGGCGCCGTAGTAAGCCTGCAGCAGGCTGTCGAAGGCGGGCAACTTGCGCTCTCCCTTCCAGCCGGGCGGATAGACGTGAAGCGTCCGCCCCGCCGCATAGGGCTGCGGTTCGACCCGCGTCTTTGCTTTTACGATGTGCGTAGTCTGACCCGAGGCGCCGTCCGGGTCAGTCAACGCGAAGCGGGCCTCATATTCGGTGCCGGGTGCCAGGCCCAGGATGCTGCCGGCGAAGCCGTCAGGGACGATGTAGCTGAGATTTTCGACGTCGCGGAAGATGCGCTCGCCGCCGACACGCACCAGCGGCAACGCCTTGCGCCAGGCAGCCTCGCCCGCACGGCGAAAATCGACAGAGACGGAGGCATTGCGATTGGTGTCGCCTGTAATCGCCCACTCGAAGCCCAGATTCTCCAGCGTCGGATGCTCGACCGTGAACCGGCCCGCCGCCGTGCCGCTCTGGGCCTGGGCAGGTACCGCCAATATCGCCCACGTCAAGGCGGCAAGCGCGGCGCTCCTTATGGCAGAACGTTCGATCCTGTTCAGCATGTCGGCCTCCCCAAGCCTGCCCGGTATTTGTACCAGCCAGATGCAGGCTACTACATGGGCACCGTCCAATCCAGATGGGCGGAGCGCCCGCCCGGAATGTCCACCGCCGGCTTAAACCCTGCTCCACAACCCTTTCTTG
This sequence comes from Rhizobium sp. Q54, assembly GCA_945860165.1. Classification (GTDB taxonomy): domain Bacteria; phylum Pseudomonadota; class Alphaproteobacteria; order Micropepsales; family Micropepsaceae; genus Rhizomicrobium. The sequence continues at coordinate 29,846 of CAMAPL010000009.1, forward strand.
ATATCGAATTTAACCTTTCCTGCCGCCCGCATCCGCATCAGCAGATCCTGCATGGGATCGCTGCTTTTGCTGCTGGGATCGAGCAGTCTCTGCAGCGCGTAGACGGCGAGCGGTTTGTCCAGCGCGGCCAGAACTTCGTCTTCTTTTGTCATGATCAATACTCTTTCATTTTGCTGACACCTTCATCGTGCCCTGATTGTAATCCATGGAAAACCCGGCACGGCCATCTAAGGCAGCGCCTTCGTCCCCGTAAACGGATTATATCGCCGCTCCGCCAGCGCGGCCCAGGCGGCGGGCGCCAGATGCGCGATGTGAAAATACTGGCGCGGCTGGGTGGGATCGGTGTCCAGCATGAAGCCGGTGGGAAGCTCTCGGGTGCTGGCGGCGAAATAGGAACCATCGGGCGCCCGCATCGTCTCGACCGCTGTCATTAGGCTGCCCGCCTCTTTCGTGCGGCCTGACAGTTTCAGCAACAGCGCCACCTGTGCCGTGCCCTCGGTCCAAAGCCCTTCCTTGGCTTCGCTATAGGCAAAGCCTTTGCCGTCGCGCAGCCGGTCTGGCGCCATCGCCGCAGGGTAGCGCGCCGCGGCGCCGGGGATCGCCAGCAGCGGCCATATCTGCGCATCCAGCGCCAGAGTGAGATTGGGCGTTTTGCCCTCCAGCCCCGTCCCCACCGCGAAGCAGCCGCAGTCGGGGCGCCACATGGCATGCACGAAATCGCGCGCCGCGCCGGCCTGGGCCAGCCAGGCCTTGTCGCCGGTCGCTTGCGCCAACGCAGTGAACGCCGCCACCAGGTCGGTATTATGTTCGGTCGATTTCCACGTCTGGACGATGGGCGCGGGTTCGTGGGCGAAGGTGCCGCCAGCAAATCCGCCGGGCGGGCTTTCGCTGCGCCATTGCAGGACCCAGCCACCGATGCGCGCCGCGCCGCCGCGGTAGCGGCGATCCCCCGTCGCCCGGTCCAGCGCCAGCAGCGCTAGCATCACCCAGGCCATATTGCCGGTGTCGCTGCCGACCTGGTAGCGGTCTTCCACCCACATATTCTGCTTGGCGTCCCACCATCCCGCCAACTTCACCGGGCCAGGACCGACAGGACCGGCGAGATAGCCATTGCGCAGGCGCCCGTCATGCCAATAGCGGTCGCGGTCCAGCGCCGCGAGAATGGCGTCCCCAATCCGTGCGGCATTTTTGGTTCTGTCGCAGGCCACCAGTGCAATCGCCGCGACGGCATTGTCATAAAGAAAGGCGGCGCCCTGCAGCGGTCCGGATTTCACCGTGGGATAGCTCGCCAGAAAGACAGGGCCCGCATGCTGGGACGCCATCGCACTGGAAAGATGGGTGCAGGCTGTCGGCAACGGGGCTGCGGACGCTTGCCCTGCCCCCAGCAGTTGGACGCCGATCGCGGCCATTGCTACGATCAGCGCCGCCCGGGTCATCGTTTCACCGGCTTGCGCGCGGGCGCTTTCTTTTTCAGCTTGGCCTGGTTGCAGGCAATCGCGGCGCGGACGAGTTTCTTCAGGGCGGCGCTATCCACCTTGTTGCCTTCGAAGAAATCGATTGACCGCCTCTGGTTGCCATCCAGGCCATCATTGAACAGCTTGTCGGTATCGGGAAAGTGCGCGCCGTTGGCGAATGTCAGCTTGACCTTGCCCTTGTGGGCATTGGCGACCGCGATCATGCCATCACGGCACCAGACCGGGCTTCCCATCCACTTCCAGTCCTCGGTGATCCCCTTGTCGGCGGCCAGGATGGCCTTGCGGAGCGCCGAGAAGGTCTTGCCCCGCCAGTCGGGGATTTTGGCAATCAACTGGTCGATGCGCTGCGATGGAGTCATGCAAATACGGCCCTGTTCCTTCCTGCTCATTTTATCACGTGAGAGCCTGGCCGCGAATGGTGGTGGACAGGTGCGCGACAGGCTGGACAGCGGCACGGAATCGGCCCCTGCTGACCAAAAATCAGGAGGAACTCATGCTCACCCGTCGCCACACGCTTGCTGGCCTGCTCGGCCCCGCCGCCGCCTTCGGCCTGGGCGGCATCGCCTCGCCCGCCCGCGCCCAGAGCGCCGCGCTGGGTTCGCGTGAGAAAATCCGCGTCACCAAAATCGAAACCTTCGTGCTGACCAATTCGTGGGTCTTTGTGAAGATTTCCACCGATACCGGCATCACCGGCTGGGGCGAGATGCTGAAGGACGATGCCAAGGCCTGCGCCGCAGGCGCCCTGGAGGTTGGCGACTATCTGATCGGCCAGGACCCCACCCGCGTGGTGCATCACTGGCAGGCGATCCATCGCGGCGCCTTCTATCGCGGCGGCCCGATCAAGACCGCAATCTCGTCGGGCATTGACCAGGCGCTGTGGGACATCACCGGCAAGGTCTATAACCTGCCGGTCTACAAGCTGCTGGGCGGGGAAACCCGCGACCGCTGCCGCGTCTATGGCCAGCCGACCCTGAAAAACGGCGTCAACGCCATGAAGGTGATATTGCGCGATGGCAAAGGGCGCGCGGCCACCAAACACAATGAGGGCGACAAGTATATCGCCGAAGTGGTGGAACGCTTCGCCGCCCTGCGCAAGAAGATGGGCGACGATGTGGACATCGGCGTGGAATTCCACGGCGCGGTGCAGCCGACCACCGCCCTACGGTTGATGGCAGCGCTGGAGCCCCATAATCCCTGGTTCTATGAAGAGGTGGTCCAGGCTCTTAATGTCGACATGATGGCCGAACTTGCCAAGAAAACCCGCGTGCCGCTGGCGACCGGCGAACGCATCTTCACCAAATGGGGCTTTAGGGAAATTCTCGAGAAGAAGGCGGCGATGATCCTGCAGCCGGATGTCTGCTATGCTGGCGGTATCACCGAACTGAAGATCATCGCGGGCATGGCCGAGGCCTATTACGTGCCGATCGCGCCGCACAACCCGCAAGGGCCCTGCTCGCTGGCGGCGTCCTTGCAGATCGCCGCCGCTATTCCGAACTTCCTGATCCAGGAGCGCGGCGACAACGAGTATACGGATCTTCTGGCCAAGCCGCTGCCGCCGATCGTCAATGGCCACCGTCCGCTGCTGACCGGGCCGGGCCTGGGCATCACCATCGACGAGGACAAACTGCGCGCCCAGGTCGGGGAGCCCCGGCCCTACCTGCCGCAGTTCGACGCCGACGATGGTTCGGTGGTGGACTGGTAGAAGGGCGGACTAGCGCGTCTTTCCGCGCGCCGCCACCCGCCACATATCCACCAGCTCGCCATCGCGGCTGACCGCGACTTCGTCATGCAGGTTGCTGACGACGCAAACGTGGTTTGGCAGGACTCGCAGGCGCTCGCCCACCACCGGCTTGGTGGCGCAGCGCGACAGATCGACTATGCCGTGCTCCTCGTTCAGCCGCTCGATCACGGCATCTTCATAGCCGAGGATCAGCCCGTACCCCTTGCCAAACGACGGATCAATGCCATCGCTCGACAGGCTCTTGGAGCCGGCATCGATCACGGCCCGGTCATCCGTGGGGCGGCTAATCACGGTGGTGTGCAGATGGAAGGCGCATTCATCCAGGGTGGCGGCGCCGGAACCGACCGTGGCGCGATCATGATAGATATAGGTGCCGACGCGCACTTCCGTCAGGCCCGCGATTCCATGCGCCGCCCAGGCATTGGGGGTGCCGCCGCCGGAGACGACCGCAATCGCGATGCCGGCCTCGGCAAAAACGCGCTTCGCCTCGGCCACGAATGTGACGGTCGCGGCGCTGCTGGGATAGGTCATCAACCCGTCGAAGCGCAGGCCCGGAATTTTCTGGATGCCGCGCGCCAGTTCCAGCGCCTGCGCCACCGAGGTAACGCCGGTGCGCTTGTTGCCGCTGTCGAACTCCACCAGAACGCCGATGGCATGGTTGGAGGCGCGCGCCGCTTCACCAATGGTCTCCAGCGCGATGCTGTTGTCGATGCCGACACTGATCTTGGCGCGGCGCGACAGTTCGGCAAGGCGCAGCGCCTTGGCCGGGCCGATCAGCGGGTAGGAAATGAAGATGTCATCCAGCCCAGCATCCGCCATCACCTCGGCCTCGCCCAGCTTCTGGCAGGTGATGCCATGGGCGCCTAGTTCCAGTTGCCGGTGCGCAAATGCGGGTATCTTGTGGGTCTTGATGTGCGGGCGCAGGCGCAAGCCGTGATGAACGCAATAGGCTTGCATCTTCGTGAGATTGTGCTCGACCCGGTCCAGGTCAATGACCGGAACCGGGGTCTCCAAATCCGCAATGCGCATCAAACACTCCCTCCTCAGTACGGCAGGACAGCCACACAGTCTATCTCGACCTGGATGCCGAAAAGCTGGCAACCGATTGTGGTGCGGGCGGGCGGCTCGCCGGGGAAGAATTCCTTGTAGATGGTGTTGTATTCGCCGAAGCGGGTGAGATCGCTGAGATAGGTGTTGACCTTGACCACGTCCTTCATGTCGGCACCGGCGCCCTTGAGGATGGTCTGCACATTGCGCAAGGTCTGGCGCACCTGTTCGGCGAACGAATCCGGCGCGACATTGGTCCTGGGATCTTGCGGTCCCTGCCCCGACACATAGACGAAACCATTGGCGATCACGGCGTGCGAATAATGTCCGCCCGGCTTGGCGGCGGCGTCAACGATAAGGGCCTTGCGCATAATTCCTCCTGTTTTTTGATCCGGCACTGTCCAGGCGCCGGCCGGTGCTTTGACCGTATTTGAAGATGGCATGTCCCGCCCCGGCCCGGCCAGAGGCAGCACTTTGATTGCTGCTCAATAAAAAAGCTCCGGTCTGTCCGGGGCTTTTTGACTGATACAGATCGGTGAACGTCGGTCAACGGGCGCGCCAGATATCAGGCGCGCACCGCGCGATCCTATCGAGGCCGGGAACACATGCCAAGGCATGTTTCCCGCGATCCTCCTGCCTTTACGGCGTGCCAGCCGTCTGGGTGATAACCGCCTGCGAGGACTTGGACTGGGAAATCGCCACGCCGGCCGCCACGGCCGCAACCACGCCCACGATGATCAGCGGCGTCGTCAGAAGCTGCGCCTTCTGCACGCCGGCAGGCTTGCCCGGCGCCAGCTTGCCTTCGGCGGCGGAGGCGGCGCGGTCGAAGCCAGCAGGCTGGAGTTCAGAAGAACGGCGGAGATATTTCGCATGTATCGCTCCAAGCAATGAACCTGAGGAAAACGATAGTGCAGAGGTAAAAAACACAATCGCCTTATCCGTTTTTTGTGCAGTGCATAAATCTACAAAAGCCCTGAAATGATTGCGCTATGTGCAATTTTCACCAGAAATGTGCTGCGTTTGCACAAAAAAGAACCGGCACCTTGCGGGTGCCGGTTCTGATCGCGGGCAATGCAGTGCCGATTAGCGGCGCGGGGCTTCGGAAATCGTCTTCGCGTTGGCGGCCTTGCGGTCGGCCAGCATCTTGTCGAACTCGGGGCGCGTCATGCGCACCCGGCCCGGCGTGCCCAGTGCCCAGGCCGCCAGGGCGTCGTATTTCTTGGGCGTCCAGCCCCCTTCAAACTCGCCGCCATTGACGCCGGTGCGGTTGAGTTCGAAATTATAGGTGTCTTCCAGCTGGGTGAATTCCGCCGAGGCGACCGCCGCTTCCGCCAGAATCGCCGGAATGAAAACCACCCCATCGGCCTTGGCCACTACCAGGTCGCCCGGCAATACTGAGGCGCGGCCAATGCGGATGGGCGCATTTATCGTGGTCAGGGTCATGTCAACCCAATAGGAAGGATCATAGGCGCGGTACAGGCCCGGCAAGTTTGCGATCTCGCGCGCCTCTTCCGCATCGCGGATGCCGGCATCAAAGATGAAGCCGGAATGGGTATGGGCGGCGATCCCGCTGGCCAGGTTGGAGCCGATCAGCGTGCCTTCGACAATCTTGCCGAAACCGTCGGCGACATAGACATCGCCCATCACCAGTTCGTTGATCGGCCACTGGTTGTTGCCGGTGACGCGGCCGTCGCGCTTGCCTTCCGCATTGATGACATTGACCATGTCGGGGCGCGACGGCATATATTGCGCCGTCAGGGCGCGGCCGGCGAAAGCCTTGCCGGGCTGCAGCGACTGCCAGCCGCCTTCGAACTGGGCCCGGTAGCCCTTGTCGCGCAGGAAGCCCCAGAGATTCTCCAGCGGCACCTTGGTGACGCGTTCCAGCAGCGAATCCAGCACCTTGGGTCGGCCATCGGGGAAACGCTCGCCCTTCCATTCCGATGTGTAGTTCAGCATCTGCGCCCGGGTCTGCTTGACCTGTGCGCTGGCGGGCGAGACGGCCAGCGCAACGGCGCAGGACAGCAGGGCGGCTTTCAGTAGTTTCATTTTTTACTCTCCGGTTAGTGGCCGCACGGGTGCGGCGTTTGTTTCAACAGCTCTCCGGCCGCTCGCTCAAGCTTGCGGCGTTCGTCGCTCGAAATGGTCCACTGGACCATTTCGTTGGCCTGCGGCCAACCGCTCCTCACCCCCACCAAACTTCTCCAGGCGCGAGATGTGCCTTGGCGACATCGGGATTGATGTCGAAACCCAGGCCTGGCTTGTCCTGGATGTGGAAATAGCCATCCTTCCAGAACAGCCCTTCATGCGTGACCAGGGTCGGCCACCAGTCCACCCACTTGGCCAGTTCATGGACGCGGAAGTTACGCACCGAGGCACAGGCGTGCGCCGAAGCCGCGGTGCCGATCGGGCTGGCGGGATTGTGCGCCGCCGTCCAGATGCCATACAGGTCGGCCAGATCGGCGATGCGCTTGGCCTCGAACAACCCGCCCGATTTGGGAATGTCGATATGCACGCCCGCCGTCGCCTGGCGCAGGATGATCTGGGAGAACTGATGGAAGCCGTAAAGATTTTCCCCTGTGCAGATCGGCGTGTTGGTGGCCTTCGCCACCCGCTCCAGGGTTTCGGGATTTTCCGGCGGCGTCGGGTCTTCCACGAACATCGGATTGGTGTGCTCGATGGCGTTGCACAGCTTGATCACGTCGTTGACGGAATATTTCCAGTGACACTCCATGGCGAAGTCGGTGTCGCCCAGCGCCTTGCGGATACGTTCCATGCGGTCGGTGATGCGCCGGATGTCCAGATTGGTGAGCTGGTTGGTGTAGGGATCGTGGCCCGGCTCGGAATAGGTAGGGTCGGAGCTGCGCGGCACCGCGTCGCCCTGCACCTTGAAGGCGGTGAAGCCATAGGGATTGTTGGCCTTGGCTTCCGCAACCTGGTCACCCCAGGATTGCGCGTCTTCGGGATGGCGCTCCGGCGCCTGCAGTGTGCGATAGAAGCGTACCTTGTCGCGGAAGCGGCCGCCGAGCAGGTTGCAGACAGGAGTCTGCAGCAGACGCCCCGCCAGATCCCACAACGCGATCTCGATGCCCGAGGCCGCATGCATGGTGAGGCCGCCGGTGGCGCCATAGCCGCCATTGAGGAACAGCATCTTGGTGTAAAGCTTGACCACATTCAGCGGATCTTCGCCGATCAGCTGGGCCTTGAAGCGGTTGAGAGTGATGTCCTTGACGCCGGGACCCCAATAGCCCTCGCCGATACCGAACACGCCGGCATCGGTTTCGATCTTGATCAGGTTCCAGTCCCAGGTGCCGCGGATGACCATCACCTTGACGTCGGTGATCTTGACCTTCTTCGCCAGATATTGGGCCTTGGCCTGATAGGGCAGCGCGAAACAGGAGGCGGCGCCCAGCACCAGCAGTTTGCGGCGATCCAAAGTCATGAGATGCTCCCCCAACTTGTTTTAATTGCGCGAGAGATTGCAGCGACCCACCAGAGGCGTCAACGTCGCCGCGCTGCATACAGAATATAGATAAAGTTGGGAGGCGTTATGAGCAGATGCAGCATCGCGGTGGCCGCGCTTTTGGGCGCTTGCCTGCTGGTGCCCCCCGCACAAGGCGCGCAGACGCTTTGGACCTTCGACAACCTGTCCCGGATCGGGGGCCTGTCTCCAAAGGTGGAGGGGCATCCGCAGCTGGTGGACGGTCCGGCGGGCAAGGCCGTGCAGTTCAACGGCAGGGATGACGCCCTGTTCTTTGAGGGCCGCCCGCTGGTGGGCGCGAAGACTTTCACCATCGAGGCGATAATCCGCCCCGAAGGCGGCGATTTTGAACAGCGCTGGATGCATATCGTCGAAACCGACCCGGTCACGGGGCTGGATTCCCTGCCCGCCGGCACCAGCGATCCCAATCCCCGCTTCATGTTCGAAGTGCGGGTGAAAGACGGCAGTTGGTATCTGGATGCCTTCGTCAACAGCAAGGCCGGCAGCAAGGCGCTGATCTTTCCCGACAAACTTCATCCGATTGGGCGCTGGTATGCGGTGGCGCAGAGCTATGACGGCAAGACCTACCGCATGTATGTCGATGGCGTGCTGGAAGGCGAAGCCGATGTCGCATTCACCCCCCACGGTCCCGGTCACACAATGATCGGTGTACGCATCAACCACGTGAATTACTTCAAAGGCTCGGTGGCGCAGGCGCGATTCACCGATGCCGCGCTGGCGCAGAACCAGCTGCTAAAAATCCCGAAATAATTTACGTCTTACCGCTAAGACGGGCGCCCCAGTCCAGCAGTCCCGGAAACAGTGCAATGAGCACGCGACACACGGCGCGGGTGTCGCTGCGCATCGCCAAATGGGCGAATAGCGACGCGGCGTGAATCCGGGTTGCAAACCGCCGGTGCCAGGCGCCGGCATATTCACCTTCCCGGCCCGCAATCAGCAGCCGCGACAGCAGGGCACCGGCCTGGATCGCCATGCTGATGCCTTCGGCGATGATAGGATGCGCCTCGCCCACGCTGTTGCCGACAAAAAAAACGCCATCGGCATGACGCGAACGGATGCCGGGATGTATCGGACCGGTGGAGAGGAAATTACCCTCCAGCGCGGCACCGCCCAGCGCCTTGTCCACGCCCGCCGTGGTGGCGCGGATATGGGCCAGCACCGCCTCGGCCGCCTTGCCGCCATGACGCTGCCGCGCCAGCGCCAGCGCGTCACGCCGGATGCAGCAGGACAGTGACAGGCGCGCTGCATCGCTCTGCACCATGCCGCCATAGCCGCCCGGAAAGGCCAGCAGCGGCATCAGGCCGGGTGGCAGCGCGCCGCTGGTGAAATGCGCCTTGAAGGCGAACAGGTCGGATGGCACATCACAACCATCCGGCACCGCGAAAATGCCCCTGGCGTTCCAGGAACCGCAGGCGGCGATGATGTTGCGCGCTTTCAACTCGCGCCCATCCTGCAGCGCGCAAACGGATGCCCCGCCCTCGCGCCGCAATCCCACGACGTCGGCGGGCTGGAACAGCTGTACCCCTGCCCGCACCGCCGCATCACGCAGCAATGTATCGAGATGCTCGCGCCCCAATGCCCGGCCCCACAGCCCCTCACGGGGTGAAGCCAGCTGGGTATCGCCGGCATAGAGGCCGATCCGCGACACCGGCGGCCCGGCGGCAGCCAGAAATTCCTCCCCGATGCCGCAAGCCTGCAACGCCGGCAGGCTGGTGGCCGAAATGAACTCCCCGCAAACTTTGCGGCGGGGAAATTCGCTTCTTTCCACCAGCGCGATTTTCCATCCCGCCTGCGCCAGTAGCCGCGCCGCCGCCGATCCGCCGGGCCCGGCGCCTACGACAACCGCGTCAAACATCGCGCTGTGCCCGGAAAACATGGCTGAAGGGCAAGGCGGCGGCTTCCGCCAGCCGCCAACCGCCGCCCTGCGGCCACAGACGCGACAGGTCCTGCCCCGCGAATCCCGCTTTCACGCTGGCGACCGCGTCATGGAGGGTGACGTCATTGCAGCCCAAGACGCCCACCAGATGCGCCGCCAGCAGGGCAAAGCTGTTTCGACGCGGTTCGCAGGCGACAAAGCAAGAGGTACGCGCCACTATCGCGGTCAACAGACGCGACAGCGCTGCATCGTCAAAGTGATGCAGGAACAGATTGGCGGTGATGATGTCGGCATCCGGCATGGCCTCGAACACATCGCCAGCCTGCGTTTCGCAGCTCCACCCCAGCGCTTCAAACCCGGCGCGGGTTTCGCGCCCAACGATATCCTGCCGGTCGACGATCAGCACCTGCACGTTGGGCCAGTGTTTCGCCAGTCGCCTGGCGACGGACAGCATGAACAGCCCATCGCCACCACCAAGATCGGCCAATATGCGCGGCGGCGGACAGCGGGACAGCGCGCCCGCCATCAGCGCCTGCTGGCGCATGATGGCGTTGATCAGGACCAGATCGCGGCGCGAACGGATGGCGCGCGGATCGTTGGCGGGCAACAGGTCGAGCAGTTCCGGAACGAGGACCCGCAACTAGGCCGCCATGCGAAACATCATGGTTTCCGCCACCAGGCCCGGTCCAAAGGACATGGCGCAGCCCCGCGCCCCGGCGGAGCCTGTCCGCATCAACCGATCCAGCACGAACATCACCGTGCCTGACGACATGTTGCCGTAATCGTTGAGAATACCGCGCGACGCCAGCAAGGCTTCCGGCGGCAGGGCAAAAGCCTGTTCCACCGCATCCAGCACCGTGCGCCCGCCCGGATGCACCGCCCACAGATCAATATCGTTGGCGCCGCCCAGAATGGCGTCACGCGATTCCGACAGCGCGGTGCGGATGGCGCCCGGCACTGCGCCGGACAAAACCATATCGAAACCCTGCTGGCGGATATGCCAGCGGATCAACGCACTGGTATCGGGCACCAGCGCGGCGCGGAACGAGTCCATCCGCACGCCGACTGGATCAGCGCTGACCAGCGCGGCGGCGCAGCCATCGGCGAACAGCAGGAAGGATAGAATTTCCTCCAGATTGTTGGTCTCGTGCAGATGCAGGGTGCAAAGTTCCAGATTGACCGCCAGCACCCGCGCCTCCGACTGGGAGCGCACAATGTGTCGCGCCAGCTTCAGGGCATTGATGGCGGCATAGCAGCCCATGAATCCCACCATGGTGCGCTCGACCGAAGGCGGCAGGCCGCAACGCTCGACCAGCGCCAGGTCGATGCCGGGGGCGGAAAAGCCGGTGCAGCTGGTGACGATAATGTGGGTGATGGCGGCGCGGTCTTCGCCCTGCAGCAGTTTCTCCACCGCGGCGACCGCCAGGTCGGGCGCCCAGGCTTCGAATTTGCGCATCCGCGCCGCTGTATCGGGAAAGGCACCCTTGGCGTAAAAGCCTTCCGCATCCACCGCAGACCCGCCCTTCGCCGGTTCCAGGAAAGAATAACGGTGCGTAATGCCGCAGCGCTCTACCATGCGGTTGAACAAAGCCAGCTTGCGTTTGTCGTCCGCCAGCATTCCCCGGCCAAACGCCAGGAACGCGTCCTGCACGTCATGCGGTGGAACCGCCGTGGCGATGCGGTTGATATGGGCCTGAGTCATGGTCGGTCTTTCGCGCAGGAACGCGCTACCCTAGCGCAGCGGACGGGTCTTTGCTCCCCCGTTCAGCCCCGGTTCAGGATCGCCGCTGCAGGATGGCGGCAAATGGGAGTGAAACAGATGATGCGCGTTTCCGGCCTGATCGTGGGATTTTTTTTGACCGCCAGTGCGGCGCAGGCGAATGACCTGCCGCCCGGCCCGATACACGACACAGTCTCCACGGCCTGCAGCCAGTGCCACAGCCCCGAGGTCGTCAGCTCGCAGCGCAAGACCCGCGCCGCCTGGGCCGATACCGTCAACCAGATGATGGCCAACGGCGCCACGGTCAGCGATACCGAATTCGACAAGGTGGTCGACTATCTGGCCAAGAATTTCCCGGCGAAATAGCTACCAGAGCTTCACACGCTGTTCGGGCGGCAGGTAGTACTTGTCGCCCGGCTTGACGTCGAAGGCCGCGTACCATTCGTCCTGGTTGCGGGTGGGACCGATGACGCGGAATTCCGCCACCGTATGCACATTGGAGAGTGTCGCGGTGCGCAACATGCTCTCGCGCATCTTGGTCCGCCACACCTGGCCGAAGGACAGATACAGGCGCTGGTCACCCGTATAACCATCGATTACCGGCGCGGGCCTGCCGTTGAGCGACAGGTGATAGGCCTTCAGCGCGATCGCCAGCCCGGCATTGTCGGCGATATTCTCGCCCAGCGTGTTCTTGCCGATCACATGCAGGCCCGGCAGCGGCTCATAAGCGTCATACTGCTTCACCAGCGCGGCGGTGCGGGCGTCGAAATTGGCCCGGTCCTCCTTAGTCCACCAGTCCTGGAACACACCTTTGGCGTCGTACTTGCTGCCCTGGTCGTCGAAGCCATGGCTGATCTCATGGCCGATCACCGCGCCGATGGCGCCGTAATTCACCGCATCGTCGGCGTTGGCGTCGAAGAAGGGCGCCTGCAGGATGCCGGCGGGAAACACGATCTCGTTGAGGGACGGATTGTAATAGGCATTAATGGTGGACGGCGTCATGCCCCATTCCAGCCGGTCGACGGGCTGGTTGATGCGGGCGACGTCCCGGTTCCATTCGTACATCGCGGCGCGCTGGACATTGCCGATCAAATCGCCGCGCACGATTTGCAAATCTGAATAGTCGCGCCATTTGGTGGGATAGCCGATCTTGGGCGTAAAGCTGCGGTTCTTCTCCTGCGCCTTGGCGCGGGTGGCCGGACCCATCCAGTCCAGCTTTTGCAGATTCTGGTCAAAGGCCTTGATCAGGTTGGCGACCAGGATATCCATCTTGGCCTTGGAAACGGGCGGGAAGTAGCGCGCCACATACAGCTTGCCCAGCGCCTCGCCCATGCTGGTGTCGAGCAGGCGGGTGCCCCGCGTCTTGCGGTCCATCTGCGCCGTGCGCCCGCTGAGCTCTGTACCGAAGAAAGAGAAGACCAGATCGTCGAAGCGCTTGGGCAGACAGGTGGCGAAGGTGCGCAGGTAATGCACCGTCAGGTAATCGCGCCAGGTGCTGACCGGCGTGGCGGCGAATATCCTGGCCAGCGGGCCGAAGGCGGTGTTTTCCGCCACGATCACATAGCGCTCATGGCCCTGCGGGGTTTTGAACGGAATGCTGGTTTCAGCCAGGAAGGCGTCCCAAGGAAATTCGGGCGCCAGCGTCTTGAGGTTGGAAACCGGCATGGGATTGTAGGTCTTGTCGGCGTCACGGCGGTCGGCGCGGGTCCAGGACACCCGAGCGATTTCTGTCTCCAGCGCCAGCACGCGGTCGGCGCGCGCCTGCGCATCGGGAAGGCCCACCAAGGTCATCATGTCGGCGAGATACTTGCGGTAAGCCTCGCGGGTTTTGACGATGGCCGCGTCGCTGGACAGGTAATAGTCGCGCTCGGGCATGCCCAGGCCCGACTGGCTGAGATTGACCGAATAATTGTCCGGATTCTTGTCGTCGATGCCCATCCCGATGCCATAGATGCTCTGGGTCGAAAGCTTGATCGAGCCCATGGCGCTGGCCACCTGGGCGTGGGTCTGCAGGCCCGCCAGATAATCGAGGTCTTTGCGCACCGGCTGCAGGCCCTTGGCCTCGATGGCGGCGGTGTCCACGAAACTGGAATAGCCATCGCGCAGCTTGCGCTCTTCCGCCGACAGCGTCCGCTTCTTGCTCAGTTCGTCTACGATGATCTGGAGCCGCTGTTCGCTGAGGATCTGCAAATCCTGAAAGGAACCGGCGCTGGCGCGGTCGGCGGGAATCTGCGCTGTGCGCAACCAGCCGCCATTGACGTGCTGGAAGAAATTATCGCCCGGCTTGACGCTCTTATCGAGCGAAGAAAGATCCACGCCCCACTTGCCCAGCTTGGCGCTTTGGGCCAGGGCCGAAGACGCGGCCAACACGCCGCACAGAAGAACCAGAGCCGGAAGACGGGACATGAGGGGATCTCCGAAAGAAGAAGGGAAAGTCTAAGGGGGCGATTGCGGCATTTCCACGATGACGCCGGGTGCAACCTGGCTGCCGTCGGGCTGGTGGCTCAGTGCCACGCTGAGGGTCGCGCCGGGCACCAGCAGGCTCTTGTCGCCCAAGGTCAGGGTCGAGACAGGTGTTCCGGGCAGGACTTCGATGGCGGCGTCGGCGCTGCAGGCCAGCGCGCTGGCAAAGGCCGGCGGCACCGCCCGCCCCTCGCACACCGCGCGGTTGCGAGCGCCGGTCAGGGTCGCGCCCCGGTAATGCAAGGTGATGGTGCCGTCGAACAGGCCCTGCGGGCTTGTCGGCTTGACCTGGCTGACAACGCCGTTGACCAGCAAGCGGCCGCCATCCTCGAAGCGGCCTTCCCCGCTGCCGCGCAACCCATCGCCATAGAGATAGACATTCTGGGCGCGCAGCCAGCCGCCACGCCCTTCCGTCACCGCGGCGCCGGCATAGTCACCGGGCTTGAGCACGCCGAAGAAGCTTTTCTGCTGCTGCACATATTGCGTCCCCGGCAGGACCGACACGGTGAGCGGGGTGCCGGGCGCCGCATTCGCCGCCAGCGGCTCCAGGGTCATGGTCTGGCCGTCGAACGCCGCCAGCCGCGCCTTGATCCGCGTCACGCCCTGGGCGCCCGCTTCAAGGGGAAAAAACTGCGCCGCGGCGCATATCAGCACCGCGGCGCATGTCAGACGGTATCCAAAGCGAAGCGACAAAACGTTCCTCAGCGGCGCGGCTTCTGGAATTTGAGCATGATCTGGTTGGTCTTGCCGCGGATGTCGTTCTCGAACACCCGCTTGGTGCCATCGTCGGTGGCATAATGCAGGGCGTTGCCTTCCGCCACCAGCTTGAAGCCCGCCGCTTCGGCTTCCTTCACCACGGTGGATTTCTTGATGCGGTGCAGGGTTTCGGTGACGTCGTCGCCGGCGGTTTCGGCGGCGGCGTGATCCAGCACGATGTAATATCCGCCCCGCTTGAGCGACTTGAAGATCGACTTGTTCACTGTGGTCACGTCCATCGCGTAGGACTTGTTGTGCATGTCGTGATAATTCAGCGAGGTCCACACCACATCCACCGGCTCGGGCGTAACGAACTGCGGCAGCGGCCCGTGGATTACTCCCAAATTCTTGTAAACCTTCTTGAGGTCGGCCATCTGGTTGTCCGGGTCCTTACCCTGGCCCTTCAGGCGTTCGTCATACTGGGTGCCGAAATAGCCATAGACTCGGCCGCCCGGCTCCACCGCCTTGGCGAAGATGCGGGTGAAGTAGCCGCCGCCCGGCAGCAAATCGACCACGATCTTGCCGGGCGTGATGCCACCAAATTCCAGCATCTCGGCCGGCTTGCGGTTTTCATCGCGCGCTGTATCGGCCGGCGGACGGGCGCTGTCGGCGACCGCTTCCTTCATCTTCGCGGTCGGCGCGGCGGTGACGATTGCCGTCGATGCCATCAGCGCGGCGGCGGCCAGAAACAGAGTTGCGTTTTTCATGATCCCACTCCCCAAGGTGATTGTTGCGCCAAGCCTAGCGCATTTTCGTCGGACCGCGCAGGGGCCGCGGGCGCCTTTGCGGGAAAGAATTTGCCCACTATGCGGGCACTTCGATGGGAAAACCGGGGGCGATCTTGGAGGCATGGATCACCAGCGAGCTTTTTACGCTGGCGACGTTCTTTTCCGCCGTCACCGTGTCGGTGATGAAGGACTGGAAGGCCGACAGGTCACGCGCCACGCATTTGAGGATGAAATCCACTTCACCCGACAGCATGTGGCACTCGCGCACTTCCGGCCAGCGGCGCGTGCTTTCCTCGAAATGCTTGAGATCGCCGTCCTTCTGGCTGGACAGGCCGACAAAAACGAAACCGGTGACTTCGAAGCCCAGCGAGCGTCCATCGAGATCGGCGTGATAGCCCTTGATGAAACCAGCTTTCTCCAGCGCCCGGATGCGGCGAAGGCAGGGCGGCGCGGTGATCCTGGCGCGGCGCGACAGTTCCACATTGGTAATGCGCCCATCGGACTGCAATTCGCTGAGGATGCGCAGGTCGATGGCGTCCAGCTTGCGGGTGTCCACGAGGTATCCTAGCTGTCGGAAATGGCGGCGTCCTAATAACGCAAGCATTTGCCGCGCGCAATAATGTTTCTCGAATCTGCTATGCAACGGCAGAACAATGCGCCGGAAACCGGCATCATAACCTTATGCACTGACTTGGCTTTTTTCCTGACTTGACCAAAAGCTCCGCCATAACGATATGACATGGGTAGACCCGCGAAACCCGCAAAGCATAACATGACCGCCAACTCCGCCAAACACGACCCAAAGCATTCGAAAGTCATCATCATGGGCAGCGGCCCCGCCGGCTGCACCGCCGCCATCTATGCGGCGCGCGCCATGCTGGCGCCGACCCTGATTGCCGGCATCCAGCCGGGCGGCCAGCTCACCATCACCACAGAGGTCGAGAATTATCCCGGCTTTGCCGAAGCCATTCAGGGTCCCTGGCTGATGGAGCAGATGCAGGAGCAGGCACGCGCGCTGGGGACCAATTTCGTCAGCGACACCATCGCCAAGGTCGACCTGTCGCGTCGCCCCTTCACGCTGCTGGGCGACAGCGGCGTCGTCTACACCACCGACACGCTGATCATCGCCACCGGCGCTAGCGCCAACTGGCTGGGCATGGAGAGCGAGAGCAAATACCAGGGCTTTGGCGTTTCGGCCTGCGCCACCTGCGACGGATTTTTCTATCGCGGCAAGGATGTGGCGGTGGTCGGCGGCGGCAATACCGCGGTCGAGGAAGCCCTGTTCCTCACCAATTTCGCCGACAAGGTGACCCTGGTGCATCGCCGCGATTTCCTCCGCGCCGACAAGACCAACCAGGCCCGACTGAACGCCAACAAGAAGATCAACGTACTGTATGACACCGAGATTGCCGAGGTGCTGGGTAGCGAAGAGCCCAAAGGTGTCACCGGCGTCAAGTTGCGCAACACCGTCACCGGCTCGCTGCACGAGCAGGCGGTGCACGGGCTCTTCATCGCTATCGGCCATTCGCCCGCCACCCAGCTGTTCCACGGCCAGCTCGAGATGGACGACAGCGGCTATATCAAGACGGCGCCGGATTCGACGCACACCTCGGTCGCGGGCGTGTTCGCGGCAGGCGATGTGAAGGACAAGATTTTCCGCCAGGCGGTGACCGCCGCAGGCATGGGCTGCATGGCCGCGCTGGAAGCCGAACGTTTCCTGGCGGGATCGCATTCAGGTGAGTTGTCTCTCAGCGCCTGACGCTGAGAAGGGGGCCTTATGGACTGGGACAAGCTTCGTATCTTCCACGCCGTCGCATCGGCGGGCAGCTTCACCCATGCCGGGCAGACGCTCGGCCTGTCGCAATCGGCGGTCAGCCGCCAGATCAGCGCCCTGGAAGAAGAGATTTCCACGCCGCTGTTCCAGCGTCACGCGCGCGGGTTGACCATGACCGACGAAGGCGAGCTGCTGTTCACGGCGGTGACCGACGTGCTGGGGCGGCTGGCGACGGCGGAAGAAGCGCTGAAAAACGTCCATGAAAACCCGCGCGGGGCGCTGAAGATCACCGCCAGCCACGGCATCGGCGCCTATTGGCTGCTGCCGCGCCTGGGCCAGTTCCTGGCGCAGTATCCCGAAGTGGAAGTCCATCTGGTGATGGACGACAAGGAGCTCGATCTCGCCCAGCGCGAGGCCGACCTCGCCATCCGCATGCGCGCCCCGGTCCAGGCCGACCTGATCCAGCGCAAGCTGTTCACCGTGCATTATCACATGTATGCGGCGAAGAGTTATCTCAAGGACCATCCCGCGCCCAAGTCGCTGGAGGAGATCACCGACCACAGCATCATCGTCTATGGCGAGACCGCCGTGCCGGAAATCCGCGACATCAACTGGCTGCTCGAGGCGTTCAAGAAAAACACCAAGCCGGGCGTTACCGGCAAGATCATCCGCATCAACAACATCACCGGTATCCTGCAGGCCACGGAAGCGGGCCTTGGGATCGGCGTGGTGCCAGATTTCGTCGCCGCCGAGCATCCCAAGCTGGAGCGGGTGTTGCCCGAAGTGGCGGCGCCCGGCTTCGACGTGTATCTGGTCTATGCCGACGCCCTACGCCAGTCCAAGCGGGTGGCGGCGTTCCGGGATTTCGCCGTCAAAAGTTCGAAAGACTGGAAGTATTAGCGGGCCTTGAAACGGGCCTGACCAGTATTATATCTTCTGTGTAGCCTTCTCTCCCCCCTGAAGGCGGCAACGGCCTCGCTCTTCTCCCCCTTGAGCGCGGTTTAAAACTGGGCTGGAGCGCGGAAACGCTGCTCCGGCCCCTTTTCTTTTTCGCTAGCCCGTCACCCGATTCGGGTTAGGCTAGGGGAATATTAACGGGGCTATTTCGGGGGAAATATTCACGTGCGAATGTAAGATTGATCGTCGCGCTCTCGGGAAACTTCTGGCCGGCGCGGCGGGCGCCAGCCTGCTGCCGGGCGCCGCCAAAGCCGCCAATGTCACAGCGCTGGCCATCACCTGCATCGACTACCGGCTGGTGGACAATGCCGTGGAATTTTTTCAAGCCAAGCATCTGACCAAGGATTACGACCTGGCCTCGCTGGCCGGCGCCTCGCTGGCTGCCGTGTCCAACAAGTTTCCGTCTTCCAACGCCGCCTTCTGGGATCATGTCGGTATCGCCAAACAGCTGCACCATATCAAGAAGCTGATCGTGGTCGATCATCCTGACTGTGGCGCCTACAAGGTGGCGTTCGGCACGGCGTTCAAGGGCGAAGGCGCGGCGGAAACTACCCAGCACAAGGCGGTGATGCAGCAGGTCAAGGCGAAATTGGCCAAGACCCATCCCGATCTGACCGCCGAGTTTTATCTGATGGCACTGGACGGCAAGACCGAACGGGTCGTCTAGAAGAAAAACCGCGTGCTGAACTGGACCTGGGTGTCGCCGCGGTTC
Source organism: Rhizobium sp. Q54 (assembly GCA_945860165.1). GTDB lineage: Bacteria > Pseudomonadota > Alphaproteobacteria > Micropepsales > Micropepsaceae > Rhizomicrobium. Next base: position 48,594 of record CAMAPL010000009.1, read on the forward strand.
GGCGATCCCAAACCGGCATTGGTATATTGCCCGCGCCGCGAATACACCGCGATCACTTTGCCGGCCTGGCGCAGCCATTCGAAACGCGACCAGGAAACGGCGGCGGTGAAGGCATCGCCGTCTTCCGACCAGATGGTGTTGGTGGCCTGCGGCCGGCGGGTGGCAAACAGATCTTCGCGCAGACTGAAACGTCAGTCATCCAGGTCGTAACTGGCCAGCAGGAAAGCGGACTGGAATTTTGTTTCGGCATAGTTTGTTTCGGCATAGAAGGTCGGCCCCGCCACTACCGTCTGGCCGCGCATCGCCTGTACGATCAACTTCACCGACCCGATGTCGGTGCGACCGCCAGCGCTCCAGAACCGAGTACCCCAGGGTGTGTCGCGTGCGGTCTTGGCGTAGGGATCAGCTTGATTGCCATAGCGGATGACGGAAAGCTTTCCGACGCCCGGTACCCGAAAGATGGCGCCGGCATACCAGCCCGGACTTCCGTCGATCTCATCGAACATGCCGGTACGCCCAGCCCCGAACGGCCATCAGGATACCGGCTTCGTCATTGCAACAGATAACGGCGGCGATCAGAGACAGGGTGCCGACGTGATTTTCCAGCACATGATGACCTCGCTGCCGATACTGCGCAGCTCGTCGTCGATCCAGCTGTTGATGGCCGAAGGCGCCGCTTTTCACCGACCAGGATACCGCGCCTTCGCTTGCGGGCGTGTAGAGCAGATAGGCCTCCAGCGCGTCCACCACGCCGGGCGTCAGCGGTTCGGCGCGCAGCACGCCCACCGCGTCCCATTCCTCGCTGATCGCCCAGTCGGCCTGCACCACTGCCGCGGCGAAGCGCAGATGGGCGCCGCCATTGCCGTAACGGAATTTCCCCAACCCGCCCTTCAGCCAGCTGGTCGGGCCGGCGGCGGCCACACTGCGCAAGTCGCCATAGCCGGTGATCGTGAGATCGTGAGATCGTCGGAGATATCCAAGGCCTTTGCGCCTGTCTCCGAAACGGCGAAAACCGCGGCTGCGAGCAGCGGGGCAATGAGCACCCCGCCAGCTTGCGCCAACAGGCTTATTTCCGCGTTTATGACACCAGCGGCAACAAGTCTTGAGCGTTTGAAAGTTTACTTACTATTAATTACTTAGGATCAAGTCAGGCTGTTGCAGAAGGTCTGGATGCGGGTGCACGCCTCTTCCAGCGCCTTGTTCGAGGTGGCGTAGGAGATGCGGAAGAAGGGCGACATGCCAAACGCAGCGCCATGCACCACCGCCACGCCGGTGGCTTCCAGCAATTCGCCGGCAAAAATCTCGTCGCTGTCGATCACCTTGCCGTCCGGCGTCTTTTTGCTGATCAGCTTGCGGATGGACGGAAAAACGTAGAATGCCCCTTCCGGCTTGGGGCATTCGATGCCACTGGCCTGGTTGAGCATCGAGACAACAAGATCGCGGCGCTCTTCGAAGATTTTCTGGAATTTCGGAATGAAATCCTGGGTGCCGTTCAGCGCTTCCACCGCCGCCCATTGCGAGATGGAGGCGGCGTTGGTGGCCGACTGGCTCTGCAGCTTGGCCATCGCCTTGATGAGGTCTTCGGGACCGGCGCAATAGCCGATGCGCCAGCCAGTCATGGCATAGGCCTTGGAGACGCCGTTCATGGTCAGGGTACGGTCATACAGGTCGGGCTCGACTTCCAGAACGGTGGTGAACTTGAAGCCGCCATAGACCAGGTGCTCGTACATGTCGTCGGTCAGCACCCAGACATGGCTATGCTTCATCAGAACATCGGTCAGCCCCTTGAGCTGCTCGCGCGTGTAGCAGGCGCCGGTGGGGTTGGAGGGCTGGTTGAAGATCAGCCATTTGGTCTTGGGCGTGATGGCTTTTTCCAGCGCCTCGGGCGTCAAGCGGAAACCATTCTCCAGCGCGCATTCGACAATCACCGGCTTGCCGCCGCCCAGCAGCACGATGTCGGGGTAGCTGACCCAATAGGGTGCTGGCACGATGACTTCGTCGCCCGGATTGATGGTCGCCATCAAGGCATTGAACAGGATGGTCTTGCCGCCCGGCGAGACGAAGGTCTGCGACGGCTTGTAGTCGAGATTGTTCTCGCGCTTGAACTTGGCGGCGATGGCGGCGCGCAGTTCGGGAATGCCCTCGACGGCGGTATACTTTGTCTGGCCATCGTTGATGGCCTTGATCCCCGCGTCCTTGATGTTCTGGGGGGTGTCGAAATCCGGCTCGCCCGCGCCCAGCCCGATCACGTCGCGGCCCGCCGCCTTAAGCTCGCGCGCCTTGGTGGTCACCGCGATGGTGGGCGAGGGCTTGATGCGGCCCAATGAGGCGGCCAGGAAATCCTTGGGAAGTGGCATAGGACGGGCTTTCGAAAATGCTTGCGGTGGATAACAACGCGAGGGCCTCTGGGCAAGAAGGTCCAGGGAAATCCGGCGTTTTCCCTGTGCCCCCCTGTCCTTATGTCGCCAAAAGCGCCAAAAGCGAGGCCTGCGAATATACTAGAATTGCGCGGAAGACATAACGAGTCGCAGCCCATGCGCCCCGCATACTTGGTCCTAGCCATCCTTCTGACCTCTTTCATGGCAGTGGGGGTCACCGCCTGTTCCAAGCTCAAGCCGCCGGTCGGCAAGTGGGAAGGCGGCACCGAGCGCGGCGGCAACCTGGTGGTGGCGCGGGTGGAAATTCTGCCCAGCGGGCTGGTGCGGGTGATGGCACCCGACATCACCAATGCCTTCGGCACGCCCGAGCAGGTCGGCCATGTCCGTGACCGCCTCGCCTCCGACCTGGTCAATGGCTGGAGCGACATCGTACCGCGCGAATTCGATTTCGACGGCAAGACCTTCCGCAAACCCGGCGGAATCGCGCCGCAGATGGTATGGGACAAGGACACCAAGCAGATCACCCTGCAGCTCTACATCGGCGTCAACCCAGTACTGCGGGTGCCGCTGCGCCCGGTGGCCGAGTTTCACGATAGTCCATGGGCATCAGGCTGACGCACCGGCAGAAAACATCGCGTTGACAATCTGTGCGTAAAACCCGAGCCTCCCGACAAAGTGGGCAAAAGCCTGCATCGTCTAGACTGGAAAAACGGGTGTTCTGATGTCGAAAATCTCCAAACTGCTGATTGCTGCCTCTTTTGCCTCGCTGCTCTGCGCCGGCGCCGTCTTGGCGCAGACGACCCCGGCACCCTGGTCCGTCGAGGACACCACCATCGCCGACATCCTGGCCACGCCCACGGCCCGCGCGGTGTTCCAGAAGCATTTCCCGGACCTGGTTACCGATGCGCGCCTCTCCACGGCGGGCGAGCGGACCTTGGGCGAAATCCGCCAGATGGCACCGGCTGTCCTCACCCGCGCCAAGCTGGATGCGATGGATGCCGACCTGAAGGCGCTACCGCCGCGCATGATCGCCGCCTCGCCGCTGCCGCCCGCCGTCAATGAGTGGGTCACCTGGGGTTATGACCCGGAGCGCTCGGGCTGGAACCGCGCCGAAACCACCCTGACCAAATCCAACGTGAAAGGCCTGCGCCAAGCCTGGAGCGCCCAACTGTCAGTGCCGACCAACCTGGATGTGCTGTCTACCGTCACCGCGCCGGTGATCGCCGCCGGTGTCGCAATGCCGGGGGGCAACAAGGATGTGATGTTCATCCTAGGTGCCAACGACATTCTCTATGCGCTCGACGCCAATAGCGGCGCGCAGTTGTGGCAGAAGAGCTATCCCAATCCGTACAAGCCGACCAAGCCCGCCACATGGCTGTGCCCCAACACCCCCAACGCCACGCCCACCATCGACAAGGCAAGAGGCCTGATCTTCTTCATGGCCGGTGACGGCTTGCTGCGCGGCATCAGCCTGGCGGACGGCGTTGAGAAAATGAAGCCGGTGGAATTCATCGCGCCCTTCGGCCGCGCCTGGAGCCTGAACCTGATCGACGGCATCGTCTATTCGACCAGCGGACGGGCCTGCGGCGAAGTGGTGGACAAGACCTCGCCCATGTATGACGCAGCCCGCTCCGGCCTGCGCCGGATGCCGGCGGGTCCGATGCTCGACGCCTCGGCGGTGCAGGCCGCTGACACGCGCGATCTCGACAATCCGAAAGTGACGCGGTTCTATACCAGCGGCGCCCGCCCTGCTGCTCCCTGGGGCCGCGGCGGCCTCGCCCGTGGCCCGGGCGGCAGCCTGATCCTGGAAACCAGCAACGGCCGCTACGATCCGGCAGCCGGTGACTTCAGCGAAAGCATCCTGAAAATCGCGCCACAGGCGACGCGGTTGATGGACAGCTTCACGCCCACCAACTACGCGCACAATCTGGCCAAGGACCTTTCTGGTTCGGCCTCGCCGGTGGTGTTCAATTTCGCCGGAAAAACGCTGATCGCCTATTCGCAAAAGGAAAGCGTGCTGCGCATCCTAGATGCCAACGCGCTGGGCGGAGACAATCACATGACGCCGCTCTGGGCCTCGCCGCGCCTGGGCAATGACGCCGAGACTGGTACCGACCCGGGCCGCGGCGTGTGGGGTGCGGTCACGACCTACGAAAATCCACAGGGCCGCCGCTTCCTCTACATCCCTATCAACGGTCCAGCTTCGACCCAGTCACCCACCTTCCCGCTGGGCAACGGCCCCACCCCCAATGGCAAGGTGATGGCGTTTGAAGTGAAGAACGATGCCGGCAAGATCAGTGCCGTGCCGCTCTGGACCTCGGACGACATGGTCATGCCCGATCCGCCGGTGGTGGCAAACGGCGTGGTCTATGCACTTTCGACCGGCGGCCAGGCGATGCAGAACTTCGCCAGGCAGGGTGAGCCGCGCATGCCCACCACGGTAAGCAACACGCTGCGCTCCACCCCGGTGTCGAACATGGTGCTCTATGCCTATGACGCGGAGAGCGGCAAGCAGCTGTGGACCAGCGGCAAGACGATGACCGACTGGGTGCATTTCAGCGAGCCAGTGGTGGCGCTGGGCAAGGTGTTCGTGGTCACCCATGACGCGCGCGTCATTGCATTCGGGCTCCGCAAGTAACCGGCCGCATATTTTCAGACCTGAAAGGCCCGCGGGGAAAACCCGCGGGTTTTTTCTTGCCCGCGCCGGCCAATCGCGTACCCATCTGTCCCGAATTAGCAGGTTGGAATTCTGTCACATAAAAAAATTTGCCGAGCCTGAGCAGACGGGCCTTGGGCGACATTCCGTTACAATTTTACAAGGTGCTTCCCTTCCCGTCCGCCCCGCGCGGGAGGAAGCTTGGCATCGGCTCATGTACCTCCGGCGCTCCACCTTACGGATACAGCCATTTTAAAGAACGGCCGGACCGGCTTTGGTGCCCTCCCCCACGTAAAGCCATCAGTCCGGCCGTTCATTTTCCTCCAACCAGGCAATTTTCTGCATCTAATCGGGCCATTCCCGGCAGCCTTAAGGCGGGCATTACGGTCGCAGGACCTTGTCTGAGGCCGCTGGCGCGCCATATTTGCGGGATAGGACCAGAGCGGGTATCAGGGACTTAACACCTGTTTGATATTTTCGGCGGCGGGACCGTCCTATTTTAGGCAAAGAGAGTTCAATGAAGTCCTTGTTTCACGGCGCCCTTCTGCGTGGCGTAAGCGCCAGCGTCCTAGTCGTTAGCCTAGCCGCCTGTACTGCCAACCCCACCCCGCTGGACCGCCCGGGCGACCTGCCCCAGACCTTTACCACCCCCATGGACAAGACTGCGCCGCTCTGGCCGCTGGCCGACTGGTGGTCGAAATTCGGCGCCGACGAGCTGGCGCAGCTGCAGGAAACCGCGCAGCGCGAAAACCTGGACATCGCCATGGCGGGTGCCCGCGTACTGCAGGCAGAAGCCAATGACGGCGTCGCCCTTTCGGCCCTGTTCCCGAGCCTAGACGCCAATATCGGCGGCACCCGCAGCGGCAGCAATTCCGGTATTCCGCGTGCCAGAAACCGTTTCAATGCCGGCCTTACCGCCAGCTACCAGCAGAGTTTCTTCGGCGGCGAATATCACAGCCTGCGCGCCGCGCGCGAAAATCTTCGCGCCCAGCGCTATGCCGCCGCAGTAACGGGCATCTCAATCTCCACTTCGTTGGCCGACCAGTATTTCGCCATCCTGTCGCTGCGCGAGCGCATCGCCATCAACAAGGAAAACGTCGCTGCCGCGCGGCGCATACTGACCATCACACAGGCCAAAGTCTCGAGCGGCGTCTCGTCCAACCTCGACCTGGCTGAGCAGCAGGCCATCGTGGCGCAGCAGGAATCGCGCCTGCCCGGCCTGATCGCGCTCGAACGCGAAGGCCGTTATGCTCTGGCTATCCTGCTGGGCCGTCCGCCAGAAAATTATGACATCAAGGCGCAAAATCTCGACGGTATTACCGGGCCGGCGGTACAGCCAGGCCTGCCGTCCGAGCTGCTGCTGCGCAATCCTTCCGTGGCCCAGGCCGAAGCCGCGCTCTATGCCGCCCATGCCAATGTCGATGCGGCCCGCGCCGCCTATTTCCCGTCCCTTGGCCTGACCGGCAGCGCCGGCTATGGCCCTGTGGCGGCGCTGTCCAACCTGTTCAATCCCGCCACCTTCGCCTGGAGCATCGGCGCCAGCGTGTTCCAGACCATCTTCGACGGTGGCCGCATCCATGCGCGGAACGACTTTGCCCTGGCGCAGCAGCAGGAACTGATCGCCAATTATCGCAAGACCGTGTTCACCGCCTTCCAGGACGTGGAAGCCGCGCTGGGCCAGGCGCAGGCCACCGCCAACCAGCTGGGTTTTGTCGAGATCCAGACACGGGCCAGCGCCGAAGCCTTCCGCATTTCCGAACTCCAGTATCGCGAAGGCACCATCGACATTCTCTCGCTGCTCAACGCGCAGCAGTTCCTGTTCAACGCCCAGGACACGCTGGTGCAGGTCAAGCTGGGACGGCTGCGGGCCAGCCTGTCGCTCTACAATTCTCTGGGTGGCGGCTGGGATCAGAAGACATCGGACGCCACCTACAAGAACCAGCTCGACTGGTGGCCGCTGTAAGCGCCGCGAAAATGAAAAGAAAAAAAGGCGCCCGTTGTGGCGCCTTTTTTCTAGCGGAGGTTTCCGGCGGTGGCCTTCGGCAAGTATGGCGCTTCGAGATATTTGATCTCGTCCGCCGCCAGCTTGATTTCGGTCGCCGCAATGGCGTCTTCCAGGTGCTGCATCTTTGACGCACCGACGATGGGCGCGGTGACGCCCTTGTGCAGCAGCCAGGCGATGGAGATCTGGGCATTGCTGCGGCCGTGCTTTTTGCCGGTCTCTTCCACCCGGCGCAGGGTTTCGACATCGGCCTCGCCGAAAGGCATGTCGAGGATATTGTCGCTCTGGGCGCGAGTGCTGTTCTTGTCCAGCGCCCCGGCCGCCTTGCGTCCCAGAAAGCCGCGACAGAGCGGGCTCCACGGGATCACGCCGATGCCCTGGTCGTGGCACAGAGGCAGCATGTCGCGCTCTTCCTCCCGGTAAACCAGATTGTAGAAATTCTGCATCGACACGAAGCGTGTCAGGCCCATCTTGTCGGCAGTGACGAGGAATTTCCCGAACTGCCAGGCGTGCATCGAGGACGCGCCGATGTAGCGCGCCTTGCCGGCTTTGACGACATCGTGCAGCGCCTGAACGCTTTCCTCGACCGGCGTGTCGTTGTCGAAACGGTGGATCTGGTAGAGATCGACATAGTCCATGCCCAGCCGCCGCAGCGAGTCGTCGATGGCGTGCAGGATATGCTTGCGCGACAGGCCGCCATGCTTTCCGTCCACCGGGAAATACACCTTAGTTGCCACGACATAGGATTCGCGCTGGCCGCCGAAATCCTTCAACGCCCGGCCGACCACTTCCTCGGAGGCGCCCTGCGAATAAATGTCGGCGGTGTCGAAGAAATTGATCCCGGCTTCCAGGGCGCGCTGGATGAAAGGCCGGCTGGCGGCTTCGTCCAGCACCCAGTCGCGCCAACTGGGCGCGCCATAGGTCATTGTGCCCAGACAAATGGGCGAGACTTTTAGTCCGGTCTGCCCCAGCCGCTTTCTGTCCATCACTAGTCCCTCAGAATTATCTGCGGGCGTTATAGCGACAGCGCAGCGCAACCGGAACCCACCTCCCCTACGCGTCAGCGCGCTATGCGCGCGGGACCAGAGAAGGCCGGAGGGGGAAACTAGAAGCCAAAGAGCGGGCCGAAAATCTTGTGGATCAGGTTTTCGAACTTCAGCGGCGCGGTGGTGACGGCCAGGTTGATGCAATCGGCGCCGGGATCGGCGATGGGGCTGTGGCGGACATTGGCGTCAGCCACCTGCAGGTCACCCGGCCCGTAGCGGCCGGTGACATCGGAAAAGCCCCCGGACAGCACCAGCGTATATTCCTGGCCGCGATGGGTGTGGACCCCGACCTCGGCGCCGGGCGCGCCGCGCAGCAGCTTGGCGCTCACCGCGCCCCGCCGCAGCAGCGGCAGATAGGCAAGGCTCGGCCCCATGCGACGCCAGCGCACCATGGAAAGATCGCCGCCCAGATAGGATCGCAGCGGCTCCGGCGGACCGTCTTTTGACGGCGCCCGCTGCGGCAGCAAAACCGGCGCGCCGTCGTCCAGCTTCGTCAGGACCCTGGCCAGCGCGCTATCCGGCAAGGCCGTCGCGGGCAAGGTGTCCAGCAACCCGCCGCCGATCTTTTCCATCAGGGTGACAGTTTCGCGGCACTGGGCGCAGAAGGCCATGTGGGTGGCGACGATCAGGCCGCTGGCTTCGTCGCTTGCCCCCGCCGCATAGGCCAGCAGCAGGCTTTCATCGGGATGGTGAGCGATCTGGTGCGTCGCGCTCATGGCATTTCCCCCAGCGCCGACTTGAGCCGCGCCATGGCTAGGCGCAGCCGCGACTTGACGGTGCCCAGTGGAATGCCGAGCTCGGCCGCGATCTGGCTGTGCGGTTTGTCGGCGAAGAAAGACTGTTCGATCACCGCGATCTGATCCGGCGGCAAGTGTTTTAGCGCGGCGCGCAGCTGTCCTTCGCCGGCCGCCAGCGTCATCGCATCAACGGCGTCGGGCGGCGCCTCGGGCTGGAAATCAACGGGATCGAGTTCAGGCCGCTTCTCGCGCCGTATGGCGTCGATGCGCAGATTGCGAGCAATGGTGAAAAGCCAGGTGGCCGCCGACGCTTTGGCGGGATCGAACAGATGCGCCTTGCGCCACAGACTGAGCATCGCCTCCTGCGCCAGATCATCCGCCAGCGCAGCGGGTGCGCCCAGCCGCATCAGATAGGACTTGATACGAGGAGCGAAGTAGGCGAACAGCGCGGCAAAGGCGGCACGGTCGCGAGTTTCGGCCACGCGGCGCAGCAAATCATCCATCGCCAGGGCTTCGACGGGGCGGGTCATGCGCAGGCGAACGGGCGCAGCCGGGAGGAAGACCGGACGAAAGCGGAGAAAATTAGCCGTCGGAACATACGCTAACATAGCAATTTTACGGAGGAGAAAGGGTTTTAGATCAGGTTGATCCGGGGGCCGGCAAGGAGTGTAATGAAAATATGGCTAATTCCGCGCTTTATGAAGGCTGGGTGATGCACCGGCGGGTGCGCCCCCGGTATCACCGCTTCAAATACCGTGTCTTTGCCATGCTGCTGGACCTGGACGAATTGCCCGGGCTGGACAAGCGCCTGTCGCTGTTTTCCTGGAACCGGCGCGGGTTGTTAAGTTTCCATGACCGCGACCATGGCGACGGGCGCGACCTGAAACTGTGGCTGGACGATCTGCTGGCGCGCGCCGGCATCAGCGCAGACGGTACGCGGCAGGTGCTGTGCTATCCGCGCATCCTGGGATACGTCTTCAATCCCCTCAGCGTCTGGTTCTGCCGCGATGCCGCCGGTGCGCTGAAAGCGGTCGTTTATGAGGTGCACAACACCTATGGCGAACGGCACGCCTATGTGCTGCCAGTGGAAGATGAAACGCTGGTTCGTCACGGCTGCGCCAAAGCCTTTTATGTGTCGCCCTTCCTGTCACGCGATTGCAGCTACCAGTTTCGCATCCGCCCGCCCGGCAGCGATGTCGCCATCGCCATCCATCAGGACGAGGCCGGCCTGCCAGTCCTCAACGCCTCGTTTGCGGGCGCGCGCCGCGCCCTCAGCGATGGGGCCCTTTTGCGGATGCTGTTCGCCTATCCTCTGATGACTGTGAAAGTGGTGCTGGCGATCCATTTCGAGGCCGTCCGCCTGATGCTCAAGGGCATCCGGCGCCATCCCCACGCCCCCAAGGCCCTTGTCGCGCCAGCGGAATAACCACCCCGGTGGATAGATTTCGGGAACTCGTGGAACTTTAGCCCCCCCGCATTCTTCTGCGATACGGCCCATTCCAGCCGCACGGGACCACGCCCTGATGACGTCAATCGAAATCGCTTCGGCCGAGCCGGAGGCCTGGTTCAAGCTGGACCGGAAAGGTCGCACGCTGAACGTCGGTGGCGCCTGGACCATTGCCGAAAGCGCCTGGCTGGACCGCGAGCTGAACGCCCTCGAGCTGGGCGGCGGCGATCTGACGATTGATGCCTCGAAAATCTCGCGGCTGGACAGCGCCGGGGCCTGGCTGCTGCTGCGCACCCGCCGGGCCATGGAGGAGCAGGGCGGCAAGATTTCGCGCTTCGACCTGCCCGAGCTTTACCAGCCCCTGATCGAAAATATCGACCAGAAGCAGGAACCGGAAAATCTCTGGAAGGCCGCGCCCTGTTTGTCGCAAGCGACGAAATATCGCCTGTCGGGGCGTTCCTCTCACTTCTCGATCCGCAGAATGACGGCGCGCGCATCGCCCGCGCCGTGCAAGCGGGCTTCATGGTGATCACCCGTGCCGATGCCCAGACGCGAGAGGCGCGGGAAAACCGCACCCAACGCCGCGACGCAGCCTTTTCCAGCGGCGCGCAGATCGTGCAGACCAATTTTTCTGCGCCCGATCCGGCTATAGGACCATATCGCGTCAGCCTGGCTGACAATCCCGAAGCCATGTGCGGCGAGCGCCTGGCGCCCGAACGCTGTGTGCGTTTCCAGGAGGTGACGCCGCCGGTGCGCGCCATCGCCACGGCGCTGCCCTAGCCCAATCGCCCGATCATAATTTCTTTACGGCGCGCGCCAGCGCCTGCCAGGGGCCGATGTCCCAATGGTTGGCGGCCAGTGGCGATGGCGAGGGCAGGATGAATATCCGTGTCTCGCCCAGCCTTTCCTCTTGCTCGCCCGCCACGGCGCGCAGGCCCATCACCTTGCGCCCGGCATTGAGGCTGGTGAGCGCCAAGATGCTTGGCTGGGCCTTGGCGATGCGCGACCGCAACACCTGCGCCGCCGCGACGCCCAGCGCATCCCGGGGCAGCTGATGATCCATGCCATAGACATGCTTGGCGATGTCGGTGAGGCCGATGCCATGCTCCCACAGCATTTCATACTCGCCGGGCGCGAACAGGCGCGGCGTCAAGCCGACCGCGTACAGCGTGGTCCAGAACTTGTTCTGGCCATGCGCATAGTAGGCCTGTTGCAGGGCCGAGACCCGGCCCGCCGCCGTGCCGCAGAACACCAGCTTGAGTCCCGGTTTCAGCCGGTCTGGAAGAATGTGTTTGGAGCGGGTCACTAATGCGACTGGATAAACCGCAGCATGTCCTCGCGCAATGTGGTCTTGCCGCGAAAGCCCGGCGCCAGTGACAGGATGATGCCGACATGGCCCACGCCGGGGTATTTGATCACCTCTGCACTGCTGCCCTGGGCTTTCAGCTTCGCCGCCATGCGGTCGCTGTTGCCGGGCCGCACCGTGGTGTCATCGGTGCCGGTGGCCAGCAGCATGGGCGGACGCTTGCCATCGACATGGTTGATCGGCATGGAGTCCGGGTTGTTGGCGCCGTGGAACATGTCGATATAGTTGCTTTCCGTGAACGGCAGGGTGTCATAGGGCCCGGCAATACCGATCACGCCGCGCATCCACGCCATCTTGCCGCCAGCGGCTTCAATGAATTTGGGCTCGGACGCAAGCATCACCGCATTGTAAGCGCCGGCTGAATGGCCCGAGACAAAGATGCGCGCCGGATCGCCGCCATGCTCGCCGGCATAGGCATGGACCCAGGCCAGCGCCTGCGCGGCATCCTGCGCGAAGGCCGGATACTTCACCTGCGGATAGAGCCGGTAGTCCGCCACCACGGTTACGATGCCCTTGCTGGCGAAGGACTGACCAAAGGCGAGATACTGGTTGCGGTCGCCGGACGACCAGGCGCCACCATAGAAGAACAGCAGCACCGGGCCGGGAGCTTTCAGGCCCTGGGGGACATAGACGGCCAGCTTATGGCGCGGGTCGGGTCCATAGGCCAACCCGTCATGCACGTCATAGCCCGACCGGGGCACCAGCAAGTTTACCGCGGCAACCGGCGAGCAGGCCGAAAGCAGGCTGGTTCCCAGAGTCGCGAGACCCGCCAGAATTGCGACTTTGAGTTTGGGCATGAACCAGTTACGCGCCGGCCGGGTTTTTGGTTCAGTTTGGGGGCGACAGGAGCAAGGCGGTGTGCAAATCTTGGCGCAATAAAAAACCTAGGGGAGGACCAAATGGGTCTCACACGCCGTCATTTCCTGCAGACATCGGCCGCCCTGGCGGGCACCGCCGCGCTGGGCGGCACCGCTAACGCCCAGGGCGGCAAGCTGCCCTTCCGTTTCGCCTACAGCCCCATTTCCTGGAAGACCGATATCGAAGAAGCGATCAAGGTCGGCTCCCGGCTGGGTTTCCCTGGCGTCGAGCCCTTCCGCCACAATATCCTGAACTATCTCGACCGGCCGCTGGCGCTGAAGAAGATCATGGATGCGCACAACATCCGCATGGTCACATGCTCCAACGGCGGCGGCGGCAACTTCACCACCAATTTCTACGATCCTGCGCTGATCGACAAATCGGTCACGGATCACATCGCCTTCGCCCGCACCTTCATCAAGCCCTTCGGCTACTGCAAGCACTTCAAGATCAACATGGGTCCGCGCCCGCCGGGCTATGACACCAATGATGAGCAGATCAAGCGGTGCGCCGACGCGATGAACCGCATCGGCAGGGAAACCATCAAGGATGGCCTGAAGCTGGCGCCGCACCCGCATGTCAATTCGCTGGTCCAGACCCAGCACGAAGTCGACCTGCTCATGAAGGAAACCGATCCGGCCTATGTCTGGATGACCGCGGATCTCGCGCATCTGGTGCTGGGTGGCATTGTGCCAGAAGAGCTGTTCGCCAAATACTGGCCGCGCGTCGCGGCTATCCATTACAAGAGCGCGTCGACCAAACTGAAAGGCAGCCGCATCGTGGCGGTGCCGCGCAGCGGCGAGGAAGCCGGCGGCCATCACTGGTTCCGCGCCATGAGCGATGCGGATTCTGGCGGCGTTGACTTCCCCGGCATCCAGAAATTCCTGATCCAGAAAAACTATACCGGCTGGGTCACCCTGGATTATGACGCCTCGATGATCCACGAGGGCGGTACGATGGAAGGGCTGCTCACGTCCGAGAAAAAATATATGGGCGATGTTCTGAAAGTAGATCTCAAGGCGAATATGAGCGGCTCCTGACGCACAAAGCATCATACGGCAAAAGCCCGCGATCCCATTGAGGGGGCGGGCTTTTTCGTTTCCATATTGCTGCGCTGCACATTTTTTCGGCAGACCCGGCCATATGGATCGTTTTACCCCTGCGTTTGTCGCCTCTTTCAAAGGTCCCGGTTTGGTGTCTTAATGTTACATCGCACTATCTGGGGGCCGGGCCCATGGGCCGTGAGCCGACAAGCACTTTCTTCAGCCACGTCAAACCGGGCGACACCAGGTTCGAACCGGGCGGCCTGCGGGATTTCTTCCTGTATCGCGACCTTGGCATCGCCGGCGCCACGAATGGCAAAATGATCGCCCATCTGGTGAAAGCGAACCTGCCGCCCGCCGATGGCACAGGCTGGCACTATCATGTCTGCGATTTCCAGATCGTCATCATGATGAAGGGTTGGGCCAAGTTCATGTATGAGGACAAGGGGACCCTGGTCGAAGCCGGTGATGTGGTGCATCAGCGCCCCGGCATGGCGCATTACCTGTTCGATTACTCGCCCGACATGGAATATCTGGGATCGTCTCGCCGGCCGACTTCGGCACGGTGGACGGGCCGCCGCCACAGATACGGTCCCATCCATTACGCACTGGAAATAGCGCCTAGGGCTTGCGTATCAAGCCCGCGGCCTTCAGCGCACGCAAGATAATATTCTCGATCCGGGCAGTGTATGCTGGATGCCAGTCCAGCGGTGCCAGCGTGGCTTCGATTTCCGGCAGCGCCGATTGTTCCGGCGGCGGCACGATGCGGATCGGCACCGGCTTGGGCTTGACCACGGACCTGTTCAGCAATCCCCAGAAGTGGGCAATGTGCATGGTGGATGAGATGCCCGCCTGCAGGATGAACGGCGCCGGCGCACCCACACCTTGCGAGTCGATCGGCGCGCCATGGCCAAGGCCCGCAATGGTATAAACCTCCAGCCGGTCACCCCAGCGCAGGCGCGTGGCGCCATCTACCTTTTCCTGTTTCGCGTCCGTCAGTGCGAGGGCGTGCAGATCCGCCCATTGAGCCACACTGGCCTGGGCATTGTTGAGGTTCACGGTGTGGTCGAGATCGCCGTGCCAGATGGAGATTTTTGGCCATGGGCCTTCGTGCGGCGAGGCGCTGCGAACCAGGTCGCCCCATTCCTTCGGCGTTTTCAGCGGCGCGCTGCGCATGGAATCCAGCGCGTCACGCACATTGGCCGCCGCGCCGAACGGCAGGCCGGCAATGATGGCGCCGCCCGCAAAAATTTCTGGATAGGTGGCCAGCATCGCCGCCGTCATCGCGCCGCCCGCCGACAGGCCGGTGATGAAGATGCCTTTGCGGTCCAGTTCATGGTCATTGACCATCTGCTCGATCATCGCGGCAATGGACGCGACTTCGCCCTGGCCGCGCGCGATGTCTGCAGGATTGAACCAGTCAAAGCAGGTGTTGGGATTGTTGACGGCCTTCTGCTCCGCCGCCAGCACGGCGAAACCGACGCTGGCGCCCAGTTGCGACCAGCCCGTTCCGGCATCGTAGCCCGCCGCAGTCTGGCCACAGCCATGCAGCACAACCACCAGCGGCGCGCCGGGCTTGAGACCGGGCGGGACATGCGAAAACATCCTGAGATTGCCGGGATTCTGATTGAAGGCAGTTTCCGTCAGGGGGGGGACAGGAGTGTCCTGGCGCCGCCACGGATTGGGCTTGCTGCTAGGACCGAAACCATCAAAACGCATAAACCCAAACAATCTCTGCCACATATCTGATAATCCAATATTATGCTGCAGTACAGCAATTACAAAGCCGGGCGACCGTTCCCGCAGGGTTTATTAAAAGTGAGCATCCCGGTCGCGGCGATCACGACCTTATGTGGTCATATGAGGCTCTGCTGGCGCCGATGACTTGAGCAGCCTGTTGTCTTGGCGAGCAACAGCCCCCGCTCGCGCCCCTTAAGAGTGCAAACCGAGGCATTCGGGAACTCGCCGTGATCTTCGATACTCAGGGCGCCGGCGTCAGCAGCGGCTTGTCCTTGTCCACCGTCCAGGTGTTGATCAGCTTCACCGGCGCATCACCCAGCAGGACAGCGCGATGCACCTGTCCGCGCGTCACCAGGAAACTGTCGCCCGGGCCGAGCTCGCGCGGCGGCTGACCTTGAATCTCCAGCCGGATGCGCCCCTGCGCCACATAACCCATCTCCGAACCAAAATGGGTGTGGAAAGGATTGCCCGCGCCGGGCGGGGTATCGACCGTACCGAATATCGTCTCCTGCGCCGGGCTGGCAGCAACATCGGTTTGCTGAAGGATGGTGCGTTTGGGGGCCGGCTTGGCCGGCTCCTGCGCGAGGACGGCGGAGGAAAAAGCAAGACCGACGGACAGGACCAGTAGACCACGCATGCAGACCTCGTTTGCTTATGATTAAGGGCCGGGTTTAGCTTAGCCTGAATTACCCGGGACGGGCATGGAGAAATATCTGTATTTCGGCAGCTTGGGGCTGCATGAGCGCCAGTACCAGGTGCCGAACTTTGTCGGGCTGGCGCTGCATCCCGCCCATGACCGCGAAGTGGCCCATGACGCCACCACCGCGCTGCCCTTTGCCGATTCCTCCATCGCTAAGGTGCAGGCGCAGGATGTGCTCGAGCATCTGCCGCTGGATAAAATGCCCTTCGTACTGGACGAGATCTACCGGGTGCTGAAGCCCGGCGGCGTCTTCCGGCTCAGCGTGCCGGACTATCGCTCACCGGTGCTGAAGCGGCGCTCCATCTATGACGCGCGTGGCCGGGTGACCGGCGACCTGCTGATGGGCGCGACGCCCTATTTCGACGACACCACCAGCGATGCCAGGGTCCGCTTCAGCGAAGACGGCCACGCCCATATCTGGTTTCCCCGCTATGAGCTGGTCACCCACCTGATCCTGAAATCCGAAATCCGCAAGAGCGACATAAAATTCTATCAATGCTTCCTGGACGACCACACCTATCTTTGCGAGCCGATTCCGGAAAACGAGATGTTCGTGCAGCGCGCCGCGCCCCATGACACGCGCGCCGGCGGCGCGCCGGTATCGATCGTGGCAGATTTCACAAAATAGCCAGCCGCTATGGGGGCCGTGGCGCCATGGATTTGCCTCGGAGCGGTGGGACCAGTAGAAACTTCGCGCCGGAACGCTGGTTCCTGCTGTTTTTAGGAACCTCGATCCTGGCTCACAACAGACAGTCCCTCGCCCATATCGCCTATTTTGTGACCATCCTGATCAAAGGCATTTTCGGCCTGCTGGAAGTCACGCTGGGCCTCATCATCGCCGTGACCGGATCGGAGCGGCTCCATGTCCTGATCCTGCAATGGACCGACCACGCGCTCTATGAAGGCGGCCAGTCCGAACTGGCCGAAGCCTTGCGGCATGCGGCGGGCGTTCTGGTCCAGTCGCAAAACTTCATCATCCTGTACCTGCTGGTGCATGGCGCGTTGAAGATGGCAATCACCATCACCCTGCTCCGCGGCCGCGGCGTCTGGATATTCCCCTTCGCCAGCGTCATCCTGCTGGGGTTCATCCTCTATATGAGCTACGAGCTCAGCGTGCACTGGTCCAACCTGCTGCTGGCGCTGGCGCTGCTGGACACCGTGACGCTGGGACTGGTGATCAATGAATGGCGGACCTGGAAAGAACATCCCCATCCTGCCATCAAGGAACTCAAGCAAGAGCTGACCCACTAGGGCAGTTTGCCTTTTGCGTGCGGTAGGAGGCCCGCGGCCGCGCGGGCGTGGTCTATGTGATAGGCAGCGAGGCCAGAATCGAAAAGCGCGACGTCGCACTGGGCACCCAGACCCAGCAGTGCGTGACGATCCTGTCAGGCCTGTCGGCGGGCGATCGGCTAGGCGCCGGCGACCTCAGCAAGCTGAAGGGCGGCACATTCGTGAAAATCCAGGACGCGCCTTAAGGCCAAGTTTTAAGGTAAATCCACAAAGGTAATACTGGCCGCCGCGATCTGCGGGATCAGAAGCCGGTTGCGCTTGGTGTCATAGCCGATGGCGGCCGGCACGGTGATTTCCTTGGCCACTTCTGTCACTTCGCCCGACGCCGAAACCTTGTAGATATTCTTGCCGCCCTGGCTGGCCGCCAGAATGCTGCCATCGGCCAGCGGCACCAACGCGTCGAACTGACCGGTCGGCAGAGTCTTCTCGCGGATCAACCGCCCGGTCACGGCATCGCGGAAAGAGATATTCACGCCGCGCCCGCCATGCACCACGGTTCCGTCGGGCATCACCGCCACGCCATTGGGCTTTTCCATGATGTCGTCGCGCGGCTGCAGCAGCGAAACCTGGCCCGAGGGCGAGACCTTGATGATGGTGCCGACCAGACCGCCATTGTCGCTGATATATACGGTGCCGTCGGCGGTGGCGAAGATGTCGTTGGGACGGCCGGCGCCCGGCAGCGCGACTTCGCCGCGCGGCGCGCCTGTCTGAAGGTCGAACTTGCGCATATGAGTACTGTCGGCGACGTAGATGATGCCGCCCTGGATCGAAATTCCCAACGGATCAATCAGGGTGACGCCATTCTTGCCGCCCTCGATGAATTTCTGGTTCGTGATGACGCCGTCGGGCGACATGATGGCGATATAGCCGTTATTCTCCGGTCCCCGCGTGCCCAGATTGCTGATCAGATAGCGGTCGTTGGCCGCGTCATAGCGGATGCATTCGGAATTCAGCAGCCCGATATTGGCGAAGACCTTCTGCTTGGCGACATCGGCGGTGGACTGCACGGGCTGGGCCGTGGCGGCACCGGCCAGCGACAGGCTGGCGGCGGCGGCCAGCAAGGTCAGGCGAATGGACATCATGGAAATCCCCTCTCAATTCAATGGCTGAAATTACTACGCGGATGGTGGCAATTGCGTGGCGGTCAGGACAGCTTCTGCTCGGCGGCCACCGGCCCCCGTTTCAATTCGGCATTCAACTGCGCCATATCCAGCACCTTCTCCCAGCGCGCCACCGCCAGGGTGGCGACACCGTTGCCAATGATATTGGTGATGGCACGGCACTCGCTCATGAAACGGTCAATGCCAACGATGGTGGCCAACGCCACCATGGGAATGGCGGGCACCACGCTGAGGGTCGCGGCCAGGGTAACAAAGCCGGCGCCGGTGACGCCACTGGCGCCCTTGGAGGTCAGCATGGCGACCATCAGGATGGTCACCATCTGCATCGCCGTGAGGTCGGTGTTGGTGGCCTGAGCCAGGAACAAGATGGCCAGGGTAAGATAGATGTTGGTGCCGTCCAGGTTGAAACTGTAGCCGGTGGGAACGACAAGGCCGACCACTGCAGGCGGCGCGCCCAGCCGCTCCAGTTTTTCGATCAGCTTGGGAAGCGCCGGCTCCGAGGATGACGAGCCCAGTGTAATCATTAACTCTTCGCGGATGTAAGACAGGAAGCGCCAGAGCGAAAATCCGATCAACCGGGCGATTGCTCCCAGCACGATGGCCACAAACAGCAGACAGGTGATGTAGAAGCAGGCGACCAGCGTCCCCAGCGGCAGCAGGGACGCTAGGCCATAGCGGCCGATGGTGAAGGCCATGGCGCCAAAGGCGCCGATCGGCGCCAGCCGCACCACCATGTGAATGATGCCGAAAAACACCTTCACGACCTTTTCCAGGCCGCCCGCGACCACGCGCCCGGCCTCGCCCAGCCGGGTGCAGGCAAAGCCGAACAGGATGGCAATCAACAGTACCTGCAGCAGGTCCCCGCCGGTCAAGGCGCTGAAGAAGGTGTCGGGAATGATGTGCATCAGATGATCGGTCACGCTGTCGGTCTGGGCGCGGGTGACATAGGACGCTGTGACAGACGGATCGAGGCTGGCGGGATCGATGTTGAAGCCGGCGCCGGGGCGCACCACCAAGCCAACCACCAGGCCGATCACCAACGCCAGGGTGGAGACCACTTCGAAATAAAGGATGGCCTTGCCGCCGATGCGGCCGAATTTCTTCATGTCGCCCATCTGGGCGATGCCCAGCGCCACGGTGCAGAAGATCACCGGCGCGATCACCATCTTGATGAGCTTGATGAAGGCGTCACCCAGCGGCTTGAGAGCAGCGCCGGTTTCCGGCCACAACGCCCCGACCAGAAGGCCCAGAACGATGCCGATAAGCACCTGGATATACAGTGTCCCCAGCAGGCGTTGTATCACGGCGATCCCCTTCGACCGGTGGCTTACGGTACATCCCCCTGTATAACACATATTGGTCAGGGGGTGGGCAAGGCGAAGGCAATCAGCTGGTCGCTTGCGGCCGTGCCCATCACGCAATGCCCGCCCACGGCGATCACTACATACTGCCGTCCATCCGCGCCCATATAGGTAGAGGGGGTGGTGGCGCCGGGCACCGACAGCTGCGCGCTCCATAATTGGACGCCAGAGGCGGCATCCAGTGCGCAAAAGCGCGTGTTCCAGGCCGCGCCCCAGGTCCACCGACGCGCCGGCGCGTGTCTCGTCGCAGTCAATCAGTTCTAATTTTCCAACCGTGTACGCAGCGCGGAAATCCGCTCCGCCCAAGGCTGGCCATCCAGCACAGCGCGATTGACAATCGTTCCGGTTGGGGCACGCCCCTCGCAGTATTCAAGCACCGCCTGGATATCCAACGTGCCCTGATGCGCGAAGCATTGATCGGTCCAGCATAACGAATGCGGCGTCAGGATGACATTATCCAGCGCCAGCATAGGGTCACTGGGATCGGGCGGCTCCTGTTCCAGGACATCGAGGCCTGCGCCGGCAATGCGGCGCCCCTGGAGCACCTTCGTAAGCGCCTTCTGGTCGACAACGGACCCACGCGCGGTATTGATGAAATAGCTGGTGGGTTTCATCAGCGCCAACAATTCCACACTGACAATGTGTCTCGTGGCGTCCGTCAGGGGACAACTGACCGAGAGGATATCGGAACGACGAAACAGGTCTTCAATGCCGACCAGTTCGACGCCCATCTCGGCCATCAAGCCTGCGTCCGCGAAGGGGTCATGCGCAATCAGCTTCATGTCGAACGGCTTGGCGAGGCGCAAAGTCTCGGCGCCGATATTGCCGGCGCCCAGCGAACCGAACGTCCGTCCGACAAGTCCGAAGCCCATATGGGCGCCACGCTGCGCGAATCCCGCCGCGCCCGCCCGCGTCAGTTTTTCCTTGATCGCAAGCTTTCCCGTCAGCGCCAGCATCAGGGTAATGACCGACACGGCGACCGGCCGGCGCACCGACTCCGGCGTGATCACCAGAGCGATCCCCGCATCGGTGCAGGCGTTCACATCAACCGTGTCGTAGCCAACGCCGAAGCGGGCAATGACGCCCAGCCGTCCGCTTTTGGGGACGCTGTTCCGGTCAAAGCGGTGCGCGAGCAGGATGAGCGCGTCGAAATCCTCCAATTGCCGGGCACTGATCGGACTTTCCGTTTCTAGAAACACAGCCTCGACATGCGGATCAGCCGTCAGCGGCGCAAGATCGAAATCGGCGAAGGTCGGCGATCCGTCGGCGTTGCGAAAATCAGCCGACAGCGCGACCCGGAATTTTTCTGCCATTGTGATACCCCTGTCAGCCGCCCATTCTGCTGGCGACGTTCGCGCCCGAACACACCAGGTCGCATCGCGTCACATGCTTGCTAAATATCATGTCGGCGCTCGCATCATTGAATACGCGGAAATGTCCGGTTTTCAGATGCGCCTCGAACGCCGCCCTGTCGCAATAGATTTCATAGAGCAGCACGCGCCCCGCCTCACCTTCGGGCTCCAGGACATCGAATTGCAGGCATCCCGGCTCGTCGCGAACAGAAGCATGCGCATTGGCGTCGATCAGGGCGCGAAACTGTTTTTCCATGCCCGGCTTGAGCTGGAGGTCCACCAGGATCACAAAAAGCATTTTCCCCACCCTTGTCGCCCCACGCCGTCTTTGCTGCTTTGCGGCATATTTTAAGGGGCCATGTTTCCCATGATGTTGCCGAAAATGGCGATTTCGAGCAAGTATTCATCGCCGCTGCTGGCAGGTTCGCTCACTGTTTCAAAAAGCACGAGCCGCCGCGGCATGGGGATAGGAAACGCCATGAAGAGCAATCCGGTGAAAACCGACCTCGCCGCCGGAAAGCATGTTTTCGGCACCATGGTGTTCGAGTTCTTCACGCCCGGCATGCCGCAGATCGTCAAGGCGGCAGGCGCGGAATTCATCCTGTTCGACATGGAACATTCGGGCGTCACCATAGAAACGCTCAAGGGCCAGATCGCCGCCTGCCGCGGCATCGGGCTTGTGCCCATGGTCCGGGTACCGGCCCTGCAATATCACTTCATCGCGCGCTGCCTGGACATGGGCGCCATGGGCATCATGGTGCCCATGGTAGAAAGCGCGGCCCAGGCGCGCGAAATCGTCTCGGCAACCCGTTATCCGCCGGCGGGCCGCCGCGGCGCGGCCTTTGGCATGGCGCATGACGATTACGAAGCCGGCTCCGTGCCCGACAAGATGGCGGCCGCGAATGAGCGAACGCTCGTCATGGCGCTTGTGGAAACCATTGCGGGCGTCGCGGCAGTAGACGAAATAGCGGCCGTGGACGGAATTGATGTTGTTTGGATGGGCCATTTTGACCTGACCAGTTTTATGGGCATTCCCGGCCAATTCGACCACCCGGACTATTTGCGGGCGGTCAATGCCATCGTTCAGTCCGCCAGACGGCATAGCAAGGTTGCAGGCATGCTGGCGGCGGACGAAAATTGGGCTCGCGACTATCTGGCGAAAGGATTCCGCATGATCGCATACGGGGTAGACCACCTTCTGTTTCAACGGGCGCTTGCCGATGGACTTTCGCACGCCCGCGATATGCTTAGATAGGGCCTGCTCTGCCGGCTAAAGGTCGGCCATCCGGATCAAGTTTTCCAACGCCGCCGAAACCAGCAGTCCGGCCCAGGCTGGATGTCGCTATACAACGTTAGACGCTAGTTGGCAGACAGGGTGTCCATCGCCAGATTGTCTATCTTATGAATTTTTGCCGTTTTATGGCATACGAGAACTCGCTTCCCACCCTGCTGCCGGCTATGCATATGATCGCGAACAGGTGTGCTGGGAGCAGCCAGACGATCAACATGGGCTTCGATGACAATGCCGAAAGACGAGACGATTGTGGCCGAAAAGACCAACTCTCCTAATGGAGTGACATCGCGCCGCCAGGCCATCGCAGGTGTGGGGATGACTGCCGCCGGCATGGTGGGCGCGACGATGCCTGCGCTTGGCGCGCCGGCACAAACCCCGCCCGCGATGCAGCTTCGCGTGCCGACTCCGCCGCCAGCCTTGGTGCCGCGAGCGGACCTCGTGAATGTGCTCGAATACGAATCTCAGGCGCGTCTTGTGCTGGGCCCGGCGAAGGTTGCCCCGATTTCGGGTAGCGACCGGACCGTCACCGATCGCATCACGCTGCGTCCACGGATGAATATCCCCACGCGGGATCTGGACTTGACGAGCACGCTGTTTGGCGACCAGCACTTCACGCCGATCATCGTCGGTCCAATTGCCGATCAGAAGCGCTTTCACGCCGAGGGTGAAGTCGCCATGGCGCGTGGCGCCTCCGCGGCAAAGGCCGCGATGGTCGTGAGCAGCGACGCCAGCCTGCCCCTGGCGACGATTGCCCAGGCCGCCACGTCTCCATTGTGGCTACAGGTCTACGCAAAGAGCCCCAAACTAAAGGACGTGCTCGGCGAGGCGAGTGCGGCCAAGGCCAAAGCGGTAATCGTGACGGTAAACGCCGGCACATCCGCCAACGGGCCAGCGACGCCAGCCTCGGTGCCTATCGATTGGGCCGCGGTCGACGCCGTCGTCAAGGGCACGTCATTACCCGTGATTGTGAAGGGCATCACGCGCCCGGAAGACGCGAAGGAAGCCGTGGCCCGCGGCGCCAAGGGCGTGGTGGTGTCGAACTATCGTGGTGGGAATGCGGCCGCGCTCACCGGCACGCTGCTTCTCGTCGCGCCGGTCGTTCAAGCCGTTGGCGATCAGATACCTGTGCTCGTCGACGGCAGTTTCCGCCGCGGCACGGATATTCTCAAGGCGCTCGGCTTTGGTGCAAAGGGCGTGCTGATCGGCAGGCCCGTGATGTGGGGCCTGGCGACCTACGGCGCCGATGGCGTGCAGGGCGTTGTCGAAATGCTGCAGACCGAACTCGCAAGATATATGTGCATGTGCAGCCTTCCATCGCTCGCTTCGGTCAACCCCAGCGTGCTGCGTGTTCACGCGCATCTTCCTTCGGCAAGGAACAACCGTGGCTGATATCGAGCGATCCTGGCTTACGAATCCTTCCCGGCGAACGGCATTGGCGCGCGTGGCGGGGCTAATGGCGGCTTCGCCCGTCGGCGCGGCTGTGGCGCAGATTGACCCCAACCCCTTTAGCGAGCATCGTCGTACGCTGGGCCTGGCCGAGATTCAAACGGCCTACGACTTCGAGCCCGTCTTCCGCGGCAATGTGATCCAGCCGGTGTATGACTATACGGCGCACGGCGATGGGTCGGAGTTCACGCTTCAGCGCAATCGCCAGGCGTTCGATTGGGTTGAAATTGCACCGGCACGCGCCGCCATCCCGGCTTCGCAGGTCGATCTTTCGTCAGAGTTTCTCGGCGTGAAGATGAAATTCCCGATCATGATTGCGCCGACAGCGGCGATGGCCCCCCTGCATCCTGATGGAGAGATCGGGATGTTCAAGGCGGCGACTGCGGCATCGAACACGCTGATGATCTTGAGCACCAATACCAGCACCCCGGTGACCCAGGTCGCGCCTGCCGCGCTGGGCGGCACGCTGTGGGGGCAGTTTTACCCGCTACAGAATCTGGCCACCACCCAGCAATGGATGGACACCTACCAGAATGCCGGCTGCAACGGCATCATCGTCACCATCGACCAGCAAGCCTCCTATTACGAACGCACGCTGCAGGACCGTAATCTGGGCGGGCGCGTTCGTACAGGCGGCGCAGGCGCCGGAGGTGGCACGGCAGCACTGACCGGTTCAGCACGGTACCGGGTCAACACCGGGCGCCTGTGGTACACGTGGCAATATATCGACGCTGTTCGGAAGATGGTCAAAGGTCCGCTGCTGCTCAAGGGAATTCTGGAAGCGGAAGACGCCAGGCTGGCGATCGAACACGGCGCGGACGCGATCATCGTGTCTAATCACGGCGGCCGCTCGATGGACTATGGTCCGTCGACGCTGGAGGTCCTGCCGGAGATCGTGGCCGCCGTGAACGGCCGAGTTCCCGTCCTCTTCGATAGCGGCATCCGGCGCGGCGCCGACATCTTTAAGGCGCTCGCACTGGGAGCAAACGGCGTCTGCCTCGGTCGGGCTGCGCGGTGGGGCCTTGGGGCGTTCGGCCCTGCTGGCGCACAGCGTCTGATCGAGATTCTGCAGCGCGAACTCGTCCAGACGGCCGCCGCGGCCGGATGCGCCAGGCTGTCGGATATAAACAAAACGACGGTCAAGGCCAACTTCGTGTAAAACGGAAAGTCATGAGACCTTGCCAGCCTACCGGGTTCTGATGTTCCCTAGGCATAATAATAAATTGGGGGGAAATGCGCATGCCCAGAATTCGTTGGACCATGATGTTCATGGGCTGCGCGGCGATGTCGATCAATTACATTGATCGCGCCAATCTCGCAGTCGCCGCCCCTTTTATCCGTGAAGAGCTCGGCATAGACGCCACCGTGATGGGGATGATCCTCGGCGCCTTCTTCTGGACTTATGCCTGCTTTCAATTGCCGTTCGGCTGGTTCGCCGACAAGGTCGGCGCGAAGATCGCCCTGGCCATTGCCGTCACATGGTGGTCGATAGCCACCATCCTCACCGCCACGGCACACAGCGTTGCGGCGCTTACGGGATACCGGCTGCTTTTGGGCGTCGGCGAGGCTGGCGCATATCCGTCCGGCACCAAGATCAACATGGCCTGGTTTCCCCGCAGCGAACGGGCGATCGCCGCCAGCATCTTCGACAGCGGCTCGCGGATCGGCGCGGCCCTGTCGCTGCCGCTGGTCGCATGGCTTATCGGCAGCTTCGGCTGGCGAATGTCGTTTGTCGTGACTGGGCTTCTGGGCTTCGTCTGGGTGGCCATCTGGCTCGCCTATTACCGCGATCCGGAAAATCATCCGTCCGTTACCCCGGAGCAGCTTGCGGCCCTGCAGGCCGAGCGCGGCGCCACACCGGCGGGCGCCCAAGTGTCCTGGTTGTCGCTGTTCAGCTACCGTACCATCTGGGGCATGATGATCGGCTTCTTCTGCCTGAATTTCGTGATCTACTTCTTCATCACCTGGTTTCCCACCTACCTGATCCAGGCCCGCGGCTTCTCGCTGGCGCAGCTTGGAACCCTGGGGCTTCTGCCCGGCCTAGTCGCGATCCCCTGCGGGTGGCTGGGAGGCTTCACCTCCGATGCCCTGTACCGTCGCGGCTGGAGCCTGACTGCGGCGCGCAAGACCTGCCTGGTCGGAGGCATGCTGACGTCGTCGGTCATCACTCTCTCCGTCTTCGCGCCCAATGCCTATGTCGCGTTGGCATTTTTTGCCGTGGCCTATGGCAGCCTCGCCTTTACCGCGGCCAGCATCTGGTCCTTGCCGGCCGACGTGGCGCCCTCGCCCGCGCATGTCGCGTCCATCGGTGGAATCCAGAATTTCGCCTCCAATCTCGCCGGCGTTGTCACAACCACATTCACGGGCCTGATGCTGACCATTACCGGCGGCTCTTTTGTCATACCGCTGGTCGTGGCGGGAGGCTTCTGCATTCTGGGCGCCGCCGTCTATCTGTTTGTGATAGAGGATATCAAACCCCTGACACCCCGCGAGCCAGTAGCCTGAAATCATGAAAATCGTCAATTATCAGGGATTTCGCGACGCGGCCAAAAAGCGCCTGCCCCGCTTCATCTTCGAGTATATCGATGGTGGCAGCTATGACGAACACACGCTGCGCCGCAATGTCGACGACTTCAAGGCCGTAACCCTGCGCCAGAAAGTTCTGCGCGACGTCTCCAAGATCAACACCGCCACGCGCCTGTTCGGCCGCGACATGGCGCTGCCGATTGCGCTGGCGCCGATCGGCATTGCGGGTTTCTACCGCCGCCGGGGCGAGACGCAGGCCGTGCGGGCGGCCGAAGCGGCCGGCATACCCATCGTCCTTTCCACCATGTCCTGCTGTCCGCTCGAGGAAGTGCGCGCGGCCAGCGCGCAACCCTTCTGGATGCAGCTCTACATCATCCGCGACCGCGGCTTCATGAAGGACTTTCTGGTTCGCATGGAGAAAGCGGGTGTCGACACGCTGTTTCTTACCGTCGACCTTGCGATCAACGGCATTCGCTATCGCGATCGGATCGGCGGACTGGCGGGATCGCAGAGCCTCTTACGGCGGCCCGACCGGTTGCTCGATATCCTGTCTCACCCGGCCTGGGCGTGGGACGTTGGGTTGATGGGCAGGCCACTGATCATCGGCAATGTCGCGCCTGCGATGCCCAACGGCGCGGGCCTGAAACAATTTCAGGCCTGGGTGGCGCGCAATTTCGATCCCTCAGTCACTTACAAGGACATCGCCTGGCTGCGCCAGAACTGGAAAGGGAAGCTGGTCCTGAAAGGCATTACCGACCCGGGCGATGCCGCGCGCGCCGCCGAGGAAGGCATGGACGGGATCGTGGTTTCCAATCACGGCGGACGGCAGCTGGATGGATCGCTGTCCAGCATTGCCGCACTTCCGGCGGTTCGCGACGCAGTTGCCGGACGAATGACGATTATACTGGATGGCGGTTTGCGTTCGGGACTGGATGTCTTGCGCGCCATGGCGCTGGGAGCCGACAGCATTCTGTTGGGACGGGCCTGGGCCTATGCGCTGGCAGCTCGGGGCGAGGCCGGTGTCTTCCAAATGCTCGCCATCCTCAAAGAGGAATTGGAAGTGGCCATGGCGCTGACTGGCCAGAGCGATGTGCGGGCGCTGGACAGGGACCTGGCGCTTAGCTGGCCCTGAGGGATCAAAAATGTGGAACCAAACCTCTCTGGCCGGAAAACGCGTTCTGGTGACGGCCGGCGGCGATGGAATAGGCCTGGAAATAGCACACGCCTTTGCGGGCGCCGGTTCAAAGATCCTGGTTTGCGACATCCAGCCCGAAAGCCTAGCGCGCCTCGCCAAGGACTTGCCCGACGTCCATAGCTGCCTCGCGGACGTGTCCCGCGAGAAAGACGTCGCGTCGATGTTCGAATTGGTGGATCAAAGACTGGGTGGGCTGGACGTGCTGGTCAACAATGCTGGCATCGCAGGCCCCACCGGCGGTGTCGAAACTCTGTCGCTGGCCGATTGGGAGCGGACTCTGGCGGTCAACCTGACGGGTCAATTTCTGTGCATCCGGCAGGCCGTGCCCCGCCTACGCCAGGGACGCGCCCCCTCAATCATCAACCTGGCGTCAGCCGCCGGCCATCTGGGAATGGCCGGGCGCGCGCCCTATTCCGCTTCCAAATGGGGTGTCGTGGGCCTCACCAAGACGCTGGCGATCGAATTGGGCCGCGACGGCATTCGCGTCAATGCCATCCTGCCGGGTGCGGTGGACGGTCCCCGCATCCGGTCGGTGATTGCCGCCAAGGCGAAAGCGCTGGGCAAGCCGGAGGAAGAGATCACACGGGCCTACACCGACCAGGCGGTGCTTGGGCGCATGGTCACAGCCCGCGATATCGCCAACATGGTGCTGTTTGCAGCCAGCGATCTGGCCGCCAACGTAACTGGGCAAGAACTCGTGGTGGACGGCCATACGCAGTCGTTGAATTGACGCGGTACTGGGGCTTCCGAGCCTTAGCGCTATAACTCCAAGCCGGCTAGAGTTCGGCATATGCGGCATCTGCCCATAGAAGCGTAAGAGGTTGAAAACACCTCCATTACAATCAGAGGGCAAGGATTACCCACCTTGCTAACTTCATGCGATATCAAGCGACAGAAAAAGACATCAGCCAATCAATAACTACGTAGCCAGAACGTGGGCGAGCCAGAGCGTCCATCTGGAGCCGCCTGTTTCGGTTTGAAGCAGAGAGATAGAGTGAAATGAAAATCACCGAAGTTCGCAGCCATGTCCTGGAAGCCAAGCTCAGTCAGCCTTTTGCCTATTCCCGCGCCCGCTACACTACCCGCACCACAATGGTCGTGGAGATAGAAACCGATGTCGGTCTTGTCGGATGGGGTGAATGCTACGGACCGGCAAGGATAAATGCGGCGGTAGTGGAAAGCCTTTCGACGCTTCTGATTGGGCAGGATCCCATGAGAAGTGAGTGGATTTGGCGGGAGATTTATTCCCGCTATCGTGATCACGGGCAAAAAGGTTCGATCATCCAGGGTCTCAGCGGGATCGACATCGCACTCTGGGATCTGAAAGGAAAGTTCCTTGGCCAGCCGATACATCGACTGATGGGCGGCCCCCTGCGGTCGGAGGTGCGCGCCTATGCCACCGGCCTTTATCGCCGCGATGGGGGCAGACCGGATGTGTACCTCGCCGAAGAGGCGGCGGGATATGCCAGCGAAGGTTTCAATGCAGTAAAATTGAAGGTCGGTTTCGGCGTTGCCGAGGATGCGCGGGTCACCAAAGCTGTCCGCGACGCAATCGGGCCGACTGTCGGTCTGCTCGTCGACGCCAACCACGCCTATGACGCGGTTTCAGCGATCCAATTGGGCAGAAAGATCGAGGGACTCGATATTGGCTGGTTCGAAGAACCGGTCCCTCCGGAAGACGTTGCGGGACATCGCCAGGTCCGTGAAGCGCTTACGATCCCGATCGCTAGCGGCGAATGCGAGTTCACCCGCTTCGGCTTCCGCGAGCTCATCACCACCCGCGCCGTGGATATCGTCCAGCCGGACATCTGCTCGGCTGGCGGACTTTCAGAGTGCAAGAAAATCGCAGACTTCGCTGAAGCCTATAATCTTCGCTATGCACCGCATGTGTGGGGCAGTGGCATAGCACTGGCCGCGGCACTGCAGCTTCTTGCGGTCATTCCATCCTTCACGCCGCAGTCTCTCAATCCGGTCGAGCCGATGCTCGAGTTTGACCAGACCGAGCATCCTATCCGCCAGGTACTGCTGCTAGAGCCTATCGAACATCGAAAAGGCATAGTGCAGGTTCCCAACGGTCCGGGACTGGGCATCGAGATCGACCGCAGCGTGCTGGAACGGTTCCGCTAAAGCTACTTTAGCCTGGCGAATATTATATATCTGCGCAATTGGGACTATTGATCCGAGCCAATTCAATCAATTCGCTTGGTACAAAAAGAGCCAGGCAAATCATTCGGTCATCTCAAGGGCCGCCAACGCATTCACAGCTAATCATGCTTCATAAGGTAAACGCGTGTTGACCAGCAATAATTTTTACAAGCCAAAGCCCTGGAAGTTCACAAGCTAGGTCGGCCTGCTGACGAAGCTATAGGTTTCTGTGCCAATACGCTTAATGCTACGAAACAATTTT
This sequence comes from Rhizobium sp. Q54, assembly GCA_945860165.1. Lineage (GTDB taxonomy): Bacteria > Pseudomonadota > Alphaproteobacteria > Micropepsales > Micropepsaceae > Rhizomicrobium. Next base: position 78,559 of record CAMAPL010000009.1, read on the forward strand.
CCCGGATTAGGCTACAGGCAAAGCACCCACGCCCACTTCGTCCTTCGACGGGGTTAGTGCCTCATAACTATGACATGGCCGTTCAAACGGGCTAGCATTTTAAGTTGTTGCGGTAAGGAAAAGTCATAAGTTGAGCCGGGCAGTGAAGCTGCCGCAGCTAATGCTACTTGAGATGAGTTAGTTTATTAGTAATGAGAATAATGATTCGCAGGCGCGCTGATAAATGAACCACTGTGCAGCTGCCACCGCAGCCTTACTTTATTCGTTTTTTGTTGCCTCGGATGCGTCGGCTCAAACCTTGCCGGCACCTAATCTGAGCTTGGCTCAAACCTCCAGCGATAATTTTGATTGGGGCTTTACCGCCGGCTTTGACTATGTAACTGGAAAATATGGCGCTAAATGCAACTCGGCCTCGTTGTCGCTCAGCTGCAACTCGACCGGCACCACTGTGTTCGTAATTTCTCCCTCCGCAATGTTGCAAATACAAAGACTGAGGCTGGGGGTGACCTTGCCCTATGTCGATATCGAGGGCCCGGGCCGTTTCTCGGGTAATTTAGGCATTCCAGTGGTCGTTGCCCCCACCACCAACGATCCTAAGCGGCGATCGGGCCTTGGCGATATGACGCTGGATTCCGCCTTCATCCTGCACCGCGAAGATATTTTGCTCCCGCGCATCGAGATCGCTGGGGCGATCAAGATACCATCGGCTGGAGCTGGTCTTGGTACCGGCAAGACCGATTACAGCGCGGGTGTTAATCTCTATCGCACACTCGCACCCGGCCTCACCGCCTTTGGCTCTCTAGGTTACCAGTGGGTTGGCGATATAAACACGATCAAGTTATACAGCGGAGCCCACGCCACGGCGGGCGCTGATTTCAAATTCCTCGGGTTAGGCATCGGAGGGATGTTAGATTATCGCCAAAGCGCTTGGTCCGGCGCACCCGACTATTTAAGCTTCGACCCTTATGTCACTTGGCGCATGTTCGGCGGGCTTGGAATATCTATTTACACCATTATTGGCCTCACGCATTCCAGCCCGAGCCGAGGCATTGGCGCGCGGCTCACGTTTTAAGTCTTTATTAGTGCTACATAGCTATGCCATGGCCGCAGAAATGGGAGCTGTGGGATGACACTCGGGATAATCATATCGCTGGCCGGAGCTGCGCTGTGCGCGGGGGTATCCTACGCCTTGCTCAAATCACCCAGGCAAGGATCAAGACTACTATTGGAGTGTCACCCGACCGTCGTCTCGGATGACCCGGCCATCCACAAGGCCGATCTGTCGGGTGCAGCGGCTCGCCACGTGCTCATCATGGGTGGATATGAGGAAGCTGGTGCCGGTGTCGCGGTTGATGCGTTCCAGCAGTTCCATCACATGGTCGGCGGATTCGCGGTCGAGATTGCCGGTGGGTTCGTCCGCCAGCACTAGCGCAGGCTCGTTGATGAGGGCACGGGCCACGGCAACGCGCTGGCGCTGGCCGCCGGACATGGCGGCGGGACGATAGGTGCGGCGGCGATCATATTCTCGTCAGATATATCGGTATGGGCAGGGCCAAACATAGAAAATTCCCAGACCGTGTCGCCACGGGCTTTCAGTTTGCGGGCAAGGGCGCCGCCAATCGTGCCGGACGCGCCGAACACAACAGATTGCATTGGCTACAAAACTATCCACACCGGATTGCGGACAGAAACTCGCGTCGCGTGTCGGACCCAGTGCGGAACGCGCCCAGCATGGTGCTGGTGACCATCCTAACGCCAGTCTTGTGGACACCCCGCGTGGTCATGCACTGGTGTGAAGATTCGATGACAACACCAACACCACGCGGCTGCAGGACGGTCTGGATGCACTGTGCGATTTGCGCAGTCATCTTTTCCTGCACCTGCAGGCGCCGCGCATAGGCTTCTACCACGCGCGCCAGTTTAGAAATTCCTACCACTCGGCTAGATGGGAGATAACCGACATGTGCCTGCCCGATGATAGGCGCCAGATGATGCTCGCAATGGGATTCGAACGATATGCCCTGTAGGACAATCATTTCGTCATAACCTTCTACCTCCTCAAAGGTGCGAGTCAAAAAGCTAGACGGGTCAGTGGCATAGCCTGAGAACCAGTCCTCGAAGGCGCGCACGACGCGCGCGGGCGTATCGCGTAGCCCTTCGCGCTGTGGATCGTCGCCGGCCCAGCGCAAAAGTAACTCGACTGCCGCTTCCGCCTCGTGACGTTGGGGTGCAGAAGGATGGTATTCCGGCACGGATGCGGCTGGCGAGATTAGCTTTTTAAGCATTTAGACCTCAGCAATAGTTGCTTTCTACGCTGGGCAAGCGGCGTCAGATCAGGAAAAATGCGCCTCTGCGGTCAATGTTCTTGAAGCCAAAGTCCGCGATCTGGCCACGAGGTTTCATTCTTACGCAATCGCGTACACATAACTGCCCGACGACCAGAAACCTGATCGGGGCCCCGGTGGTCAGCCTGCTGGCAATACTCCTGTAGGCTCTTGCGCCTTCATAAAACCGCAAATAAGCCCATCCTTCTATGATCCGGTGGCTCGCCAGTGCGTATTTTGATGATGAAACAGACGCTATTCATGATGCTAGCCCTCCTAGTGTTTCCGCTGGCCCTCGCTGGCTGTGCGACCGCGCCGCAATTACAAGCCACGGAAACGCCGGCCACCCCCCTAGTGCTGGAGAACGCGTTGGCCGGGCGAACGCAAGGCTACGGCACCGTCGCCACTTTGTTTGGCGACAAGACCCGCTTTGCCGTCACCATCGCGGGGCGCTGGGATGGAGACATGCTGACGCTGGTCGAGGATTTCCGATACGAGGATGGCAAGACGGAGCGCAAAACATGGTATCTGTCCAGGATCGCGACTGGGCAATATCGCGGCACGCGAGAAGATGTGATCGGCACAGCCGCCGTGCGCCAGGATGGCGATTCCGTCCGTCTTGATTACGAGGTCATGCTCGACACCGCGCTGGGCAGGATACGCACACGGTTCCGCGACATAATGTTCTTGGAGCGTAACGGCACCATCAGAAATCGCGCAACTGTTTCCAAGTTCGGCCTAAATCTTGCGACGGTGGATATTTCGCTGACAAAAATTCCAGGTTACGGCGTTCCATAGTCGGAGTAGCCCGGTGATTTACCCGTCTCTTTTTGTACTGAGCCAATTACTACAAAATCGCCTGGTACAAAAAACTCTTCAGATTGATCTGAATCGGCTGTAGACCAGAGACCGATTTCCCGCGATCAATCTGGCCAAACTATGGCCGCAACATGGCCGCAGACCACTGTATCCCTTACGTGAGGGGCTTGGAAGTTTCCCCGCACGGCTTCCTGCAATATCAGCTTGTCCAGCCTCCAAGAGCACCTAGAGCTTAGTTTTTTACATAACAAAGCTTGAAAAGCTACTCTAGGTGCACCAATCGCGGTGATCCAAATCACGGCGCCTTACGTTTCTAGTGCATCTAACCCAAACAAAAGGAACGTTATGATGCGTAAATTGATGATGGGACTTACTGCCGCCACGCTTGTTTCTCTCGGCTCGGTCCCGAGTTATGCAGCGGACATCGTGGATACCGCAGTTAAAGCGGGCCAGTTCAATACCTTAGCGGCTGCGTTGAAGGCGGCTGGCCTGATCGACACCCTCAAAGGGAAGGGGCCCTTTACAGTATTCGCGCCGACGGATGCGGCTTTTGCGAAGTTGCCGGCAGGTACTGTGGCCAATCTTCTGAAGCCTGAGAACAAGGCCAAGCTTGTCCAAATTCTGACTTACCATGTCGTTCCTGGAAAGATCATGAGCGCAAGCCTTGCCGGAAAAAAGACTGATGCGAAGACGGTAGAAGGCCGCAATATTTCCATCGACGCAACCATGGGCAGCGTGAAGGTGAATAGTGCTACGGTCCTTTCTGCCGATGTCGCAGCCGACAACGGCGTCATCCACGTGATCGATACGGTTGTCATTCCCTAGGGCTAATTCGAAGAACCTGCGGGTTCCGAAGACGCGTGTGCCCCCTCCCCAAGGTGTACCAGGCCATCTTTTTCGAACCCGCAGCTTTCCCTTCGTACACATCGAGAAATCTCCCCGATTGCCCTAGGCTCCACAAAAGTCTAGCCTAGGAGTTGTAGCTTTGGTCCATGTTCACGTGCTGAAGAATAGAGATAAAACAATTTTGAACCGTTCTATCGCTTCAAAGTTCGGTCTTCGTCTCGCACGCGTGGTTCTTACCTTGGACTGTTTATTTTAGGATAAAAAATACCTTCACAACGCAAGGGAGAAGCCCCATGTTCACCCCCGCAAGGAATATTATCCTCTTTTGTTGGAATTTTGTGTTTAACCACGAAGTAAGCCCCCTTCGTCACATTCCTGATGTGACCACGCGCTACTATATTCTGCAGGTCCTGGGTCTGATGTGGGCTGTGGCTTTTGCGGCGGCCATTGGAAGTTACACGTTTATGGCCGTTAGTGTGATCGGGCATGCCGTTCTAGTAGGGGCCGCAGCTATCACGGTAACGACATGGACAGCAGCGTCTGTAAAACCTGAAATATTTGTGCGGGTCTCTAAGAAAAAAGAACCGAAAAATCTCTAAGTTGATGTCAACAATCAATGATCGCCCAGTCGCTGATCGGCGGGATTTTTTTTAAGGGAAAACCCAGAATGTCCGTGAAGTTTGAGAAGCTTGTGAATGGAGCTGTCGGTGGGTTGGCCCTGCTCCAGGTTTTGGCAGAGAACAGTTTCGACTCTGTGCTCATCACGGATGATTCGCCGGAAGGCAAGATCATTTACGCTAACAAGTCCTTCAAGAAACTAACGGGTCACAATCCGTCCGAAATCATCGGCAAGACGCCGAGAATTCTTCAAGGTCCGGGAACAGATCCCGAGGTCATTGCGAGGCTTTCAGCAGCAATGAAGTCAGGCAAGAAATTTGAAGGGAAGGCGATCAACTACAAGAAAAATGGCACACCCTTCATTATGTACTGGCGTGTGCTGCCGATCAAAATTGGTAAAAAAATAAACGCTTGGCTTGCCATCCAGCGCGAGCAGTAATAGCGGCAAGCCTTTCATCAATCGGCGTTAAAGACGGACTTTGCCTTTACAGCCGCAGCAGTCCGTGCTTTCAGTCCATGGCTTGGCGGGATATGCACGGCCGCTATCCGAAGCAGAAATGGCCGGAAAACCCACTCCTCACGTAAGGGGCGGCATGCCAGGATGCCCAATTGCCCACTGCCGTATGATTTCCAATGAACTGATCAAAGCTTTTCTTCGTGAGAAGAATGACCCTCGTGTAATGTTGCGTGAGGATAGGGTAAAATCCTGCAAAAGGATCGGGTGTGTCACGAAAAATTATCTGGGTGGTTCTGGGGCTGGTATTGGCTATCGCTGGAGCTTGGTTCCTCTGGCCGCGGCCAACCCAAGTTCAGACGGTTACTATAGTTGCGGGCGAGGCCAGCCGAGTTCTGGCAGTCAATGGGCGCATTCGCCCGCGACTGTCTGTAGATATAAAATCAACTGTGCCAGGTCGCATCATTTTTCTGCCCTTTGATGTGGGCCAACGTGTAGCCCAGGGTACGCTTGTCGCCCGCGTAGATGATGGGCCTCAGCTGGCGGCGATCCGGCAGGCGCAATCCTTGCTAGCGACCCAGAAAGATTTTCTCGCGCAGGCACTGCGGGATCAATCACGGTATGTAAAGTTGGCTGAAATCGTCGGCATGCAACGTGTCGAACTTGCCAGGCTTGCCGTGCGTCAGGCTCAAGACGAAGTTCTGCGCCTGACTGCGAGTGTCGAGCAGTCGCGGGAAATTCAGGCACGTCATCAGATACACGCGCCCTTTTCTGGCATCATCACTGAACGGCCCGTGGACCCTGGGCAGACTGTTAGCAGCGATACCACGGTGTACCGACTTGCGGACACCACCATGCCGGAAGTGGTGGCGTATGTTGATGAACTCTATGCCGCCGACCTGTCAGTGGGGATGACGGCCACGATCACCATTCCGGGCGAGACAAAGCCGCTTGCGGCAAAGATCATTCACATGGAAGACCGCGTGGACCCGGCCACCGGTGCGCGTGCCGTGCGCTTGGCTTTCGACCAACCACCCACGCGTGCGCCTGCAGGGTTGACGGTCTCTGTGAACCTCATCGTAGAGCGGCGACAGAGCGCCATCAGCATTCCACGCAGTGCCATCCTTAGCCCCGGCACGGTACCACGCGTGCGGCTTTTGAATGACGTGGGCGAAGTCGCGGAACAGCGCATCGGCTTCGTGGACTGGCCATCAGAGAACGTCATCGTCACTTCCGGCCTGAGGCCTGGTATGCACCTCCTCGCCGATCCGCTGGCGGCAAAGCCCGGTGACCGCGTGCGCGCGGCGGATTAGCCGATGCGCTATGCCGCCAAGATCGCATTTCGGCATTTCCTCTCCAGTCCGGGGCAGGGAGCGCTCCTGATTAGCGGCGTAGCGCTGGGCGTCACCGTCTTCATCTTCATGAGCGCTCTGATTGGTGGCTTGGCAACCCTGCTTACCCAGCGTACCGTTGGATCTATCGCCCATGTCACTCTCGAGATGCGCGAACGTTCGCCGGGCCTGATAGCGCCCGTGCACGGCGCACAACTCACGGTGCAGAAGGATTTGAGTCGCCGCGAACAGATTGCGGTCTGGCAGCCTTTCCTGCCCGTGATCGAGGCTCTGCCGGGCGTCACCGCCGTCTCGCCACAGATACGCGGCAGCGCCTTCCTGATGCGAGGCCAGGCCATCGCACCCGTGGGCGTGATCGGGGTCATGCCCGACCGGCTCTCGGCCATCGCCAATGTCGCCGCCGCCATCGTCGCTGGCGAAAGCCGCCTGCCCAGCGACGGCATCCTGATCGGTCAGAAGCTGGCCGAGGATCTGGGCCTTTATGTTGGCCAGGCCATTATGGTGCGCTCCGACCGCCAGCGCGAACGCAGCTTTCGCGTCACCGGTATCTTCTCGCTGGGCATCGCCAGCGCCGACCGCCAGGCGGTGTATATGAACTTCACGACCGCGCGTGCTTTGTTCGACCTTCCCAGTGGCATCTCCCGATTCGAGTTGAAAGTTTCCACCGTCGCCGATGCGCCGCGCCTGGCCGAAAGGCTGGAGCGTGCCACCGGCCTTAAAGTCAAGGCTTGGACGGAAGAAAACGCCCAGCTCTTCGAGGCGCTGGACGCTCAGGGCCGCACCGGTGACATCATCAAGACCTTTGCGCTCCTCACCATCATGATCGGCATCGCCAGCGCCATGCTGCTGTCGGTCATGCGCCGCCGCAGCGAGATCGGCATCATGCGCGCGGCAGGGGTCAGCCGTTTCTTCATCCTTCAGGTCTTCGTTCTTGAAGGCGTCTTCATTGGTATAACGGGCGGCGTCAGCGGCGCTCTGCTGGCCTGGGCCGCGCTGGTGCCCTTTCCGCCTATCGCGCAGGTGCAAGGCGGCGGCCTGCCTATTGACGTGGGGCAGGGCGGTTTCGTCATTGCCGTGGTGCTGACCACGCTGGCCTCGGCGTTGGCCTCCATCATCCCTGCTCGCCGCGCCGCCCGGCTAGATCCCGTGGAGGCGATCGGCCAATGAGCGGCGAGGAACTGGTCCGCATTGAAAATATAGTCAAGCGGTTTGGTATCGGCGATGCCGCGGCCACAGTGCTGCATGGCATTGACCTGACGCTTTACCGCCGGGAGATGGCGGCACTGCAGGGACCATCCGGCTCCGGCAAGAGCACGCTACTAAATATTCTGGGGACGCTGATGCGGCCAAGCGAAGGCGTGCACCGCATGCTGGACACCGATCTCACCAATGCCAGCGATGCCAAGCTGACGCGCTTTCGCAACCACAATATTGGCTTCGTCTTCCAGTTTCATCATCTGCTGCCAGACCTTACGGCGGAAGAAAATGTGATGATGCCCGCCGCTTCTGCAGTGGGCTTCGAAACTGCGACTATGCGCAAACGCGCGCGCGGATTGCTTGATGCGGTAGGGTTGTCTGACCGCCGCACCTATCGTCCCGCCGCCATGTCCGGCGGCCAGCGCCAGCGCGTTGCCGTGGCCCGTGCCCTCATCAACGAGCCTGCGCTAGTTCTGGCGGACGAACCCACCGGCAATCTCGACCGCGAATCCGCCGACCATGTGATGGAACTGCTGGAACGCATCAACCGCGACACCGGCACCAGCTTCCTCATATCCACC
>CAMAPL010000010.1 GCA_945860165.1 Rhizobium sp. Q54
ATGCGCGGCTGCAGACGCTCGAGTTCTTCCAAGAACGTCGCCGCGCGGAAGAGGAACATGCCGCTGTTCCAAAAATAATTCCCAGAGGCGACGTATCCCTCCGCAGTCGCGCGGTCAGGTTTTTCCACAAAGCGCTCAACGGTGAGTGCACCAGGGGCCCCAACCAGAGCGGTGCCGGCCTTGATGTAGCCGTAGCCGGTCTGCGCAGACGAGGGCTTAATGCCGAAGGTCACAAGCGCGCCGCCTAAGGCTGCCTGGCGTGCTGCTGTCACAGCAGCCAGGAAGGCGGGCTGGTCTAAAACAACATGATCGGAGGGCATCAGAAGAATTAACGCCTCAGGGTCTTCTAAAGAGGCCTGAAGGGCGGCGATGGCCGCGGCGGGCGCGGTGTTGCGGCCAATGGGCTCTAAGATGATGCGAGCGCCCTCAATGCCCTGCGCGCGCAACTGTTCGGCGACGACAAAGCGATGATCTTGATTGGAGATGATGAGGGGGGCAGAAAAATAATCCCCCCGCGCTCTGGCCACGGTGTCTTGGATCATGGTGTTCTGTCCCACCAGTGCCAGGAGCTGCTTGGGCATGGCCTTACGGGAAAGTGGCCACAGGCGTGTCCCGGAGCCACCAGACAAAATGACGGGAACGATCAGCCCAGTTTTTTGTGACATGCCATTTTTTTCTCTAAGTAAAACACACAAGGCGGCGCAGATTATCTATGGGCTACTTCTTAGCCAGATATTGCCGCGCCAAAATCTTGCCCTCTTCAACGCCGGGCTGATCGAAGGGGTTAACCCCCATCAGGCGGCCCATGATGATGGTCTCCAGCATGAAGTGCATCATCAGCGCGCCCATGTGGAATTCATCGAGTTTGGTGAGGTGGATCATCCGCACGGGCCGGCCATTCTTGAATAGGGTTCGGGCGGTGGCGTGGTATTCTGCGTCCACCAAATCGCCCAGCCTCTTGCCGGCAAGGTAATCAAGACCCAGTGCCTTGGCGCGGGCGCGCGGCGCGGCAGCACCCTTGCCCTTGGTATCAACACTGAGAAGTGTGAAGAGCGCATTACCTGGCCCGTCACGGAAGAGCTGAAGCTGACTGTGCTGGTCTACCGGACCCAGAGCAGACACGGGCGTTGAGCCCTTGCCGTTCTTGCCCAAACTTTCAGCCCACAGCTGGCGCCACCAGCCGCCAAATACAGCCAGAGTATCGGCATAGGGCCACAAGATAGTGGTGGCGAGCCTACCCTCACTTGCCAGCGCATGATGCAAGGCCGCGCCAACAGCGGCGGGTGCATCGGCTGGGGTTTCAGCCGCCAATACGTGATCTAGGATGGACTGTGCTCCCGCACGCAGGGCCTTCACGTTCAGGCCCATCAAGAGCGCGGGCAGAAGGCCCACCATCGTCAAAACTGAATAGCGCCCGCCCACGCCCATCGGATGATCGAGCTTCACTGCTCTGATGCTGTCGGCAAAATCAGAGAGCGCGCTTTTGTGCGGCTCGGTAATAATCGTGAAGTGCCGGCTGAGTTTTTTGACGCCCAATTTTTCGAGTGCGTCCGTCGCCGTCAGCACCTGCATAAGCGTCTCAGCCGTACCTCCCGACTTAGAGATAGCCAAGAAGTGGGTCTTCTTCAGATCAAAGCGCTTGAGGGCTTTGGCCCAGCTGAAGGGATCGGGATTGTCATGAAACTCCACGTACGGCACGCCCGCCTTGCGCAGCGAGGTTAGCGCCTGCCCCCCTAGGCTAGAGCCGCCTATGCCCAGGACGGCCACAGTAGAAAATCTCCGCAGCGCGGCCGCCTGCGCAGTGGCCACACGCAAATCATCTTTGCGTGAGGGAATGCCTAAGAGCTCCAAGCTCCCCATTTGGTGTTGGCCACGCAGCCAATCCAGCGCTAATGATGAGGCCGCCAGAGAATTTTTATAGGCGCCCCTAGACGGGGCCCCCCTGCCCGAAAGGGCCAAGTCCAGCGATACGGTGAAGGCAGACTTGGCCATTACGCCTAAAATCCTCAGGCTTCTACTTCTATCCGCGCCTTGAGGATCTTGTCCGGATCGCCGCTAATGGCGCCGTTATTATGTTCGCCGCCCTTCTTGACCTTGTCGACATTATCCATGCCCTCAACCACCTGGCCCCACACACTGTACTGGCGGTCCAGCCAGGGTGCGTCGGCAAAGCAGATATAGAACTGGCAGTTGGCACTGTTTGGATTGGCGGTGCGGGCAGCTGACACGGTGCCCTTGGTGTGCTTCTCGTCGGAAAATTCCGCCTTCAGGTCGGGAAGATGAGAGCCGCCCGAGCCTGTTCCGGTGGGGTCGCCCGTCTGCGCCATGAAGCCGGGAATGACGCGGTGAAACACCACGCCGTCATAGAAACCCTGGCCGGCCAGCTCCTTGACGCGCGCGACGTGATTGGGCGCCAGGTCGGGGCGCAGCTTGATCTTCACCGGTCCGGTCTTGAGATCGAGAACGAGATAGTCGGCCATTAGTGTATTTCCTTGCAGCGTTGGACGAGAGCTTCGGCGACAGCAGATGTAGTGAACGGCGTGATGTCGCCGTCCAGCAGGGCAATTTCCTTTACCAACCTTGACGATATCGCCTGATGGCGCGGATCGGCCATCAGGAACACGGTTTCAATATCCGTGTTGAGGCGCTGATTCATCGCCACCATCTGGAATTCATACTCGAAGTCAGACACCGCGCGAAGCCCGCGGATGATCACCGAAGCCCCGACCTGGGCAGCGAATTTCACCAGCAGGGTGTCGAAGGCAAGCACTTCGATGCTGGCATGCCCGGCCGCCAGATTATCGGCTTCCGAGCGCACCATCTCCACCCGCTCATCGAGGGTAAAAATTGGCAGCTTGGAGGCGTTGGTGGCGACGCCGATGACCAGATGGTCCACCAACTTGACCGCACGCTTGATAATGTCGAGATGACCGAGCGTGATGGGGTCGAACGTGCCCGGATAGATTGCGATGCGTTTCATGGCGCCCGGCGAGCCCCGTTATTGAGTGTGAAGCCTAGCATGCGGATAATGTCTTGTCCCGGATCAGCTCGGCTATGTAATCAGGCAACCGCCGCCTCGTCTGCCAGCCAAGTGCCCGCATCCGGGAGAGATCTAGCGCAGCATCCATGCGATTACCCTTGCGCGCCGGCAGCATGGCGATGTCGCCGCCAAACATCGCCGCGACCTCCAGAACCGAATAGGATTCCGGCGCACCCAGGCCCAGTTCATCGCCTTCCCCGCGCTCGGCAATGATCGTCAGCCCGTCAATAATGTCCGCGATATGCGTGAAATTGCGCTTCTGAGTGCCTGGCTCCACGATGGTCAATGCTTCACCACGCAGGCGTTGCTGGCGGAAAATCTCGACCACCGTACCATAGGCGCCTGCCCGCTCCCCGGGACCGTAGACGTTATAGAAATAGCAGGCGGCGAATTTCACCCCATACCAGGCGCCATAATTGCGAACTAGCTCGGTGTTGGCCGCCTTAGTCCAGGCATAAGGACTCTGGTCACGGCCAAGCCCTCCATCACCGAACTTGGTGCTGGAACCGGCATAGACAAGCTTGGTTTGAGGGTTGGACCGGCAATACTCCAGCACGCCAAACGTACCTACGCTGTTGAGGTCCCAGACCAATGCCGGTTCCTCGAAGCTTTTCTCAACCCGGGAATATTCGCCCAAATGGAACAGCACATCCGGGGCCTCGGGAAGATGACGCGCCACATCCTTGGCATGGCCTTCGCGGTAGACAACGCCGGATAGATGATTGTCGTGGCTGCCGGTGAAATAATTGTCCAGCGAAACGACTCGCCAGCCTTCTTCCATCAGGCGCGCACAGAGATGGCTGCCAACAAAGCCGGCGCCGCCGATCACCGCAGCTGTTCTTGTCACAGGGGCCCCTTAATAATCACGCTGGCGCCTAGGCGCTCTCGACTTCCGACACATCTTCAATGCGTTCGACCGAAACCACCCGCTCGCCGTCATCCACCCGGAAGACTGTAACGCCCTGTGCGGCGCGGCCCTGGATGGAAATGCCCGACACCGCCACCCGAATGGTCTGGCCGCCATCGGAGATCATCATCAGATCGTCGGATTCCTCGACCGGGAAGGAGGCTATCACGGCGCTATTCTTCTTGCCCAACCCGATGGCGACAATGCCAGAACCGCCACGCCCGGTGACACGATATTCATAAGACGAGCTGCGCTTGCCGAAGCCTGTCTGTGACAGGGTCAACACGAACTGCTCGCGCGCGCCCAGCGTCGCATAGCGTTCGGAAGTCAGCGCGGCCTCCTCGACGCCGTCGTCGGCGTCATCTTCAACTTCGACAGGAGCTTCCGCCTCGCCGCTTTCGGCGCGGCGCGCGGCGCTGGCCTGTTTCAGATAGGCGCGGGCCTCGGCCGAAGTGGCGTCGGAATGATAGAGCAGCGACAGGCTAACAACCTCATCGCCGTTGGCCAGCTTGATGCCGCGCACGCCGGTGGAGTCGCGGCCCTTGAAGACGCGCACATCGCCGACCGGGAAGCGAATAGCCTTGCCGCAGCGGCTGGTGAGCAGGAAATCATCCGCATCGGTACAGGTGGCAACGCCGATGATGCCATCGCCCTCCTCCAGCTTCATGGCGATCTTGCCGTTCTTGTTGACCTGGGCAAAGTCGGACAGCTGATTGCGCCGCACGTCGCCGGACTTGGTGGCGAACACCACGTTCAGCTTGTCCCACTCGGTATCGTTTTCCGGCAGCGCCAGGATGGTGGTGATGCGCTCGCCTTCCGCCAGCGGCAGCAGGTTGACCATTGCCTTGCCCTTGCCGGCGATGCGGGCTTCGGGAAGCCGCCAGACCTTCAGCTTGTAGGCCATGCCAGTGGACGAGAAGAACAGCAGCCAGGCATGGGTGGAGGCGACGAACAGGCTGGTGACAAAATCCTCGTCGCGCGTCGCCATGCCGGAACGGCCCTTGCCGCCGCGTCCCTGCACCCGGTATTCGGCCAGCGGTGTGCGCTTGATATAGCCGGCATGGGTCACAGTGACGGCGACTTCCTCGCGCTCAATCAGCGCTTCGTCTTCCATCTCGATTTCGGCATCGATCAGTTCGGTCTTGCGCGGGGTGGCGAACTCGTCCCGGATCGCGGCCAGCTCGTCACGGATGATGGTCAGCACCCGCTCGCGCGACGACAGAATGTCGAGATAGTCGGCAATGGCCAGGCCAAGCTTCTGGGCCTCGTCATTGATTTCATCGCGGCCCAGACCGGTCAGGCGCTGCAGGCGCAGATCCAGGATCGCCTTGGCCTGCTCTTCCGACAGGCGGACGGTATTGCCCTCATCCACCTTGTGGCGCGGGTCGGCGATCAGCGCCACAAGCGGGCCGACATCGCGGGCGGGCCAGGCGCGGGCCATCAACTGCTCGCGCGCGGCCGCCGCGTCGGGGGCGCCGCGGATCAACTTGATGACATCGTCGATATTGGCGACCGCGACGGCCAAGCCTACCAATATGTGACCACGATCGCGCGCCTTGGAGAGATCAAATTTGGTGCGGCGGGTGACGACTTCCTCGCGGAAATTCACAAAGGCGGCCAGCAGCTCCTTCAGATTCATCTGAACTGGGCGGCCGTCATTCAGCGCCAGCATATTGACGCCGAAGCTCTGCTGCAGGTTCGAGAAACGATAGAGCTGGTTGAGCACCACTTCGCTGGACGCGTCGCGCTTGAGCTCGATCACCAGCCGCATGCCGGAACGATCGCTTTCGTCGCGAATGTCCGAAATACCCTCGACGCGCTTGTCGCGCACTAGTTCGGCGATGCGCTCGGTCAGCACCGCCTTGTTCACCTGATAGGGCAGCTCGGTGACGATGATGGCTTCGCGGTCCTTGCGGATTTCCTCGACGGCGCAGCGTGCGCGCATCAGGATCGAGCCGCGGCCTCGCGCCAGCGCGGCGCGGGCATTCTGCTTGCCGATCAAAAGCGCGCCGGTGGGAAAGTCCGGCCCCGGCACAATCTCGGTCAGGGCTTCCAGATTGATGGACGGGTCATTGATATAGGCCAGGCATGCGTCGATCACTTCGCCTAGATTGTGGGGCGGGATGTTGGTGGCCATGCCGACCGCGATGCCCGACGAGCCGTTGACCAGCAGATTGGGGAAACGCGACGGCAGAACCACTGGCTCGCGCTCGGTGCCGTCGTAATTGTCGCGGAACTCGACGGTTCCCTTGTCGATATCCTCGGTCAGTGCATGGGCGATTTTGGCCCGGCGCACTTCGGTGTAACGCATGGCGGCCGGCGGATCGCCGTCTACCGAACCGAAGTTGCCCTGCCCGTCGATAAGCGGGGCGCGCATGGAAAATTCCTGCGCCATGCGCACCAGCGCGTCGTAAATCGACTGGTCGCCATGTGGGTGATACTTGCCGATGACATCGCCGACCACGCGGGCGGATTTACGATAGGCCTTGTTCCAGTCATAGCCATTTTCGTGCATCGAAAAGAGAATGCGGCGATGCACGGGCTTCAGCCCGTCGCGCGCATCGGGCAGCGCGCGCTGGACGATGACGCTCATCGCATAGTCGAGATAAGAGCGTTTCAGCTCGTCTTCGACGGCGATGGCGGCTATGGGATTGCCGCTTTCGGGAGGCAATTTGGTGTCGGAATCGTCGCTCAAAATGCGTCCTCGGGCGCAGGTTCAGGACCTGCATAAAACAGGAGTGATTCCTAGCATTTCAGCGGGGGCGAAACCAGCAAATTAACCCCAAATAAACAGCTGATTGGATTGACTAATTTGCCAGTTTTTGCAGGGCTGAAAGCTCGGCGCGGACCCGCTCCATGTCATAGGCGTAAATCAGCCTCTCCTTGCCCGCCTCCCTGTAGCCGAAGGTGATGCCGACCAGCCGTCCGGGGCTGTCCAGCACCGGACCGCCGGAAAAGCCCGGTCCCGCAACATCCGCGCGCCGCCGGTCATTAGAAAAGATGAAATAGCTCGCTGCGGTGCAATCCTAGCATCGCAAAATCTCGCGCACCACGCCGTGCGCGACACGCAAGTCGCCGCCGCCACCCTGACCATAGGCGATCACCGCGCCGCCAACTTCCACGGGTGCGGGCTCCGGCGGCTGGCTGCGCGATATGCGAAAGAACATCAGGTCGTAATCGCGCCGCACGCCGATCACGCTCTTGGGATCGACCAGGTTGGCATTGTGCGCATTGGTAACGGCGATGCCGTTTGCTACCACCACCGCCGCCCCGATAGCGGAATCGATGCCCAGATGGGTGCGCGCCTGCAGTCGTAGATAGGCCTGCGCGATTCGCGGTTCCGCGATGCGAGCCACAGGAACCTCCGAAGAAGCGCAGGCAGCGGCAATCAGAAGAAGCGAAAGAAACGCAAAACTAGAAGGGGATCTCGTCATCCATCTCGTCACGCTGGAAGCTGGCCGGGGCTTCATTGGTGCCGCGTCCGCCGCCGCCAAAGCCGCCCTCACCGCCGCCGCTGCGGCCATCCAGCATCACCATGGTGCCGTTGAAGCGGTTCAGCACGATCTCGGTGGAATATTTTTCGGCGCCGTCCTTGTCGGTCCATTTGCGGGTCTGCAGTGCGCCTTCCAGATAAACCTTGGCGCCCTTCTTCAGATACTGCTCGGCGACCTTGGCCAAATTTTCATTGAAGATCACCACGCGGTGCCACTCGGTCTTTTCCTTTTTCTCGCCGCTGGCCTTGTCTTTCCAGCTTTCCGACGTGGCGACCGAAAGATTGACCACCGGCTCGCCGGACGTCATGCGGCGCACCTCCGGGTCCTTGCCCAGATTGCCGACCAAAATCACCTTGTTGACACTACCCGCCATGCTCGTCTCCGTTACGTTGCCGGGACGTTAGACGCCCGCGCCTGCCCGCGCCATCAATCCGGCTGTTGCCGCCTGTGGACAGGCTTAGCAATAGCATTGTTCTCTTTTTGTTCCAATGGCGTTTTGCCCCCCTTTCCGGCGATAAATACGCGGCGCTGGCGAGCGGGTTCATGCCCTTCAATTCCTATCCTTATTTCATCTTCCTGGCGGCGGCCGTGCTGGGCTATTGGCTGCTGGAAAACCGCACCTTGACGGGACGGCGGGTGTTCCTGCTGCTGGCCTCCTATGCCTTCTATGCCTGGTGGCGGGCGGACTTCCTGCTCCTACTGATGGGCTCGACCCTGGTCAATTACATGATCGGCCGCGAGATCGAGCTGCGCCGGGCGCGGCAGGCGGATCGCCGGATATTCCTGATCGGCGGGCTGATATTCAATCTGGGCCTAATCGCCCTGTTCAAATACCAGACGCTTTTCGTCACCACGGCGAGTGACCTGCTGAACATCGGACTGCCGGTGTCGGAGTTCTTCCTGCCGCTGGCGATCTCCTTCTTCACCTTCGAGCAGATCAGCTATCTGGTGGATGCGGACACCGGCAAGACGCGCAATTATTCGCTGCTGGATTACGCCCTCTTCGTCGCCTACTTCCCGCACCTGATCGCCGGACCGATCGTGCGGCACAATGACCTGATCCCGCAATTTGTCGCCAAGCGCACCGCCCGCGCCAATGACCTGGCCGCCGGCATCACCCTGTTCACCATCGGCTTGGCCAAGAAAACCCTGATCGCCGACAATCTCGCGCCCTTTGCCGACACGATTTTCAATGCCGCGGGGCGCGGCACGGCGCTCGGCCTGACCGACAGCTGGCTCGGCACGCTCTTCTTCAGCTTCCAGATCTATTTTGATTTCTCGGCCTATTCCGACATGGCGCTGGGTTCGGCGGTGATGCTGGGCATCCGCCTGCCGGTCAACTTCCACTCGCCCTATAAGGCGACCAGCATCATCGAATTCTGGCGGCGCTGGCATATCTCGCTGTCGGCCTTCCTGCGCGACTATCTCTATATTCCGCTGGGGGGAAATCGCGGCAGCAGGGCGCGGCGTTACCTCAACCTCTTCATCACCATGCTGCTGGGCGGCCTCTGGCATGGCGCCAGCTGGACCTTCATGCTGTGGGGCGGACTGCATGGCCTATATCTGGCCATCAACCACGCCTTCCGCCATGTCACCAAAGGCGTGACGCCACCCGCCATCTGGCGCCTGCCGCTGCATGTTCTTTCGGTTTTGCTGACCTTCGCGGCCACCAGCCTAGCCTGGATCGTGTTCCGCGCGCAGGACCTGGCCAGCGCCCGCAATGTGGCAGGAGGGCTGCTGGGCCTGGGTGATTCCGCCATCGTCAGCTTTTCACCCCTGGCGGCGGTGACACTGGCGCTGCTGTTTGCGATCGTGTGGTGGATGCCCAACAGCATGCAGATCATGTGGCGGCACAATCCCGCCCTGCCCTCGCCTTACGCCCGCGATCCGGTCACGCCCGCGTCGCGCCTGGCCTGGCAGCCGACGCGGCTGCAGGCCTGCGCCTATGGCCTGCTTTGCATCGTCGCAATCCTGGCCTTGTCAAATCTCAAGCCCTTCATCTATTTCCAGTTCTGAACCCATGGAAAAAAACCGCTACGCTTTCTGGTTTCTGGGCACGGTGGCCTTGGGCATCGCTGCGCTGATGGGATTCAACTGGGCCGTGGGCGCCTACATCCTGAATCATCCCGCCGGCGCCAGCGTCCAGACCCTGGCCGGCTTCGAACGCGCCCTCAAACCCGTCTGGCTGGCACAGATTCGTCCTGAACTGGTCTTTGTCGGTTCCAGCCGGGTGCGCGACGGCTTCGATCCCGTCCTGATTGATCCGGCGCTGAAAGTGAAAAGCTTCAATTATGGCGCGTCCAGCATGACGCCCTATGAGGCGCGTCGCTTTGCGCAGGATGCGCTGGCGCAACCGTCCGTCAAACAGGTCGTGGTGTCGCTGGATGCCTTCACCGGAAACGGCGGACCGGGCGAAGCGCTGCCCAGCTTCGATGAAACGCGTCTGGCAGTGACGCCGGACGGTGCGCCGACGCAGCGCCGCGCGCTTTGGCTTTTCACTACCCGCTTCCTGAGCGGCGGCGCGCTGGGGATGAACGCGCTGAGCGTTTATGCCCTGGCCCGGCTGAAGACGCATGAGACGGCTGCCGACCGGCCCGACATTTTCAATGCATATAGCCACATGACCGGGGCCGTGATGCAGCGCGATCTCGCCTATCGCCGGACGCGGACCCTGACGATGGGCTCCGGACCGGCGCGGGAATTCTCAACCCTGCTGGCCAGCGCCTGTGACGCCAATGCGCGCCTGATTCTGTTCTTCCCGCCCGACCATATGGCGATTCAGGCGCGATATCGTGAGGGCGACGCCGCGGCGCTGGATGCTTTCAAACAGACGGTGCGCAACACGGTGGCACGCCACAACGCCCGCTGCGCGTCAAAGGTGGTGATGTTCGATTTCCTCGGCCCCAACACGCTGACGACAGAGGCGCTGCGGGACGGCCGCAGCGCCAGCTATGTCGATCTGGTGCATTTCCGCCCCCCAGCTGGCCTGTGGCTGCTGGAGAAAATGGGCGTGGGCTTGCCGCGACTGCGTTAGGGGGTCGTGCTGGGGGTAGGCACGGCACAGGACGAGCCGCAACCGCCCTTGCTGTCAACCATGGCCAAGGCGATGGCCATAGCGCCACCAACGACCACAGCGACGCCCAGGACGATCAGAAGATTGGGATTGCCACGCTGAGCCTCCTGGATTCCAGCCGGTTTTCCGGGAGACAGCGCCGAAACCTCCGCTGCCAAGGCTTGCTATCCCATCATGGCGGTAGCAACGGCTGCGATTATCATTTTCCGGAAATTCATTATGGGTCCCCTTCTGCAAATACGCGCCTTTGGCAGCGATAATAGGTTGTTCCGGTTGAATAATTCAGAAAGCTAACCGCTTCCGGTTATTAGGCCGCATCCCTTATTATTTGCAAATGAACAATGATGACTTTGTTGCCGTTGTTCTCTTTTTGTTTTCAGGACCAGAAACGGTTATGAGTGACCCATGGACTTCCTGACACAGATACTCTTGCCTGACCGCCTCACGGCCGTGGTGGATGTCGGCGCCAACCCGATCGACGGCGATCCACCCTACAAGGCGATGCTGGCGGCGGGGCTGTGCGAGGTGCTCGGGTTCGAGCCGCAGGCCGAGGCGCTGGCGCGACTGCAGAAGATGGCCGGCCCGCGCGAACGTTACCTCCCCCATGCGCTGGGCGATGGAACTTCACGCACCCTGCATGTCTGCGACCTGGAAGGCATGACCAGCCTGCTGGTTCCCGACCCCGCCCGGCTGGCGCTTTTCAATTTGTTTCCTATATGGGGGGGGGTGAAAAACACCATCCCCGTTTCCTCCAGGCGCCTCGATGATATTTCCGAAATCACGCAGCTGGATTTCCTCAAAATGGATATCCAGGGTTCCGAGCGCGATGTGCTGACCCATGGCAAGGCCAAGCTGGCCGATGCCGTCGCGATCCAGACCGAGGTCTCCTTCATCACCCTGTATGAAGGTCAACCGACCTTGGGCGAGATGGATGTGATGATGCGGGAACTTGGCTTTTTGCCACATTGTTTCGCAGAACTGAAAGTGTGGCCCCTAGCGCCAACCATCGTGTCGAGCCAACCCAACAAGGGCCTGCGCCAGCTTTTGGAAGCCGACCTAGTCTATGTGCGCGACTTTACCCGGGCCGAAAATATGAGCCCCGAGCAGTGGAAGCATCTCGCCCTGATCGCCCATCATTGCTACGGCTCAGTCGACTTGGCCGCGCGGGCCATCAACATGCTCACCCAGTTAGGCGTAGTGCCGGCCAACGCCGCCGAACATTATCTCTCCAGCCTTGCCCCCAGAAAAGCCAATTGATGCTTAAAAATATCTCCATCCGCGGCGCCCGCGAGCACAACCTCAAGAATATCGACGTCGAGATTCCGCGCGACACATTGACGGTGCTGACCGGCCTGTCGGGGTCTGGGAAATCCAGCCTCGCCTTCGACACCATCTATGCGGAAGGCCAGCGCCGCTATGTCGAGAGCCTGTCGGCCTATGCAAGGCAATTCCTGGAATTGATGCAGAAGCCGGATGTGGACCATATCGAAGGCCTGTCGCCGGCTATTGCCATCGAGCAGAAAACCACGTCGAAGAACCCGCGCTCCACGGTCGGCACTGTCACCGAGATCTACGACTATCTTCGCCTGCTGTTCGCCCGTGTCGGCGTGCCCTATTCGCCGGCCACAGGCCTGCCCATCGAAAGCCAGACCGTCAGCCAAATGGCCGACCGGATTCTGGCCCTGCCGGAAGGCACACGGCTCTTCCTGCTGGCGCCAATCGTGCGCGGCCGCAAGGGCGAGTACCGCAAGGAACTGGCCGAACTTCAGAAGCAAGGCTTCCTGCGCGCCAAGGTGGACGGGAAGTTTTACGATATCGGCGCCACGCCCGCGCTGGACAAGAAGCTCAAGCATGATATCGAGATCGTGGTGGACCGCATCGTGGTCAAGCCCGATATCGGCAATCGCCTGCCCGATTCCATCGAGACCGCGCTGAAACTGGCCGACGGACTTCTGGTGGTGGAATTCGCCGACGAAAAGGAAAAGGACGGCTCCCGCAAGGATCAGCAGCGCCAGATGCTTTTGTCCTCCAAATTCGCCTGCCCGGTTTCCGGCTTCACCATTTCGGAAATCGAACCCCGGCTGTTCAGCTTCAACAATCCTCATGGCGCCTGCCCGGAATGCGACGGCTTGGGGGTGCAGAATTATTTCGACGAGGCGCTGGTGGTGCCGGACGAAAGCCTGAGCCTGAAGAAAGGCGCTATCGCGCCCTGGGCCAAGTCTTCCTCGCCCTATTACCTCCAGACCCTGGACGCCCTGGCGCGGCACTACAAATTCTTGATGAACGAACCGTGGAAAGAACTGCCAAAAAAGGCGCAGACGGTCATCCTGCATGGTTCGGGCGAAGAGGTGATCAAGTTTACCTATGACGACGGCATGCGCCGTTACGACACCAAGAAGGAATTCGAAGGTGTCATTCCCAACATGGACCGGCGCTACGGCGAAACCGACAGCACCTGGGTGCAGGAAGACCTGGAACGCTTCCAGGCCGAAGCCCCTTGTGAAGTCTGCGGCGGCTATCGCCTGAAGCCGGAAGCCCTGTCGGTGAAGATCGGCGGGCTGCATATCGGCCAGGTCTGCGAGAAGTCCATTCGCGACGCCGACGGCTGGTTTCGCGACATCGACAAGAAAATGACGCCGCAGCACCGCGAGATCGCGATGCGCATCCTGAAGGAAATCCGCGCCCGGCTGAAATTCCTCAACAATGTCGGCCTTGATTACCTCACGATGGCGCGAAATTCCGGCACCCTGTCGGGCGGCGAAAGCCAGCGCATCCGGCTGGCCTCGCAGATCGGCTCGGGCCTGACGGGCGTATTGTATGTGCTGGACGAACCCAGCATCGGCCTGCACCAGCGCGACAATTCCAAGCTGCTGGAATCGCTGCGCGGCCTGCGCGACATGGGCAACACTGTGCTGGTGGTGGAACATGACGAAGAGGCCATCCGCACCGCCGACCATGTGATCGACATGGGACCCGGCGCCGGCGTGCATGGTGGCCATATCATCGCCGAGGGCACCCCGGCCGAGGTCATCGCCAACAAGAAAAGCCTGACCGGAAAATATCTCAGCGGCGCGGAAAGCATCGCCATTCCGGCCAAGCGCCGCAAAGCGGTCCATGACCGCTGGCTGAAAGTGGTGGGCGCGCGCGGCAACAATCTGAAAAACGTCACGGCCCAGATTCCGCTGGGTACGCTGACCTGCATCACGGGCGTGTCGGGCGGCGGCAAGTCCACCCTGACCATCGAAACCCTGTTCCGGGCGGCGTCGCGCAAGCTGTCACAGTCGCGCGAGCATCCCGCCCCGCACGACCGCATCGAGGGGCTGGAATTCCTCGATAAGGTGATCGACATCGACCAGAGCCCGATTGGCCGCACGCCGCGCTCCAATCCCGCCACCTATACCGGCGCCTTCACGCCCATCCGCGACTGGTTCACCGAACTTCCCGAGGCCAAGGCGCGCGGCTACGCCCCCGGGCGCTTCAGCTTCAACGTCAAGGGCGGGCGCTGCGAAGCCTGTCAGGGCGACGGCGTCATCCAGATCGAGATGCACTTCCTGCCGGATGTCTACGTGCAGTGCGATGTCTGCCAGGGCAAACGCTACAACCGCGAAACCCTAGAAGTGAAATTCCGCGACCGTTCGATCAGCGACGTGCTGGACATGACCATCGAGGCGGGCGCCGAACTGTTCAGGGCGGTGCCGTCCATTGCGGAAAAGCTGGAAACGCTGAAGCGGGTCGGGCTGGGCTATATCGCCATCGGCCAGCAGGCCACCACTCTGTCCGGCGGCGAGGCCCAGAGGGTCAAGCTGTCCAAGGAATTGTCGCGCCGCGCGACGGGCCGGACGCTCTATATCCTGGACGAGCCGACAACCGGACTGCATTTCCACGACGTCAAGAAGCTGCTGCAAGTGCTGCAGGAGCTGGTGGACCAGGGTAATACGGTGGTGGTGATCGAGCACAATCTGGAAGTCATCAAGACCGCCGACTGGATCGTGGATCTGGGGCCGGAAGGCGGCGATGGCGGCGGCGAGGTCATCGCCACCGGCACACCAGAAAATGTAGCGAAGAATGCCGGCTCCTATACCGGCCAGTATCTCAAGGCGTTGCTGAAAAACGCGGCCCCGGCCAAGCGGCTCAGGGCTGCCGAATAGGCGTCAGGCCTCGATATCGACCGAAGGTTTGTCCTTCAGCGCCCGCCAGGCCGAAACACTGGCGCTGGAAAACAGGCCGATCACGAGGGGCCAGACAAAGAACAGCAGGCCCCACAGAAATGGCAGCGCTTGGCGCAGCCAAACGAACATCGCCAGCTGCTGCGTCTGCAGGTTCGCGTTGGTGGCCGGTGGGGGCGGAATCTGGCTCGCCATCGGCACCATCAGCAAGATGAACAGCAAGAAAAGCGGAATCACGAAGCCCATCAGGACGGCGAACAGCGGCCAGAAATTGCCGGCGGACAGTTGCCAAGCGCGCCGCAACACCGGCTCAGTTTCCATTGCCGAAATCGCCGGCAACAGAAGAAAAAACCTGGCAGCGAAAATCAGCATAACGACATGAACCAGCAGCGAAGCTAAGGGGGCGGCCTGCGGAGAGCGTATCGCGACTCCGTTCACCAGAATGCTGCCCAGAAAGAAGACCGGGATCACCAGTCCGACAAAGACAAGCAGGGCGCGGAGCATTCGCCACTCCGCCGCACCAAAGGCGAAATGCGCCCAGCTGGGGGTGTTGCGCTGCCCAAGAGCCAGCTGCACCACCGCGACGTACATCATCGCCATCAGTAACAACGCCGACAGCAGATAGCCCAACCACAACAACAAGGCAGGTCCCAGGTTCGCGGCAGTGCCGCTCGCCATCGCCTCGATGCCCTGGTTGAAGAGGTTCTGGGAGATGAAGAACCCCAGTATGGTGACCAGCACCATCGGAACCCAGATCAGCCCGATGATCCCGCCCAGATTGTTGGCGGTGAAAACATAGGCATCACGGATCGTCGCGACGGCCGGGACACGCGTCATCACGCGGCCTTAAAATTCATCAAACGGGCGCAGATCGTCGAACACCGGCGCCTGGGGCGCTGTCGCGTCATGCCACAGGCCCATGGCCCAGGCGGTCAGGGCGGCGGCGGCGGGAAGCTTGGCGAGGCCTATCAGCGGCTCGGTCACCAGGGCCAGTTTTCGGCGCGGCACAAAGGCGGTGACGCCGATGACGGCAGCCGCGAGCAGGCCCGCGCCCAGCGCCAGCTTAAAATAATTGGTTCCCTTGCCCTCGGCCATCATCTTTCCGCCTGTTCTTTCCTAACTATATATGAGGCCGCTGCGCCGCCGTCATCTAAGTCCGGCATATATCCAATATTTTAGACACGGCGTCTCTCAAAAGACGCACTTCGTGGCGCATCATGACACCCTGATAAGCACAAAAGCGTTAAAACCCGTGCCAAATTAAGGCGACCACGGCCGGGAACCCGTCCGGACATTCATAATTCCTTTTTGCCTGTTGCCAAAAGACTTTACCGCATCGCTCCGAGGTAAAATAGACGTCGGTTTTGATACATTTCGGGGCCGTTGAACCATTAAAAAAATCCAAAATTGGGGGGTTTTTAGGACAGTAGTCCTTTGCCTGAGGCTTTCCCGACCTGCTAAAGCCTGCCCATGAGCACAAAACTACACATTGTCGGCGGCGGATTGGCCGGTTCAGAAGCCGCCTGGCAGGCTGCCGAAGCAGGCGCCGAGGTGGTCCTCCATGAAATGCGCCCCCTGCGCGGCACCGATGCCCACCAGACTGATTCCCTCGCCGAACTGGTCTGCTCCAATTCCTTCCGCTCCGACGATGCCCAGAACAATGCCGTGGGCCTACTGCATGAAGAGATGCGGCGCGCCGGTTCGCTGGTGATGCGCGCCGCCGACGCCCACAAACTGCCGGCGGGGGGGGCATTGGCCGTGGACCGGCATGGCTTTTCCGCCGCCGTCACCCGGGCCCTGGAAAACCATCCCAAGGTCACCATCGCGCGCGGGGAAATAACCGCCCTGCCGCCCCCCGAATGGGGAAGCGCCATTGTCGCGACCGGGCCGCTGACCTCCGCCGCTCTGGGGGCGGCGATCGGCGAAGCGACGGGCCAGGACCAGCTCGCCTTCTTCGACGCCATCGCGCCCATCGTGCACCGCGAATCTATCAACTTCGACATTGCGTGGTTTCAGTCGCGCTATGACAAGGAAGGCCCCGGCGGCGGCGTGGCCGACTATATCAACTTGCCGATGGACGAGGCGCAATACAAAAACTTCGTCGCCGCGCTGCTGGACGGCGAAAAGACCGACTTCAAGGAATGGGAAAAATCCACACCCTATTTCGAGGCCTGCCTGCCCATCGAAGTAATGGCGTCACGCGGCGAACAGACCCTGTCTTTTGGGCCGATGAAGCCTGTGGGCCTGCAGGATCCGCGCAAGGCAGACCGTCACCATGCGGTAGTGCAACTGCGCCAGGACAACAAACTGGGTAGCTTGTGGAACATGGTGGGCTTCCAGACCAAGCTGAAGCACGCCGAGCAGGTCCGAATCTTCCGCACCATTCCGGGGCTGGAGAATGCGCAGTTCGCGCGGCTGGGCGGGCTGCATCGCAACACCTTCATCAATTCGCCGCGCCTGCTGGATGCGCAGCTGCGCCTCAAGTCGCGGCCGCATCTGCGCTTCGCCGGGCAAGTCACTGGTGTGGAAGGCTATGTCGAAAGCGCCGCCATCGGGCTTTTGGCCGGGCGCTTTGCCGCCGCGGAAATCCTGGGCCGGGCCGCGACCCCGCCACCCGCCACCACCGCCTTCGGCGCACTTCTGGAACACATTACCGGCGGCGCCGATGCCCGCACCTTTCAGCCCATGAATGTCAATTTCGGGCTGTTTCCGCCATTCCCCAAAACCGCGAAAATCCGGGGCAAGGACCGCAAACAGGCCATGAGCGCCCGCGCGCTGGAAGGTTTGTCCGGCTGGCTGGGCGATAAACAGGCGGCTGAATAATTCCGCGAAACCGGGTACTGCTCCGTTTGTTGTCAAAACAGCAACAAAACGGATTTGATCAAGGACATTCCCCTCGAACTTTCCTTCCACAACATGGCGTCTTCCGACGCCCTGAAGGCGGCGGTGCGCGAACACGTCAACAAGCTGGAACAGTTCCACGACCACATCATCGGCTGTCGGGTCGTGCTGGAGCTGCCGCACAGAAGCCAGAAGGCCAGCGGCAATCCGCCGGATGTCCATATCGTGATCCGTGTGCCGGGCAAGGAAATCGTGGTCAGTCGCGAACTGTCGCATGACGGACACAAGAAGGCAGCCACCGACGCCTATGCCGTTCTGGATAGCGCATCCTAGTCGCCCAGAAGCAGCTCAAGGACCATCGCCGCATCAGCCATGGCGATGTGAAACACAAGTCGGCTGACCCCGGCGAACTGGATATCGTCTAGAGCCGCCGTTTCATCGCTGCGCTCAGCAAGGCCATTTGCCGCCGATGAATTGGGACATCGCGGCCCACCCGAAGCCTGCGCAGATAGACCGGCACCAACGCGGCGGGAAGGATTGCGGCCAGCGCCGCGCCGGGCTTGGGCATTGCGCGCGCGGCGAAGAAGTGATCGCGCGCCTTCAGGCCCACCTGCCGTATGGCGGCGGCGAAACGCGGATCGGTATTTTCCAGATGGAAGAATTCCTCAGGCGTGACTTGCAGCGCCGCCAGAAGGTCGAGCGGCAGATACAATTTGTGCCGGCCATTGTGAAACGCCAGCGAGCGCAGCAGCCCCGTCAGGCCATAGGCCCGCGCCGCCTCGCGCACCAGCGCGGGATTACCGCCCAGGATCTCCGCCGCCAGCCGCATCACCGCCCCGCTGGTCGCGTCGATATAGGTTTCCAGCGCGGCAAAATCTGCCAGGCGATCCGCGGATGAATCAAACGCGCGGGCGGCGATCAGGCTTTCCAGATCGGCCAGCGCCACGGGCTTTGCCGCGAAAAGCGCCGCCAGGCCCTTGGCCACGTCATGATTGCGGGGCTTTGCCCTGGACGCGCTTTCGGCGGTTTCACGCCACCATTCCAGCCTGATAGCCCCCAGCATCGGCTCGCGCACTGTCTCCGAGACCCGCGCCACTTCGGCATTGAAGGCATAGAGGGCGAACAGAAACGGCCGCTGCGGCGCCGGCGCGAACAGGGTTGAAAAATAGCGATCAGGATCGGCGGCGCGCACCGAAGCGGAAAGGCGATTGACGAGAGCGACATCCATCTAAATGAAACCGCCCTACCGCCCTCAAGGTGAGAGCGGTAGGGCATAAAAAAAGTGCTGGCGATTCCTCAATTTCTCGGCAGACTGAATTAGTACAAATGCCCCGCCGCGGACATACTGAACAGCATCGGCACAGACAAAAGCGTGTTGACGCGGCTGAAGATCATGGCGGTCTTGCCGGCGGCGGCCTTGTCGGCCGGGGCCAGGTCGGAATACTTGCCGCCGATATTGAGCGCCTTTTTCTGGTTGGGCCAGATCACGAACCAGACGTTGAACCACATGATCGTGCCCAGCCACATACCAATGCCGATGCCGAGATATTTCGGCACGACCGGCCAGCCTTCCAGACCATCGATAAGATCCAGCGTATAGGCTTCCAGAAGATAACCGTTGCGCTGCGCCAGAATGATGCCCAGCACGAGCGTCACCATCGCGGACCAGCGGAACCAGAACAAAGCCTCCGGCGCGATATAGCCGGTGACGCCCTTCTTCAGCTCGTCGGGCACTTTGGGCATGGTGGGGATCTGGACGAAATTGAAATACCACAACAGGCCGATCCACATCACGCTCGCCGCGACATGCAGCCAGCGCAGCGCGAACAGTTCGAAGAGCATCCCGTCAAAGCCCTGGGTGGCGCAATAAATGCCGACCAGACCGATGGCGAGCACAAAGCTCGCAATCACCACATTGCGAAGATTTCCGAAAAACGCGGCCATGGACCCCTCCCCTAAAGACTCGAAGTGTAAACCTTACCGGAACCTGTCTTAGATCGCCAGCTTGCGGGGGCGCCGGATATTAAGCCAGGCAATGACGATCAGCCGCGTCACCATCACCGATGTGTAGAAAGAGGTGATGATGCCGACGCCCAGCGCCACCGCGAAACCCTTGATCATGCCGGTGCCGAGCTGGAAGAGGATCAGCGACGCGATCAGATGGGTCATGTTGGCGTCAATGATGGTCGCCATGGCGCGGCGGAATCCGGTATCGATCGAGGCCAGCATCGAGCGGCCATTGCGCTGTTCTTCCCGAATTCGCTCATAGATCAGGACATTGGCGTCCACCGCCATGCCCATGGTCAGCACAATACCGGCGATGCCGGGCAAGGTCAGGGTGGCCCCGAACATAGTCAGAACAGCCAGCAACAGGACAATGTTCATGACCAAAGCGACGTTGGCGAACAGGCCAAAAATGCCATAGCGCAGGATCATGAACAGCGCCACCATGGCGAGGCCGGCAAACGCGGCATAGCGGCCGGCCTTCACCGAGTCCGCGCCCAGTTCGGCGCCGACGGTGCGCTCTTCGATGATGTTGAGCGGCGCCGGCAGCGCGCCGGCCCGCAGCAGGATGGCGAGATTGTTAGCGCTGGCGGTGGTGAAGCTGCCGGTGATCTGCCCCGACCCGCCCAGAATGGGGCTGATGATGTTCGGGGCGGTGATCACTTCCTGGTCCAGGACGATGGCGAAGCGGTGATTGACGTTTTCCTTGGTGACCTCGCCGAACTGGCGCGCACCGACGCTGTCGAAGCGGAAAGTCACCACCGGTTCGCCGGTCTGCTGGTCGAAACCGGTGCCAGCATCGGTAAGGCGGTCGCCAGATACCATCACCCGGCGATGCACCGCGATCTTCTGGACGGGAAGATTCTTGCTCTGCTCGTCTCTCATCATCGGAAGGATTTCGCTGCCGATCGGCGGGACCGTGGCGTTGGGATTGGCCTGCTCGTCCACCAGCTGGAAGGTCATCTTGGCGGTCTTGCCGAGAATTTCCTTCAACTGGCCGGGGTCCTGCAGACCCGGCACCTGCACCAGGATGCGGTCCTCGCCCGAACGTTCGATGCTCGGCTCGCGGGTACCCAGTTCGTCGATGCGGCGACGGACCACTTCAATGGACTGATCCAGAACCTGCTGGCGCGTTAGCGTCTTGAAGGCATCGGTCATGCGCAGCACGAAACCGCCATTGCCCGGCTCGGACAGGTCGTACTGCTTGCCGCCCACTGCGAGGACGGAACTGCCCATCACCGGATTGAGACTTTGCAGCAAGGTGCGCGCTTCCTCGATGCGTGTCGGATCGGTCACCCGCACCGAGACAATGTCGTTACGCGTATTCAGGTCGGTGAGCGGAATGCGCGCCTTGCGGAAGGCGGCGCGGATGTCACCGACCATCGCCTCGGCGCGGTCGCGCGTTACCTGGTCGAAATCCACCTGCAGCAACAGATAGGAACCGCCCTGCAGATCCAGGCCGAGATTGACCGTGTGGCTGGGTAGCCATTTGGGGAACTTGGCGAGGACCTTGTCAGGCAGCGCATTGGGCAGCGCGATAAGAATCCCGCCCAGCAGAATGACGGCGGTGAGGATGCGTACCCAAAGGGAAACCTGCAGCACTGAACTATCAGTCCTTGTCGGCGGGCTGGCTCTTGGTGCGAACGTCAGACAGCGTCGCCTTCAGAACCCGCACCTGCACATTGTCGGCGATCTCGATCATAATTTCCGGATCGTCGGTATTAGATGCCTTGACAACCTTGCCCAAGATGCCGCCGGAGGTCACAACTGTGTCGCCGCGGCGCAGGCCATCGACCATGGCGCGCAGCTGTTTGGCGCGCTGGCTTTGCGGACGCCAGAGAAGAAAGTAGAAGATCGCGATCATCGGCAGCGCGAGTGTCAGCGTCTGGAACATCGGATCGTTCATATTCATATTGTGCAGATCTCGGTTGGGGATGCGGGCGGACTATAACGGCGCGGCCTTCCTTTGCAACCATGGAAAAACAAAGGGTTAGCATGGAAAACAGCGACAAAAATGGCGTATCGGGCGACACCGCCCTGCTGGCCCGGATCGCCGACGCGCTGGAGCGATTGGCCCCGATGGCCCTGGGCCGCACCCTGCCCGATGGCGACGCCTTTGTCTGGGAGCCGGCGCAAGGCGGGCTGGTGGGCGTGCCGCATGTTGCCCATGTCGACCTGTCGCTGCTCAAGGGCGTGGAATCCCAGCGCGACACGCTGCTGGCCAACACCAAACGTTTCGCAGAAGGCCTGCCCGCCAACAATGCCCTTTTGTGGGGCGCGCGCGGTATGGGCAAGAGCTCGCTGGTCAAGGCGGTGCATGAGGAAATCAATCGCGGGCGCAAAGATCGTCTGGCCCTGATCGAGATTCACCGCGAGGACATCGACACGCTGCCGCTGCTGCTGCGGATTCTGCGCGGCCCCCATCGCCGCGCGGTGCTCTATTGCGACGATCTTTCCTTCGACAAGGACGATACTAGCTACAAGTCTCTGAAGGCAGCGCTGGAAGGCGGCATCGAAGGTCGCCCCTCGAACACGATTCTCTATGCAACCTCCAACCGGCGTCACCTGATGCCGCGCGACCTGGTAGACAATGAGCGGGGCACCGCCATCAATCCGGGCGAGGCGGTGGAAGAGAAAGTCTCGCTGTCAGACCGTTTCGGGCTGTGGCTGGGCTTTCACCATTGCGGCCAGGACGAATATCTCTCGATGGTCGCCGGCTATGCCGCCTTCCACCATCTCAATATTTCAGACGACGAATTGCGCAAGCGCGCCCTGACCTGGGCCATGGGCCGCGGCGGACGCTCAGGCCGCGTGGCCTGGCAGTTCATTCAGGATTTGGCGGGCGAACTCGGGCAAAAACTCGATTAGTTCGAAGCCGAAGTGGTCGAGAGATGCGAGCGCGGATTGACCGGCGTCGCGTTCGAACGAATTTCGAAATGCAGCTGCGGGCTAGTGACGTCGCCGGTCTCGCCGGAATAGCCGATCACCTGGCCGCGGGCGACAAAATCGCCCTTAGTCACCACCAGCCGTTCCGCATGGGCATAGGCCGTGGTGTAGCCACCGCTATGTTTCAGCAGCACCAGATTGCCATAGCCTTTGAGTTCGTCACCGGCATAGGTGACGGTGCCGGAGGCGGACGCGTGAATCGGCGCAGCCATGGCGGTGGAAATATTAATGCCGTCATTCTTGCCGCCGCTGGAAGTGGCGCCGAAATCGGAAACCACCCGGCCGCTGACCGGCCAGGCGAAGGTCGGCGCGCCGCCGACGGGCGCCAGCGGCTGCGATGTCACGGGCGTGTAGGGCGTCACATTCCTGGTGACATAATTGGGCGCCGGCCGCGGCGTCGGCGCGGCATACTTGTCCTGATAGACATAAGTCTTGGCCTGTTTTTTCTTGGCGACGGCGCGCGACTTGCCCATGCGCGTATTGGCATCCCAGGTGAGGTGGGTTTCGGGCGTCTCGGGCATGCAGCCCGCCAGCAGCGGCGCCGTCAGCGCGGCAAGCGCGACAATAATAACTTTACGAAGCTGACCCATCGGATTGTGCCTTCTGCACTGTCTCGAAATGGATCATGGCCACGAAAATTTGAAAAGGATTTAACTATGCGGCGCGACTTCTGTAGCGTCACCAGGGCCCCAGACCACACAGGCTCGTAGGTGCGGGCGGAAAGTTAACGAGACCTTATTTTTCCAGGGCGCCCCGCAGGGTCTCCAGCACCGACATTTCGGTCAGGTTGAGATGCAGCGGCGTCACCGCGATCTTGCCGGCAGTGACCGCGCCCAGATCGCTGTTGCCGGGCGGCGTGGCGCGGCGCCGGCGCAGGCCGATCCAGTAATAGGCGCGCTGGCGCGAATCCATGCGTTCCTCGATCTCGGTGGACTGCAGGTCATACTTGCCCTGCGGCACAACCGCGACGCCTTTGACATCGGCAGCAGCGCAGGCCGGAAAGTTCACATTCATCAGCGTGCCCACCGGCCAGCCAGCCGCAACTAGGCGGCGCACCACATCGGCGCCATGTGTTTCGCCCGCCGACCAGTCGATCTCCAGCCGCGAAGATTCGTCATAGGACTGCGACAGGGCAATGGACGGAATGCCCAGGGCACAGCCTTCCATAGCGCCCGCAATGGTGCCGGAATAGGTGACGTCATCGGCCAGGTTGGAGCCCCAGTTGACGCCGGACAGGATCAGCGTCGGCACCTTGTCTTTCAACAGGTGCAGGCAGGCCATCATCACGCAGTCGGTGGGCGTGCCGCTGACGGCATAGTGATGCTCGTCCATCTTGCGCATGCGCAGCGGCGCGCTCAGGGTCAGGGAATGCGAGGAGCCGGACTGTTCATTCTCAGGCGCCACCACCCAGACATCGTCGGACAGGGCGCGGGCGATGTTTTCCGCGACGACCAGTCCCGGCGAATAGCTGCCGTCGTCATTGGTGACCAGAATGCGCATCAGGTTTTCACAATAACTTTCTTGCCGCCCATGTAAGGCTGCAGCACATCCGGGATGGCAACACTGCCATCAGGCTGCTGGTAGTTTTCCAGGATGGCAACCAGGGTGCGGCCAACCGCCAGGCCGGAGCCGTTCAAGGTATGCACCGGGCCTTGCACCTTGCCCTCAGCATTGCGGAAACGGCTATTCATGCGCCGCGCCTGGAAGTCGCCGCAGTTGGAGCAGGAGGAAATTTCGCGATACGCATTCTGGCCCGGCAGCCAGACTTCGATGTCATAGGTCTTTATCGCCGAAAAACCCATATCGCCGGTGCAAAGCGTCACCACGCGATGGGCGAGGTCCAGCTTCTTCAGGATTTCCTGCGCCGCATCGGTCATACGCTCATGCTCGGCAGCTGACTGGTCGGGCGTGGTGATAGAAACCAGTTCCACCTTGGAGAATTGGTGCATACGAATCATGCCGCGCGTGTCGCGCCCCGCCGCACCGGCTTCGGCGCGGAAGCAGGGCGTGAAGGCGGTGAAGCGCAGCGGCAGTTCGGCTTCGCCCAGAATTTCGTCGGCGACGTAATTGGTCAGCGACACTTCGGCCGTGGGGACGAGCCAGAAGGGGTCTTCGTTGGTGGTGAGAAACAGATCGCCCTGGAATTTCGGCAGCTGCCCCGTGCCGAACAGCGCCGCGCTTTTCACCAGCACCGGCGGCGAGATTTCGGTGTAACCGAACTGCGCCGTGTGGGTATCGAGCATGAAAGCGCCCAGCGCCCGCTCAAGCCGCGCCAGATCATTCTTCAGATAAACAAACCGCGAGCCCGACACCTTGGCGGCGCGTTCGAAATCCATCTGGCCAAAGGCTTCGCCGATCTCGAAATGCTGTTTGGGATTGCTGATCCCCGGCGGCTTTCCGAAAGCGCGGGCATCAACCGGCGCATTGGCGCTTTCGTCCGCGCCGTTCGGCACATCGGCGGCGGGGATATTGGGAATCACCGCCAGCAGGTCGCGCAGCTCTTTTTCCAAGTCGCGCTGTTCTTGTTCGCCCTGCTGAATGGTGTCTTTCAGTCCCGCAACCTCGGCCATCAGGCCAGTCGCCTGAGCTTCGTCTTTCTTCGCCTTGGCGTGACCGATCAGCTTGGAGGCTTCGTTGCGCCGCGCCTGGCTGTTTTGCAGCCGCACCAGCAGGTCGCGCAGCACCTTGTCCTTCTCCAGCACCGCGCCGATGACGGCCTGCGCATCAGCCATGCCCCGGCGGGTCAGACCTTGCACAAAGGCACTGGAATCGTCGCGGATAGCCTTGATGTCGAGCATGGGAATTTCTCCGGCACAGGCTCATGCCACGGCCTCCCGCACCCGTCAAAGGCAGGGGAAATCCGGGCTGTGCGGACGCCGGCTGCTTAACAGGACCCTAATTCCAGCGGAACAATTGCAGCAAGCTGCGAAACCACGCCGCGACCTGGGCCGGCGTAACATTTCCTCAGACGTGGGGGTGGGTGGGGGGGGGGTATGAAACGGGTTTCAGGACATCATATTTCCGTGCGGGTCCGATCCGCGCTGGACGCGCTGGACGCCCAATTGTCGCGGCTCGGCCGCGTCGGCTCCACAGCCGCCCTCACCGCCATGGCGGTGAGTTTTGCTGTGCCACTGCATTTCCTGGTGCGCACGCTGGAGGGCCTACCGGTTCAGCCCCTCTCCATCCTCAATCTCTCGCTGGAAATCGTGATCGTCGCGGCGCCGATGATATTCTATGCCCGCGATGTCATCGCCCAGCTCAAAAAGAGCCGTGCCCGGCTGGACGAGATGTCCCGCCGCCTCGCCATCTCGGCCGAGCAGGCCCAGCATGCCAAAAAGGCCAAGTCCGCCTTCCTCGCCAATATGAGCCATGAACTACGCACGCCGCTGAACGCCATCATGGGCTTTTCCGAGGTGATGAAGGAGCAGCATCTGGGGCCGGTGCACAATCCGCGCTATCTCGGTTATGCCGCCGACATTCATTCCAGCGGGTGCCATCTGCTGAGCATCATCAACGACATTCTCGACCTGTCGAAGATCGAAGCGGGGAAAATGTCCCTGGAAAGCGCCGAGGAATTCCCCCTGCGCCACTCGCTGGGAGGTTCGCTCGCCATGGTCGCCGAACTGGGCCAGAAATATGGTGTGCGCGTCGTCGGCGAACTGCCGCCCGAACATGTACGTGTGCTGGCGGTGGACCGCATGATCCGCCAGATCATGATCAATCTGTTTGGCAATGCCATAAATTCACCCCCGCCGGCGGCAGCGTGACGGTCAGCTGCGCCGCCAAGGCCTATGGCGGCTATGCCGTGACGGTGCGGGATTCCGGCATCGGCATGACGGAATAGGAAATTTCCCAGGCCCTGACGCCGTTTGGGCAGATCGTAAACAAGCTAACCGCCACCCATAACGGCACTGGGCTGGGTCTGCCGCTGGCCAAAGCGATGCTGGAACTGCACGACGGCACGCTGGAAATCTCCAGCTAGCCGGGCCACGGCACCCACATTGTGCTGAACTTCCCGGCCAGCCGCATCCGCAACGGTCGTGCCGCGGCTGCTGCGTAGCAACACCTAGCGAGGATTTTTAGCC
Source organism: Rhizobium sp. Q54 (assembly GCA_945860165.1). GTDB lineage: Bacteria > Pseudomonadota > Alphaproteobacteria > Micropepsales > Micropepsaceae > Rhizomicrobium. The sequence continues at coordinate 26,557 of CAMAPL010000010.1, forward strand.
GCCAGCCAGAAGCGAGGAGCGATGTGGGCGTATAGCCCATGAGCGATGAGCGACGCCGGCAGCGGACAAAAAGACCGCTAGGAGGGCATTAAGTCTCTGGCGGCGCGGGCAGCATCTTCCTTGGAGCGGCTGCGCTCGATCATCATCACGCAGAAAATCGAAACCTCGTAGAGCAGCACCAGCGGCACCGCCAGCGCCAGCATGGAGATCGCGTCGGGCGGGGTGAACACCGCCGCCACGGCGAATAGCCCGACAATGGCGTAGCGGCGCATCTCGCGCAGGCCCTTGCTGCCCACGATCCCGACCTTGCCCAGCAGCGATAACAGCACCGGCAGCTGGAAGGTCAGGCCGAAGGCAAAAATGAGCGTCATCACCAGGCTGAGATAATCGCTGACCTTGGCCTGCAGCTCGATCCCCATGGCGCCGTCAGTGGTCGGGGCCTGGTAGCCGGCGAAAAATTCGATCGAGAAAGGCAGCATGATGTAATAGACGAAGGATGCGCCCAGCGTGAACATGAACGGCGTGGCGATCAAGAAAGGCCAGAAGGCGTTTTTCTCGTGCTTGTAAAGGCCGGGCGCCACAAAAATCCAGAGCTGCGCGGCAATGGCGGGAAAGCCCAGGCAGATACCGCCGAACATGCCTATCTTGATCTTGGTGAAGAAGACTTCGGTCAACGCCGTATAGATCATGTGATCGTTGGGCTTGCCCTTCAGTGCCTGGTGCAGCGGCTCGGCCAGGAAGTTGAAAATCTGCGTCGAGAAAGCGAAGCAGACGACAAAACAGATACCGAAGGACACCACGGCCCAGATCAGCCGCCGGCGCAGTTCCAGCAGATGCTCCATCAGCGGCGCCTTGGTGGCGTCGAGCGCCGCTTCGTCTTCTTGGGAGGGCGTGATCACAGCGCGTCCGTCATGGCGTGGCTGGACGCTCGGCCGGCGGAGTCTCGCCGGCAATGTCCGCCACGTCGAATTCGCCGGCTCGCGGCGCTTGGGTGATTTCAAACTCGCCGCTGCGCGGCTCGGGCCCGCCTTCCGGGGCGGCGGAGGCTTCCGGCGCCGACTGTCCGGCGCCGTCCGTCATGTCGCCCAGCGGATTGCTGAAGCTGTTCTGCACATCGTTCATCGTGTTGTTGAAATCGGAAACCGGATTGTTCTTTTTCAGATCTTCGATTTCCTTGCGCAGTTCATCCAGTTCGGTCTGGCGCGCCATCTCATCGAAGCTTTTGCGGAATTCGTTCGCCATGCCGCGCGCCTTGCCCGCCCATTTGCCCGCCATGTTCATCAGGCGCGGCAAATCCTTCGGCCCCACCACGACCAAAGCCACGATGAGCAGGATGAGAATATGACTCCAGCTGAACAGGTCGAACATCAAAGACGCCCCCCGCGATCCGAAAAAACGCGGGCCTAAAAAACGCGCGATGAACCGGATCGCGCAATGAAATGAAAGTCGCGGATCAGACCGTGGTCTTGTCCGTTTCCTTGGTCTCGGCGTTGATCACCTTGGGATCGTCTTTTTCCGCCAAGCCCTTCTTGAAGGAGGTGATGCCCTTGCCGAAATCGCCCATCAAGTCGGACACCTTGCCACGACCGCCGAACAGGACCAGCGCGATGGCGGCCAGAATGGCGATATGAACCCAGCTGAACGCACCCATGACGTCACTCCTTAAGTCTTTGAAAGACTGAACCTTTGGCCGCGCTTCCCGCCCGTGGGGCCGCCTTAGCCCCCTTTAAAGCCTTCCCCGCGCCGGGGCGCAAGGGTGGGGTCCCAACGCGGTTATTTTTCGCAACCGCAACAAACTCTTAACCGACGAGTATTTCGCCCTTGCGCTCGAGCGCACCGGCCAGGACGCCCAGACGCTTCTGCACCGGCTCGCCGGCAATGGCTTCGCGCCGGGGCGGCACCTCCAGGATGATTTTCGAGGGCGTCATCCGCAATTTGTACTGCGCCAGCTCGCCCGAGGCTGACGCCGACAGTGAAAAAGCAAAGCGCCAGGCCAGGCCCAGCACCAGGGCGCGCTTTTCATCGTCCTTGTCCAGCAGGCCCGCCAGCGCTAACCTTTGTGGAAAATCCTCGTCGCCGGAATAGCGGTGGAATACCGATGCCGCAATCAGGGCGCGCGCCCAGTGGCTGGACCCGGCGAAGGGCGCAGTCAGAACCTGCGAAAAGGCGCCCAGGGCGCGATCGTCGGGATGAAGCCGCCAGCCGACATCGGAGAAATAGGCGCTGGCCTCGCGCACACGCGCTAGCTCCCCCATTTCACCTTCGAACAGCGGCGCGGTCCATCGGATCATCTCTTCGGCATGGACGGGCACGCGCGCCGTGCGGCTGTTGGTGGCGCGTGCGAACTCCACCAGCGGATCGCGCACGCGCTCTTCGGGGGACAGGCCGCGGAACAGAAGGCCTTCGCGCAGGCCATAGGCCGAGATCACCACATCCTTGATGTCGAAGGCTTCCAGCAGCCGCTCCAGCACTACCGCCCCATAGGGCAGGCTTTCGGCGCGGCGCTTGGACACGACCTTGATCTTGCGCACGGTGTCTTTTGACAGTCCCGCCAGCAGCCCGCACAACCGCAAGGCCCGACCGCGCGGGATGATGTAATGCTGCAGGACATGAAGCGGGTAATTCCGCTCCTCCATGTCCAACCGCGCGAAGCTGCGCCAGACGCCGCCCACCGCATACAGCGCGGCGGCCGACAGGCCGGGAATATTCTTCAGCCCCTTGTCTACGATGTCGCGCGCCTTGTCGGGATCGCCCTTCGACTGATCCATCAGGCGCAACGGGCCGAACGGCAAAGTGATGGCGCTGCCGGTCTTGCCGCCCTTGACCGACACCATGTCCAGGCTGCCACCGCCCAGATCGGCCGCCAGCCCGTCGGCATCCGGAATGCCCGCCAGAACGCCTTCGGCGGCGATGCGCGCCTCGTCCTCGCCGGCCAGAATGCGGATCGGCCCGCCCCAGGCCTTTTCGGCGCGGGCGATGAACTCGGTGCCGTTGGCGGCGTCGCGCGCCGCCGCTGTCGCCACCGCCTCACGGGTTTCGACATTCAGGCCATCGGCAATGATGCGAAACCGCGCCAAGGCCTCCAGCGCCGCGGCGCAGCCTTCGGCATGAAGGCGCCCGGTCGTGACCATGTCGCGGCCGATGGCGCAGATGGATTTTTCGTTCTGGAGCGTGGCGGCAACGCGGGCGGCGGTTTCATACACCACTAGTCGCACCGAATTGGAGCCGATATCGACAATGGCGATGGGCCCGCGCGCCTTGCCGGCACCGCGGACCTGCAACGCACCCCGGAGATCAGACAGGACCGACACCGATGCTCAACTCCGGCGCTTGCGCGAATCCGGATTCTGCATCTTGAGCGCGCGGCCGCGGCCCGAAAGCGACGGATTGGTCATGAAATACGTGTGCGCGGAGAAAGCATCGCCGTCCTCGGAATGAGAATCACGGACATAGCGTCCGTCCGGCTCCATATACCAGCTTTGCGCCTGGTCTTTCAGCTGCGCCACCATGATCTGGTCAAGGACTTGTTGATGGACAGTGGGGTTTTCTATCGGAACCAGCGTTTCCACCCGGCGGTCGAGATTGCGCGGCATCCAGTCCGCCGAGGAAATAAAGACCTTGGCGTCCTTGTGCGGCAGGCCATGGCCGTTGCCGAAACAGATGATGCGGCCATGCTCCAGGAAGCGGCCGACAATGGATTTGACGCGGATATTTTCCGACAGGCCGGGCACACCCGGCCGCAGGCAGCAGATACCGCGCACCACCAGCTCGATTTTCACCCCCGCCTGGCTGGCGCGGTACAGTCCGTCGATCATGCCGGGGTCCACCAGGGCATTGAGCTTGATCCAGATCGCCGCGGGCTTGCCGGCGCGGGCATGCATGATTTCCTGCTGGATGGAATTGACCAGCCTTCCGCGCAGGCTGAAGGGCGACACGGCCAGTTTTTCGAGGCCCGTCGGTTCGGCATAGCCGGTGATGAAATTGAACAGCTGCGCGGCATCGCGCCCCAGCGCGGGTTCGGCACTGAACAGCGAAAGATCAGTGTAGATGCGCGCTGTGTTGGGGTGATAGTTGCCGGTGCCGAAATGGCAGTAGGTGCGCAGCTGTCCACCCTCGCGGCGCACCACCAGGCTGATCTTGGCGTGGGTCTTGAGGGCGATGAAGCCATAGACCACCTGCACGCCGGCCCGTTCCAGGTCGCGTGCCCATTTGATGTTGGCGGCCTCGTCAAACCGGGCCTTCAGCTCGACCAGGGCGGTGACCGATTTGCCGGCTTCCGCCGCTTCGATCAGCGCCGAGACAATCGGGCTGTCATGGCTGGTGCGGTACAGGGTCTGCTTGAGCGCCACCACATCCGGATCGGCGGCGGCCTGGCGCAGGAACTGCACCACCGTGTCGAAGCTTTCGAACGGATGATGGACGATCAGGTCCTTTTCGCGGATAGCGGCGAAACAGTCACCGTTATGGTCGCGGATGCGTTCCGGGAAACGGGCGATATAGGGCTTGAACTGCAGGTCGGGACGTTCCGGCAGGATCAGCTTGGAAAGATCTGACAGGCCCATCAAATTCTCGACCGTGACGATTTCGGAATCATCCAGGTCCAGATGCTCGGCGATGAAATGGCGCAGGGGGCCCGGCATGGAGGCGCCGCACTTCATGTGGATCACGCTGCCACGGCGGCGGCGCTTGAGAAGGGTCTCGAACAGCAGGACCAGGTCTTCGGCTTCTTCCTCCACTTCCACATCGCTGTCGCGTAGCAGCCGGAACATGCCCCAGCCGAACACGTCATAACCATGAAAAATCCGATCGAAGAACAGCGCGATGACATGCTCCAGCGGGATGAAACGCACGTCCTTCGGCGAGGCGGAATTTTCGCTGTCCGGCAGACGGATGAAACGCTTGAGCTGGGGCGGCACTGGAATCAGGGCAGAAAAATCCTTGCCATCGCGCCGGTTGGTCAACCGGGCGGCGATGGTGAAGCCCAGATTGGGAATGAAGGGGAACGGGTGCGCCGGATCGATCGCCAGCGGCGTCAGAACCGGGAGTATCTGTTCGGCGAACTGGGTCTTGAGATAGTCGCGGTCGCGCGCGCCGATTTCCTCACCCGTCACCACGGCGATGCCTTCACGCCGCAGCTCGGTGTGAAGGTCGGCCCAGATGCGCTGCTGGTCGGCGATCAGGCCACGCGCGGCCTGGTCCACTTTCGCCAGCTGCTCGGCGGGACTGAGGCCATCGGCGCTGGCCGTGGTGACACCGGCCCGCACCATGCCCATCAGGCCGGCGACCCGCACCATGTAGAATTCGTCCAGGTTGGAGGCGGAGATTGACAGAAAGCGCAGCCGCTCGAACAAGGGATGGCGGCGGTTCTGGGCTTCGTCGATGACGCGGCGATTGAAGGCCAGCCAGCTGAGTTCCCGGTTGACGAAACGCTGCGGCGAGGCCGGGTCGAACGAAACCGTGCCATGGTGCTTAAGCGCCACCACACCCACGGTCGAAACCTCGGACGCGTCAGCGGAATCCTCGTTGGCCATAGCGAGGCTCGGGGTGGGGCTGGTGGACATGCCCCAACCTACCCGCCAATCGGTGAAGATGTCATGACAAAAGAGGTTAACGGCGCTGCAAATCCGCCAGCAAGCCCTTGATAAGGCCAAGACTTATCGGCTTTTTTACGACCAGAGCGGCGGCATCGGCCCGGGCGACAAAATCGCGGATGGCGCCTGGCGAGCGTTCCAGGCTGACGATCATGTGGCTGACCACGCTTTCGGGAACCTGAAGCTGGCGGTCCGCGAAAAGCTTGACCGCCAGGCCCATCAACAACGCGTCATCAGCCGCCCAAAGATCGAAGGCCAGAAGGGCGCGGCTGCGCGACATCAGGTCGGGCAAGGTCAGGGCGAATTTGCGCGGCCAGTCGGCCGGTGGAACCTGCGATGTCAGCAGCAAGGGCGTGCCGCGTTCCAGCAAGGCGAACAGCGGCGCTTCGGGTACGCCGGCCGCGACATTCTCCACCAACAGCGCGCCGGCGGGAATATCAGCGGCGAGCGACGAGGCTTCCACCACCTGCGCCCCGACGCGCCCGGCCCAGACGGCCGCAAGATGCGACTTGCCGCTGGCCGGCGGTCCGATCAGGGCTGCGGACGGCACAGTCCATTGCGCAAAGGAATCGATAAAGGCAACGGCGCGTTCATTACCCGGCGCGACAATGAAATCGGCGCGGCCAAAAGCGCTCCGCGTCTCCAGCGGCAGGACGAGCTGGGTCACGGAGGATTTTTCTCCGCCGAATTCTTTTGCGTCAGGGCGCCGCGCAGGAAGGCGCCGGCATAGGCCGCCGCCGACATGATAGTGAAAAGCCCGGCGATCCAGGCCGCCGCGCCCGCCAGGCTGGGGGACGCGATTTCCAGCGCCAGCAGCAGCAGCATCGACAGGATGTAAAGCACCTGTACCACGGTGGAGATCTTGCCGATCAGCAACGGCTCGCTCCGCTGCGGCAGGGCAAGATAGTTTATCAGCAACCAGCCCGCTGCGATGGCAGCATCGCGCGCCACCACCAGCGCCAGAAGCCATACCGGCGTGGCACCCACCGCATACAGCGCGGTGATACAGAACAGCATCAGCAGCTTGTCGGCCACTGGGTCCAGCCATGCGCCGAACCGAGAGGTGAAACCCCAGCGCCGCGCGACATGGCCGTCCAGCCCATCACTGGCGCCGGCAACAGCGAAGACAATCAACGCCGCGGTGTCGTGGTCGTTCAGGATCAGCCAGGCGGCCAACGGCGCCGCCAGCAATCGCAGCCCCGACAGCATGTTGGGAATGTGCCGGATCATCCCTTTCCCTATTGGCCAGCGCGGGCCAGAGTCCACTGCCCGCCACGGTTGTTGAGAGAAAGCCCTGCGCCGGCGAATGCCTCACGCAGTTGTTCGGTGCCGCCCATATAGGTCAGGTTGATGCGGGCATAGCCGACGGTCATCGCCGCCACCGTCACGCCGGTCACGCTGCTGATCGCCGCCAGCTGGCTCTGCAGATCGCCCCATTGCGCCAGGGACGCGATGCGCACGTCGGCGGTCAGGCGGCCGCGCTGGCTGAAATCGACCGCACTGCGCGTTTTCCACAGATCCTCGATCACACGAACCGCCGCCTGCGCCGCGGCGGGATAGGTGGTGCTGACGGTCTGCACCATCGGCACATCGACGCTGACCTTGGCCGGTGTTTCGCCCACGCCCAGGCGGCGGATATTCACCGTCATCTTGCCGTTGGCATAGATCGCCTGCACAAGCGCCACTTCGGTGACGCGATGGCGGGAGGCGACGTCGGACACATCACCCCAGCCGGCGCTGTCGAAATTCAGCCCCGCCAGTTCGGCATCGCTCTCCGCGCCCGACACAGTGAAGGGCACGAGGCTTTTGCGGAAGGCGGGCGCCATAAGGGCCTGCGCCCAGGGGGCGCGGCTGACACCGGGCGACATGGGGATCACCAGAATGGGCCGGGACGGCGCGCGGGCGAACGCGATGTTAGCGGCGCGCAGGGTGCGTCCCACCGCATCCGGGTTGAACATGAAGGTGACGTCCGCAACATAGCGGGTGGTGGAGCGGCGCTCATTGGCGATGGTGTAGCCGCGGCTGATGCGCAGCAGCGCTGCCCCGTCCAGCGCCGGCTGGCGGCTCCAGTCAACCTGGCGGGTGAGACGGCGGAACAGGACCTGAAACGCCTGGCCCCGGCCCTGGGTGATGGCGGCATTCAGCGCCTCGGTCGAGGACGCGCCGCCCGCATCCACATGGACGCCCGGAACGGTGTAGAGCGCGTCCTGCGCCTGCGCCGGAACGGCGCCCAACAAACAAAGCGCGGGGGCAGCAAAGAACGCCGCTGCAAGCAGGACGGCGGACAGAAGGATGCGAAAACGCGGATGCATGGGACGCCTGTTTGAAGTGGCGCGACTATAGTGGCCGGACCGGGCGGACGAAAGGCGTCTAACTCCGTGCCAAAACAGGCAAAATTACGACCGGGTGCACCGCCTGTGCGCGGCTGCGCGTCCCGCCTTGCGCGCCAAAGCCCGGATCAGTAAACCGGGCCCATGTCGGACAAGCAGCCTAGCCTGACTTATAAAGACGCGGGCGTGGATATCGACGCCGGCGAAGCGCTGGTGCAGCGCATCGGCCCGGCCGCTAAGGCGACGCGGCGGCGCGGCGCCGATGCCGATCTGGGCGGCTTTGGCGGGCTTTTCGACCTCAAGGCCGCCGGCTTCAAGGACCCCATCTTGGTGTCGGGTACGGACGGCGTCGGCACCAAGCTGAAGCTGGCCATCGATACGCGGCGTTTTGCAGATATCGGCCAAGACCTGGTCGCCATGTGCGTCAACGACATTGTCGTGCAGGGCGCCGAGCCGCTTTTCTTCCTGGATTATTACGCCACCGGCAAGCTGGAAGTGGAATCCGCCGCCACCGTGGTGGAAGGCATCGCGCGCGCCTGCAAGGAATCGGGCTGCGCCCTGATCGGCGGCGAGACGGCGGAAATGCCCGGCCTCTACGCCAAGGGCGATTTCGACCTGGCCGGTTTCGCGGTGGGCGCGGTGGAACGCGACGCCATCCTGCCCAAGCTGGAAACAATGAAGGCCGGTGACGTACTGATCGGCATCGCCAGCAGCGGCGTGCATTCCAACGGCTATTCGCTGGTGCGCAAGGTGGTCGAGAAGAGCGGCTTGCCGCTGGACGCCGCCGCACCCTTTGCGCCGGGCAAGACATTGGGTGAAGCCCTGCTCACTCCCACGCGCCTGTATGTGAAGGATGCGCTGGCGGCGACGAAGACCGGCGGCCTCAAGGGCCTGGCCCATATCACCGGCGGCGGCATAACCGACAATCTGCCACGCTGCCTGCCCGACGGGCTGGACGGCGAAGTCGATCTGTCCGCCATCGCGGTGCTGCCGGTGTTCCAGTGGCTGGCCAAAGAGGCCAGCATTGCCGAAGCTGAAATGCTGCGCACCTTCAATTGCGGCATCGGCATGGTGGCGGTGACCGATGAAGCTCATGCCGATGCGGTGATCGCGGCCTTCGGCGGCGGCATGCGGATCGGCAAGCTGGTGGCCGGTTCCGGGGAAGCCAAAGTGATCTATCGCGGGGCCTTGAACCTTTGAAGCGCGTCGCCGTTCTGATCTCCGGACGCGGCAGCAATCTCGGCTCGCTGATCGAGGCGGCAGGCGACAGCTACAAGATCATTCGGGTCATTTCCAATATCGAAGGCGCCGCCGGCCTGGACCGCGCACAGGCAGCCGGCATTTCCACCCAGCTCATTTCCCACAAGGACAAGAGCCGCGAAGCTTTCGACGCCGAGATCGATGCGGCCTTGCGCGCGGCGGATGCGCAGATCGTGGTCCTGGCCGGCTTCATGCGCATCCTGTCCGATGGTTTCGTTCGCGGCTGGGAAGGAAAGCTGATCAACATCCATCCATCCCTGCTGCCCGCGTATAAAGGCACGCGGGTGCATGAGCGGGTGATCGAGGCCGGGGAAGCCCTGTCCGGTGCCACGGTGCATTTCGTGGTGCCGGAACTGGATGCCGGGCCGGTGATCGCGCAGGCCAGCGTGCCGGTGCAGCCCGATGAGTCGCCCCAGACCCTGGCGGACCGCGTGCTGGCGGTCGAGCACGCGCTCTATCCTGAAGTGCTCAGGCTGCTGGCCGATGGCAAGGTGAAATTGCACAACGGGCTGGCCGTCTTCTCTTAGCCGCCCCCCCAATTTTCGCCGAGATCTCCCACAGCTTCAGGGCATCGATATCGCTGCGCGCCTCGGCGGTCGGCATGGTGATAGCGCAGTCATAGAAATATTCGCCGGTCACGCACTCCACCACCTTTGACGAGGCCAGATAGGTAATGGTCTTGGCACCCTCTTCCGGGGAAATGGCGCCGAGCGGCTTGGTCACCTTGAACACCGCGCGCAAAAGTCCCCCCGCTATGATCGCCGAAGCGAGTGGCGACAAAGCCGGAATGCAGGGCGTTGGCAGTGACGCCCGCAGGCGCGCGCCGCGCCAGTTCGCGGTTGAACAGGATGTTGGCCAGCTTGGACCGCGAATAGACCGGAAAGCCCGAATAACCCTTCTTGGACTGAAGGTCGCTGAAATCCAGTTTCGCGCCACGATGGGCATTTGACGCCGTGGTGACGATGCGCGCGCCGGGCTTGAGGTGCGGCAGCAGAATATTGGTGATGACGAAATAGGCCATGTGGTTGAGCGCGAAGGTCAACTCCAGCCCGTCACCGGTGTCGTGCCGTGTGTTGAACAGCGCCCCGGCATTGTTGACCAGGACATCGATCCGCGGTTCGCGCGCCAGTTCGGCGCCGACCCGCTTCATTTCCGCCAGGGTCGAAAGCTCGGCCATGTGCACGCCATGGCCCACGCCCGGACTGGCCTGACGCAGCTTGGCCAGCGTATCGTCCGCGCGCTTCCTGTCGCGGGCGGTGAAGACGATCCGCGCGCCCTTTTCCGCCAGCCTTATCGCGGCGACTTCACCGATGCCAGACGTGGCCCCGGTGATGATGACGGTCTTGCCTTCCATGCGCTTGACTTTCCAATGGCTACGGGATTTTTCGTTCTGGATCGATGCGGAACCAGTAAGTGTAGTCATGGCTGACGCCGTTCACCATAACGCAAGAGATGGACACATCATATACCGCGCCAGGCTCCAGGCGCCCTGCCCGGAACTGGATATTGTTGGGCAAGCCATAGCCGGAATTGTCGAACGCCACATCGCTGACGGCCACGACTTTGCCGCCCCGTTTGCGCATCTCGATTGCCACAGTCGCGTAATCCACATTCCTGTTGGCCAGGAAACTGCCTTGGCTTGCGACAGCGGAAAAGACAGCATCGCGCCGTCGCCATAATAGTCCTGCGGATAATCGTGAAAGGGATAAGCCACGAAACCGCCGATGAAATCGGCGCTGTAGGCATCGTCCGGATCACTGATGCGAATCGCGGCGCCATCTACGGATTCGCCATCCAGAATCCCGGCGACGCGGCCATAGGCGATTTTCTTCAGGAACGGGTCCAGCAGCCAGCGCCAGTGACCGATGCCGTCGGGCAGCACGTTGCGCGCGTCGGGCAGCCAGCCCATGACATAATTCATGGGTATCCACGAAGGACAGATAAAGCGAGGCGCCGCCACCAAAATTTCTGGACTGCGCCGCCTGATGCCCGGCCGGCGTATAGCAATTCCATAACGCGGATGGTGCATGGCTGACCTGCCGGTTGGCGGCGATCATCGGCGCGATCTGCATCACGCCGGCACCGGCGCTTTCGTCATAGGTGACCGGCGCAAGACTTTGCAGCGCGCGAATGGCATTCATCGTTTCCAGCACCCGGCGCTTTTGCGGCACCGACAACGCGCCTGCCGTGCAAGCCTTGATGTCGGGCGCAAGGCTGTAAAGCGCGGCGGCCGCGGGCGAAGACCACATCCTGGGCGCCGGAAGGGCTGGCGCAAACAAGCGTCAGCAGACCGCAAGCCAGCTTGGGACGCATCCTGCGCATAAAAGAAAAAGCCGCCCGCTATGCAGGGGGCCTTTATACTTTATTACACTGTGGAACGCGATTACGAGACGATGTCGAGGTCGCGGAAAAAGAACTTTATCTCGTTGGCAGCTGTTTCCGGGGCGTCCGAGCCGTGCACCGAATTGGCCTCGATGCTTTCGGCGAATTCTTTGCGGATGGTGCCCGCCGCAGCATTGGCCGGGTTGGTCGCGCCCATCACTTCGCGGTTCTTGGCGATGGCGCCTTCGCCTTCCAGAACCTGGACCACTACCGCGCCGCTGATCATGAACTTGACCAGGTCGTTGAAGAAGGGACGCTCGCGATGCACCCCGTAAAAGGCCTCCGCGTCGGCCTGCGACAGGCGGATGCGGCGTGACGCCACAACCTTCAAGCCGGCATCTTCGAACTTGGCGATGATCTTACCGGTGAGGTTCCGGCGCGTGGCGTCCGGCTTGATGATCGAAAGGGTGCGCTCGACGGCCATGGGGACTCCGAAATTAAAAAAGCGCCGCCTTATGCAACGGGCTTGAGGAAAGGGCAAGGACCGTTATAAGGCCCCACAAATGCTGGCGATCGACAACATCGTGGTGCGGCTTGCGGGGCGGGAAATTCTTTCCGGCGCCACCGCCAACCTGCCAGCGGGGCGTCGCATCGGCCTGGTGGGCCGCAATGGCGCCGGCAAATCCACCCTGTTCAATGTGATACTGAGGCGGCTGCATGCCGATGACGGCCAGATCAGCTGGCCCAATAGCTGGCGGGTGGGCGCGGTGGCGCAGGAAGCGCCCGGCACCGATGTCAGCCTGCTCGACACCGTGCTGGAAGCCGATCCCGAGCGGCTGCAATTGCTGGCCGATGCCGAGCATGAGACAGACGGCCACAAGCTAGGCGACATCTATCACCGGCTGGAGGCGATCGACGCCTATACCGCCCCTAGCCGCGCCGCCGAAATCCTGGCCGGACTGGGTTTTTCGGCGGAAGACCAATTGCGCCCCTGCAAGGAATTTTCCGGCGGCTGGCGGATGCGCGTAGCCCTGGCGGCCATCCTGTTTTCCGCGCCCGACCTGCTCTTGCTGGACGAGCCCACCAACTATCTGGATCTCGAAGGCGTGCTGTGGCTGGAGAACTTCATCCAAAAATATCGCGGCACCATCCTGATCGTCAGCCATGACCGCGACCTGCTGAACACGGGATGCGAATTCATCCTGCATCTGGAGCGCGGCAAGCTGAAGCTCTACACCGGCGGCTACGACACCTTCATGGCCACCCGCGCCGCGGCGCGCGCCAACGACATGGCGTTTGCGAAAAAGCAGGAAGCGGCCCGCGCCCACATGCAGAAATTCGTGGACCGCTTCAAGGCGTCCGCTGCCAAGGCGGCGCAGGCGCAAAGCCGCATGAAGATGCTGGCCAAGATGGCGATGGTGGAAGTTCCGCCCGACGAATATGTCGCGCCGATCCGCATTCCCCAGGCCACGGCCGCCTCGCCGCCCCTGATCACCATGGACCGCGCCAGCGTGGGTTATGAGGCGGGCAAGCCGATCCTCACAGGCATGTCCTTCCGTTTCGATCCCGAAGACCGCGTCGCGCTGCTGGGCAAGAACGGCAACGGCAAATCCACCATGGCTAAATTGCTGGCGGGCAAGCTGGAAGTCATGGGCGGCGAATTCACCCCCGCGCGCAAGCTGGTGGTGGGCTATTTCGCCCAGCACCAGGCCGAGGAGCTTGATACCAGCCTCACCGCGATCCAGACCTTGCAGCATCTGCGCCCCAAGCTGATCCTGGAACAGGTCCGCACCCAGCTGGGCGGCTTCGGCTTTGCCCAGGACAAGCAGCAGACCCAGGTCGGCAAGCTGTCGGGCGGCGAACGGGCGCGGCTGATGCTGGCGCTGGCCACGCTCGACAAGCCCAATCTTCTTATTCTCGACGAACCCACCAACCATCTGGACATCGACGCGCGCAACGAATTGCTGACAGCGCTGAACGATTTCGACGGCGCGGTGATTTTGGTCAGCCATGACCGCCGCCTGGTCGAAGCCACCGCCGACCGGCTGCTGCTGGTCGCGGACGGCAAGGTGACGCCGTTCGAAGGCGACCTCGACGATTACCGCAAATTCCTGCTCACCGGCACCAACGCGCCGACCCGGCGCACCGAAGAGCCGGAGGCCAAACCGACCAAGGAAGTCGCCCGCCGCAGCAACGCGGAAAAACGCCAGACCCTGAAGCCGCTGAAGGACAAGGTGAACGCCGCCGAACACCAGATCGCCGATCTGAACGCCGAAATCGCCAAGCTCGACAAGGCCTTGTCCGATCCGCTGCTGTTCACCCGCGATCCCGCCAAGGCGGCGTCGGTGTCCAAGAAGCGCGCCGACGCGGTGCGCAAGCTGGCGGTGGCGGAAAAGGCCTGGCTGGCCGCCACCGAAGCCTACGAAGCCGAGAACGCCTGACCCGCGCGAAACTGCTGTTGACCTGGACCGCGCGGCCCAGAAAGATTGACGCCGCCCCATAACAAGAACAGGCAGGTCGCATGGCCCAGGCGCAGCTCTCCAGCATCATATCCAAGCTGCATCTGCGGCTGATGCCGACCTTGCTGATGATGTATGTGCTGGCCTTTCTGGACCGTGCCAATGTCGGCTTCGCCAAGCAGGGTCTGGAAGCCGATGCGGGCATTGGCGTTGCCGCCTTCGCCTTCGGCGCCTCCATTTTCTTTATCGGCTATGCGCTTCTCGAAGTGCCGTCCAACCTGATCCTGCACCGCGTCGGGGCGCGGGTGTGGCTGGCGCGCATCATGGTGACCTGGGGACTGATCTCGGCGGCAACCGCCTTCGTGGAAGGCCCCACATCCTATTACATCGTGCGATTTCTGCTGGGCATGGCCGAGGCCGGATTCTTTCCTGGCGTGATCTATTATCTCACTTATTGGTATCCGGCATCGGCGCGCGCCCGCTCTGTCGGGATATTCTTTTATGGCGCGCCGCTGGCACTGACCTTCGGCGGACCGTTGTCGGGACAGCTGGTCGCACATGACGCGTTCGGCCTACATGGCTGGCAAATCATGTTCATCATCGAAGGGCTTGCGGCGTCGCTGGGCGGCATCGCCGTGCTGTTCCTGCTGAAGGACGGGCCGCAAAAGGCGCCCTGGCTGAGTGACGACGAGAAACAGTTGCTGCAAGCGGAGCTGCAAAAAGACGATGCGGGGCGCGAACATGCCGGCGTGCTGCACACCCTGCGCAATCCCCGGATACTGTTTCTGGCGCTGGTCTATTTCCTGATACAGGCGGGCTTTTACGGCCTGACTTTTTTCCTGCCCACCCAAATTGCAAGGCTGCTGGGGAAGAATGTGGGGCTGGAAGTCGGTCTTGTCTCCGCCATTCCCTGGGCCGCGGCGCTGGTGGCGGTCACCGTGATCCCGCGCTGGTGTGATGCGCGCGGCAATGCACGCGGCGTTGGCGCCTTAGCCCTGGGGGTAGCCGGTTGCGCGCTGGCCGCTTCGGCGCTGACCACCTCGCCAGTGCTGGCGATGATCGCGCTGACCATCGCCGCTAGCGGCTTGATCGTGGCGCCAGCCATGTTCTGGACCATGCCGACCGCTATTCTCACAGGAGCGGCGGCAGCAGGCGGCATCGGACTGATCAATGCCATCGGAAATCTGGGCGGCTTTGCCGCGCCAAACCTGCGCGCGTGGCTGGATGCAGTGTTTGCCAACCACACGGCGGGCCTTTTGGGACTGTGCGTGGTCTGCCTGATCGGGGCGTGCTGCTACGCCGTAGCGCCGCGCGCGCCGCGCTGAATTTACCGGACGTGCTGCTTGGCCAGCGATTCCCATTCGCGCTGGCGGCTGCGATAATGGGACGGCGCACCTTTGACCGAGGCCAGGATTTCCGCGAACAGAGCCTGGGCGCGTGCGGTCTGGCCAAGATTTTCCAGCAACAAGCCGAAGCGGGCGCGGGCTTCCTCGCCGGGATAGCGCGCCACCACTTTTTCATATTGCGCCACCGCCTGGTCGTTCTTGCTCTGCAAGGCCAGCGCCCGGGCATAGTCGAGTTCGGCATCGGCATCGAATGCTTTGGGATCGACCTCTTTCAGCTTCACGAACAAGGCTTCCGCCGCCGCGCCGTCGTCCATCAGCATGCGGGCGCGGCCCAGCCCTTTGAGCAACGCGGGATCATTCGCGCCCAGCGGCCCTTCCATGGCGCTTTCATACAGCCCGGCGGCATCGGAGAAACGGCCGGTGCGGGTGCATTCCTCGGCCAGCGCACGCTTGGAATCCACCGAGCCCACCAGTTCCACATTTCGCTTCTTCTCGCGATAGGAGCGGCCGGGATCAGCGACATTGACGACATTGTCGGCGAAGCGTCGCGCCAAATTGGAACGCCACAGGTCGGGAATGACGGCGACGACGAGATAGGCGATCCACACCGCGATGGTGGCGAAGAAGCTGATGAAGGATGCCGCCGCTAGCCCGAGCAGCCACAGCGGAGTCTTGCCATTGCGGATGATGTGCCACGCCATCGCCAGGCTGACGAGAAAACTGCCGATCATCCAGGGACTGAAATAACCACCCACGCCGCTAACCTCAGGTCTGTTTCTCGAACTTTCCGTTCGGTGTTTCTTTCCAGTAGGTCACGTCGTGCCCCGCGCCCTTGGCGTCTTTCCAGGCGCTGCGCGCACTGGCGAGGGCCGCTTCGTCGCGGCCGTCGAACAGCAACACCACCCGCGCCAGATCGCTTAACTGTTCCCAGTCGGGCGGCATGGTGCCGCCGACATAAAAGACAATCTGGGCCGAATTGGGATTGCCCTCTTCCACCGTGATCAGCACCGACTGCTCGGCGGCCTCGCCATCGCCCAGCTGGGCATGGGCCAGGAAACTCTGGTCGTCATAGGTCCACAGCAAACTGTCGAGCGCGTCGGACCGTTCGCTGGAATCGGTCTTGATCGCCGCCCGCCAGCCGCGCGACAACGACTTCTCGACCAGGCCCGGCAGGATGTCTTCGAGCGAGCGCCGCTCCAGATGATAGAATAAAGTTTCAGTCATTTATAAAACTCACCATGGGCAGAATCGACCCGGCCATCCATCTTTTTAATTACGCTTCGCGCGCTGGATGAGCGGCTCAAGGCCGCCCATGGAGGGCTAATTTTCATAATGATCTTTGACCAGCCGGTTGAGCAGGCGCACGCCCCAGCCGGTGCCCCAGCTCGGGATGGTCGGCTTCTGTTCGCCGTCCTGCCAAGCGACACCCGCGATATCCAGATGCGCCCAGGGGGTCTTTTCGATGAAGCGCAGCAGGAACTGCGCCGCGGTGATGGCGCCGGAATTGCCGCCGCCGATATTCTTCATGTCGGCGATCTTGGACTTGATCATCTTGTCGTAGAAAGGATCGAGCGGCAGCTGCCACACCCGCTCGCCGGTAGTGCGGCCCGCCACCTGGATACGCTGCACCAGCTGGTCGTCATTGGAAAAGACGCCGGCATGTTCATAGCCCAGCGCCTGGACGATGGCGCCAGTCAGGGTGGCGAGATCGATGACAAATTTCGGCTTGAAACGGCGCTGGGTGTAGGTCAGCGCATCGGCCAGCACCAAGCGCCCTTCGGCATCGGTATTCAGCACTTCGATGGTCTGGCCCGACAGCGATCTGAGCACATCGTCAGGACGGGTTGCGTCGCCGCTGGGCATGTTTTCCACCAACCCGATCACGCCCACCGCATTGACCTTGGCCTTGCGCGCGGCCAGCGCCAGCATGGTGCCGGTGACACAGGCCGCGCCCGCCATGTCGCCCTTCATGCCCATCATGCCGCCGCCCGGCTTGAGCGACAGGCCGCCGGAATCAAAACACACGCCCTTGCCGACAAAGGCGATGGGCTTGGCCGATTTCTTGCCGCCATTCCATTGCATCACCACAAGCTGGCTTTCCCGGTCGCTACCCTGACCGACCCCGACCAGCGCGCCGAAACCGCGCTTCTTCATCTCGGCTTCGCCCAGAATCTCGATCTTCACGCCCAGCTTCGACAACAGCGTCTTGGCGCGGCGGGCAAACTCCGCCGGATAGAGGACATTAGGCGGCTCGTTCACCAGGTCGCGGGCCAGGAAAATGCCGTCGGCCACCGCCGCAAGGCCGCCATAGGCTTTCTTCGCCGCCGCCGTGTCGGGCGTGACGATGCGCAGGGTTGTCAGCTTCTTTTCAAACTCGTCCAGGTTGCGAGTACGGTATTTGTCGAAGGCATAGCTTCTCAGCCGGGCACCGAACACCAGATGCGCGGCCGCTTCGGCCTTCTTTACATTCGCGCCTTTGGGGACATCGATCTCCAGGCTGGCGGCGCGTTCGCCGCCGGCATACAACCGCGCCACGATCTGTGCCCCCAGGATTTCCAGGCCCTTCTCGTCCACGCTTTCGGGCTTGCCCAACCCCACCAGCAGCAGCCGCGACACCGCCATGCCGGCGGGCGCCAGAACTTCCAGCATCTGGCCCGCCTTGCCGGTGAAGCGGGAGATTTTCAGGGCGCGGGTCAGGGCGCCGCCGGAGGCCTTGTCGGCGCGCACCGCCGCCGGAAGAAGGGCCGACCCGTCAGCCGCCCCCACCACCCAGGCGCCTGCGGCGATATTCGATGGCGCAACAAAGGAAATCTGCATGCTATATCTCCGGGCGGGCGGTGGAATTGGCGAAAAGCTGAACTCTGATGCTAGTTTAGGTCGAATCCACGCCGACCTCCAAGATAGGGTGCGCCAACAAGGGTGCGAATGACTATGGGAAGCGTGCGCCCCGAAGCGCAAGGACGGCTGGCTGGCGCTCTGCGCCCGCCACGCCTGTCCTTCTATGTGCTGGGCCAGCTGCTGGGCCCGGTGGCGATGCTGACCTTCCTGCTAACCAGCGTGATCTGGCTGGTCAATATCCTGCCGCTGCTCGACCTGGTGATCAACCGCGGCCAGTCGGCACCCACCTTCCTCTATCTGATCTTGCTGCTGCTGCCGACGCTGCTGATGATCATCATGCCCATCGCCTTTTTCTTCGCCACCTTGTTCACCCTGCATCGCCTGTCGGGCGAAAGCGAACTGGTGGCGATGGCGGCGGCCGGATATTCGCTGCGGCAACTGGCGATGCCGGTGCTGGCGGCAGCCGCCATCATGATGGCGTTCACTTATCTGTGCGCACTGTGGCTGATGCCGGCGGGCCAGCGGGCGCTGCGCGACAAGGTGCTGGATATCCGCGCCGACATGGCGGGCGCGCTGCTCAATGAAGGCGATTTCAACACCCCGGCACTGGGCCTGACCGTCTTCATCCGCCAGCTGGGAAGCGGCGGCGAGATCAAGGGCATCCTGGTGCACGACAATCGCGACAGGAATCGTCCCGTCACCTATCTGGCGGAGAAAGGCATCCTGGCCCAGACGCCGATGGGAACCCGGCTGATCATGCTGGACGGCACCGTCGAGGCGAGCGCCCAGGGCGGCAAGCAGCTTTCGGTGCTGAATTTCAAAAGCTACACCGTCAATCTCGACCAGTTCGCCGGTCCCACCCGCAACACCCTGCGCAAAATTCAGGAGCGCTATCTGGGCGAACTCTTCTGGCCGTCCGAGACCCAGGGCGTGACGGAGCGCATCCGCAACCAATTTTTCGCGGAAGCCCATAACCGCCTGTCGCAGCCGCTCTACGCCATCGCCTTTGGCCTGATCGCCCTAGCGGCGGTGGTGCGCGGACGGCGGCAACGCGGCAGCATCGCCCTGCGCCTGACCATGGCGAGCTTTGCGGCGGCGGGCCTGCGCATCGCCGGCTACGGCATCATGGGCCTGGCGCAGCGCCATCCCGCCGTGACGGCGGTGTTCTATCTGCTGCCGCTGCTGGGCGCGGCGGGCGCCATCGCGGTGATGGCGGGCTACAGCCCCTCATCCATCCTGGCACGGCGCCAGATGCAGGCCGCCACATGAGCTGGTCCTGGACTCTTTACCGCTATCTGGCGATGCAATTCCTGATCGGGGTGGCGACGGTCTATGCCATTTTCCTGGTGCTGGCGCTTTCCATCGACATCGTGGATTTGCTCAACCGTACCGCCGGACACAATGTCTCGACCTCGGTCGCCATCGGCATGGCGGTGCTGCAACTGCCCAATCTGGGCCAGAAGATGCTGCCTTTCGCCATCCTGCTGGGCGGGGTTTTCACCTTCGTGCGTCTGTCGCGCTCGCGCGAACTGGTCGCGACACGGGCGGCGGGCGTGTCGGCCTGGGATTTTCTGATGCCGCCACTGACCGTTGCGGTGCTGATCGGTGTGTTCGTGGTGACGCTGTTCACGCCGGTATCGGCCCGCATGTTCTCCGAATTCGCCGGTCTGGAAGCGCGTTACGTCAAGGGCCAGGAGTCCCAGCTGTCCGTCTCGATGAACGGGCTGTGGCTGCGCCAGGGCGACGAGAAACACCAGTCGGTGATCCATGCCCTGCGCGTTGCCCGCCAGGGCGAGCATCTGGAAGACGTGGTGGTGTTTCTCTATGGCCCCAGCGACCGGTTCACCGGCCGCATCGATGCCAAGACGGCGCAGCTGCATGACGGTTATTGGGTAATGAACGATGCCTTTGTGTCGGGCGCGGGCGGCTCACCGGTGAAGCATGCCAGCTACCGGTTGCCCACCACCCTGACGGCGGAACAGATCGTGGAAAGCTCGGCCTCGCCTGACACGCTGTCCTTCTGGGACCTGCCCGGCTATATCCGCGCCGCGCAGGCGGCGGGCTTCTCGGCGACCAAATACCAGCTTTACCTCTACACGCTGTATGCCCTGCCCGCCCTGTTTGCGGCGATGGTCTTCATGGCGGCCAGCTTCTCGCTGCGGTTCGGGCGCGATATCGGCCTTATCAAGGTCATCCTACTCAGCGCGGCGACCGGCTTCGGCGTGCTTTTCTTCCAGGACCTCACCAATGTGCTGGGCCGCTCCGGCGCGGTGCCGATCCTGCTGGCGGCAACGGCGCCGGCGCTGGTGTCTATCCTGATCAGTATGGCCCTCGTCTTCTCGCAGGAGGATGGCTGATGTCCTTCTCCCTGCGCTCGACGATGCTGGGCGCCTGCGCGCTGCTGGCGCTGATGCTGCCGTCAGAGGCTCAGATCAAAGCGCCCGCGCCCAAGCCACTTGCAACGCCGGATAAAATTCTGCTGCAGGCCGACGAGATCGTCTATGACGATGAGCGCAAGATCGTGTCCGCGGTCGGCCATGTCGAGATTTCCGACTCGGGCCGCACCCTGATGGCGGAGCGGGTGGAATATGACCAGGCCACCGATACGGTGACGGCGCGCGGCAAGGTCAGCATGGCCGATGCCAGGGGCAACGTCGCCTTCGCCGATCATGTCGTTCTGACCGACCATATGCGCGACGGCGCGCTGCGGGGCTTTGGCGCGCTGATCGGCAAGACCGGCCGTCTGGCGGCGCGCGGTGCCGAGCGCATCAATGGCAATGTGGTGATCGCCCACCGCGCTGTCTATTCACCCTGCACCATCTGCGAGAAGACGGGCAGCCGCACGCCGCTATGGCAGGTGAAGGCCGAGCGCGTGGTCTATGACCAGCTCAAGCACAAGGTGCGCTTCAACAATGCCGTCATGGAAGTGGCGGGCGTGCCGGTGGCATGGCTGCCCGTCTTTTCGGTGCCCGACCCCACCGTGCGCCATGCCAGCGGGTTGCTGACGCCCGAAGCGGGCAATTCCACCAAGATCGGCTATTTCCTGCGCGCGCCGGTCTATCTGTCACTGGGCCAGACCCAGGACATGACCCTGTCGCCCATGGTGTCCACCAACGGCGGCCAGTTGATCGAGACGGAATATCGGGCTCGCTGGAACAATGGCGGATTGTGGTTCCAGAGCAGCGGCGCCTACAACCGCGAAGGCGGATTGTCGGGCACGTCGCGCGACCAGACCTATGGCCATCTGTTCGGTTCGGGGCGTCTCAATTTCAGCGACAACTGGCGCACCGGCTTCGACCTGCAGACTACCAGCAACAACGCCTATATGCGCTTCTACGACATCTCGTTTCTCGACCGGCTGGTGAGCGACATTTTCGTGGAAGGCACGCCGGGCCGTTCGCGCTTCGCGCTCACCAGCTATTATTTCGAGGGCCTGCGCTCGACCGATGTCCAGTCGCAAATTCCCTACATCCTGCCCCGGCTGGAAGCGTCCTTCATTCCCAGCCGCAAGGTGGCGGGCGGCTCGTTCCGCTTCGACCTCAACGGCGTCGCCATTGGCCGCCGCACCGGACACAAAAGCCAGCGCCTCACCGCCGAAAGCGAATGGAAAAGGCCATTCGTGTTCGGCAACGGGCAGCTCTGGACAGTCGTACTCAACGCCCGCGGTGACGGCTATCGCTTCGAGACAGACGCGCTCGGAACAACACCCGCCAGCGACTACACCATCAAGCGCGGCACCGCCTATGCGGCGCTGGACTGGCGCTGGCCCTTTGCCGCCCAGGGCGGAAGTGGCCGCTCCTATATCGTCTCCCCCATCGCCCAGGTCATCGCCCAGCCCTATGGCGGCAATCCGGCGGGCCTGCGCATTGAGGATTCCAACGACTTCGAGTTCGACGACCACAATGTCTTCAGCTTCAACCAGGTGCCCGGCTATGACCTGATCGAAAGCGGTCCGCGCGCCAATGTCGGCGTGATGGCAGAGGCGCTATTCCCCGGCGGCAAGTTGCAGACACAGCTGGGACAGACCTATCGCCTGAAACCCGATCCCTTATTCGCGGCACTCTCGGGAAACAGCGGAACCGCATCAGACCTGGTGAGCAGCTTCTCGGTCAAGTTCCCCAATCTCGACATCACCGACCGCATCTCCATGGACCGGGGCAACGGCACCGTGCTGCGGCATGAAATCTATGTCACCGGCACCTATGCCCGTTCCTCGCTCCAGATCAGCTATGTCCAGCTGCCGACCTCGGCCCTCACCCTGGGATTGCCCAGCCGCGAGGAGATCAACGCCCAGTACGACCTCAATGTCTGGCGCAACTGGCAGGTTTTTGTGGCCGTGCAGCGCGACCTGCAGTCGGAAAAGTTTCTCAACACCGAATTCGGGCTGGGCTATGAGGACGAATGCTTGGCCATCTCGCTGGCCTACCGGCGCAAATACACCCAGGACGTGATTTTGGGCCTGCCGCCCTCAACCTCGGTGATTCTGCGGTTTAACCTCAAAACCGGAGACACCCCAATCCAGCCTTTCAGCCTGTTTCCCCGGGATGCCTTCGCCCTGACCCATCCTTAACGCCGCGCCTTGATTGCAGCGCAAAATTCTTTATTTTGGCAGCGGGTTAGGGGCGAACGCCGGTTGTCGGCGAGGAATGGTTGTCCCTGCTTTGCGGTCGAAAAAATTGACGATGCGAATTACCAACAGTCTTTTGCTGGGCGCGACAGCGCTCATCTGGGCCAGCGCGCCGCTGCTGGCCCAGAATACGCGCGCCCCGGCTGTGCCGCCCCTGCCGGCCAAACAGGCCCAAGCTGCGCCAGCCGCCAAACCGGCACCCCTTCCGGTCCGGGCAGAAAAGCAGGACAGTGCGCCCCCCACGACGGCCGAGATCGCGGCACCAACGACGGACAATCTGGCCGCGCCCACCGCTGACGATCGTGCACCAGTGGCCGAACTTGCTCCGCCCGCTTTGGCGCCCGTCGCGGCAGCAACGGCGTCCGCCGCCGCGCCCGTGGCGGCACGGGCGGCTTCCGCCGGGCCGGCAAACGCACCGGTGGCTTCCTCCGCGTCCGTGATACAGGAAGCCAACGCCACCCCGGCGGCGGCCGAACCGGAAGGCAATCTCGACGATTCCAATTCCATCGTCGCCACGGTGAACGATGAATCGATTTCCGACTATGAGGTGCGCCAGCGCGTGGCGTTGTATGTGGCCACCTCCGGCATCAACCAGCAGCTGCCGCCCGAACAGCGCAAGCGCATCCGTGCCCAGATTCTAGAAAGTCTGGAAGCGGAAAAGATTCAGTTGCAGGAAGCGGTGAAGAAAAAAATCACCGTCAGCCCCACCGAGGTGGACAAGCGCATCAACGCGATGATGGCAGACAACAAATTCACCATCCAGGCGCTGCGCCAGACCCTGACCGCCGCCGGCGCGAGCGAGGACGCGTTGCGCGCCCAGATCACCGCCTCCATCGCCTGGATGAAAGCGGTGCAGGACCAGTATGGCGACCGCGTGAACGTCACGCCCGAAATGTTGGATGCCGAAATGGCGCGTCATGCCGAAGGCGCCAACAAGCCGCATTACCGCGTGATGGAAATCTTCCTGCCGGTGGACAATCCCGAGCTGGACGGCAAGGTCAAAAAAGACGCCGAGGATGTTCTGGCCCAGCTGCGCCAGGGCGCACCCTTTGGCATGGTGGCTCGCCAGTTCAGCCAGCATCCCACGGCTGCGACCAATGGCGACATGGGCTGGATCAATGACGGCCAGCTGGCGCCCGAACTGAACAGCACCCTGGCCAAGATGGCAGTGGGCGCCATGAGCGAGCCTGTCCGCTCCACCGGCGGCTATTACATTCTAGGCTTGCGCGAACGCCAGGAACCGCTGGGCACCAAGATCAACACCAGCCCGACCGGCCCCACTGGCCTGGCCGGAACGCTGCCGCTAGCCCGCCTGCTGTTCCCGGTCAATCCACGCGCGCCCAAAGCCGAACTCGACAATGTCATGGCGGTGGTCGTCCAGCTGCAGCAGCGTTTCAACGGCTGCGCCCCGCTGGAAGAGGTGCACAAGCAGATGAAGGGCACCGTTTACATGAATCTGGGCGATGCCAAGCTGGCGGAACTCAGCCCGCAGATTCAGAAGGCGATGGAAAATAGCGGGGCGGGCGATGCGGCAGCGCCTTACATGTCGGAGGCGGGCATTGAGCTGATCGTGCGCTGCGACAAGCGGCCAGAGATCAAGACCGCCTATGTCATGCCGACCCGCCAGGAGGTCGAAGACCAGCTGTTCCAGGGCCAGATTTCCGCCCTGGCACGGCGCTATCTGCGTGACCTGAAGCGCGCGTCCAATATCCAGGTGCGCGACGACAGCAAGCCTGATGCCCTCATCCGCTGAAAGCGGATCAGTGAAAGACCGCGCTGAAAGCGAAGTGTTGAAAAAGTCCGCTAAGGGTGAGGCCCCAATCCTCATTACCATGGGCGAACCGGCCGGCATTGGCCCGGAAGTAGCCATGGCCGCCTTCGATCATTTCGGCGGAAAGATCGGCGCCCACCCCCTGAAGCTGGTGGGCGATACGGCGGTTTTCGCCAGACATAAAGACGCGGTCATTGCCACCACAGCGCGCGCGGCGCGTAGCCCGGGCAAGCCGGATGGCGCCAATGCCGCCGCGGTTACACAAGCCATCGAGATCGCCGTCAAAGCCTGCCTGAACGGCGAAGCGGCGGCTATTGTTACAGCCCCCATCAACAAGGCGGTGCTGAACGGTACCGGCTTTGCCTTTCCCGGCCATACCGAATTTCTCGCCTATCTCACCGGCGCACGCCGGGCGGTGATGATGCTTGCCAGCAACACGCTGCGAGTGGTGCCCCTGACCATCCACCTGCCGATCGCCGACGTGCCCAAGGCCGTGGACAAGCTTGCGGTGTTCGAGACCGCCGAGATCATCCTGACGGCGCTGCGCCGCGATTTCGGGATTCTCAACCCGCGCCTGGCGGTGGCCGGGCTCAATCCCCATGCCGGCGAAGACGGCGTCCTGGGTGATGAAGACGCGGCGGTGATTGCCCCGGCCATCGCGGCGCTGAAGGCGCGCGGCTTTGCGGTGAGAGGCCCCTTGTCGGCCGACACGCTGTTCCACGAGGAGGCGCGCAAGACCTATGACGCCGCGCTGTGCATGTATCACGACCAGGCGCTGATCCCGATCAAGACGTTAAGCTTTTGGGACGGGGTGAATGTCACTCTGGGCCTTCCCATTGTGCGAACATCGCCCGACCATGGCACCGCGTTCGACATCGCGGGCACCGGCAAGGCCGATGCCCGCAGCATGATCGCGGCGGTGCAGATGGCGGCGGACATTTCTGATTCTCGGGCCGATGTCCGCAATCGATAAATTGCCACCACTGCGAGAAGTAATCGCGGCCCATAATTTAGCGGCGAAAAAATCGCTGGGCCAGAACTTCCTGCTCGACCTGAACCTGACGGCGAAGATCGCGCGGGCGGCAGGCGCACAGGAAGGTGGCGTGTTTTACGAAGTGGGTCCGGGACCGGGCGGCCTGACGCGGGCGCTGCTTGCGGAAGGCGCCGACAAGGTGATCGCCGTCGAGCGCGACGCGCGCTGCCTGCCCGCGCTGGAAGAGGTGGCGCAGGCATGGCCCGGCAAGCTCGACGTGATTTCCGCTGATGCGCTGTCCTTGGACGAAATGGCGATCCTGCCGCCCGGGGCGCGCATCGCCGCCAACCTGCCCTACAATATCGGCACCGCGCTGTTGATCAAATGGCTGACGGTGGAAAGCTGGCCGCCGCTCTGGGCCAGCCTGACCCTGATGTTCCAGAAGGAAGTCGCGCAGCGGATTGTGGCGCAGCCCAGCACCGAACATTACGGGCGGCTGTCGGTTCTGGCGCAGTGGCGTTGCACGGCGAAAATATTGTTCGACGTCAATCCGCAGGCCTTTGTGCCGCCACCCTCGGTGACGTCCTCAATCGTGCGGCTGGAGCCGCGCAGCGAACCGCTGGCGCCGGCCAGTCTGACAGACTTGGAAAAGGTAACGGCAGCGGCCTTCGGCCAGCGCCGCAAGATGCTGCGCCAAAGTCTCAAACCGCTGGGCGGCGCAGCCCTTGCGGAAAAAGCCGGCATCGACCCCACGACGCGGCCGGAAGATCTGGCCGTCGCGCAGTTCGCGGCCCTTGCCCGCGCCTTGGCGCGGCAAGCCTAACAGCCCCGCGCCCTGAACTGATCAGCCAAAAATGCTGCGTAGGAGATTGGTGGAACGCGCCACGGGATCGGCGCGGATCGCCCGCTCTTCCACCGCCAGATAATAGAACAGTCCGTCCAGGGCCTTGCCGACGGTGAAGTTGATCAGATCAAAACCGCCAGCGGCCTGGCCCAGGAATGGTATCCGGTTGGCCCGATCCTGCACCGACTGCAGCGCCCGCATGGCGCCGGCGCCGTTCAGTGTTGAACGCACAATGGGGTGGAAGGAGTCGGTCAGCGAACCGGCGCAGGTACGTCGAAAATACTGGGTGACCGAATCCTGCGGCCCGGTGAGAATGCCCCGCGCATCGTCAAAGCTCATGCTGGAAGCCGCGTCCACGAAGATATTCAGCGCCTTGGGCGCGGCCTGTTCCGCGCCGCGGTTCATCCTGAGCACCAGATCATCGAGCATGCCACTGGCCCCCACCGTGCGCAGCGGCTGGGCAATTTCTTCCAGCGGTCCGGGCAACGGGATGCGAATTTCCGGATCGCGAAAAAAACCATCCGGCTTGCCGACCTGGCCGATCACGTGGCGCGATGCGACTTTCATCGCATCCTTCAGGCCGATGCCGATCTGGTTCTAGCTCAGCGCCGCACCTGCGGGAACGCTGCCTGCGACACCATTCACGGCGCTGCTGCCTGCTCCCCGATTCAGGAAATCATTCGCTTCCTTCGGCAACCGGAATTGCGCCGATGCTTGCAAAGGCGCCAAGGACAGGATTGCGCCCAAAATCATGCGGCGCGAGCTAGAATTTTCGGACATGAGCCCCCCTGAATTCCCCTGTCTACGCAATAGCACAAAAAGGGGCGCGCTTTAAACCAGCCTGCCGACAAATTCGGAAATTCCGGTCTGGCGGCTGCGGCGCAGGCGCTCGGCATTGAGGATCGCCTGGATATCGGCCAGCGCCTTTTCGACATCGGTATTGACGACCACATAGTCGTATTCGGGCCAGTGGCTGATCTCGTCCGCCGCCTTGGCCATGCGTCCGGCCACGATCTCGTCGCCGTCCTGGGCGCGGTTGCGCAGCCGGCGCTCCAGCTCGCCATGCGAAGGCGGCAGGATGAAGATGCTGACCAGGTCGTCGCGCTTTTTTTCCTTGAGCTGCTGGGTGCCCTGCCAGTCGATGTCGAACAGCACATCGCGGCCACGGATCAATTCGTCGTTCACCAGATGTGATGGGGTGCCGTAGCGGTTTCCGAACACCGTGGCATGTTCGAGAAACTTGCCGTCGGCCAACCAGGCGCCGAATTCGTCCGCGCCGAGAAAATGATAATCCTTGCCGTGCACTTCGCCGGGCCGCATCGGGCGGGTGGTGGCGGAGACGGACAGCGAGATGCTCTTGTCGTTTTCCAGCAGTCGGCGCGACAGGGTGGTCTTGCCCGCCCCCGAAGGCGAGGACAGGACCAGCATCAGGCCGCAGCGGCTGATATTCTCATTCGACATTTTGGGATTGCTCGCGGAACTGGTCGATCACCGCCTTAAGGGCGAGGCCGGTGCGGGTCAATGTGATGTCCGAGGATTTTGAGCAAAGGGTGTTGGCCTCGCGGTTGAATTCCTGGGCGAGGAAATCCAGCTTTCGGCCGACGCCCTTGCCGTCGGCCATCAGGGCACGCGCATCCTGGACATGGGCGGTGAGCCGGTCCAGTTCCTCGCGTACATCGGCCCGGGTCGCCAGCAGCGCCACTTCCTGCGCCAGCCGTTCGGGCGCCACCGGAGCGCCCTCCAGCAATTCCTGCAGCTGGGCCGACAGCCGCTCCTGCAAGGTCTCGGGCTGCGCCGCGGCAAGGGTGGCTGCTTCGCGCGTCAGCCGCTCGATTTCGCCGATCTGCGCCCCCAGCAGCGCCGACAGCTTGGCGCCTTCGCTGCTGCGCGCCTTGACCAGCATGTCAAGCGCGACGGCCAGGCTTTCCAGGATCGCCGCATCACGCAGCCCCCGGTCTTTTTCGTCCAGCACCACGCCCGCGTCCTGCACGATCACGCCCTTGAGCGCCAGGATGCCGTCTACCCGCGCCGGCGCCATGCCGGTCTCGGCGGCAATCTCGCGCGCGATCTTGACCGCGCTGGCCAAAGCTACGGCATCGATGGAAAGGCCGCGCATATTCACCTCGGGCTCGACCGTCAGGGATATCTGGAACGAGCCGCGCGCGAAGCGTTCGCACGCCAGCCGCCGCGCCGGCGGCTCCAGCCCGTCATAGCCGGGCGGCGTGCGCAGCCGCATGTCCAGGCTGCGGCCATTGACGCTCTTGGCTTCCCAGCGCCAGCGAAGGCCGCCATGGCCGCCCGCGCTTTCGGCAAATCCCGTCATGCTGGCGACTGTCATGGACGACTCCTGCGTAAGGGGCGAACTTACCGCGGGCACCGCTTTGCTGTCACGCGACCAGAGGCACGATCAAGGACGGGCGCGACGCCGGGGCGCGGGTTTGGGCTTGGGCAAGGCGGGCAGCGCGGCGTCCGGCAACGGGACATTGCCGGTCGCGTTCAGCGCCTCGCTGGCCTGCACCTCACGCCGCGCCGCGCGCTCGATGTTGCGGAAGGCGACGACATTGCGGGCATGATCGTTCATGCTGGCGGCAAAGACATGGCCGCCCTTGCCGTTGGCGACAAAGAACAGATCCTCGCTCACCTGCGGATTGAGCACGGCGGCGATGGCGTCCTTGCCGGGATTGGCGATGGGGCCGGGCGGCAGGCTGGCAATCACATAGGTATTGTAGGGCGTGGCGCCTTCGATCTCGCTCTGGCGGATGCCGCGGCCGAGCGGATAGCCCTTGGTCAGGCCATAGATGATGGTGGGATCGGATTGCAGCCGCATGTGCACCTTCAGCCGATTGACGAAGACGCTGGCGATGTGGGGACGCTCCTGCGGCAGCGCGGTTTCCTTTTCCACGATCGAGGCCAGGATCACCGCTGCGCGCATGGTGCTGAACGGCAGGCCCTCGGCGCGGCCGGACCAGCGGGCGGCGAGGAAGCGTTCCTGGGCGCGGCGCATCTGGTCCAGCAGGCCGGCGCGGCTTTGGCCGCGGGTGAACAGATAGGTTTCCGGCAGCAGGGCGCCTTCCTCCGGCACCGGCCCGGCATCGCCTTCCAGCGCACTGTGATGCTGGACCATCTTCCAGATCATGTCGCTGGTCAGGCCTTCGGCCGCCGTCAGCTTGTGCTGGATGGAGCGGCCTTCGACCAGGATCAAAGCGATGGCGCCCATCGAGGCCCTAGCGGGAAGCGCATACTCGCCCGCCTTGATCTTGTCGGCAAGCTTGCGGCTGCGAAGACCGAACTCGAACAGCCAGACATTGGAGACCGCGCCCTTGTCTTCCAGCATCTGGGCGACGTCATGGGCGCGGGTGCCCGGCGGGATCAGGACAATGGTTTCGCTGCCCGAAGGGCCCGGCTGATCCCAAGAAGTCTGTGTCCAGGTGAAAATACACGCCCCGATCACGCCCAGCACGACCAGGAGAACGTAGAAGCGCGCCATCTAGATTTTGGAAACGATCAGCGCGGCATTGGTGCCGCCGAATCCGAAACTGTTGGACATGGCGACATTGACCTCTCGCTTCTGAGCCTTGAGCGGCACCAGGTCGATCTGGGTGGTGACGTTGGGATTGTCCAGATTGATGGTGGGCGGCACGATTCCGTCGCGCATCGCCAGCAGGCAGAAAATCGCTTCCACCGAACCGGCGGCGCCCAGCAGATGACCGATGGAAGATTTGGTCGAAGACATCACGGCCTTCGAGGCCGCATCGCCCAGCAACCGTTCGACCGCGCCCAGCTCGATGCCGTCGGCCATGGTCGAGGTACCATGGGCATTGATGTAATCGACCTCCGACGCCGCCATCCCGGCGCGTTTCAGCGCCATCGTCATGGCGCGAAAGCCGCCATCGCCATCTTCCGACGGGGCGGTGATGTGGTAGGCGTCGCCTGACAGGCCATAGCCCTTCACTTCACCATAGATTTTCGCGCCGCGCGCCTTGGCGTGCTCATATTCTTCCAGCACCACGATGCCGGCGCCCTCGCCCATCACAAATCCATCGCGGTCCTTGTCATAGGGCCGCGAGGCCTTGGTGGGGTTGTCGTTGAAGGCGGTGGACAATGCCCGGCAGGCATTGAAGCCGGCGATGCCCAGGCGGCACACCGCGCTTTCCGTCCCGCCCGCGACCATCACATCGGCATCGTCGAACGCGATCAGCCGCGCCGCATCGCCGATGGCATGGGCGCCGGTGGCACAGGCCGTGACCACGGCATGGTTGGGGCCTTTGTAGCCATGCTCGATGGAGATATAGCCGGACACGAGATTGATCAGGCGGCCAGGAATGAAGAAGGGCGACAGGCGGCGCGGGCCTTTTTCATGCACCAGGATGGCGGCCTGCTCGATCCCGTCCAGTCCGCCGATGCCCGAACCGATCAACACGCCAGTGCGGCAGCGGTCTTCCTCGGTCTGGGGCGTCCAGCCGGAATCGGTGACCGCCTGCTTGGCGGCGGCCAGGCCATAGATGATGAAATCATCCATGCGCCTCTGTTCCTTGGCGTCCACCCAGTGATCGGGATTGAACGTGCCGTCCGAGCCGTCGCCTCGCGGTACCTGGCAGGCGATCTTGGTCGCCAGGTCGTCGACCTTGAACTTGGTGATGAGGCTGGCGCCAGACTGGCCGGCCAGAAGGCGTGACCAAGTCTCTTCCACGCCGCAGGCCAGCGGCGTGACAAGACCCAGGCCCGTGACGACGACCCTGCGCATCAGGCTTAACCCCTTATCGCCGGATCAGGAGGCGTTGGCTTTGTCGATATACTTGACGGCATCGCCGACGGTCACGATAGATTCAGCGGCGTCATCGGGAATTTCGATGCCGAATTCCTCTTCGAACGCCATAACCAGCTCGACCGTGTCGAGGCTGTCGGCGCCCAGATCTTCGATGAAGGACGCAGTGTCGGTGACCTTCTCAGCATCGACATTCAAATGTTCGACTACGATCTTCTTAACGCGCTCGGCAGTATCGCTCATGGACTTGTAAGCCTCTCTAGATTTCAAACCGGCAACTGGGGAAACGCCGGCACCCGCACTTTGGGTGCTTCGCGGTATGGCCGGTTAGGTATCATAAACCTTTCTCGACCGCCAACAAAGCTACTAACCAATTGATTTTAATGTTATATCATGGCCATCCCGCCATTGATGTGGATGGTTTCGCCGGTGACATAGGCGGCTTCCTGGGAGGCCAGATAAGCCACGGCAGCCGCGATTTCCTGCGGCAGGCCCATGCGCCCGGCCGGGATGCGGCCCGATATCATCTCTTTTTGCTGGTCGGTCAGAACGTCGGTCATGGCGGTCTGGATGAAACCAGGCGCCACGGCATTGACCGTGATGTTCCGGCTGGCGACTTCGGCGGCCAGGCTTTTCGTCATGCCGACCAGGCCGGCCTTGGCGGCGGCATAGTTGCCCTGCCCCGGATTGCCGGTCGCGCCCACCACGGAGGTGACCTGGATGATGCGGCCCCAGCGCTTTTTCATCATGCCGCGCAACACGGCGCGTGACAGGCGGAAGGCGGCAGTGAGATTGACGGCGATCACCTGATCCCATTCCTCATCCTTCATGCGCATGAAGAGATTGTCTTTGGTGATACCGGCATTGTTGACCAGGATATCGATGCCGCCGCCGGCCGCTTCTTCCGCCGCCTTGGGCAGCGCTTCCACCGAAGCGATGTCGGACAGGTTGGCCAGCGCGATAAAGGCATTGGCGCCTAGTTCGGCGCGCACCGCTTCCAGCGCTTCGGCGCGGGTGCCGGAGAGAACCACCTTGGCGCCCTGGCTGTGCAGCGACTTGGCGATGGCACCACCGATGCCGCCGGAAGCACCCGTAACGAGCGCCGTCTTTCCAGTCAGGTCAAACATCAGAGCGCCTTTCCAAAAACTTCGAGGTCGGCAGTTGTTTCCAGCGCGATGGTGGCTAAGTCATTGTCGATGCGCTTGACCATGCCGGTGAGAACCTTGTTGCCGAACTCCACCGTCGTGTCCACACCCAGCCCCTTCAGCGACGCGATGCTTTCGCGCCAGCGCACGCGGCCCGTCACCTGTTCGACTAGCAGGCGGCGGACCGTTTCCGGATCATTCGCTTGCGACGCCGTGACATTGGCCAGCACCGACACGGTCAGCGGGCGGATGGTGACGGCGGCCAGCGCCTCGGCCATGCGATCCGCAGCCGGCTGCATCAGCGGGCAATGAAAGGGTGCGGAGACCGGCAGCGAAAAAGCGCGCTTGATGCCCCTGGCCTTGGCGATCTCGCCGGCGCGGGCCAGCGCATCCAGCGTGCCGGAAATCACCACCTGGCCCGGGGCATTGTCATTGGCGACGACGCAGGTGCCGCCGCCAGCGGCGGCTTCCTTCGCCACCTCTTCGGCGGCTTCGATCTCGACGCCGATCAGCACAGTCATGCCTCCCTCGCCCAGCGGCACCGCCGACTGCATCGCCTGGCCGCGCGTCTTGAGAAGACGCGCGGTGTCGGCAAGACTGAAAGCGCTGGCGGCGCAGAGTGCGGAATACTCCCCAAGGCTATGGCCGGCCACCAGCTGCGCATGTTTGGCGATGTTCAGGCCCATCTCCTTTTCCAGCACACGCACCACCGCGATGGACGCAGCCATGATGGCGGGCTGGGCATTTTCGGTCAGGAGCAGATCGGATTCCGGCCCTTCCCACATGACCTTGGAAAGTTTCTGGGACAGTGCATCGTCCACTTCCTGGAAGACTTCGCGCGCGCTGATGAAGGCGTCGGCCAGGGCTTTTCCCATGCCGATGATCTGGCTGCCTTGGCCGGGAAAAAGAAAAGCGCGAGTCATGGCTGCATGACAAATCAAGAGCATCACCTCAAGTCAAGCGAGGGAAGGGAACGCGCAATCACTTCGCCGCGACCAGCGCCTCGGCGGCGCGGCGCGACGCCGATTGGAGGCTCGAACCCCAGATGTAACGGCAGAAGAATGCGAACACCGTAATGCCCACGTTCCATCCCAGGATTTCGCCCCCCGTAGCGCCGATGGCCCAATGCGCCAGAAGCCAGGCCGCGCCCAGACCGAACGCCGCCGGGGCGCAGAGGATCGCCAGCGCCAGGAGAATGATCAGCAGGCTGGCGATTTCCGCACCAATGCCGGCCATGCCGCGGTCCAGCCTCAGCCAGTGGTTGCCCAGCTTGCGCGCCCGTATCTGCTCCTCGATGGATGCCAGCTTCATCGCCGCTCCTGCCTGAACGTCTCTATATTACAACTGATCGGCACACCTATGAAGTAAAACCCGGGTGCCGCTCATGTACGGACATCGCGGAAGAAGGCGCGCCCGATCACGATCACCGAGACGCCCGCCACCACCAGCATGGCGGACAGCAGCGTCATGCCCAGCACGAAATCGCCGGTGGTCTGGCGGGCCCAGCCCATCAGGTAAGGCCCGTAGAAACCACCGAGATTGGAAAAGGAATTCAGCAGCGCCAACCCGCCCGCCGCGGCCGCACCGCGCAACAGCGCCGAAGGTAAGGTCCAGAAAACCGCCAGCGCCGCATAGATGCCGCAACAGGCGACACACAGCGATGCGATCACCAGCCCATGGTGGGTGAACAGGACCGCGCCCAACATGCCCGCGGCCCCGGTAAAAGCGCCGACGGCGACATGACCGGGACGTTCGCCGCTGCGGTCGCTGGACCATCCCAGCGCCACCATCGCGCCCATCGCCAACAGATAGGGCAGCGCCACGATGAATCCGGTTTCAATATTGGAGTACCCCATCGCCTTAATCATCTGCGGCTGCCACAGATTGAGTCCGTAAAGCCCAATCACGATGGAGAAATCGGGGATCATCAGAATCCAGATGCGCTTGTCCTTCAGCATCTCGATAAAACCGTGCAGCGCACCAGGCGGCTCGGCGGCCAAGCGCGCCGCAATGATGCGCTTTTCATCCTCAGACAGGAATTTCGCGTGGCTCGGCCCATCGGGCAGCACCCACAGGGTGGCCAGGCCGCAGAGCAGCGAGGGAATGCCTTCCAGCAGCAGCATCCATTGCCAGCCCCTGAAGCCCCAGCCCTCGATCCCCAGCAGCCAGCCCGAAATCGGCGCGCCGATCACGTTCGACAACGGGACTGCCGCCAGGAACAGCGCGATGAAGCGCGCCCGCGTGGCCGAAGGGAACCAGTAGGTCATATAGAGGATCATGCCGGGATAAAGCCCGGCCTCGGCGGCGCCCAGCAGGAAACGCAGGACATAAAAGCCGATGGGTTCCGTGACGAACGCCGTCAGCATTGAAAGGATGCCCCAGGTGACGCAGATGCGGCACATCCAGATGCGGGCGCCGACTTTCTGCAGCATCAGGTTGGACGGCACCTCGAACAGGAAATAGCCGAAGAAGAACACGCCCGCGCCAAAGCCATATATCTGCGCGGAAAAACCCAGGTCATGGTTCATCGCCAGCGCGGCAAATGAAATATTCACCCGGTCCAGGAAGCTGGCGACATACATCAGCATCATGAACGGGATCAGCCGCCAGGCGGCGCGCGCCAGGATGCGGTCGGACGCCATATGGTCAGCTTGCGAGATCATCTAGCTTTTGCGTACAAAACTTTTGGATAGAAGCTGCATCGACCCCGCCGCCAGGATCAGGACACCGACGCACATCCACAGGCCCGCGCGGTGATCCCCGGTCGCCTGACGCAGCCAGCCCATCAGGTACGGGCCTAGAAAGCCGCTGAGATTGCCGAAGCTGTTGATCAGCGCGAAGGCGCCCGCTGCGGCGGTGCCGCCCAGGAACATCGGCGGCACCGTCCAGAAGGTCGAGAGGCCCGCATAGACGCCGCCCGACACAAGGCAGAATCCGGCGATGACAATGACGTCGCTGCTGCCCACTGCCGCGATGGCATAACCGGCGGCGGCGATCAGCGCAGACAGCGAGAAATGCAATGCCCGCTTGCCGGTGCGGTCACTGGAGACCCCCATCCCCCACAGGATGACCAGCGAGAAGAGATAGGGGATCATCACGATCGCGCCCGTCTCGTTGTTGGAATAGCCCATGCCCTTGATCATCTGCGGCATCCAGAAGCCCAGCGCATAGATACCGAACACGATGCAGAAATCGGGAACCATCAGCGCCCAGACCCGCCAGTCCTTGAACATGCCGGAGAGGCCATGGACTTCGGCGTGCGGCTCCTTGGCCAGCTGCGCCAGCGCCACCTCTTTCTCGCGCGCACTGAGGAAGTTCGCCTTGGTCGGATTGTCGGGCAGGAAGCGCAGCGCCAACAGACCCAGACCGAAGGTGGGAATGGCTTCCAGGATGTACATCCACTGCCAGCCATGCAGGCCATACGCCTCAAGCCCCAGCAGCCAGGTCGATAGCGGCGCGCCGATAATATTCGAAATGGGAATGCCGGCGCAAAAGATCGCGAGAATTCGCGCCCGTGTCGTCGAGGGAAACCAGTAGGTGAAATAGAGCAGGATGCCGGGATAGAAGCCGGCTTCGGCCACGCCCAGCAGAAAGCGGATGATATAGAAACTGATCGGCCCCTGGACAAAGGCGGTGGCCATCGAGATCGCCGCCCAGGTCAGCATAATGCGCGACAGCCAGAGCCGCGCCCCGACCTTTTCCATGATCAGGTTCGACGGCACCTCGAACAGGAAATAACCAATGAAGAAGATACCGGCGGCAAAACCATAAATCTCGGGCGTGAAGCCCAGATCCTGATTCATCGTCAGGGCGGCGAAGCCGACATTCACCCGGTTGAGGAAGGCGGCGATGTACATCACCACGATCAGGGGCACGAGGCGCAGCGCCGCCTTGCGGAAAACCACCTCCGCTTCGCTTTTCATAATATCCATGTCGCCCCCGGTGCCCGGCGGCAAGATCCGCGAAGGCTGTCCCGATTGCAAGACAGCGGAGACCAGTGTTTTGGCTGGACAGGATGTCGTATAACGTACTGTATTATATGATTATTTACGATTCTCTCGGGAAGACGACTGGCTATTATGGCCGAAAACCTTGCTCCTCCCTTTCCCTTCCTCTATAGCCCCGCCCTCAACGGCTGCGGTCGGCCGGGAACACTCAAGAGAGTGTGTGCGCATGGTGCGCGCCCCGGGCGAGCCAAGGCGAAGGTCAGATCCCCTGATCCTTCGTTCCGCGGCCAAACGAAAGGGACCAAGATGGCTCTGTACGAGCATCTTCTGATCGCGCGCCAGGATATCAGCGCGCAACAGGTGGACGCACTGGCCACCCACCTCAAGACCATCGTCGAAGGCGAAGGCGGCAAGATCGAGAAGCAGGAATATTGGGGCCTGCGCGGACTTGCCTATCGCATCAAGAAAAACCGCAAGGGCCATTACGTCCTGCTGAACATCAACGCGCCGGCCGTTGCGGTGATCGAGCTGGAACGCCAGCTCAAGATCAACGAAGACGTGCTGCGCTACATCACCGTCAAGGTGGACCAGTTCGACGTGTCGTCGAGCAAGGCCCGCCGCGACGACAAGCCCGAAGGCGCGAAGCCTGAAGGGGAAGCCGAGGAGATCCTGGTATGAGCTATGGTGGCAACCGTGACGGCGGCGCCCGCGAAGGCGGACGTGGTGGAGATCGTGAAGGCGGCCGTGGCGGCGATCGCGACGGCGCACGCCGTCCCTTCTTCCGCCGCAAGAAAACCTGCCCCTTCTCCGGTGATAACGCGCCGAAGATCGACTATAAGGACGTGAAACTGCTGCAGCGCTTCATTTCCGAACGCGGCAAGATTGTCCCTTCCCGCATCACCGCGGTCAGCAACAAGAAGCAGCGCATTTTGGCGAATGCCATCAAGCGCGCCCGCTTCATGGCGCTGCTGCCCTACGTCGTGAAGTAGGAGAGCGACCATGCAAGTGATCCTGCTCGAACGCGTCGAGAAGCTTGGCCAGATGGGCGATGAAGTCCGCGTCAAGGACGGCTTTGCCCGCAATTTCCTGCTGCCCAAGAAGAAGGCCCTGCGCGCCACCAAGGCGAACCGGGACTTTTTCCAGACCCAGAAGGTCCAGCTGGAAGCCAACAACCTGAAGCTCAGGGGCGAAGCCGAAAAGATCGGCCAGAAGCTCGACGGCAAGGTATTCGTCCTGATCCGTCAGGCCGGCGACCGTGGCCAGCTTTATGGTTCGGTGAGTCCACGTGACGTCGCCGACGCCATGGAAAAGTCCGGCTTCAAGGTTGACCGTCACCAGGTGACGATCAGCGTTGCCATCAAGCATATCGGCCTTGTCACCCTGCCGGTGGTGCTGCATCCCGAAGTGAAGGTGAACATCGCCGTCAATGTCGCCCGCAGCGAAGACGAAGCCCAGCGCCAGGCGCGCGGCGAGAATGTGCTGGCGGAGAAGACCGAGGCCGAAGAAACCAAGGTCGCGGCCGAGGAACTGTTCGAAGACGGTGCTGCCCCCAAGGTGGAAGCCGAAGAAGGCGTGGAATCCGAATAGCCCCCCCTTCAATCCAGACTGCAAAAAGGCCCGGGTCGCACCGGGCCTTTTTCTTTGCCTCAATCGGAGCCATGAAAAAGCTGCTGGCGGTCCTTCTGTGTGCCCTGCCTGTTCCCGCCCGTTTCATAGGCGCGGTAATAGCCCCTGGCCCATTGCGTAATGGTCCATCTCCGCCGCCGTGAATGCCCTATCTATTTATAATGAATAACATTTTAATGTTATCAGCGCGTACCCATGTCCGGCAAGCAGGCCTGCCACAATTATCCGCCAGCGTCAGGGTAGGTTATATTACCCGCGTCCAGGAGACGGTTTCATGTCCATACAGTCCCAGATGCGGCGCATCACCGTGCCCGAGATTCGCGCCCACAAGGACGCCAAGCCGATCGTCTGCCTGACCTGCTATCACGCCCATACCGCCAAGCTGCTGGACAGACATGTCGACCTGATCCTGGTGGGCGATACGTTGGGCATGGTGATCCATGGGATGGAAACCACGCTGGGCGTCACCGTCGAAATGATGATCCTGCATGGCCAGGCCGTGATGCGGGGCTCGCAGCGCGCGCTGGTGGTCGTGGATATGCCGTTCGGCAGCTACGAAGAATCCCCGGAAGTCGCGTTTCACAACGCGTCACGTATCATGAAGGAGGCGGGCTGCCAGGCCGTGAAGCTTGAGGGCGGAACGCGCATGGCGCAAACCATCCGCTATCTCAGCCAGCGCGGCATTCCGGTGATCGCCCATATCGGCATGACACCGCAGAATGTGCAGGTGCTTGGCGGCTTCAAGACCCAGGGCCGCACACCGGCGGAATGGCCGGCGCTGGAAGCCGACGCCAAGGCGGTAACCGAAGCCGGGGCCTTTGCCCTTGTGCTGGAGGCCATGGCCGAGCCGCTGGCCGCCCGCATCACCGAGCTGGTCGCCATTCCCACCATCGGCATCGGCGCCAGCCCCACCTGCGACGGCCAGGTGCTGGTGATGGAAGACATGCTGGGCCTCAATCCCAACCCTCCCAAATTCGTGCGCGAATATGCCCAGCTCGGCCCGGTGATCGCGGCGGCGGTCGAGGCCTATGCGCGGGATGTGCGCGAACGGCGGTTCCCGGGGTCGGAAAATGTCTACCCCATGAAAAAAGCCCAGTAAAAGCCGCAAAACCGGTTCAATTCTTACCGGTCCGCACATTGCACGCGGCCCCCGCGCGGGCTAATTAACACGCTGTCTCAATGGCTTCGGTAAGCCGAAGCCCAATGGCTTCGGCCACGATCCAGCAGAGCCGTCCAGCGGCCTGCCGAAAAAAGGTTCTGAACTGTGAGTGATATTTTTCGCGAAGTCGAAGAAGACGTTCGGCGCGAGCGGGCCCAAAGGATCTGGAAGCGCTACGGCACGTATATCATCGCGGCCGGCGTGCTGGTGTTCGTGGGCATTGGTGCCTGGCAGATGTGGCAGCGCCATGATCGCCAGGAGCGCGAAAAGATTTCCGCCCAGTTCGTCGCCGCGCAGCGCATCACCAATCCGCGTGACGCTGCAAACGCCTTTGTCGACCTTAAGGGCAGAAAAGGCTATGGCGAGATAGCCCGCCTCAGCCAGGCCAGCGCCATGTTTGTCGCGGGCCAGCGCAAGGAAGCCATCGACCTCTACAAGGAGATCGCCGCCAGCGACAGCGGCCCGGTCGGATCGGTGGCCCGGCTGCGCGCCGCCTGGGCGCTGGCCGAAACCGCCACGCGCACCGAACTGGCCGAACTGCTGAAGCCGCTGAACCCGCCGGGCAGCCCGTGGCGTGAAAACGCGCACGAGGTCATGGCCTTTGCTGATTACCGCGCCCTGGACATAAAATCGGCGCAGGCAAAGTATGCCGAGCTGGCGGTCGATCCCAAAGCGCCCGACGCGCTGAAGGCCCGCGCCAAGGCGATGTCCGATTTCATCAAGGGCGGTGGTGCCATCACCTATGGCTCGGTTCCGCCCGAAGTGGTCGTGCCCCCGCCGCCTGTCGCAGCACCTTCGCCCGCCGCCGCGCCGCAATGATGCTGTCGCGCGCGGTTCGCCTGGGCATGGTCGTTGCAGCAAGCACGCTGTTGCTTTCGGGCTGCGTCGTCACCGACGAAGTCAGCAGCTGGTTCGCAACCAGCGGCAAGAAATCCAACCTGCGCGGCGTGCGCATTCCGGTGATGTCGCTGGATGAAGCGCTGAAGCCCGATCCCGAACAGGCCAAGATCGCGGTGGTGCTGCCACCGCCCTACCGCAATCCGGAATGGCCGCTGCCGGGCGGCTATGCCGCCAATGCCATGTATCACCTGGCCGCGCCGGGACGGCTGCGGCAAGCCTGGAGCCAGGATGCTGGCAAGGGCACCGATACCGATTCCGACCTGACCTCCTCGCCGGTGGTGGGCGGCGGGCTGGTCTATGTGCTGGATTCCGCGGCCCATGTTTTCGCCTTCCGCACCACAGATGGCCGGCCGGCCTGGGACCGCAACCTGGCGCCCAAGGACGGCAGCGACTGGCCCACCATGTGGGGACTGCTCGGCAAGGCCAATACCGTGGACCCGGCCCAGGGCATGGGCGGCGGCGTCGCCTATGCCAATGGCAAGATCTATGTCACCAGCGGTTTCGGCGTTGTGGTCTGCATGGACGCCAGGACCGGGCGCGAGATCTGGCGCAAGGACATGCGCATGCCGATCGTCAACGCGCCGGTGGTCACGGCGGGGCGGATTTTCTTCTCCACCCACGACAATCATTTCTATGCCCTGGCCGAAGCCGATGGCCGCCAGCTCTGGGATCACCAGGGCATCACTGAGGCCGCCGGCATCCTGGCCTCCACAAACGCGGCGGTGTCCGGCGAAACCGTGATCGCGCCCTATACCTCGGGCGAGCTCTTCGCGCTGCGCATCCAGAACGGCCAAGTCGGCTGGAGCGACGTCCTGTCACGCACCGGCCATGTCACCGCCCTCTCGCAGCTGGACGATATCGCGGGCCGCCCGGTGATCGACCGCGGCGTGGTCTATGCCATCAGCCAATCAGGCCTGATGGCCGCCTTCAGTATCAACACCGGCGAACGGATGTGGTCGCGCGATATCGGCGGCATCCAGACCCCCTGGGCGGCGGGCGACTATGTCTATGTGCTGGACAACAATGCGCGCCTGCTCTGCCTGACCCGCAAGGAAGGCAAGGCCCGCTGGATTCATCAGATGCCGCAGTATGAGGATGTGGAAAAGAAAAAAGGCCCCATCCTGTGGGCCGGGCCGGTGCTGGTTTCGGACAAGCTGATCGTCGTCTCGTCCAATGGCTATGCCCAGGCGCTGTCGCCCTATGACGGCAAGCTGACCGGCCGGGTGGAAATTCCCGGCGGCACCACCATCGCGCCGGTGGTGGCGGACGGTACCATGTATATCTACACCGCTTCCGCCGAACTGGTCGCTTTGCGGTAATTTTTTCAATTGCCTACCGCTCCGCTATTTGAGGCCGAATGATCAATGCCGTTGAAACTCGCGATCGTAGGCCGTCCCAATGTCGGGAAATCACGCCTCTTTAACCGCCTTGCCGGGCGCACGGCCGCCATCGTGCATGACACACCGGGCGTCACTCGCGACCGCCAGGCGGTGGATGCCGAATATGAAGGCATCGCCCTCACCCTGATCGATACCGCCGGGTTCGAGGACGCCGCCACCGGCAGCGTCGCCCATCGCATGACCCAGCAGACCATCACCGCCATCGCCGAAGCCGAAGCGCTTCTGTTCCTGATCGATGCGCGCGCCGGCGTTACCACAGGCGACGAGATCATCGCCCAGGCGCTGCACAAGTCGGGCAAGAAGGTGATCCTGGCCGCCAACAAGTGCGAAGGCCGGGTCCAGGTGCTGGACGATGTCTATGGCCTGGGCTTTGGCGAGCCGATCCGCATTTCCGCCGAGCACAATTTGGGCATGGAAGACATCGTGGCGGCGCTGGAAGAACTGTTGCCGCAAGCCGCTGCACTGCAAGACGAAGATGGCGAAGACGGCGATGAGGAAGACGCGGAGTTTTCCGAAGACGATGAGCCGGAAGAAGACGTGGTGGTCAATTATCTCGACCGCCCGCTGCGGCTGGCGCTGGTGGGACGGCCCAATGTCGGCAAGTCCAGCCTGTTCAACCATCTTCTGGGCGAGGAACGCTCGCTGGTGGGACCGGAAGCCGGGTTGACGCGCGATTCCATCACCGCGCCCTGGAAAGCAGGCGAGCGTGACGTTCTGCTGCACGACACGGCGGGCCTGCGCAAAAAGGCCCGGATGGCCGGCGAGACGCTGGAAGAAATGTCGGTGGCCTCGACGCTGGAAGCCATCCGTTTCGCCGACTGCGTGATCGTGATGATCGACGCCACCGCGCCGTTTGAAAAACAGGACCTGACCATCGCCGACCTGATCGCGCGCGAAGGCCGCGCCATCGTCTTTGCCGTCAACAAGTGGGACCTACTGGAAAATAAGGCCGGCGGCAT
This sequence comes from Rhizobium sp. Q54, assembly GCA_945860165.1. Lineage (GTDB taxonomy): Bacteria > Pseudomonadota > Alphaproteobacteria > Micropepsales > Micropepsaceae > Rhizomicrobium. The sequence goes on from CAMAPL010000010.1 coordinate 68,819, forward strand.
CTCAAAGATGCGCGAAAAGCTGGACCAGTCGCTGCCGCAGATCGCCGGCGCACCCCTGATCGCCACTTCGGCGCGGACCGGCGAAGGCATAGACCGGCTGTCCGATGCCATCACCGAAGCCGACCGGGCGTGGAACAGCCGCGTCTCCACCGCCACCCTGAACCGTTTCCTGGAAGGCGCCTTACAGCGTCATGCCACGCCGGCGATTTCGGGGCGGCGGGTGCGCATCCGCTACATGACCCAGCGCAAGGCGCGCCCGCCCAGCTTCACCTTGTTCGGCAACCAGCTCGACGCCCTGCCCGAAGCCTATCTGCGATATCTGGCGAACGGCCTGCGGGAAAATTTCAATCTCAAGGGCACGCCGCTGCGCTTTTCGGTGCGCAACAGCAAGAATCCCTACGCGCCCAAGGGCAAGAAAAGCTAGGCGCGGAAGTCGATAGTGGTTTCGCTCTGGTCGTAAGACGACGACAGCATCTCCACCACCTTTGGCGTCACCGCCTCGGGCGTGACCAGGTCATTGGGGTCCTCGCCCGGCATCGCCTTGGCCCGCATGGCGGTGCGCATTGGACCGGGATTGAGCAGGTTGACCTTGACGGTGCTGCCTATGCATTCGGCGGCGTAGGTCAGCGCCAGCATTTCCAGCGCCGCCTTGCTCACTGCATAGGCGCCCCAATAGGGCGTATGTTTTTTCGCAGCGCCGCTGGAAATAAACACCACGCGCGCCGCAGCGGATTGGCGCAGCAAAGGGTCCATCGAACGGATCAGGCGCCAGTTGGCCGTGACATTGACGTCCATCACTTCCTGGAACTGCTTGGGCCCGATCTGCGCCAGCGGCGTCAGCGTGCCCAGCACGCCGGCATTGCCCAGCAGCGCGTCCAGCTTGCCCCAGCGCTCATAGATCGATGCCCCCAGCCGGTCGATGGCATCGAAATCGCGCAGGTCCATCGGCACCAACGTCGCCGTGCCGCCCACCTTCTGGATGGCGTCATCGGCTTCTTCCAGCCCGCCCACAGTTCGCGCGACCAGGATGACATGCGCGCCGGCCTGCGCCAGCCCGATGGCGCAGGCGCGGCCGATGCCGCGCGACGCGCCGGTGATGAGCGCAATACGTCCTGAAAGACCGGGCGTCATGTCTTGTTCTTTTTTGTCATTCCCGCGAAAGCGGGAATCCAAGGAAATGGGCCAGCGTCAGTACTTGCCGCAGAGGGGTGACGTCAACTGGATGCCCGCTCTCAGGCGGGCATTACATAATATTGGGGGATTAGGCCACGTCCGCCAGCAGCGAGAGTTGCCGCGTGCCGCCACTGATGTCGGTCAGCGCGATGGGGTAATCGCCGCTGAAGCAGGCATCACAGAAGGCCGGCGCCTTGGCGCTGCGTTCCACCTTGCCCATGGCGCGGTACAGCCCGTTCATGGAAATAAAGGCCAGGCTGTCGGCGCCGATGAAGCGGCGCATTTGCTCGACATCCATCTTGTGGGCCAGCAGATCGTCGGTGTTGGGCGTGTCCACGCCATAAAAACAGGAATGGGTGGTGGGGGGCGAGGACACACGGAAATGCACCTCGGCAGCGCCGGCATCGCGCACCATCGCCACGATCTTCTTGGAAGTGGTGCCGCGCACGATGGAATCGTCCACCAGGATGACGCGCTGGCCTTTGAGGCGCGCGCGGTTGGGATTGTGCTTCAGACGCACGCCCAGATGGCGGATGGAATCGGACGGCTCGATGAAAGTGCGGCCGACATAATGGTTGCGGATGATGCCCAGCTCAAACGGGATTTTGGCGCTCTCGGAGAAGCCCAGCGCGGCGGGCACGCCCGAATCCGGCACCGGGATCACCATGTCGGCGTCGACCGGGGATTCCTCGGCCAGAACCGCGCCGATATTCTTGCGCGCCTCATAGACGTTGCGCCCTTCCAGCGTGGAGTCAGGGCGCGCGAAATAGATATACTCGAAAACGCAGAAACGGTGCGCCTGCGGCTTGAAAGGGAAAAGGGTGTGGACGCCGTCCTTGTCCACCACCACCATCTCGCCCGGCTTCACATCGCGGATATATTCCGCGCCGATGATATCCAGGGCGCAGGTCTCGCTGGCAAAGATGGTGGCGCCGTCGAGCTGGCCCATCACCAGCGGCCGCACGCCATTGGGATCGCGCACACCGATCAACTTCTTCGAGGTCAGTGCCACCAGCGAATAAGCGCCCTGCACCTGGCACAGGGCATCGATCAGCTTGTCCACGATGCGTGCCTTTGGGCTGCGCGCGGTCAGGTGGATGATGGTTTCGGTGTCGGAGGTGGAATGGAAGATCGCGCCCTGCGCCACCAGATCGGTGCGCAGCGTATGGGCGTTGGTGAGGTTACCGTTATGGGCGATGGCGAGGCCGCCGCCGGCCAGGTCGGCGAACAAGGGCTGGATGTTGCTGGAGCGGCTGCCGCCAGCGGTGGAATAGCGGTTATGTCCGATGGCGAAGCGGCCTTTCAGGTTCCGGGCGGCCTGGGAATTGCGGCCGAAGGCATCGCCCACCAGGCCGGAATGCCGCTCGGCGATGAAATGGCCTTCGTCATAGGTGACGATACCGGCCGCTTCCTGGCCGCGATGCTGAAGCGCGTGCAGGCCCAGAACCGACAGCGCGCCGGAATCGGCATGGTCGAAAATGCCGAACACGCCGCACTCTTCGTGCAACGCGTCGTCGTCCCAGATGTGATCTTGTTTGCTAATCTTGGGGCCGGTCATCGACTACCACTTCCGCCGGTCTCTATGAGCCTGTCTAGCCGCTGGCGGTCATTGGCGCCATAGGATTTCGTGGCCGGACCTGCGCTCTTCTGCTGCACCTGTGCCCGTGGGGCAGGAGAAACACGCTTAGCACTGCCATTTTTGCGGATCAGGTCTGCCATGGGGTCAGAACGGCCAGACACGTCAGACGCCCGGGGCGCCGGCGCCTGACGCATTTCGTCGCGGCGGACAGGGGTATAGGCGTAATCGGCGGGGGCATCGGGCACCACCGACAGCAGCACCTGGGATGTGCTCTGGACCATGGGCAGAAGTTCCGCCTCGGTCAGCCAGCGGGGCTGCTGGCGGATGGGGACGAAATAGGTAAAGGCCAGATAGGCTAGGCCCACGATCACCAGTCCGCGCACCACCCCGAAGGCAACGCCCGCCGCCCGGTCTAGGTGACCGATGGGTGAGTTTCTCACGCTTTCGCTGAAACGGTGGCTCATGAAGGCCAAGGGGATGAATACCGTCAGGAACACCGCCGCATAGGCCAGCACCGCAGCCAGCCAGGGCAGGCTCACCAGGGAGCCCATCATCGGGATCAGGTAGTGGCCGAAATAGAGGCAGGCAAAGGTCGCCGCCACCCATTCGAAAATGGTCAGGGTTTCCCACATAAAACCGCGCCAGGCGGCGTAGCCCGCCGACACGATAATGACCAGAACGATCAGACAGTCGAGGAAGGTGACCGACAGGCTCATGATTCGACTTTACCACCTGTTGAGTCGATTATCGCGCAATCTTCGCAAAAGCGCCCACTCATTGCGCGGGCTCTTTTCTCGATTGCGCTCGGGGGGGCGTAGGTTCAGGCGCAAATCTCAGCAGTTCGGCAACGCTGGTAATCTCCGTTAACGCCATGCCGGAAACCTCGGCGCGCGTTCCGGCGGGCACAAAAGCGTTTTTAAACCCCAGCTTGGCGGCTTCTTTCAGGCGGCTTTCGGCCTGCGGCACCGGGCGGATGTCGCCGGACAGGGAAATCTCGCCGAAAAATACCGTGTCGCGCGGCAAGGGCTCTCCACCAAAGGATGAAACCAGCGCGGCGGCGGCCGCTAGGTCGGCCGCGGGCTCGCCGATCTTCAATCCGCCCGCGACGTTCAGATAGACATCTGACGCCCCGATTCCAACCCCGGCACGGGCATCCAGAACCGCCAGGATCATCGCCAGACGCCCGGTATCCCAGCCCACCACGGCGCGGCGCGGGGTGCCGTAGGAGGTGGGCGAAACCAGCGCCTGGATTTCGCACAACAAGGGCCGCGTGCCTTCGAGGCCCGCGAACACCGCCGTGCCGGGGGAAACCGATTTGCGGTCGCCCAGGAAAAGCGCCGACGGATTGGCGACTTCGGCAAGCCCCTTGCCCGTCATCTCGAACACGCCGATTTCGTCGGTGGCGCCGAAGCGGTTCTTCACCGCGCGCAACACCCGGAAATGATGGCCGCGCTCACCCTCGAAATAGAGCACCGCGTCCACCAGATGCTCGACCGCCTTGGGGCCGGCGATCTGACCGTCTTTTGTCACATGACCGACTAGCAGCAATGCTGCGCCCGATGCCTTGGCATAGCGGACCAGATCGAAACTGGCGGTGCGCACCTGGGCGATGGTGCCGGGCGCCGCGTCGAGCGCGCCGGTCCATAGGGTCTGGATGGAATCGATGGCGACAATGCCCGGCGTCTTGCCCGCTTCCAGGGTGGCGAGAATATCTTCGACACAGGTGGCGGCACCCAGCATCAGCGGTGCATCGGCCAGGCCCATGCGGGCGGCGCGCATGCGCACCTGCGCCATAGCCTCTTCCCCGGAAATGTAGATCGCATGGCCGCCATTGTTGGCGTACTGGCCCAGCGCCTGCAGAATGATGGTGGACTTGCCGATGCCCGGATCGCCGCCGACCAGAAGAGCGGAACCGGGCACCAGCCCGCCGCCGGTGACGCGGTCGAATTCATTGATGCCGGTGGAGCGGCGCTCCGGCGGGGCGTCTTCGGTCTTGAGGTCTTCCAGCGTAATGCGGCGACCTTTTGATCGCCGGGCCGCTCCGCTGCCCAGGGGGGGCGCGATGCCTTCTTCGGTAATCGTGTTCCAGCCGCCGCAGGATTCGCACTTGCCCGACCATTTGGGCGTGGTCGCGCCGCAGGACTGGCAGGCGTAGGTGGGGGAGGATTTCGCCATGATTCGAGTTTAGCACAGCGGTCAAGACCTGTAGAAAAACCTCAGTTTTCCGGGGCCATTTGGCTTGTAGGCAGATAGCGCGCCATGACATGGCGGGCCTGATGGTAACTCAGTTTCACCCGCAAGCCTTCCTTCTCGGTGGCGAAGCGGTTCTGGGGCAGGAAACAGGCATAGCCCAGTACCAGATAGTTCATGTTGAGACCCAGGTCTTCCGCCACCGATTTGATCTGGCAAGTGGTAAAGAATTTGCGCTCGCCCAGAATCATCACCAGCATGGGACGCAACTCGGCCGCATAGCGTTTGGCGGCGCGACGAATGCAGAAATTTCGGATCAGGCCCACTGCACAATTTCTCCCGCCGGTCCGGCCGCTCGCTCAAGCCAGCAACACGCAACCGTCATGGCCCGGCATGTCCGGGCCATGACGGTTTAGTCTTAGCAGAAAACTGGATGGCCCGCATAAAGCAGGCATGACGAAAGATGGTTGGGTGGCCCGCACTCCGGCGGGCCATGACAAGAAGTCTACGCCTTCACCGCCATCTTGATCGGGCCTTCGGCCCGTCCATGGATGAACTGATCGACGTAAGGGTTGCCCGAACGATCAACATCGCCGGTGGGGCCCTGCCAGATGATCTTGCCGCCATAGAGAATGGCGATGCGGTCGGAGATTTTGCGGGCCGAGGCCATGTCATGGGTGATGGACAGCGCCGTGGCGCCGACATCTTTCACCGTGGAGACAATCAAATCGTTGATGATGTCGCCCATGATCGGGTCCAGGCCCGTGGTGGGCTCGTCGAAGAAGATGATTTCCGGATCGGCGGCGATGGCACGGGCAAGACCGACGCGCTTCTGCATGCCGCCCGACAGCTCCACCGGGAACAGGTCGCCGACCTCGGCGATGAGGCCGACCTTGGCCAGTTTTTCCATGGCGATGTCACGCGCCCTGGCCCGCGCCATGCCGCGACCCTGGATCAAACCGAAGGCGACATTTTCCCAGACCGGCAAACTGTCGAACAGCGCCCCGCCCTGGAACAACATGCCGAACTTCTTCATCACCTTGTCGCGCACCGCGCCGTTGATATGGGTGATGTCCTCGCCGTCCACCAGGATGGTGCCCTCGTCGGGGCGAATGATGCCCAGGATGGACTTGATGGTGACCGACTTGCCGGTGCCTGAGCCGCCGATGATCACCAGCGACGAGCGCGGCTCGATGGTCAGGTCCACGCCATCCAGAACCACCTTGGAACCGAAGCGCTTCTTGACGCCGATCAGTTGGATTTTTGGCGTCATTTGGAGAACAGCAGCGTGGTGAGAAGGTAATTGGCGGCCAGGATCAGTATCGAGGAGGACACCACTGCCGCAGTGGTGGCGTTGCCGACGCCCTGCGCCCCGCCCTTGGAATTGAAGCCGTTATAGCAGCCCATCAGCGCGATGATGAAACCGAAAGCCGCCGCCTTGATCAGGCCGGAGACGATGTCCTGCTGGGTGGCAAAGTCCACCGTGTTCTTGAGATAGATGCCGCCGGAAAAGCCCAGGCTCTGGGTCGCCACGACATAGCCGCCGAACACGCCGATGGAGTCGGCGATGCCGACCAGAACCGGCATGCACAGCACGGCGGCGATCAGGCGCGGCACCACTAGATACTTGATCGGATTGGTGGCCAGCGTGGTCAGTGCGTCGATCTGCTCGGTCACTTTCATGGTGCCGATCTCGGCGGCGATGGCGGCGGCGACGCGGCCCGCCACCATCAGGCCCGCGATCACCGGACCCAGTTCGCGGGTGATACCCAGGACCACGATCTGCGGCACGATGGCTTCGGCGCCATAGCGGTTGCCGCCCAGATAGATCTGCAGAGCCAGCGCGCCGCCGGTAAAGAACGCCGTAAGGCCCACCACCGGCAACGAGTAATAGCCGATGCGCATGATCTGCTGGCCGATCAGGCGCCAATAGATCGGCGGCGCGACGATGGCGGCCAATGCCGTGCCGGTGAACACGGACAGCCGACCGATATGGGCTAGCAAGGTCATGGTGGACCGGCCTATGGGAGCAAACGGTTTCATGAGTCTTTGCCTGCTTCGTAAATCTTCGGCATGCGGCGCAGCCGGGTGAGAATTTCATATTCGTTGGTGCCGGCATTCGCCGCGACTTCACCTAGCGTGATGGCATCGCCCAGAAGTTCCGCAGTATCGCCGGGGTTTACGGCCAGGCCTGTGACGTCCAGGGTGAGCATGTCCATCGACACGCGACCCACAATCGCCGCGCGCGCGCCACGGATCGCCGCAGCCCCCTTGTTGGAAAGGGTGCGCGGGAGGCCGTCGGCATATCCGAGCGCCACGGTGGCGAGCATGGTGGGCTTTTTTGCGCGGAACGTGGCTGCGTAGCCAACGCTGTCGCCCGTGTCAATTCGGCGGACCTGCAGCACTTTTCCGGTCAGTACCGCCGCCGTCTGCATCAGATTTTGTTCGCCCCTCTTCTCGGAATCGGGTTGCGGGTTGGCGCCATACAGCGCCACACCCGGCCGCACCAGGTCGAAATGATATTCCATGCCCAGCATGGCGCCATGGCTGGCGGCCAGGCTGGCGGGCGCGGGCGGCAGCATCGCCAGCGCATTGCGAAAACGTGACAGCTGCTGGGCGTTCATCGGGCTGGCCTCGTCGGGGCAGGCCAGGTGGCTCATCACCAGCACGATATTCAGTCCGGCCAGGCGGTGCGCGCGTTCGCCCGACAGGATAGCCAGTTCGTCGGGCGGCAGGCCCAGCCGGTTCATGCCGGTATCGACATGGATCACGGCATCCAGGCTGGTGCGGGCGGATGCGGCTGCCGCGCCCCAGGCAGCGATCTCGGCCAGGCTGTTCAAAGCGGGGGTCAGACGATGGGTCAAAAGCGCGGGCACCGCATCAGACTGCGCCCCGTCCAGCACAAAGATGCGAGCCTGCGGCAGGATCTTGCGCAGGGCGATACCTTCGGCCAGCCGCGCCACAAAAAAGGAATCGCAGCCGGCCTGCGCCAAGGCGGGCGCGACGGCGGCAGCGCCCAGGCCATAGGCATCGGCCTTGACCACGGCGGCCACCGCGCAGGGCCCGGTCATGCGGCAATAGGTGCGATAATTGGCGGCGATGGCACCAAGGCGCACGGTCAGCCGCGCGGCTTCGAAATCCTCCCCCATGATCCCGGCGCTCATGGGCGCAGGATGGCGGCGAGCGGCCCGCGCGTCCACTAATTCCCTCCCAGGATATTGATGCCGCCCTGCCCCATGGACGGGTTCAGGCAAGGCGTATGCTGCAGGATGGGGCAGCCATTCAGGGCGGGATTGCGGCCGATCTGGATGTCACTCTGCATCTGTTGGCTGCCGGTGACCCGGATGCCTTCGTCGGGATCGGGCTCGCGCAGGCGCGGCAGCTGCGAGGCCGGCACCATCACCAGCGAGCCGTTGGGCATGCGCATGCCGCGCCAGGGTTGGCCACCGCAGATATTGCGCTCGGCGCGGCTCAGATGCTCCCAGCTGCCGGCGCTGCAGGCCAGTTCGCGGCCCACCGCGCTCAATATGTCGCCCGGCGTTGCCTCCCGGCCGGTGCTGTCGGGTGTCACGATCGGCTTGGGGATGGTGATGGGGGCCGTAGTGTACAGCGGCGGCGCGCTGTTCTCGATATCCGGATTGATGGTGCGCAGCGGTGGCGCGTTGGGATTGTTACCCAGCGACGGCAGCATCAGCAGGGTTTCGATCACCGGACGGTTGCGCTCGCTGAAGGGCCGGATGGAAATCACCAGCACGGTGAAGAGAAGCACATGCAGCGCCGCGACTATGGCCCATGAGGTGGCCCGGCCCGCATTGGTGCGCTTGAGCTCGGCGGGATCGCCGCCCGGACGCAGGAACGGATGCGCCAAAGATGCAGGGGTGTGATTATCGATGGCCAAAACTCACTATCCGTCGCAAAGCACTTCCCCGCAGCCCACCATATAGGAGCCGGACAGGGGGCAAAACAGGGCTGGAACCGGCTGTGATGGCGGAAAAGAAGCAAAAATGCTAACGCCAGCGTCATGCGGATTTATCTGATCAACCTAGCGCGGCGACCCGACCGGCTGGCGGCGATGCAGGGCGAGGCGGCGGGGCTGACCCTGACGCGGGTCGAGGCCGTGGATGCTGCTACAGTGGATGCGGGCGCGGTGGACGGCTGGTTTGCGCCAAATGATGTGAAAGGGGGCGCACCCCTGGGGGAAATTCCGCGCGGGGACAAATGCTGCCTTCTGTCCCACCGCCGCGCCTGGGAAATATTTGTCGCCAGCGGCGATGCCCATGCCGTGTTCCTGGAAGACGATGTACGGCTGTCTCCGTCGGCGGGCGCCTTGCTGACCAGCGACTGCTGGATTCCGGCAGGGGCTGAAGTCATCAAGCTGGAACATTACGGCCCTCTCGGCCAGCGCGTGCTGCTGGCGAACCTGCGCCGGGTTGGCGAGGACTTTGCCATGGGCGCGATGCTGTCGCGCCATACTGGGGCGGCTGCCTATATCCTGTCGCGCGGCGCGGCCCAGGCACTGCTGGGCGAGGCCCGCTTCAACCTGCCAGTGGATCACCTGTTGTTCAATCCCAACAATTCGTCGCTGTTCATGTCCCTGGCGCCCTGGCAGCTGGTGCCGGCGATCGCGCGGCAGAAAGAATTCGTCGGCGAAAAATCCGACATAGACGGCACGCGCGCCCCGCTGCGCCGGCTGAGTTGGACGTATATCAAGCGCGAACTGGTCCGTTTCGCCTATGACCTGCGCCTGCTGCCGCAGCAGTTCCTGGCAATACGGCGCGGCGCGAAATTCGTGGCGATGAGGACGGCGGACTAAGGCCATTGCCGAGTAATGTCATTCCCAGCCGAGTAACGCATTGTGTCACGAGGGGAAGGGAAACCAGGCTTTGAAACAGGACCGGTGCGAACACCTGGATCGTCCGTACGCTGCCGCTACGAACTCCCTCGCATCGCATTCGCGATGCTCGCCGGGGACGACAGTCATAACTGGCAGTCGGGAAACAAAGGGCGCACGACGATCAGCGCGGCGGGCCGTCATGGGCCATGTTGCTGAAGCGCGTGTACATGCCTTCGAACACCAGGTCGATGTTGCGGGTGGCGCCGTGACGATGCTTTTCTACCAGCACTTCGGCGCGGTTGGTGGCGCGCTCCAGCTTTTCCATCCATTTGGCATGCTCGGCGCTGCCCGGCTCGGGCTCGCGTGACTTGAGGTAATATTCCTCGCGATAGACGAACATCACCACGTCAGCGTCCTGCTCGATGGAGCCGGATTCACGCAGGTCCGACAGAACCGGGCGCTTGTCGTCGCGCGCATCGACGCCGCGTGACAACTGCGACAGCGCCAGCACTGGCACATTGAGTTCCTTGGCCAGGGTCTTGAGACCCTTGGTGACTTCGGTGATTTCCTGCACCCGATTCTCATGGCGGCGCGACGGTTCGACCAGTTGCAGATAATCTATGATGATCAGACCGATATTTTTTTCACGCTTGAGGCGGCGGGCGCGGGCCGCGATCTGGGCGATGGAGATGCCGCCGCTATCGTCGATGTAAAGCGGCAGCGATGACAGGTCCTGCATGGTGAGAACGAATTTCTCCCATTCGCTTTCGCTAAACTTGCCGTTGCGGATCTTCCACATTTCCAGCTCGGACTGCTCGGACAGAATACGCGCCGAGAGCTGCTGCGCCGCCATTTCCAGGCTGAAGAACAGTACCGGCGCGCCGCTGGGATATTCCGCGCCCGACTCCAGGTCGCGCATATATTGCTGCGCGGCGTGGAAGGCCATGTTGGTGCCCAGCGCCGTCTTGCCCATGCCGGGACGGCCCGCAAGGATCAGAAGGTCGGACGGCTGCAAGCCGCCCAGCAGGCTGTCAATATCGGTGAAACCCGAAGTGACGCCGGAGATGCGCCCGCCACGGGCATGGGCTTTTTCGGCGGATTCCACGGCCTTGCGCAGCGCTTCGTGGAAGTCCATGGCGCCTTCGCCATACTTGTTGGTCTCGGCCACCGCATAGAGCGCCTTTTCGGCCTCGGCGATCTGGTCCTTCGAGGTCTTTTCGGTGGGCGCGTCATAAGCAGTATTGACGATATCCTCGCCGATGCGGATCAGGCTGCGGCGGACATAGAGGTCGGCAAGGATGCCGGCATAATCCTTGACGTTGGGAATGGCCGGGGCGGCAGCGCGCAAGGCGTCGAAATAGGCCTGGCCGCCGGTCTCGATCACGCCGGGATCGGACTTCATAGTGGCATGCAGGGTCAGCGGGGTGACCACCACGCCGCCGCGCTCGATCATCTGCGACATGGTCTCGTAGATGCGCGCATGCAGCGGATCGTAGAAATGCTCGGACTTGACCAGCGCGCTGGCACGCTCCATCGCCCGGTTATCGGTCAGGATCGCGCCCAGCAAAGCCTGCTCGACGTCAATGTCGTAGGGGACGTGGCGGTAGGCTTCCTGTTCCATGGTCCCTGTGGCGATCTGCGCGCGCTTTTCGCGCGGGGCGAGCAATCAACAATTCGCGGTCGGGTCGTTCAAGCGGCTTGAACATCCGCTCACAGGCATGAATTGGTCCCACGAATCGTCATGTCTAGCCCTAGTAGCAAAGCCCAATTGGAGCGCTATGTCGCAGTTTTTCCGCATCCGCGTTGTTCCGCAGGCAGTAAAGAAGTGCGCCCCCCTGGATCGTCCAGTCTGGAGTGCCCTGACCGGGAACATCTGGCGCGCGCCTTAGCCGTAGTCGGTCTCGCGGAAAGCCGGCCGTTTTTCTGCCCGCGCCGACAGCGCCACCAGCTGCGGGAAATCGCCAGCCGGCACGAGGTCGGGCATCATGTGCTGGATGAAACGCCAGCCGATCGCCGTGGTAATTTCCGGCTGCATCACGTTATCGCCCGCGAACCAGTCCTCGGAAACTTCCCCTTCCAGCTCCCGCAATGCCGCCAGCATCTGTCCGCCGACACGGTCCATCCAGGGCTGATGCCGCTTTTCTTCCGGGCGCTGGTTGCGCTCATAGACGACGGCAACGCTCTTGTCGCTGGCCGCCAACGCCAGGCCGACCTGGCGCAGCGCCCGCGTATGCGCAGGTGCCTCGGCGGGCATCAGGCTGCGGCCGGCAATGCGTTCGACATGGATGAGGATCAGGGTGGAATCCATCAGCACCGTGCCATCATTGGTCACGAATGTGGGCACCTTGACCACCGGGTTGATGGCGGTGAACTGGTCGAAGTGCCGGAACACCGACACCGGCTCATGTGTGAAAGGCAGGCCCAGAACCTTCAGCGACACCGCCACGCGGCGCACATAGGGCGAGTCCAGCATTCCGATCAGGCGCATGAGGGCCTTCCTTTATGGTCATGCTGCCATGACAGCGAAGCGATGCAAGGGCAGCGGACCCGATGACCGGCAACATACCGTATCATGGGTTAAGTCAGCCGAACAATTTCCTGTAGTCGTCTGGCTTGAAGCCGACGGTCAGCTTGCTCTTGGCCTCCAGCACGGGGCGCTTGATAATGGAGGGCTGGGCCAGCATTAGGGCAATCGCCTTCTTCTCAGTGATGCTATCCTTGTCGGCATCTGGCAGTTTCTTGAAGGTGGTGCCGGCGCGGTTGAGCAGAACTTCCCAGCCGACCTTCTTCACCCAGCCTTCCAGGGTCGGCTTGTCGATGCCAGCCTTTTTGTAGTCATGGAAGCTGTAGGCGACCTTGTTGGAAACCAGCCAGGTCCAGGCCTTTTTCATGGTATCGCAGTTCTTTATTCCGTAGAGAGTTGTCATTGTGCCCTTGCGCCTCGCCCAAGCTCTGCGCGTGAAACGCTAAAATCGGTCCATCAGGACCGATTTGACCCCGCATCGCGGGGTCGCATTTCACTCCCACTCAATCGTCCCCGGCGGCTTGGAGGTAATGTCATAGACCACCCGGTTGATGCCGCGCACTTCGTTGACGATGCGGGTGGCGGTGCGGGCGAGGAAGCTGTGCTCAAAGGGATAGTAATCCGCCGTCATGCCGTCGGAAGAGGTGACGGCGCGCAGGGCGCAGACATGGTCATAGGTGCGGGCATCGCCCATCACGCCCACGGTCTTGACCGGCAGCAGCACGGCGAAGGCCTGCCAGATCTTGTCATAGAGGCCGGCCTTGCGGATTTCGTCGAGATAGATGACGTCGGCCTTGCGCAGGATTTCCAGCTTCTCGTCGGTGATCTCGCCGGGAATGCGGATGGCCAGGCCCGGCCCGGGAAACGGGTGGCGGCCGACAAAGGCGGGCGGTAGGCCGAGTTCGCGGCCCAGGGCGCGCACTTCGTCCTTGAAGAGTTCGCGCAAGGGCTCGACCAGCTTCAACTTCATAAAGTCGGGCAAGCCGCCGACATTGTGATGACTCTTGATGGTGACCGACGGCCCGCCGGTGGCCGAGACGCTTTCGATCACGTCGGGATAGAGCGTGCCCTGGGCGAGAAATTCCGCGCCGCCCACCTTGTGGCTTTCCTTGTCGAACACGTCGATGAAGGCCGCGCCAATGATCTTGCGCTTGGTTTCCGGGTCGCTGACCCCGGCCAGCCGCGTGAGGAACATGTCGCGGGCATCGGCATGGATCAGGGGAATATTGTAGTGGTTGCGGAACAGCGAAACGACCTCTTCGCTTTCACCGCTGCGCATCAACCCGGTATCGACAAAGATGCAGGTCAGCTGCTCGCCAATCGCTTCATGGATCAGCACGGCGGCGACACTGGAATCCACGCCGCCTGACAGGCCGCAGATCACCCGCCCCGTGCCGACCTGCTTGCGGATTTTCTCCACCATCGCGGCGCGGAAGGCGTGCATGTTCCATTCCGGCTCGATGCCGGCGATAGTGCGCACAAAATTGGCCAGCAATGTCGCGCCGCGCGGGGTGTGCGCCACTTCTGGATGAAACTGCACGCCGTAGAACCGGCGCTTTTCATCCGCGATCACGGCATAGGGCGAAGCCTCGCTTGTCGCCACCACCTGAAATCCGGGCGGGATGGCGGTGATCTTGTCGCCATGGCTCATCCAGACCGGCTCGCTGCCCGCTTCGGCCAGGCCTTCCAGCAGCGGTGACTTTTGCTGGACCGTGATGTCGGCGCGGCCGAATTCGCGGTTGTGGCCAGCTTCCACCTTGCCGCCCAGCTGGGCGCTCATGGTCATTTCGCCATAGCAGATGCCCAGCACCGGCACGCCCATCTCGAACACCGATTGCGGCGCGCGCGGCGTGTCGCTTTCGGTGACGCTGGCGGGGCCACCGGACAGGATGATGGCGCGCGGCTTTTTCGCCAGCGCTTCCTCGGCCTTGTTGTAGGGCACGATCTCGCAATAGACACCGGCTTCGCGCACGCGCCGCGCGATAAGCTGGGTGACCTGGCTGCCGAAATCCAGAACCAGCACGCTCATCGG
>CAMAPL010000011.1 GCA_945860165.1 Rhizobium sp. Q54
GAGCTACAACGCATCAAATTCTGATGTAGTTTAATCATAGCGAAACTCCCTAAATTTTTTTAATTAATGGCATTTTTGTTAGGTATAATCTCTTACATAAAATATAGATTTAGTAGTTTAATTTTCTCTCGCCAGATAAATTATCTCATCTGGTGAGAGGTATCGACTAGTGAGAGGTATCGACTAGTGAGATGTATCGACTAGTGAGAGGTCTCGTCTAGTGAGAGGTCTCGTCTAGTGAGAGGTCTCGTCTAGTGAGAGGTCTCGTCTAGTGAAAGAAGTTTTTGGGTCAAGACTTATAAAGATACTTCCAGCTTCGGCTAATAAAAGCCCTCTTCGTTGAAACCGCCACGTTAAAAATATAATGACCTGAAAGCGCTTTTGCGCTATTTACTAGTGCGTAACATTACTATTAGTTTAGTGAAAATTTCTGGGAGACCGCGATGAATCGTAAAGCACTGTTTGCATCTGCGTGGATAGTAGCGCTTGCGGCCTTCGTGACCGGAGCACAAGGCCAAGGGGAAAAGTATAATCTCGATGCGGGTGGGAAACCCTGCGCGGGCATCCTAGATCATGAGAAAAACTGCCTTGACCCGTCGATCACGCGCAACACGCTCGATCGCCCCTATCGAGGATCGTTGTACGATCCTAAGACATACAAGCCCAGCCAGATGCCGAATTTCGTGCGCAAGGGTCGAGATCTGATTTATATTGCAACGCCAGGCGGTGAATCTGACCAGCCCAAAATCTCTCACGGCGAGGGGATCATAGTTCTGGACCCCTCTACAAATTACGGCTTCGTCAAGCGCATTCCGCTACAGGGCCTCCCGGCCTCAATGAAGCCGGAAGAGGTTAGCGCAATGATGGTCTCGCCAGTGACCAACTACGCTTACATCTCAACTCGCGGTCGCTTGATTGCTCTCGACCTGGCCACAGACAAAATAGTCTGGAGCAGGACGTACGATCCGATTAATACGTGCTGCGAACGCGGTGCAGTGACGCCCGATGGACTTACACTGGTTGTGGGCTCAAACCTGCAGAATTTTCATCGCGTAATTGACGCCTGGACCGGTGAAGTGAAAGGCATAATTCCAACACCGCAGAGCCCCAATAATCATAATATGGTTATGTCGCCAGACGGAAAGACGGTATTCGCTGCGCCGAACGGAGTGACCCTCACGGTGGCGACGATGGAAACCATGAAGCCGATAAAAACTATCACCTTCAGTGACCATGTAAGGCCGCTTGTGATTAATTGGGATGCAAGCCGTATCTATGCAATCCTGAACAATCTGTTGGGCTTTGAGATTGCAGATGTAAATTCTGGTAAGGTAATTAAGCGAGTAGAAGTGCCTGGTGAAATGTGGAAGGCGAAATGGGCCGATCCCAATCAGAATTTTCCCGGTGGTCACGGTGCGCCGTCGCACGCCATCGGTATGACACCTGACGAAAGCGAGCTTTGGATCGGCGACGCGATCAACACACAGCTTCTAGTGTTTGACAATGAAGGCAAGGACAACTGGAAACTCAACATGACCAAATCCTTGAAGCTTGATCATGTTCCAGCCTGGATCACGATGGGCCTAGACGGCAAGCTCGCCTACCTGTCGTCCGGTGACGTAGTGGACGTGAAGACGCACAAAGTTGTGGGAAAATTACGCGACGAGTTTGGCCGTCTAATCTACAGCGAGAAGATTCTGCATATCCAGTTCAACGACAAGGGGCACGTGACCAGGGTAGTGGACCAGTTTGCCAATGGCATTCCGGAACTTGTCAAACGGAGAATGCTCTCTAAATAAGAGATATAATGCCATCATTAGCATTCTCCGCGTCCACCTTCAGGGAAGATTGACGGCAGAACATCTGTTAAGGTCCTGATTTTCTGGATTACCGGTAGTTCTATTTCTAAACGGGATTAAGGCAGATATTTGTCAGATGGTTGAACAGGATTAATTAGAATACACTAAGCTAAGTTGCCTCTGCATTGATGGCAGGAAAGGCGCGGATGATGCATTAGCTGGCCTGCTCTAAGATGTTAGAGTACAACGGCAATGTTCAGGCGGGGCGAAAAATTCTGGAGGCGATCCATCTCGGTCGTAGCCAGCAGTACTATGTGAATCCCTAGGTTCGACCTGTATTGCTGGGACAGTCTGAGGCGCCTCGACCTAGATGCAAGTATATCTTTCCTCGCGCCACGCTGTAGCGACGAAAATCCTACACCTAGCCAACCAAGCGGTGATTTTTAAATCTGGCCTGATCCATAAGACAGATGATTTCGAATTTAGGGCCGGCTATGCAAACAAGCGCATCAAAGTCTTTTCTCTATACGGGGAATATAGCGCCGGCACCTGCGTTTGAAATTGAGGGAAGATGACTAGGATTATTTATCGAACTTTTGCCCTAGTTGGCCTAGCTTTCTATCTAGTCGCCTCAAGTTTCGTTTCTGCTCAAGGTGCGCCCGGAGACTTGGAAGTGATCACCAAGGCTTCCGACCTGGACCCCGATATGGCCAACGCGCGGGCCGTGGCCACGGTCTGCACCTCCTGTCATTCCTCCTCGCTATTTTTGACTGCCGCGCGACCATATCTTAGGTGGGAGGAGACGATCCAAAATATGCTGGATCGGGGCGCGGTAGCGACAGACGAACAGCTGAACCGCATTCTTACCTATCTAGTCAGAAATATTACCATAGTTAATGTAAATAGCTCGCCGGCCGATCAGTTGGCCATGACACTGCAAATTTCTGCCGCCGCGGCTCAGGAGATTGTCACACGGCGATCTGGACGTACTTTTACTAATATCGATCAGCTAAAAGCCATAAAAGGTATCAACACGGACGTACTACAAAAGCTGGGTACTAAAAACCTCCTTCAATTCTGACGTTGCTTAGCCACGCCGGTTCGCGATGCGACTGGAAAAAAAAGGCCGCAATCAGCGTTTCAAGTGCAGCACATTACTTGGATAATGAGCGCTTGCAGTCCCTGACCAAGGATGTTCGCCGGATCGCCGAACTGATCAGCCGCGAACTGGAATGGGAAGGCCAGCTTGCCTCTGTTCGAAAGACTGTCCCGAAGACTGCACAGGCGGCTACGCCGCCCTTCCTCTCGGTATTTCCGTCCCCGTGCTGGTGGTTTTTCCGGTTACGTCGCCACCAGATATGACTTGAGATAGGTGCTCAGCGCCAACCGTATTTGCGCCTTGTGCGCCTCGGTGATCTCCCCGCCGCGGCGGCGGCTACCGCCGGCGGGCTGGCCGGGCACCGGCGGATTGACGCGCATGATCGCGTCTTCCGCGAAAACGCCGCGCGCCTTCATGACATACTGATTTGCATGCGGCAGAGAATTAAACGCCAGGAAGCGGCCAAAGGTGTCATAAGCTGCCTGCTTACGGTTTGCACGGTAGGAATTGAAGCAAACCTGAAGAAGATCCGCCATTCCGGTATAGGGCATTGTCCCCAAAAATCCGAGTTCCAGCTCGGCGAAGAATGTCATGCCACCCATGCCAGAAAAATCTGTGAGTTTCCCTCCAGATTTCTGCAGCAGCCTCGTGACACGCTCCAGTGGCTCTTCGTCCGTTTCGTCTTTTACCGCCACGACTGCCGGGACCGCTTCTGCCAGCGCGACAAGACTATCCACACTGATATCTCCAACAGCCTGAACCATGATTGGCAATCCGCTCGCATCCGACAGCGCCTTGAAATATGCGACTACTTCGGAATTACTCGCGCCCGGAGGCGTCAGTGAAATGATCGCGTCGGCATTTAGGCTTTTCGCCTTCCTGGCATAGGCTTGGGAAGCGGCCGTGTTGAAGCCGATGGTCTGCACCCCCAGCATCAGCGCCGTATCACCCTTTACAGAGGCTAGTGCTTCCGCGCCGGCATGCCATTCTGCCTGCGTAAGGCTCTGCCAACCACTGGCATTCTGGGGCCAAGCCATCCCGGCGACTTTGCCCCGGTTCAGAAACTGCTGCTGCTTTACCATCGCATCGACATCAAAACTGTTGTCCGCCCTGCACGGCGTCCAGCCGATCGGAAATACGCCGGCCAGCGGCTTGCCATTCGGTGACTTTATGGCACTTGCAGCGGCGAGCGCCCCGCCACCGTTGACAGCGAGAAGACCTAGCGCTGCGCCCGTGTGCTGCAGAAATTTCCGGCGATTACCTGTCATACAACTGTCCTTTCGATGTTTCCCGTCCGGGGACTTAAGGACCCAGACATTTGCGGCCCAGTAAAAAAAAACCCCGTCGATTTCTACTCGACGGGGCCAATCCGGTAAGCAGAGAGCTTACTTGGAATTTTATTATGCAATCAGAATTGCTTGCGCAGGCTCATCACGGTGTAGCGTCCCAACGTCGATCCGCTCGCAACGATATAGGCGCCACCATTGCTCGCCTTAGCAGCACCGCCCGAGAGATAGATCGGCGGGCTGGCGTCGGCAATGTTGTTCATCGTGACGCTGAATTCCGTATCGCTCAGCCACGGGGCCAAGTCGGCCAAGTTATAGCTGACATGCATGTTGACCGGGCGGAATGATTCGATGCGCGCCTGCTTATACAGGGACAAGGCCTGGTTAAGGACGGGCGAAACGTTGAAGCCCGGGCTATAATTCATCGTCACCCGGCCTGTCACAGGACCGACATTGGCCGCCAGGAACATGGTGGCGGCCGAGAGCGGAACGCTATACTTCACGAGATTGATGGGTTTTATGCCCGGGGCAGGCGTATTGTTGTTGGTCGAGTTGAAGGTGCCCGAAAATCCGCCCGACAGGGTGCCAAAATCTTCGATATCCGTCACGTAATTCAACGCGATGTCCAGACCCTCGATCAACGCCTCGCCGAGATTGTTGCGACGCAGGTCATAGAGAATATAGGGCTGGTTTACGCCCGACGTATTGAAGGCCGAGGACAGATCCGGTCCAGGGAACCCGGTGGTAGCGACTTTTGCAGTTCCGTCCGCATTAAAATTAGTCGGATAGCGGGCCTGGACCTGGGCCAGGGTGGGGTTGAGCATAAAATACTGATTGTAGGCCCCACTGAACAGAACACTGGGGTTATTGAGGATCAGGCCCTGCTGACGTTGGAACTTGGTATGGAAAGCGGTGACGCTGATTTCGAGGCCGGTCAGGTTTATGCCCAACTCGGTGGTGGGATGGAAATCGCCGCCGATCGACCAGGTCCTGCCGGTTTCTGGCCCCAGGAGCGGATTTCCGCCCGGGGTGGCGATGGTGGGGCGCAGCGCGTCGGCAGCCGACGTGCCTAACGGCACGTTGGTGTTCGCACTGGTACGCTGGGCGCCATAGGAGAAACGCGTATCCGGCGCCGAGGTGTCGGCAAGGCTGGGCGCGACATACGAAGTACCATTGGTGGCACGGATGGTCAGAGCCGCGATGGGTTCATAGGTGATACCCACTTTGTAGTTTGCGGTGTTGCCGAAGTCGCTGTAGTTGTCGAGGCGGCCCGAGACATTGAGGGTTAGGGCGCGCACCAACGGCAGTTCATTGTCCTTACCAACAATCGGGATGTTCACCTCGGCAAAGCCCGAATTGATAATGCGGTGCGGCCTGGCGATCGCCATCTGAGCGCCGGGCGGCGCACGCCCCGCTTCCGTACCGATCGGCCAGTTGGTGTTCCAATTGGCGACATAGTCTTCAAATCCCGACTGGCCGCCGATAGCGGCCTTCACCGCGCCGCCGGGCAGTTCGAACAGCGTACCGGTTGCCGACCCACCCCACTGGGTCTGATGCTGAATGGCCTTCCCGTAATTCCCGGTATTCAGAATATTGTCGATAAGCAGAGAATTGCCAGCATTGAGATTGTAGGGGTTCACCGCATTGCCGGCGAGACCCGCGCTGGCGACCAGCTCGGGCGTCAGAACGCCGGCGACGGTCACCCGGCGCATCGATTGAGACAACAGCGCCGTATTGATCCCTCTGTTGAAACCGGTGGTGTTGCTGCGGCCATAGTTTAAGGTCGCAGTTGCCTCCCAGTCACCGAACGGTAGGTCCACCGTCAGTTTGGGCGTGATCTGAAACACCTGGATGTTGTTGCGATCGGTGAGGCTGTTGCTGCCCCAGAAAGGACTGAAGTCAAAGGAAGCGTTATGGGTGGTTTCACCGTTAATGGACTGAAAATATGGATTGGTGGTGTCGATCGCGATATTTGTGGCGCTCACCATAGGGTTCACAGCCGAATTCAGGCGCGTGGACCAGAGAAGCTTGGTCGAAAAATCGACGCCCGGCATGATGCGCTGGTGGAACTGGCCGAAGAACGAATTCTGTTCTTCCCTGGGGAAAAGCGACATGGCGGAATTGGTGTCGCAACGATTGAGCGAACCCGCATTGGTTATGGAATTCAAACCGCCAAACGGACCCGCGGCAGCAGCCTTCAGCGAACCTGGCGTGAGGGACACCGTATTGCTGGTCAGGGCGTAGTTCTGGCCGCCGGCAGAGATGTTCGCCAGACCGCACGAGGTGCCGCGCGAGTCGCGGCCGCCGATGTCGGTCTTGTCCATCTTGGTATAGGGCCGGTTCCTGGCCATCAGGAAGGTATTTTCCTTGTGTTCGAACGCCAAATAGGCGCCGCCGCTACCCCAATCGGTACCGGCCATCATGGCGCCGTTGAAGGCGCTGTAGCCGTCGGCCGTGCCGACCGAGACATTGGCCCGGAAGCCCTGATAGGTATCGAGCGTCACGAAATTGATGACGCCGGCGATCGCATTGGCGCCATAGATCGACGAGGCGCCGTCGGGGAGCACGTCCACTTGGCGCAGCACGATCGTCGGAATGACACCCGCGTCCGGCGTGGTCGCCAACCCGCTGACGCCCACCATGTTATGCCCGTCCAGCAGGAGCAGTGTCGATGAACCGCCGAGGATGGTCTGGGCAGGGTTATAACGGATCGAAGGCCGCACGCCGCCGATATTGATCGCGGTGGGCGAGACAGTCTGGGTGTTAAAGGTATTGGCAAGCTGGGGAATCTGGCCAAGGATTTCTTCCGTCGTGATCGCGCCGGTGGACCTGATGGTGTTGGCGTCAACCGTAATCAGGTTCGTACCGCCCGGGGCGATACCCTTAATCGACGTGCCAGTGGCGGTTACGGTGACTTCTTCCGTCGCCGCGACCTGAGCCTGCGCTTGTCCCGCGAGTACTGTTGCCAGGGCGCCCAACGACGCGCCACACAAAAGTCTCTTGATGAAATGCACATTGGCAGCGTTGAAATTCATGGCGTCCCCCTTAAATTTTAATAAGGTTTCGCACACGAAGTGCGAAACCTTACCTAGCTATGAAGGGATGCTAGAAATTCTCAAATCTGTCAAAAGTCTCGGGGGGGGGTATCTCATAGAGTGAGAGATTACCCCCCCCCCCGAGCCTGTGACATGAGCCCCAAATATTAAGAAAGTCCTGGCTGCTCTGGCGCTCGCTTGATCCACTTGTACGCGGCGACGGAATTTTTCCAAAAATACTTCTCGGCCGCCGCACGGCTTTTTCCGGAAAAATACTCCCGGACAAGGACAACAGTGTCGGGTACTTCTGAAACACCCACGGCGTTCGGCCAATCGCTGCCGAACACAACGCGATCTTCACCAAAATAGGTCATCAACATGTCCAGGCGCTCGCGATGGGCCGCCAGACCCCGGACAATCACGGGGGGCGCGGTCGGGAGCCTGGGCTGTGAGGACTGCTCCGCGGCAGGTGTGGGCCTTACGGAGCCGGGCGGACGAACGGGATGCACGATCTGGGACAATTTCGCCCAGATGTTCTTGCGCTGCGAAATCTCTTTCAGGATCGCCTCGAACTCGGCCTGGTTTTCCGGCGAAGGATCGAACGCCGGCAAGTGATCCAGCACAATGCGCAATTCGGGAACCTTGTCGTTCACCCGGACAGCGGCCTGCAGCAGCGCGATATTCTGGTTTGCCGTCTCCAGCACCAGGTCGTGCTGGGCCAGCAGCTTGAGGTTGTCGATGACCAGGACATTATCCGTCTGCTTGGGCAGGTCATAGGTCCAGAGATTGCCGTAGCGAATGCCGCGATACAGGGGGTTTCTGGCGAACCGCTCGAGATATTCGCCAAATTCCGGTTTTTCTGGCCTCAGATTGCCGACCGTACCGACCATGATGGGTTCGGGCTGGATGGTCTCCAGCACCCAAAGATTGTCTTCTAGCCAGGGACTGGCATCGACTTCGATTACCCCCACGATCCCAAGCGGTTTGGCGATCTTGGCGTACATAGAGGGCAAGGCGACGCCCCCGGCAAAACCGCGACCGCCCTTGTAGGGAGCCCCCTGCGGACGATTGGCATCGAACAGATGGATGTGACAGTCGATGATAGGAATATCGTCAATCGTCGCGGCGCACGCAGGCGCGGCTGCCGCAGCAAACGCGGTTGCGGTCGTTCCGGCAAGAAATTTTCTGCGACTGCAAGTCATTGCGGGCCATCACGATTCTTCAGGCGAGCACGGAATGCGCCAACCGCTTTGAAGCGTTCCCAGTACGTCCCTGCCTGTCAATGCAAATCGCAGATGCCGCCCCTCATATACTGAGAGGGCCGCGCAAAGAATCCTCGCCGACGTTGCTTTATTCACCACCCGCTTGGAATGCCGCGGGACTTTCACCACGTCGGGCCCGCGCCTGCATTTCGAGATAGGCAGCTTCAATGCCGCCGACAAGCCTGTCCATGTCAAACAAGGTTCCGCGGGCGCTTGCCAGTCGCCGGCGTATGTCAGACAGCCGGCTGCGATCCCGGGCCAGCGACAAAGCGATGTTTTCGTATTCCCCGGCTGTTGAAGCGACCAGCTCATCCAGTCCGGCATTTGCCAGAAGTCCAGCCGACACTCGGGAGACGAAACTTTGTCCCCTCAGCGTGAGAAGGGGAAGCCCGGCCCACAAGGCATCGCTGGCCGTGGCATGGGCGTTGTAGGGATGGGTATCCAGAAACAGATCGGCCTGCGCCTGACGCCCCAGATGACGGGCAAAACTTTCCATCCGCCCTGCGAAATGAATGCGATGCGCATCGATACCCCGCGCCGCCGCCTCGTTGCGGAATCGCGCATTCATGGCCGGCATGCCGTCGCGAAGCCAAAGAACGCTGCCGGGAACAGACCGCAACACTCGCGCCCAGACATCGAACATCTGCGGTCTTATCTTGTGATTAGAATTAAAGCAGCAAAATACAAAGGCATCGGCTGGAAGCCCCACCTCTGCGCGACTTACCCCCTCCGGTTCCGGAAGCACGGTGTCGCTCGGCCAGAAGGAGCCGGGCAACTGAACAATCTTTTCCGTAATTGCCGGCCCCAGCTCGAAAGGGGTCACATGGGCATCCCCGATAATGTAATCGACGAACCCGGCGCCGGTGGTTCCGGCATATCCCAGATAGGTCGCGATGACCGGGGCGGGACGAAACTTCAGGATCGCCGGGCGCCATCCCATCGTCTGTCCATTGAGGTCAACCAGTATGTCTATCTCAGCTTTATGGATCAGCGCTGCGGCGTCGCGGCTGCCAATGTGACCAATATTGAAAAACCTGTCGCAGGCCTTGACAATACGCCGATGCATTGCGCTGTCGTCCCCTCGTCCGGTGGACAGGCCGATGACCTCAAAACGCGCCCGGTCATGGCGTTCCAGCAATCCCACTACCTGGGCGGCAACCGGATGGTCGCGGAAATCCGACGACAGATAGCCGATCCGGATCTTGTCGTGCTGATAGGCCCTGATTGCCATGGGCGCGATAACAGCGTCGCCCAATTCGGTATCAGCCAGGCTGCGCCGGGTGGTGAGTTCCGCGCACCGCCTCTGCAGCAAAGGATCGTCGCTCAGGGCCAACAGCGTCAACGGCGGAACCGTGGCCGAGCCGTCCTGAATGGCCAAAAACAGCCGGGGAAGAAGCCGCTCAACCGTTTCCCAATTGCAGGCGCGCAAGGCCGCCGTTGCCAGGCACCCCAGGATATCGCCATGGTTCGGATCGATCTTCAACGCCCTGGCCAGGATCTGCTCTGCCTCATCAAAGCGCTTCAGCGCCAACAGCATGATGCCGGCATTGTAGAGTGCCCGCGGATCGGAAGGCCGCAATTGCAGCACCCGCATGGTATTGTCCAGCGCCTCTTCGCTTCGCCCCAAAGCCTGCAAAACTCCTGCGCGGTTGTTCCAGGCGTCCGCCATTGTGGGAAATTTCGCGACGATGCAATTTAGAGCCGCCAGGGCATCCTGCCAGCGCTGCAATTGCGCAAGTGCGGTCGCCTGATTGTACAGAGCCGGGGCATGGCCGGGTTCGAATGCCAGGCAACGCGCATAGGATTCGACCGCCTCGTCCAGCCGGCGCAGCATGGCCAGTGCATTGCCGCGGCCATAGTGAACGGCGGCAACGTGCGGCGTCGTCAGCAGCGAAACATCAAAGGCGGCCAACGCGCCGGCAAAGTCTCCAGCTTCGTGCAGACTCGTGCCCTTGCGATAACTGTCTTCCGCGGCGCTCATCATCTCAGGTGCAAGCACTTAAAGCTGGGCTTTCCATGCAAGGTCATTCCTATACCGAAGCGTTGAACTTCCCAACATTCCTCTAGACCGGATCTTTGCCGCATGGCCTAATGGGGTGGGCAACCAGCCGCTGCATATGGAAGGTGCCCCGAGCACGTATGTAGAATTTCCCGATGGAGCCAAAATGAAAAGGTCTGTTGCATGCGCCGTGCTGGGCGGCGTCCTTTTGATCCAGCCGGCATTTGGCGATACGCGGGACGACGTTTATGCAGCAGCGCAGCGATGCCGCATTCTCCAGGATGACCGTGGGTGGCTAGAATGCATCTACGGAGCCCAGCAGCCGATGCGCGCAAAATTGGGGCTGCCCCCTGCAACGGAAATTCAGCAACGCCTTGTTCCGCTCGCCGGTTTGTCACCGGCCATGGCAGCCGCTCCGCAAAGAATTCCGCCTTCTTCGCAACCCCAGCCTTCGGTGCAACCCCATCGCCGGGCGAGCTTGATGCAAATCCTTACCGGCAGCGCGCCCCCTGTGGCGGTCTCTGCCCTTGCATCCGTGCAATACAACAGCCAGGAGGCCTTTGTCGCCACCCTGCAGAACGGTCAGGTCTGGCGTCAGGTCAACGCGCTCGGCGAAAGAGCCCCGCTGAAGGTCGGAGCCAGGGTAACCATCACGCCGGGCGCCTTAGGCAGTTACAATCTGAAAGCGGACGGCGCGTCCCACACCTACAAGGTTGAGCTGAGATCGTAAGCCTATGGATTGGCGTCAGTCTCAATGTCGATAAGTAAGCTCTAAAGAAATATCGCGCGCCTAATTTCGAGAGACGGGGCGCACTTGGCATTTCTCCCGTCTAGCGAGAAATCCATGGTGAGATCTAGGGACGGCCAATGGGATGAAGAAGATCGGACAGAGTATGGTTGGCATCTTTTACAACCACATTACCCGGAACTGCTCTAGCCGGTGGTTACTGTGGAGGGCTGGATCAGGGGAGGAAGGGTAGTCTTCCCACCCTTGGATACTACAAGACCTATAACTGCAACCAACCCCCACTGCGAGCACACTGAGAAAAATAGTATTGTCACCCGCTTGAGCTTGCTTCACGCCGGTAGAAGTGCCGGCCAGCAGTGGGCCCAAGTCCCCAGCCAGAGCGGCTGAGATAGATGCTGAGTTAGATAAGGCCAACGCTACAAAGGTCGAAATAATAAGCATCTGCCATGTCCCCTTGCTGGTTTTGACCATCAATTCATGGCGATTTAAAAACGACCCTAACTAGGTACAGGTGCAGTTTGACACAGCTGAGCGGCACTCGCGTCCTGAATTTACGGACGGGAATGCGCATCCTGCAAAATAGTTTCAGGGCGTCATTGGAATCATCGCCGGCGGCTGTGGCGAAGTGAATGCGGTCATAAGCCAGTGGCTGTAGTTTGGGTTCGGTTTCCATCCCGGCCTGCAGTCGCAGTCTGCCAAGAATTTCCAGAGAGTTTCTTGGGACCTCGATCTGACTTGACTATCCGTGACGCGTTTGGCGTCGCGATCTACCGCAAGCGCCCGCATCTCCGCCGCATATACTTCAAACGCATCCATCTTCGTCAAGTTGATAATCTTGGCAAAGCCGCTTTCGGCAGTCAATTGGCATGCTTGCCACTCGGAATAGGTCTTAAATTCTTTTGCGATCCATCTGGTTTTACAGGCGACAGTCTCCTGCTGCAGTCCGGCGGCAGCCATTGGCATGACGGATTTGTCGTAGCCGTCCGCGCAGCTTGCAAGCATCAACGCGAAAATGGTGATGGTCAGGATACGTCTCATGCCTATGCCTCCCATTCTACGAGCAGGTTCACTATATTGCCAATGTCCCAAAGCCGTTCTCAAAGATGCGCGGCGATAGCGAGCGAGATGCGAACACTGCTGTTGATGCGGCCGAAATTATACCAGCAAGCGCAAAGGCTGTCATATGGACATGATTATCAATGTTCTTGAAATGAACGGCCATCCGTTGGGCAAATCGCTTAAAGTGCTGGCGCATGATCCGGTTATGCTTTTCAACATAGCTGCTCCAAACCAAGGCTTCGCGCGGCTTTCCCAGGCCGAGTTCTCATATCCGTTGAAGCTGGGCTTGAGGGACCTTGAGATGAAGGCAGGATTAGCTTAACCGAGCTTCATCCGAACCGGGTGCAAGCCAACCGGCCTCTCAATAGGTGAGAGACTGGCGCGCGGCGCAGGTTAGTGTTCGGTTACGCGCTATTTAAGATCACGCTGTAGCACCACAAATCCGAGCAAACTCATGATCATCGACAAGACGGATCGTCGCCGCGTGATGGCAGCCCTTTCCGCCGGCGGCGCGCTTCTGGTCGGCGGCGCTGCAGAAGCCAAAACCGCTATGACAGAGCCCCTCAGAAAGCTCAAAGGCGAAGCGCAGAAAATTGTCGTCAAAAGCGTGACCACGTTTGACGTGCTGGTTCCCCCAACAGGTGCCGCGCCCCCCACCCGAACCGGCGGACCGCCGGGGCGCACCAATGTCACATGCGTGGAAACGGCGAATGGTGTGAAGGGCTATTCGTTTCTTGGCTCGACAGCGCAGCAGATTTCCGCCGCCCAGCCGGTGCTGGTGGGCCAAGATCTTTTCGAAATTGAAAACCATCTGAAGAACGGCCTTATTCGATGGGGCGGAATCGAAGAGGCGATGTGGGACGCGATTGGAAAGATCGCAGGAACATCCGTCGCCCATCTTCTGGGAGGCAGCGCGCCCGATCAGCCGGTCTATGTCACCTATGTCTGGCCCGGAACAAACGGTCAGGAGACCATCACGCCCAAGCAGCAGGCGGAGCAGGCCAAGCTCCTCAGAGCGGCGGGCTTCCGGGCTATGAAGATCCAGGTGTTCCGGCGGAACTCTCAGGTGGACGCCGATGCCTGCGCCGAAATCCTTTCCGTAGGCGGGCCGGACTTCCGGGTCATGGTCGATCGCACCGCAGACCGCTCACCCAATGGTCTTTGGAGCTATGACCAGGCGCTAGCCGCAGCGCATGCGCTGGAAAAGGCGGGTTGTTATTGGCTGGAAGAGCCTCTAGCACGCGACGATTATGAAGGGCCCGCGCGCTTGCGCCGCGAAAGCGGGATCATCATTGCAGGCGGCGAAGGTTATCACGGACTGGAACCCTACAAGCAGTGCCTGATTCACGGCACATACGAAATTCTCCAACCCGAACTGCGCCTGATAGCCGGCATCTGGACCGCGAGAAAGGTAGGTGTGCTGGCTGAAGCCTGGGGACTTAAGACGGCACCGCACGGGATCTCGGGATTGGCCTGGGCCGGCCGCCTGCAAGTCGCGGCGGCGATGGGTTCGGTATACCAGGAAATAGCAGTTTTGAATCCGCCGTGGCTGCCGGAAGACTATTGCAGGCCCTACCTGCCACTGCTGTACGGCGAGCAACCTTTCAAGTTTGAAGGTGGCAGGTGCCGTGTACCACCATATCCCGGGCTGGGATTGAACGTCGACGAGAAGGCGTTGGCGCATTATCGCGTCGAAGGTCTACAGGGCATTGGCCCTCCCGCCCCTCCGCCCCCCTGACATCCTGAGCATCATAGAACTGATGCCTGCCCGTCATTTTTCAGATATAAAAGAACATCCGTCAGAATAGATGGCAAACAGAGGACCGGACGAAATGCCAATTGTTTCTCACGAAGTTTATCCGCTTTTTGTCGAACCCTATTTTCGGGCGAACGTCGCCGGGACCATCACGCCTAAGCAGATCGCCTTCATCAAGAACCTGAAGATGGTCAACAATATGGAGAATCTGATTTCGGAGAATCTCTATATTTTCGAGGAGCCAGAACTCAGGAGCATCAAGGACGCCGTGCAGGACGTACTTGACATCTATGCCCGCGAAGTGATGTGCATTCCCCAGAAGCTCTATGTTACCCAATCATGGTCACTGACCTGCAATTCCCAAGTCGGCATGCACGGCCATTCGCATTCCAACTCGGTACTGTCGGGATCGCTGTATTATTGTGAGCTGCCTTCGCCGACCGCGAGCATGATATTTACCCGCCATTTAAGCTATCAGCAGATAGACTTGGCTCCCGATGCCAGCAAGCGCAACGTATACAACACTCCGATAAACAGGATCATACCAAAACAGGACGACATCATTCTTTTTTCTTCGCGCCTGACCCATCTGGTTGAGCAGAACGCATCGAGCGTTCCCCGTCACTCGATCGCGTTCAATAGCTTCGTAAAAGGAAGATTGGGAAATTATCGCGATGTGTCGGAACTCGTACTTTAATTTTGATCGGGCGGATGCCGCATTTTCCTGCCCGTATGCCCGTAAAAGGTGAATAAGTTCATGGCTGCCTCGAGTATAAAAACACTAATCGTCGCCGGTATCGTCGTTGCAGGGCTCGGATCTGCGGCCTGGATAAATGCTATTGCGCAAAACGCGCCTCGCGCGGCGGCGCCCCTCTCTGCCGCCGATGAGGTCAGCGCGCTTCAGCAGATCAACGCCACCTGCGCCGGCTGTCACGGCCAGAATGCTGCGGGGGGCGATCGCGCGCCTTCGCTGATCGATTCCACATCCTTGCGCAAAATGGATGCCGCGCAGATAGCGGCGATCATAACCGGTGGAACACCGCGCGGTATGCCGCCTTTCACCAACCTTCCCACCGCACAGGTCGCCAATATTGCGGCCTGGATACATTCCAAGAACCTGACTAACGCCGTCCAGGGTACGCCCGAACAGGTCGCAGCTGGCGAGACGTTTTTCTTCGGAGAAGGAAATTGTGCCGGCTGCCATATGGTGCGCGGCAAGGGCGGATCGAACGGCCCGGATCTTTCGGCGCTGGCTGCCAATCTGACACCGACCGAAATCACTGGATACCTGGACAATCCAACCGATCGCATGGGTACTAAGCGGACCGCTGCTTGTCCGGGCTGGGCTTTCTGCCCTGATATGCAGTGGACGGTTATC
This sequence comes from Rhizobium sp. Q54, assembly GCA_945860165.1. Lineage (GTDB taxonomy): Bacteria > Pseudomonadota > Alphaproteobacteria > Micropepsales > Micropepsaceae > Rhizomicrobium. The sequence goes on from CAMAPL010000011.1 coordinate 15,422, forward strand.
AATGTGCGCATGCGCGACGGCACAAGCCTGCGGGGTTTTGCGCGCGCCGAGGCCGAGCACAGTCTGGCGGTACAAAGCTTTGATGGAAAAACCCATCTTCTGACCGCCAAAGATTATGAAGGTTATGCGCGCGAGACCCAGTCCTACATGCCTTCGTTGAAAGCGACGCCGGCCCAGCGCAGCGCCCTGGTGGCCTATCTCGGGAGCTTGCGCGGTGTGCCGCTTGGCCCGTTGGCCCGTGCTGCGGGTTTCAGCGCCGCAGACATGGATGCGGCCGTGCGGCCCAAAAAAGGGGAATGGCCTTCTTATAATGGCGGCCCTGACGGCAATCGCTACAGCGCGCTCGACCAGATCAACGGGGGCAATGTCTCGCGGTTGAAGGCGGCCTGGCTGTTTTCACCGGGCGGCCTGGGGCTGGAAACGACCCCGGTCGTCATGGACGGCATCATGTACGTCACAGGCGCACAGCAGGTTTGCGCTCTGGATGCACGCACGGGCCTTCGAATCTGGTGTGCGCCGCGCGTGTCGGGCCAATCCGTCCGTGCCGGCGGCGCACCCATTGCGCGCCCTGGCGCCGGCGCCGCGGCGTCCGCCTCGCCTGCCGCGGCATCGCGACCGTTTGGCGGCGTCGCCAGCGGCGTGGGTCCCAATCGCGGTGTCGCGGTGCTGGGTGACCGGGTCTTTTTCGAGACGGATGATTCCTATCTGGTCAGCGTGAACCGGCGCACCGGCGGGGTTGTTTGGGTGGTACCGCTGACAGACCCCAAATTCCCGGGGCTTTATTACTCGACCGTTGCACCGATGATCGTGGGGGATCTGGTCGTGGCTGGTGCTTCGGGCGGAGGGCCCGGCCCTCGCGGATTCCTTGTCGCTTTCAAGGCTTCCACCGGCGAGCTTGCCTGGCGGTTCTGGACCATCCCGACGCCGGACGAACCGAACGCGAAAACCTGGAAAGGCAATGCGCTGCGTATCGGCGGCACAGGTGGCGCGGGCACCTGGATGACCGGCTCCTACGATCCGGACGCCAAAATCCTCTATTGGGGAACCGCCAATCCTTTGCCTTCCAACGATGGCGATGAACGTCAGGGACGAAATCTGTATGCCAACACCATTCTCGCGCTCGATCCGAAGACCGGAAAGCTGAAATGGTTCTACCAACCCACGCCGCACGATCTGCATGACTGGGATGCGACGGCGCCGCTGGCGCTGGTTGATGCCAACTATCAGGGCCGGCCGCGCAAGCTTCTGATTCAGGCCAATCGCAACGGTTTCCTGTATGTGCTGGACCGCATCACCGGTCAGCTGCTTTTCGCCAAGCCCTTCGTCAAGAAAATGAACTGGGCAAGTCATATTGGCGCCGACGGCATGCCTGTGCTTCTGCCGGACTATGCTCCAACCGACGAAGGCCATGTGAAGTGTCCGGCGGTGCGCGGGGCGACCAACTGGTTTTCCACATCCTACAATCCTGGCACAGACCTGTACTATGTCATGGTCGCCGAAGATTGCGGCTATTACCGCAAGACTGGACGGCAATATGGCCCCAACCCCGACCTGAAAGACCCCGGCAAGCGTTTCCTGCGCGCCCTGAATATCCATGACGGATCACTGGTGTGGGAAAAGCCCTTATCGGGCTCGCATGAGGCCAACTATTCCGGCGTGCTTTCGACGGCGGGTGGTCTAGTATTCGGCGGAGAAACTGCGGGCGGTTTTGCGGCTGTCGATGCCAGGACCGGCAAGACGCTGTGGAGTTTCCCCACCAACGACTCCTGGCGGTCATCACCCATGACCTACATGCTGGACGGCGAGCAGTATGTCGCTGCCGCGGCAGGCGGCAACATCATCTCGTTCAAGCTGGGTGAAAGATAGGCGGGCCGCGCCAGGAAAACCTGCGTGTCACCGCTTCCCTTGCCGGGAAGCGGTCGGCGGCGGCTATCGCCGCCGCCTTCGCAAATCATCAGGCCGACATGCGGAAGCGGAACATCCAGCCCGCATCGTCGCAGTTGTACATATGGCCGTTCCACAGTTTTGCGCCGTGGATGACCGGGGAATCCGACGGCAGTTGCAGCCGCTCAGATATCTGGCCGGTGGTGGCGTCGTGTAGGAAGAAGGCATTCAGGTCAGAATCCGAGGCCCAGAAGTGGGTCTTGGCATCGTTGGTCCAGGTCATGTCATGCGGACGGCTGCCAGCCGTCTGGATCAAGTTCTGAACAACCCATGTGTTCTTGTCGATGACGAAGATCATCCGGGCGGGCGGCACGGCCACATAGAGCAAATTGCCCTTGACCAGGATGCAGTGCGCGCCGGTGCCTACGGGGCCGGCTTGGACACTGTCGTCCTGAAGGCCCGCCCCTCGGCGACCGCCCGAACTCAGGGTGCCGGCGACCGGCGGCGGGGGCTTCGGCGGTTCGGGATAGGCGGGTTTCAAGTTGGTACGGCGGCCCGGCACGTCGGAAACGACCTTGTAAATCTGGCCAGCGCCCGGGGTCGAGTATTTGCCTTTCAGCTTGCCGGTGCGCTCATCAACCGCGATGATCAAGCGGTTGTATGTCGAGCCGACCCAGACCGTGTCGCCGTCGACGGCAATGCCCGAGGCCGAACGAACGCCCTCGCACACATACTCGCGGATCAGGACGCCGTTTTGCGGATTGATCAGGGAGGCATAGTTTTCTGGGCCCTGGTCCATGATCCACATGCCCTCGCTCGTGACGTCCAAACCGTTTGGCTTGGTGTGCGGGGTCTTGTAGATGACCTCGATGGCGCTGGAGGCGATGTTGCGGGTGCGAATGCCCGACAGGTTCGGCAGGGCCGCAGAAGCCAGTTGCGGGAAAGCCGCAATCGCTGGCGCAGATGCCGCCATTGCCAGAATTCGCCGACGATCGATCATGGTGTTTCCTCTTATATTATTGCTTGTTAAACGAACAAAACCCGTATTGCGGGTATGGTAGACGCGAGCCATTTGAGCGTCAACGAAGCCGGGAGATGGCGGCGCCCCATCTTTCACCAGATGAGATAAAGACGTGCCTGTGTGGAGCGCAAATGTCCCGAAATATGGTGTGACGCGAGCCTGAGTTCGGCGCTGCCTTCATACTAACTTGCCCGGTGCATAAGCGTCGGGTATTTTTTCTTGCCGTAACGGCACCAGCGCGGCGGGAACTATAGCAGCTTTATTCATGAACCAACCGCCAGGCGAATGGTCCCCATCTTGATTTCGTTCTTACGACTGAAAAGTGGGTTTTTCGCCGCAGCCCTCCTTCTGCCGGGGCCAGCAAGCGCGGCGAGCGCGTATATCGGCAGTTATACGCCCGAGCCAACAGCGCGCGGCGTCAATCACGGCGAAGGCATCTATCTGGCGGACGTTGATCCGGCGACCGGCGCACCTGGCAATGTGCGATTGGTTACCAAAACCCTATCGCCTTCCTGGCTGGCATTGTCGGCCGATAACAAGATCCTCTATGCCAACAGCGAAGTCCTGTTGTTCGGGGGCGAGCGCAATGGCTCGGTTGCTGCCTACGCCATCGCCCCCGACGGTACGCTGAAGGAATTAAATCGAATCGGTTCGGCCGGCGCGGGGCCGGCCTATATCAGTCTGCATCCATCGGGGAAATTCCTGCTGCTGGCAAATTATTATGGCGGCAGCTCCCCCAAGGGCGGCAGCTTCGCGGTGATACGGATCAAGCCGGACGGCAGCTTGGGCGAGGTAACCGACATGGTGCGTCCAACAGGCCCGCGCCAGCCCGACACCGCCAGCGATTCCGTTCCAGGACAATTGTCTCCCAGCAATCATGAGACATCGCGTGGCCACATGATCGCGGCCGATCCGTCAGGACATTATGTCATCGGCGACGATGCCGGTTTGGACCAGATCTTCGTCTGGACGCTGGATGGGAACAGCGGAAAGCTGAAGCAAGTGTCCAGCACTCTATCGTTGCCCGGCTCGGCGCCGCGTCATTTCGTGTTCGCGCCGGACGGCAGGCGCATGTACCAGCTGCAGGAACAGGATTCGCGCGTGGCAGTATATGATTTCGCAGCCGGGACGCTGGCTCAGGTTGGCCAAACCGTCTCCATCCTGCCAGATGGCTATGCCGGCAGCACCACGGCATCGGAATTGCTGATCTCACGCGACGGCCGATATCTCTACGCCGCCAATCGCACGCAGGATTCCATCGCGGTGCTGCAGACTGGCGTGCAGGGTGTAAAAAGAATCGCCAATGTTCCGACCCAGGCCAATCATCCGCGCAGCCTGACCATCGATCCGTCCGGCCGCTTCCTTTATTCGCTTAACCAGCGCGGCGACAATATCACGACCTTCCGTATCGGGGACAATGGTATCCCGCACTTCACCGGCCACTTCATGCCGCTGGGCAGCCCAACCATGATGCTGTTCCGGCCTGAGTAACGCACGCTGGTGACGATCGCTTCATAATCAACACACTAAGAGATTTTTGACATTAACCATTCGGCAAATTTATTAACTATCTGTTGACTATAGTGCCAGACAGAAACGCCGAATTTCGGCAACCACAGGTGCAAGTGCTGGGTCTGAACGGGTGCCGACCGGGAAGCGAAAACTTTCATTCGAAAGGATGTGGTTATGCCTTCCACGATAGCAAATACGGTGCTCACAAAAATCGGTGCGCTGGTTTCAAGCTCATACCCGCAGCGTGAACAATCCGATCTCCAACAGAACAGTCACCTGGAAACACCCACGCTTAATGTGGGGCTGGCCCTGCTTGTGGCTGAGCATGCCGATCTTGATGTTGCGATTTCCGTACTTCTGGAGGCCGGCAAGTGCGATGACCTCCTGATCTCGCGGCTGAAGAAGCGCAAGTTGCAGATCAAGGATGAGATCGCGAGCATCACGCCGCCATCAAACGACCATGATAGCGCCGGGATGCCGCAAGGGATGATTTCTTGCGTGGCCTAGGCATTCGAACAGCCGGATTTCAACTCAACGGGAGGGCTAATGGCCGAGACCCCACCTATGATCAAAGCGTCGCGCCCCCGCGACGCGAAGTAGGGTGCCCGATCTTTGTGCGATCAAGCTTGATGTAAGTGAACCGCGGAGCGGGGTCCGCCACATGCGCACAAGGATGAAGGAGAAAATGGTGCCCAGGGACAGAATCGAACTGCCGACACGTGGATTTTCAATCCACTGCTCTACCGACTGAGCTACCTGGGCACAGGGGCGCCGCACGCAGGCGGGACGGGCTTATTAGGCGATGGTCCCTGCCCTGTCCAGCACCCTTCGCTTAATCCTCGTCCGCGTCCTTTTCCGAATGGTTTGAAGGGCTTGCCGGGTCCACCGGAGGGCCGGGAATTGCATAACCCCCTTTAAGCCACTGGCCCAGATCGAGGTCCGCGCAGCGCCGGGAACAGAAGGGCTTGAAGCGATCGGCGGTGGGCTTGCCGCAAAGCGGGCACTTAGCCATGCCCGGCCCCCGCCAGCAGCGACAAGGTCAGCGCCAGCGGCAGCCCGACCACATTGGAATAGCTGCCGGAAATGTCCTTGATGAAGCCTTCGGCGCGGCCCTGGATGGCATAGCCCCCTGCCTTGCCCTCCCCCTCGCGGCTTTCGACATAGCCCGCAATCTGCGCGTCTGTCAGGCGCAGCATCGAGACCCGCGTTAGCGCCAGGCGCGTTCGTAGCTTTCCGTCGGGCGCGATCAGCGCCACAGCCGTCATCACCTGATGGCGGCGGCCCGCCAACAGTTTGAGGCAGGCGCGCACCTGGGCCTCGTTCTCGGCCTTGGGCAAAATGCGACGTCCGGCCACCACCAACGTGTCGGCGGCGAGAATGAAGGCCGGCGCGCCGGTCCATTTTTGCCGTGCGGCGCGTGCTTTTTCGGTCGCCAGCCGCAAGGCATGGATACGCGGCGCCTCGCCCTTGCGGACCGTCTCATCAATGGCGGCGGGAAGAATATGATCGGGAACGATGCCCACCTGCGCCAGCAGCGCGGCGCGGCGTGGACTTTCGCTGGCAAGGACCAGCAACGTCTTAGCGGAAGCGATAGGTGATGCGGCCCTTGGTCAGGTCGTAGGGCGTCATCTCGATCATCACCTTGTCGCCGGTCAGCACGCGGATGCGGTTCTTGCGCATCTTGCCAGCGGTATGGGCGATGATGATGTGCTCATTGGCGATCAGCTTCACGCGGAAGGTCGCATTGGGCAGCAACTCCTCGACGATGCCCTCGAACTCCAGCAATTCTTCTTTGGCCAATGGGTCCTCTTAAGTCTGCAGCGGTTGCGTCAGATAGGGGGGAAAAGCCCGAAAAGCAAGGCGTTTCAGTGCCTTTTCCTCAAGTATGAGACGCCGAAGGGACCGAAAAACGCTGTTTCAGGCGCTCCAGAAGCTGATCGCGCACCGCCCGGTAGGCGGCCAGGCGCTGTTCGCGCGATCCCTCCACCGCCGTGGGGTCAATGGTGGGCCAGTATTCGACCCTAGAGGCTTTAGTGCGGGTCAGCTCCATCGCCTTGTGCTGGGCTTCCGGCGACAGGGTAATAACAAGGTCGAAACTGCCGTCTTCCAGGTCCTCAAAACGCCGGGGCTTGTGCTGGCCGATTTCCAATCCGACCTCCTCCATCGTCTCCACCGCCAGGGGATCGAGGGCGCCGACGCGCACCCCCGCCGATTCCACATAGATGCCCTTGCTGGTGAGGCGGCGCATCAGGGCCGCCGCCATGGGCGAGCGCACGGCATTCATGGCGCAGGCGAACAGGACCGCAGACGGGAGCATGTCAGTCCCGCATCTGCAGCACGCAGAGCAGCGTGAACAGCCGGCGTGCAGTATCGAAATCGATTTCGACCTTGCCGTCCAGCCGCTTGCGCAGCTCGGTGGCACCCGCGTCGTGCAAGGTCTTGCGTGCCATGTCCAAAGCTTCGATCTGATACGGTGGCGCGGTGCGGATCGCCTTGTAATAACTTTCGTAGATCAGGAAATAATCCTTCACCACCTTGCGCAGCGGCGTCAGCGACAGCAGTGCCCGGCCATGCGGCGCGCCGTCTTCCAGGCGCACCTCCATCACCAGGCGATTTTCCTCCAGTCCCAGGGTCAGCTGATAGGGACCGCCCTGCGAATCCTGCAGGCGGAAGCTGTTCTTCTCCAGCAGATCATAAATCGCGACTTCGCGTTCCTGGTCGATGGCGCGGCTGCGATGCACGACACTGGCTTCGTCGAGGGTGATCGCCGACAGCCGGAAATCCAAGGTCAATCCTTGCGGTTCAGGCGTGCCGCGATGGAGCGGGCATGCGCCTCCAGCCCCTCCGACTCCGCCAGGGTCAGGGCATCGGGACCGATCGCTGCCATACTTTTGGCGTCCAACCTCAAGATGGTGGTGCGCTTCATGTAATCCAGAACCGACAGGCCCGAGGAAAACCGCGCCGTGCGCGAGGTCGGCAGCACATGGTTGGGACCGGCGATGTAATCGCCTATCGCTTCAGGCGTGTGGCTCCCCAGGAAGATCGCGCCGGCGTGACGCACCTTCTGCGAAAAATCTTCCGGATCGGCGGTGGCGATTTCTAGATGCTCAGGTGCGATGGCGTCCACCAGCGCCGCGGCATCATCCAGATTCGTCACCGTGATGATGGCACCATTGTCGTTCCAGCTTTTGGCCGCGATGTCCTTGCGCGGCAGGATTGCTATCTGGCGCATCACCGCTTCGGCAACTTGTTGCGCAAACGCGGCATCGTCGGTGATCAGGATGCTTTGCGAAGAGACGTCATGCTCGGCCTGGCTGAGCAGGTCGGCCGCGATCCATTCCGGATTATTTTGGCCATCGGCGACGACAAGAATTTCCGACGGACCGGCAATGGAGTCTATTCCGACCTGCCCGAACACTTCGCGCTTTGCGGCGGCGACATAGGCGTTGCCGGGGCCGACGATTTTGTCCACGGGCTTGATAGTCTTTGTGCCATAGGCCAGCGCCGCCACCGCCTGCGCCCCGCCGATGCGATAGATTTCGGTGATGCCGGCGCGCCGCGCCGCCGCCAGAACCAGCGGACTGATGGTGCCGCCGCTGGCGGGGGTGACCATCACGATGCGCTTCACGCCCGCCACCTGCGCGGGAATAGCGTTCATCAGAACGGAACTGGGATAGGAGGCGGTGCCGCCCGGCACATACAGGCCGACGCTGTCCACGCTGGTCCAGCGCCAGCCCAACAATGCGCCGGTTTCATCCGTGAAGCGCTCATCGGCGGGAAGTTGGCGCTTGTGATAGACCTCGATCCGCTTTGCTGCGGTTTCAATCGCTTCCAGCTGCGCCTTGCTGACCTTGGCCAGCGCGGCGTCGATTTCCGCTTCCTGCAGTTTCAGCGTTTCGAGGGTGACACCGGCGCGATCGAATTTGTTGGTCAGTTCGATCAGGGCCCCATCACCACGCGCCCGGACGTCGGCGATGATGGCCTTGACCACCTGCGCCACATCTTCCTCATCCTCGCGGGTGGTGAAAAGCAGTTTCTGAAAATCAGCCCCGAAATTCGCGTCAGCGGCATCTAACCTACGGACCATCGCTGGCTCCATGGTCGGGCATGGCCCGCGCCGCCCAGGGGCCGGTCATATCAGCAAGTTCGGCGTCGATGCATTCGACCGTCAGGCGGATAGCCCCGCCGCCCGCCAGCGTGATTTCAATCGTTCCGCCGGGATTTTCTCCGCCCGCCGGCTCAAAGCGCAGCGCCAGCAGCGAGACCACCGCATCGCTGGCACCCAGCTTGACCTGCTGCGACTGTACTTTCAGCACGCCGTCGAAATGCAACCCGGCCCGCACCCGCGTCTTGCCGCCTTCTTCCCATTGCAGCCGGTTCACCACCACCGCGAAGCGTCGCTTTTTCGGCAGCCAGGTAAAATTCTTCAATTGCCCCACGGCGTCCTGCAACCGCGCCGACAGGATTTCCAGATCCTCGGCATCGGCAGCCGCCAGCTTCAGCCTGTTCATTCGCTAACTCGCGCGATGTCGGCGCCGACGCGGGAGAGCTTCTCCTCCAGCCGGTCAAAGCCGCGGTCCAGATGATAAATCCGGCTCACCACGGTCTCGCCTTCGGCAGCCAGGCCAGCCAGCACCAGGCTGACCGAGGCGCGAAGATCGGTGGCCATCACCTGGGCGCCTGTCAGCTTTTCCACACCGCGCACCGTGGCGGTATCGCCGTCAATGCGCACCTGCGCCCCCATGCGCGCCAGTTCCGGCACATGCATGAAGCGGTTCTCGAAAATCTTTTCCTTGATCACCGAGGTACCGTCGGCCACCGCCATCAGCGCCATCATCTGGGCCTGCAGATCGGTGGGAAAACCCGGATAAGGCGCGGTGGTGATATCGGACGCGTGCGGCCGGGGGCCATTCATCTTCACCTTCATGCCACGCGGCGTGGCGGTAACTTCGGCGCCGCTCTTGACCAGAAGCGCATTCAGCGATGCGATGGTGTCGGGCGCAGCCCCGATCAGTTCGACTTCGCCGCCGGCAATGGCGACGGCGATGGCATAGGTACCGGTCTCGATGCGGTCAGGCATCACGCGATGGACCGCGCTGTGCAATTTCTCGACGCCCTGGATGGTGATCTCGCTGGAGCCCAGGCCCCAGATTTCCGCACCCATGGCGATGAGGCAATTGCCCAGGTCTATAATTTCCGGCTCGCGCGCCGCGTTGACGATCTTGGTGGTGCCCTTGGCCAGGGTCGCACCCATCATCGCGGTTTCGGTGGCGCCGACCGAGACAAAGGGAAACACGATCTCCGCGCCCTTGAGCTCGCACTTTGCCGTGGCGGTGACATAGCCTTCCGCCAGGTCGATTTTGGCGCCCATCGCCTCGAGGGCGTTGAGGTGCAGTTCAACGGGGCGCGCGCCGATTGCGCAGCCGCCCGGCAGCGAAACCTTGGCCGCGCCCTCGCGCGCCACCAGGGGCGCCAGCACCTGGAAGCTTGCCCGCATCTTGCGGACCATGTCGTAGGAGGCAAAGGCGCTGGTGATGGTGGTGGCTTCCAGCCGCATGGTGTCGCCTTCGCCGAAATTGCCCGACAGGGTCACCTGAATCTTGACGCCGAAACTCGCCAGCAATTCGGCCATGGCACGCACATCCGCCAGCCGCGGCACATTGGTCAGGGTCAGGGGTTCGGCGGTCAGCAGCGCCACCGCCATCAGTTTCAGGGCCGCATTCTTGGCGCCGCTGATGGGGATTTCCCCCTGCAGGCGGTTGCCCCCTCGGATACGAATTCTGTCCATGTCTCTACTCTAATGTCGGCCCCGTGGGCCGAGGGCCCTTGTAGCCCGCTCCGGCGGGGGAGGGAAAGCCGGGCAAAAGGCAGGGCTAGGCTGATTTTTTGGTGGGCCTGTCAGGCCCCTTGGCCGGGGCCGGGGCGGCCGGTTCCGCAGGCTTGGCCGCCATTTCCGGGGCGCGCTTGGGCGCACGCCCGTTCTTCGGACCTTTCAGGTCCGTCGAACCCCTTTTGCGGCGCAGGAGGTTGGCGCGCAGCGCCGCAGCAAGCTTTTCGGGCGATGATTTTGCCATGTCCCCTATCTCCGCCGGGCGGCTTTCCTTTGGAGAATCCTTACGTTATAGCAGCGCTCCCTCAACGCAATTTTGGGTTAAGGGTTCGGCGCTAAGGTGCCGAAATTACCACGGATGCCGTAGTAGCGTAGTGGTAGCGCAATCCCTTGGTAAGGGATAGGTCGTGAGTTCGATTCTCACCTACGGCACCACTCATCTGACAGCGGCAGCAAGCAGATGATTGACAAGCCCGCGCGACAGTGGCTTGAGGGCGGGTGCGTCAGTCGAAAACGCCGGGACTTTTACTGCACCGCAACAATTTGCAAAAAACTCCTCTCCCGGCCCGTGCCTACCTCGGAACAAGTCTGTTAGGCTTGCACGCACTGTCGGGTTTTCCGCGCGCGAAACCGCGCCGAGTTCACGGCCAAAACAAAAAACAGGGAGACGACCATGACTCTCACCACCACCATTGATCGTGTGCCAGCGCCCCTGCGCGACTGGCTGTCCAAGCCGCGCCCCATGCTGATCGACGGCAAATGGGTTCAGGCCAAGTCGGGCAAGGTCTTCGACGTACAGGACCCCGCCACCGAAATGCTGCTGGCGCGGGTGGCAGAAGGCGACGCGGCCGATATCGACGCGGCGGTGAAGGCTGCGCGCAAGGCGCTGGAACACGGCCCCTGGAGCCGCATGAGCCCTTCCGCGCGCGGGCGCATTATTCACAAGATCGGCGACCTGATCCTGGAAAACCTGGATGAACTGGCGCAGCTGGAAAGTCTCGACAACGGCAAGCCTTTCAGTGTGGCACGCGTCGCCGACGTGCCGCTGTCCGCCGACATGTTTCATTACATGTCCGGCTGGGCCACCAAGATCGAGGGCAAGTATATCCCGCTCTCGGCCCTGGCCGCGTCGGGCCAGTTCCTGTCCTTCACCCGCCCCGAGCCGGTCGGCGTGGTCGGCCAGATCATTCCATGGAATTTTCCGCTGCTCATGGCAGCCTGGAAGCTGGCGCCCGCGCTGGCAACCGGCTGCACCGTCGTCCTGAAAGTGGCGGAGGAAACCCCGCTATCGGCGCTGCGGCTGGGCGAACTGCTGATGGAAGCCGGACTTCCCGACGGCGTGGTCAACATCATTCCAGGTTTCGGCGAGACCGCGGGCGCGGCATTGGCCGCCCATCCCGATGTCGACAAGATCGCCTTCACCGGCTCTACCGAGGTCGGCAAGCTGATCGTGCAGGCCGCCTCGCGCGACCTGCGCAAAGTCAGCCTAGAGCTAGGCGGAAAATCACCCAACATCATCCTGGGCGATGCCGATATCGATGAAGCTATCGCCGGCGCCACCGCCGGCATCTTCTTCAACCATGGCCAGTGCTGCAACGCCGGCTCGCGACTGTTCGTACAGGAAAAAATCTTCGACAAGGTCACCGCCGGCATCGCCGCCAATGCCGAAAAGATCCGGCTGGGCGTCGGCATGGACCCGGAAACCGAGATGGGACCGCTGGTATCCCCCGTTCAGCATGGCCGGGTTACGGGCTATCTCAAGGCGGGCCTGGAGGAAGGTGCGCGCGCCCTGACCGGCGGTGCGCCGCTCAATGCCCCGGGCTTTTTCATCAAGCCGACCGTGCTGGTCGACACCCACCCCAATATGAAAGTGGTGCGGGAAGAAATCTTCGGGCCGGTGCTGGTCGCCACCCCCTTCAAGGAAGCCGATGACAGCCTGATCGACGCCGCCAACGACACTGTCTATGGCCTAGCCGCCGGCGTCTGGTCGCGCGACCTGGCCAAGGCGCAGCATATCGCCAACCGGATCAAGGCGGGTACGGTCTGGATCAATTGCTATCACGTGTTCGACTCCGCCCTGCCATTCGGCGGCTACAAACAGTCGGGCTGGGGCCGGGAAATGGGCCAGGCGGTGCTGTCGAACTATCTGGAAACCAAGGCGGTCACCACGCGGATCGCCTAGCGCCGCGAAGCCGCTATTTCATAAAGCCCTTGGCCGACATTTTGGCCTGAGCGTAAGCCGTGGGCGCAGCCGAACCCTTGGTGGCCTTGTCCTGCTTGGGCTTCTTTTTCTCGCGGTTGCTTTTCTGCTCTTTGCTCATGTCATTTCCTTTGCGCCGATGGCGTCACTAGTGAAGGCTCGGACTTTCGATCAGAAGGTCGATACGCATTTTCGCGCGCTTTATGGTTTCTTCTTCGTCCCAACCGCGGACGATCTGTTTCTCGATTGCAAGCTGCGGCCGGCCCGTCAGCACGGTGGCGATCATCACCTGCCATTGCGGCTCGGCATAGGTCACGAGCAGGGAATAGCCGCGGTATTCGACCATGTCGCGGCGAATGCTGGTTTCTGTCATGCACTAGGATAGCACCCTGCCGCAACAAAATGCACCTCAATTGACACAAGTCTTGCATAAGAAGACCGTCGAGCGATGACAGACAAGACCGCCACGCAAGTGCAGGCAGAGTGGGTTACGCACGGCAATATCGCGCGGTTTCAGGCACAGCTGGGCCGTGAACCCAACGAAAGCAAGCGCAAAGCCCTGGAAGAACTGCTGGTCGAGCAGCGCAAGCTGATTCTGCCGGACTAGCGCGGCCGGACCGTCAGCCGCGAGCCGCCGACATGAGTGACGATGACCCGGGCGCCATAGGCAAGCGATCCGCCGCCTTCCAGTTCGGCCGCCCATTCTTGGCCGTCGACCAGCACACGGCCGCTGCCGGCCTGGAATTCCTCCGCCGCCACGCCTTCACTCCCCGCCAGCCGCGAGGTCGTGTCGTTGATGTCGCCGCCCGCGGCAGAGGTTCGCGGAAAAAAACGCCGGCCCGCCAGGGTCGTGCCCATGGTCAGCAAGGCAAACACCACCAGCTGCATCTGCAGATCGAAATGAAAAACCAGGGTAGCCACACCGGTCGCCGCCGCTGAACCGGCCGGCCACAACAGCCAGCCCGAACCCGTACCAACCTCGAAAGCCAGCAGCGCGGCCGCGATCACCAGCCAGAACGCGAGCGGATTTTGCAGCAGCCAGTCCATCTCAGCCCCCGGCGACGGGAACGGAAGTACCGCGGCGCGGCGGCGGCGTGGGTTTGGGATCATCCCTCCCGATGGTCTTGATCAGTTCGCCAATGCCCGCGATGGAACCGGTGATCCCCGCCATGTCGGCCGGAATGATGACGGTCTTCTGCTGCGGGCTGCGGGCCAACTCGGCGAAGGCGGCGACATATTTTTGGGCGACGAAGTAATTGATGGCGTTGACGTCGCCCTTGGCGATGGCGTCGGACACCATGGCGGTCGCCTTGGCTTCGGCTTCCGCCTCGCGTTCGCGCGCTTCGGCATCGCGATAGGCGGCTTCGCGTCGGCCCTCGGCTTCCAGGATGGCGGCCTGCTTGGCGCCTTCGGCCCGGGTGATCGCCGCCTGCTTCTCGCCATCAGCTTCCAGCAGCACGGCGCGGCGTTCGCGCTCGGCCTTCATCTGTCGCGCCATGGCGTTAGTGATGTCGGGCGGCGGCACTAGATCCTTGATCTCGATGCGCGTCACCTTCACGCCCCAGGGATTGGTGGCATGGTCGATGGTCGACAGCAGCCGGGTGTTGATCTGGTCGCGCTGAGACAACACTTCGTCCAGGTCCATCGAGCCGACCACGGTACGCAGGTTGGTCTGTGACAATTGCGTGATGGCGTAGGTCAGATTGTCCACGCGATACGCCGCCTGGGAGGCATCCATCACCTGGATAAAGACAATGCCATCGACCCGTACCGAGACGTTATCCTTGGTTATGACGTCCTGCTGGGGCACATCCAGCACCTGCTCCATCATGTTGACGCGGCGCCCAACGACTTCGACGAAGGGCGTGAGGAAGGCGATGCCGGGCTTAAGGGTGCGAGTGTATCGGCCGAACCGCTCTACGGTAAATTCCCGGCCCTGCGGCACGATCTTGATCGCCCGGAACAGGATAATCGCGGCCAGAACGACCAGAACAAGCGCGACAATATTCATACCGATTCCTTCTGCTGTACGGAGCAACTCTAGCAGGTCAGGCACCGGTATCCAGCCCGGCAACCGCCTTGACAGCAGCGCGCCAATTATCATTCAGGGGCATGAATTCCAGCCCTATCTTGCCTTTATAGCCCAGGGCGCGGATCGCGCGGATGAGATTGGCGTGGTTGACCTCGCCCGTGCCCGGTTCGTGCCGTCCCGGCACATCGCCGATCTGCACATAGGCCATCTGGTCCCAGCCCGCCTTGAATTTCTGGATCAGGTCGCCGTCTTCCAGCTGCATATGATAAAAATCCCAGAGCAGCTTCACGCGCGGCGAATTCACCGCCTTGACCATGGCGTAAGCGGGCCGTGACCCGTTCAGCAGATGATTGAGGTGATTGACGGTATTGAACGACTCCACCAGTGCAGTGATCCCGGCGGCCTCCAGCAGCGGCGCAATGCGCATCAGGCCCGTGGCGTAGCCCGCCAGCATCGCTTCGCGCGTCATGCCCTCGACATTGTGATGGCCGGTCAGGGTGAACTGCGTACAGCCCAGGATGCGGGAATCGGTGATGGTGCTCTCGATCATCTTCACCGGTTCGCCGTGACGGGCGGGATCGGAGAACCAAGGCGCTTCGGGCGCATACTGGACGGTCAACAGCCCATTTTCATCCGCGAGGCGGCGGATCGCGGTGGCGTCCAGCCCTGGCGCGCGCGCCGCTTTCCAGAATTCGATGGTCTTGAAACCAGCCTCCCGCGCCAGCGCAAAGCGCCGCTCGAACGGCACATCGCGAAACCAGCAATCCAGATTGACGGCATAGCCAGATAGATCGCCTTGCGGACGAGTGGCGGCGCTGGCGCCGGTCAGGTTGGCGGCGCCCGCCATGGCGGCGCCCCCCTGTGGCGATCAGGACATTCCTGCGGCTGAGCTGGACCATCGGCGCCTCTTCCCTGTCTTCTTGTTGCCGACAGCTTAGCCACGGATCAAGGCGTCTGAAAGGCAGGCCCCAGAGGCCGCAGCCGCATACCCGGCGCCAAGCGCGTCCACAGGAAATCGGCCGGGTCGGCCCGCAGCGGCCCCGGCGCCTTGGCCACCAGAATGGCCTCAGCGATCGGCTGAAAATCGGCGCGGAAATGCACCGAGCTTTTGTTGACCAGGATTTTCATCTGCTCCGGCTGCACACCTGCCATGCGGTAGAGATTGCGGTCCAGCATCTGGTCCTTCCAGGTGCTGACCACTATCTGCACCCCGCCAAGCGACAGCCGAGCCGACGGCCCGGCATCGGTCAGCTTGCCGTTCATCATCGGCCCGTCATAGCGGCAGCGGCCGTCCGAGAGTTGCTCCACCCGGAAGGTGGCGTGCAACGGCGGGTCGCCGCCCGACTGTCCGCCCAGGGCGATGGTGATGTCATGGCCCGCGCCGGCATCATGCGCCGCCTTCGCCGCCGCGCCGTCCACCATCAGGCCGATGGCGGCACCCTGCGCGTCGCAATGCACCAGCGCCCGCAGCATGCCCGTGGTGTTGGAATCGCCGCCGCCGCCGGGATTGTCCTGGGTATCGGCGATCACCACCGGCCGCGTCGCATGGGCCGCGATCCGCTGCGCCTCACGCACCGCCTCTTCGGGTGCCAGGAACGGCACCATCCACTCGCTTTCCCGGCTTACGATGTGATCGGTCAGGCCGGCCACCACGCCGTCGATCCGTGCATCCTCGCCATAACCCCAGACCACGCCGCCACATTCGGGGAAATCGGCGGCGGGAAACCCCGGCGCGAAGGATAGCGCGGCATTGTGCATGGCTTCCGCGCCAGCCAACGCCCGATAGGTGCCCTGCGCCGGCTCGACCATGGTGCACATGCCGTTGATCGGAATCAGGAACGGCAGGCGGCTGGCGGCGCGATGCAGCCGCGCGCCCCGCGTCAGCAGGCGCATCATCAGGCCGCTCGCGCGCTCGCCTGCCTCGGCCATGTCTTCATGGGGATAAGTGCGATAGGCCACTAGTGCATCGGCGACCTCGAGCATGCGCCGCGTGACATTGGCATGCAGGTCCAGGCTGGCGACGATCGGCACGCGCGGGCCCACCACTGCGCGCAGCCGCGCCAGAAGTTCTCCCTCGCCGTCATCGTCATGTTCGCAGACCATGGCGCCATGCAGATCGAGATAGATGCCGTCGAAATCCTGTGCCCCCGCCGCCGCCACAATTTCCCCAGCGATGCGTTCAAAGGCGGCCTTTTCGACATGCGCCGCTGGCGTTGCCCCGGCCCAGATCACCGGCACCAGTTCGGTGCGCGGCCCCTCCATGGCCCGGATAAAGCCGCCGATGGGAATGTTGACGTCCCGCAGCCCCAGTATATCGGCGCCCCATGCCATGGCCGGAAAAGCCCCGCCCCGCACAAAGTCGTCATACGCCGTTTTGGACGGTGCAAAGGTGTTGGTCTCGTGCTGGAAGCCGGCGATCAGGATGCGCATGGCCGCCAAACTGGCATGGCAACGGACGCGCCGCTACAGGCTCGCGGCTGAAAATGTATCGCATGCCGCGACATCGCCGCCGTTCAACCCGCGCCGAAACCAGCGGATGCGCTGGGCGCTGGAGCCGTGGGTGAATGAGTCAGGAACGACATAGCCTTGGGCTTGCTTCTGCAACGTGTCGTCGTCCACCGCCGAAGCCGCCTGCATCCCGCTTTCGACATCGCCGCTTTCCAGCATGTTGAAGGCACAGACTCCGGCATAGCAGTCGGCCTGAAGTTCAACGCGGACGGCAACGCTGTCAGCCCCAAGCTCCGGTCCACCGCGACCGTCCAGGGTCCCCAGCAGGTTCTGGGCGTGGTGACCATACTCATAGGCGATAACATAGGCACGGGAGAACTGGCCCGGAGCCCAGAAGCGTTGGCCAAGCTAATTGAAGAAAGTGAGATCGAGATAAATGCCTCTGTCGCTGGGGCAATAAAGGGGCCCGGCCTAAGCCTGGCCAGTGCCACAGCCAGTGGGCGTGACCTAGCCGTAAGACCTGAAGGTGGCAGGTACAAAGCGCGCGCCGCGTTCCTGCATCAAGGGTGACTAGATATCTTCGGCGGAGCCGATGATCCGCCGGGCAAACTCGCAGTCTTGATCATTCGCGCAGGTGCCGACATTGCGTTCGCTGCGCTGAACAGGCACCGGGCCGACGTCTTCCAGCAACTGCCTTGGATCGACAACGAATATCAGCGAGATCGCCAGGACCGCGACCAGCCCCAGCCCGCCACCGCCAAAGGCCAATCGGGGGCCAAAACCGCCCACAATCCTGGCGCGCGTTCCAAAAAATCCCTATATTAAAGTACCTTAAAACTACGCATCGCAAAACAACGCCGAAAGCGGAGACAGGATGACATCGGGACATTGGCAGGGGTTCATTTTGG
Organism: Rhizobium sp. Q54; assembly: GCA_945860165.1. Taxonomy (GTDB): domain Bacteria; phylum Pseudomonadota; class Alphaproteobacteria; order Micropepsales; family Micropepsaceae; genus Rhizomicrobium. The sequence continues at coordinate 33,257 of CAMAPL010000011.1, forward strand.
CCGGCGCCATCGCGGCTCTGGCCTGCGGCGCGGCCGTGGCGCAGAATCAGGCTGCCGCGCCTACTCCACCGGGCGGCGTCACCCTTGCCCCGCATCCCCTCACTGAATATCAGCCGGTCACCGACGCGGTGCTGCGCAATCCCGATCCTTCCGACTGGATCATGATGCGGGGCAATTACCAGGGCTGGGGGTTCAGCGCCCTTGACCAGATCAATAAGACGAATGTGAAGGGCCTGCAGCTGATCTGGTCGCGGCTGATGGAAAGCGGCGTCAATGAAGCCACGCCCATCGTGTATAAAGGCGTCATGTTCCTGGGCAATCCGGGTGACGTGATCCAGGCGCTGGATGCAGCGAGCGGTGAGCTGCTCTGGCAGTATCGCCGCACATTGGCCCCGCGCGATCCGGCGCGCAGCCATTGGGGCCAGCGCAAGCGCAGCGTCTTCCTGTATGAAGACAAGATTTACACCCTGACCTGGGACAATTCCATCGTGGCGCTGGACGCCAAGACCGGAAAAGTCGCCTGGGAAACCAGCCGCGGCGAGGACGGCTTTGTCACCAACACCACCGGCCCGATCGTGGTGGATGGCGTGGTGATTGCCGGCTCCACCTGCCAGGAAGCGCCGTTCGGCTGTTACGTCACCGGCCATGACGCGCGCACCGGCAAGGAATTGTGGCGCAACATGCTGATCCCCAAAAAGGGCGAGCCGGGCGACGAGACCTGGGGCGGCATGCCGTACGATCAACGCTGGATGACAGGCGTGTGGGGCCCGATCACCTACGACCCCGACCTGAACATGGCATTCTACGGCTCCAGCGGCGTGGGCCCTGCGGCGGACGTGCAACGTGGGGTCAAGGGCAATGCCAGCCTAGCGGGCAGCAACACCCGCTACGCGATTGAGCCACGCTCCGGAAAAATCATCTGGAAACACCAGGTCCTGCCCCAGGACAATTGGGACCAGGAGTGCACTTTTGAAATGATGTCCGTCACCACGCCGGTCCATCCCGATCCCAAAGCCGACGGCATGATGGCGGTCGGACGCCGCGCGGCCGCGCCCAGCCGCAAGATCCTGATCGGCGCGCCCTGCAAGAACTCGATTGTCTGGAGCTTCGACCGCGCCAATGGCGATTTCCTCTGGGCCAAGACCACCGGGGTCCAGAACATCGTCAAGAGCATCGATACCAGGGGCAAGGTCACGGTCAATCCCGAACTGGTGATGAACGACCTCAAAAAGACCTATCACCAATGCCCCACCCATGCGGGGGGCCGCGACTGGCCTTTCTCGGCCTATAGTCCGCAGACCAATGCCCTGTTTGTCCAGATGCAAAATCTCTGCGCCAACTATCGCGTGCGCGCCGACAATATCCCCTCCAAGCCGCGCGACCAGTACAACAAGGTCGGTCCGGTGGTGTTCGCCGACGGCCATGACAAGGCAGGACGGCTGGACGCGGTCTCGGTGGAAACTGGCAAGACGCTGTGGAGCTGGGAAACAATGGCGTCGAACTATTCGCCGGTGCTGGCCACCGCCGGCGGGCTGCTGTTCAACGGCGGCATGGACCGCTATCTGCGCGCCTTCGACCAGACGAATGGCAAGGTTCTGTGGCAGACGCGGCTGGGCTCGCAGGTGTTCGGCGCCACCACCACATTCCGCATCGATGGGCGTCAGTATATCGCGGTGGCAGCGGGCGGCGGCTACAATCCCCACCCGCTTGGCCTGACCCAGGGCATCGACCAACCTCCCGGCGGCAACATGGTCTATGTCTTTGCGCTGCCGGAATGACCCGTAAGGCAAAGAAAAAGCCCCCGCGCTTTTGGCGCGGGGGCTTTCTTGCTCATTCAGATCAGAACGGGTCGGTGCGCTTGGTGAACTTGCGGCCCATATCCGCCGCCGGCGAGTCGCCGCCGGTGCAGATCATGGTGCCGTCCTTTATCATGTTGATCACATAGCTGTCGCTCTTGGGATCATCGCTGCAGGAATTTAGGAACATGGTCTTGGACGCTTTGGTGGCGGCCAGGACACGCGAACGCACCGCCTGCATCGCTTCCACGCCGACGCCGCCCTTATAGGTGCCCGGGCGGCCCAGGATAAAGAAGCCGTGATCGCCAGGACCCCATTCCGCGAAGGAAATGCCCGGAACGCGAACCGAAGCTTCGACATTGGCGTCGGCGCGCGGATTCTCGATCTTCAGGCCAAACAGCAGCTCGCCATCCGGATTCATCGGCCACGGCTCGGCGATGCGCAGATATTCCTGCGCTGTCACGCCCCACATGCGCGAAGCATAACCCTGCGAGCCATTGCCGCGGGTGCCCTGGGCCAGACCGTCAACGCGCGGCGCAAACGGATAGCGCGAGGCTTCGATCATCAGGCGGGCCGCTTCCGGGCTTTCCGCATTGCACAGCAGGATGCCGTGCACGCCGGCGGCCAGGGTCTGCTGGATCATCCAGGCATTGGCGCGCACCGCATCGGTGGTACCCGAGATCGGCAGGGTGACGATCACCGCCGGAGTCTTGTGACCGGTACGGGTCGGGCCGGCTTCGACCAGGCCGCGCATGAACTCCTGCAGTTCCTTGAAATCGAGCGGGCCGTGTTCCATTTCATAGGTGATGTAGTCGGCCTTTGTAGCCGCCATCTCCTTACCCTTTTCATAGCCGCCGCCGCTGATCTGTGCGTAATAGACGGGCTGGCCCTTCATCCACATATCGATGATGCGATTGACATGCTTGCCGTTGCGGGTGGTCTGGTTGGGCATTTCCGGTATCGTCGCGTTCGGCGGCTGTGACGGCTGCTGCGCGCTGGCTGACAGGCCGGTCAGCAAGGCCGCCGCCATGCCTGCCAGAAAAATGGTTTTCATCTTCATGAATCTTCCCCGTGGTCTTGGTTTGGTCGGCTGACGACATTGTGTCTTCCTAGTGATCGCAGGTTGCTATTAAAAACGCGGCATGAAAAGCCCGTAATGGCGCAGTCGGTGTGTTTTTCAGCCGGTTATCGTGGCCCGGACGGCATTCTTCTGTGCTAGGATCGACAATTCCGTCGCCAGCAGGCACTGGGCCTGACCCTGCGCCGCATGTGTGCGCCGCACAATATCGGCAACGAATTGCGGCCCGAACGGCAACGGCCCGTTGGCGAAATCGATAACGCGTGCGCTTTTGCCATCCACCACAAAGAGATTGTTGCCGCGCCTGGCGACGGCGACGTCGATATATTTGCGGATTTCGATATAGCCGTCGGTTCCCAGCACGAAGATTCGGCCTTCGCCCCAGGTACCCAGCCCGGCGGGTGTGAACCAGCCGAGGCGAACATAGCCGAACCCTTTATCGCCGCGCAGCATCATGTCGCCGAAGTCCTGAAAATGCGGACGGTCCGGATGGCGCAGATTGGCGACCTTCGATGCCACTACCTCCGCGCAGGTCGAACCGGTGTAATAAAGGAACTGCTCGACCTGATGCGAGCCGATGTCGTATAGGATGCCGCCGAGCTGGACGTCGTTCCAGAACCAGTCCGGCTGTCCGCTGCCGCCGCCGGCAAGCCCGCCATTCTGCACAACCTGGTGCGGCGCGATGTTGATGGCCTGGATCACCTTGCCGATGACGCCCTGCCTGATCAGTTCGCCGGCATGGACGGCGGCCCGCACTTCCAGCCGCTCGGAATAGAGGATGCCGTAGATCCACCCCGTATCGGCGATGGTCTTTCGCACCAGCGCCAGATCCTCAAGCGTGGTGATGCCGGGCTTATTGGCGAGGAAGTCCTTGCCCGCATTTCTGGCCTTGACCCCGATCCCGGCGCGCTCGTTGGCGATGTGGGATGACAGTATCAGCCGTATGTTGGTCCGGTTGATGATCTAGTCCTGGGTGGCGGCGATCTATCACATCGGGATAGAGGCGGCGGAACACCGCCAGTCTGTCCGGCTCCAGGCCCCATCCCACCACCAACTCCCCACCGCCGCGCACGCTGGCTTCGATCTTGCCATGGATGTGATCGTGACTGATGCCGCAGACCGCGAAACGGACGTGATGCTGTGGCTTCACCTCCGGCGCCGGAGCCAGCGTTTCCGCCCTTACATCGCCGGTCGCAAAAGGCAAGCGCGGCGGAACTGAGCCCTGCCGCCACAAGGAAATCGCGCCTGTCATTCTTGCTCATGCGGATTGGCCTAGTTGTTTCGTACCCCACGCTAGCGTTAACGCCATGGCGGACGGAAGGCCTGCCGGGCCGCCATTTACCCTAATCGCGGCCTTGGCTCGCGGCACGCGGCCGGCTGCGCCTTTTTGGAACGGCTAAACCGGGACTAGGCCATGAAGAAACTCGCCACCGCGATCTGCCTTGCCGTGCTACTGCCGGTGGGCGCCTGCACCGTATATGGTCCCGGCCCTGCCGCGAATGGCGCCTGGGCGAATTACGACTTCACCTATGACTATGGCCATAAGGGCTATAACAGGCCAGTATTTTACGGAAATTACGGTCCCTCCGCCTATTACGGCGGTGGGAATGGCGGCGGTTACGGCGGCTATAGCGCCGGTTACGGCGATGAAGGCGACCTCGGCTCCTATTACAATTACGGCTACTAACGCCGGGCCATCACGCGGCGCATCCGGTAGATGGTGCCCTTTTCGCCGTTCACCTTCAGGTCGAACGTATCTCCCAAGCCCGATGCGACGGTGACGCGGTAAGTGCCCGCGGGCTTGTTCCATCTGGCGCGGACCAGATCGGATTCCAGCTGCCGCCACATCTGGCCGTCCGCCAGGGTCACGGTCACCGCGCCGCTGCGGTCGAAATCATACTTCGTCATCGCCATGTTGGACGATTCCGGCTTGGTCGAGCCGATAACGTCGGCCCAGAAGCCTCCGGACCTTTCCGGCTGCGGGCGCGCACTGGCGACACGGCGCGGTTCGGCACCGCGCGGCGGCACCAGCCGCACCTGGGCCGGATTGGCGGGCGGAAGGTTCAGCACCGACCGCATCGGCTGGGCCGAACCATAGAAACAATCCAGCCAGACGCGATTGTCGGCAATGCCGTCGCACCTTTCCGCCCCCGCCATCACTTCGTCGCGAGTCGGCTCGGCCAGCGCCGGCAGCGCGGCCAGAGCCATCAATCCTGAAATCACAAAAACGCGGCGCATGACGCCTCCTACCAGTTCAGCAGCTTTTGCAGATTGCCGCCCTTGACCTTAGCGATATCGGCCACCGAATAGCCCTTCATGTGAATATCGACGATGCGGTGCGAACCGCCGCCCCACACCATCCGGTCGGGGCCGAATTCCCGGATCAGCCGGGAGGTGAACGGCAGCACGCTCTGGAAATAGGGCTTATCGGCGGCGATATAGTCGACGCCCGACAGCTTCATATAGACGTTGGGCAGCTTGGCCATCTCAAGAACATCGGCGAACTCATAGGGATTGCCCAGCTTGGGTTCGGCCATATGGTCGATCAACACCTTGCAGCCGGGAAAGGCGCGGATGGCAGCGGCGGCCTGGCGCGCATAATTTGGGCCGATATGCAGCTCCATGATCACGCCCAGATCGGCGGCCTGCTTCCACAGCGCCCGGACATAGGGTGCAGCAAAGGATTCGATATATATTTCCTTGCCGCGATGGGCGTGAATGCGGGTGGCGACAATGCGCGGCTCTTTCTTGACCAGCGCCGCCAGCTTTTTGGGCGCCTGGGGGTCCTTGGGATAGAACAGGCTGGTGGCTTTCAGCTGGGACGCCGGCGCGCGGCGCAGGCAGTCCAGCACCAGGCTGTGATCGTCGCCATAAGGCTCGGGCTGGACCACAACCGCCTTGTCGATGCCGAATTCTTTCAAATGGCGCTGGTAAGGCGCCAGCGGATCAACCGGAAATGTGCCGGCATCGGGCTTGTAGGTCGACTTAGCGTGGAATGGAAAGCGCGCCGTATTGGAACTGAACATATGCGCATTCCATTCGACCACCGGGGTGGACTGTGCCAAGGCGGGCGTGGCGGCCGCAACAGCCGCGCCGCCCATGAGGGCAAAGATGTCCCGACGGCTGGTCTTTTCCATGTCCATCCCCATTGTTCTTGTGACACGGGCCAAGAGATACCACGCCCAAAAGCCGCGGCAAATACGGCTTAACCTTTGCTCTGTCAGCAGCGATACTACCATCCGGGGACGGCAAAGCGGTTCATGAATACGCAGACCTTGATCGACCAGGCGGTGACGCTGCATCGCAGCGGCAACCTGCCGGACGCCGAACGGCTTTACCGCCAGGTGCTGGCTGCGGACCCGCGCGATTTCACGGCGCGCCATCTGCTGGGCGTGGCGATGGCCCAGCAGGGGCGTGGGGACGACGCCCTCAAAGAGATCGCCGCCGCGCTGGACCTTCGTCCGGGCGACGCCGACGCACTGCTCAACCATGCCAATATCCTCAAGACCTTAGGCCGCACCGATGAGGCCTTAACCGGCTTCACCCGCGCCCTGGATGGACGGCCCGGCTGGCCACAAGCGCTGAATAATCGCGGTACCGTGCTGCAGAGCCTGGGACGGTTCGACGAGGGGTTGGCCGATTACGACGCGGCGCTGGCCGCCACCCCGGACTATGTCGAGGCGCTGAACAATCGCGGCAGCGTGCTGCAGGACCTCAAACGGCCGGCGGAGGCGCTGGCAGCATATGACCGCGCCTTGCAGCTGGCGCCGCAATATTCGAGCGCCTTCAACAATCGCGGCAGCGCCCTGCTCGATCTTCGGCGCTTCGCCGATGCGCTGGGCTGCTTCGACCGCGCACTTGCCTTGCGGCCTGATGATGCGGAGGCCTTCAACAATCGCGGCAACGCATTGCAGGGCCTGATGCGCTATGACGAAGCGGTCACCAGCTATAACCGGGCGCTGGCGCTGCGCCCCGATTATCCTGAAGCCCAGAGCAATCGCGGCGGCTCCCTGCAGCAGCTCAAGCGCCACGAAGAAGCGCTGGCCAGCTTCGAGCAGGCGGGCGGCCAGCCGCACGCCTTTGCCGGCGCGGCGATGGCGGCGCTGAACCTGTGCGACTGGAAACGCGCCGCTGTGATCGGCGCGCAGATGCCGGCCCGGATCGCGGCCGGTGAAGCCGTGCCCCCATGGGTGCTGCTGGGCTATAGCAGCGAAGAGGCCCTGCAGCTCCAATGCGCGCGCAACGTGATCCAGTCCCGCTTTGCGAATTTTCCGCTCGCGATGGCGAAAGGCGGTTACAGGCATGACAGGCTCCGCCTTGCCTATATTTCCTCGGATTTTGTCCATCATCCGGTGGCGGCCCAGATCGCACAACTGATCGAGACCCATGACCGCGAACGGTTCGAGGTGCTGGGCATTTCCACCGGCCCCGATGACGGCAGCGCTCAACGCCGGCGGCTGACATCGGCGTTCGACCAGTTCCACGATGTGAAAGATTATCCGTCCCGCGCCGTGGCGGTAATGGTGCGCGGGCTGGAAGTCGATGTGCTGGTGGACCTTAACGGCCATACCCAGGGCGACAATTTCGATATTCTCAGCCACCGTCCGGCGCCGGTGCAGGCGACCTGGCTGGGCTATGCCGGAACCACCGGCGCGCCGTTCATTGACTGTCTGATCGCGGACCGCGTGGTGGCGCCCAACGCCGAAGCCTTTTCGGAAAAGCTGGCTTATCTGCCCAACTGTTTTTTCCCCACCGACACCAGCAATGCCATCGGCACGCCCCCCTCGCGCGCCAAGGCGGGCTTGCCGGAGAATGGATTCGTTTTCTGCTCCTTCAACAACAACTGGAAGTTCACCGCGCCGGTCTTTGCCGTATGGATGCGGCTTCTGGAACAGGTGCCGGGCAGCGTCTTGTGGCTGAAGAAGCCCGGTGATGCGGCGGCGGAAAATCTTCGGCGCGCGGCGCACGAACAGGGCATCGATTCACAGCGCCTGGTGTTCGCGGCAGTCGCGCCGCTGGACGTGCATTTCGCCCGTCACGCCCTTGCCGACCTGTTCCTCGACACCCTGCCCTACAATGCCCATGCCACCGCCTGCGACGCGCTGTGGGCGGGCCTGCCGGTCCTGACCTGCAAGGGAACGGCCTATGCCGGACGGGTCGCGGCCAGCATGTTGCACGCGGCGGGCCTGCCGGAACTGGTGACGGAAAATGCGCAAGATTATGAAAATCTGGCGCTGGAACTGGCGCAAGATCCGGCGCGATTGAAATCTTTGCGGGAGAAGCTGGCGGGCCGGAATTCAGCACTGTTCGACACGCCGCGCTTCGCCCGCGACATCGAAGCGCTCTTCAGTGGGATGCTGGCTGCAAAGACTTCCTGATCTTCGCCACAGTATCGGCGGAAACAGCGGGCGCGCGATTACCCCAATTGTTGCGAATGTAAGTCAGGACATTGGCGACCTGTGCGTCGTTCAGCTTCCAGGCAAAACTGGGCATACCGGGACCGGTCGGCGCGGCGGGCGTCGCCACCGCCTTTGAGCCGGCCAGCACCACTCGCGCCAAGGTCTCGGCGCTGCTCTGGCGCACCAGCGCGTTGCCCGCCAGCGGCGGGAACAGGACATTGTCGCCCCGGCCATTGAAGCTGTGACAGGCGGCGCAATTCATCCGAAACACGCCTGCGCCCGATTTCATCTGGGCCTCCACACCCGATGCGCCGCCGCCATTGCCGTCCGATGCCGGCAGATCCTTCAGATAGACCGCAACCGCCCGGAGATCGGCATCGTTCATCTGCGCGGTGGAATGCTCGACCACTTCCGACATGGGACCCGATGCGATGGAATGTGTATTCCGGCCGGTCTTGAGATACTCCACCACCTGCGCGGCGCTCCAGCCGCCCAGGCCCGCATTGCGGTCGCCAGTGAGATCGGGGGCGAACCAGCCCTGCAGCGATGCGCCCGACAGCGCCATACCCTTGTCGGAACCCATCATGGTCTTGGCCGTGTGGCAGGTGCCGCAATGGGCCGGGCCGTTGGCAATGTAAGCGCCGCGATTCCAGGCCGCGCCCTTGCCCGCATTGTGGGCGTACAGCGCGGGGCGGAAAAACAGCATGTTCCAGCCGCGCATCATAAAGCGCAGATTGAAGGGAAATCGCAGCTGATTGACATCCACAGCACGGCGCACCGGTTTCACGGTTTGTAGATAGGCCCAGAGCGACGCGACATCGGCATCGCTCATCTTCGCATAGGCCGGATAGGGCATGGCGGGATAAAGCCGCTTGCCACCTGGCCCGATGCCGGCCTTCATCGCCAGGCGGAAATCCTCCCCCGAATAATTTCCGATGCCGGTTTGCTTGTCCGGCGTGATGTTGGGCGCCACCAGCTTTCCGAACGGTGTCATCAATTCGACCCCGCCCGCCAGATTCTTGCCGTGACAGCCTTCGCAGTCTCCCAGCACCGACTGGTAACGGCCGGCATCCACGCCAGCGGCGCTGGCGGCGGAGGACACAGCTGCAAGGGCGGCAGCGAGAAAAAGCTTCCTCATGCCCGCACCAGCTTGCCGGGGCTTTTTATGTATTTGGTGGTGATGGCTTGCGCCGCCCAGAAGGCCAGCGCCCCTACCGTGCCGGTGGGATTCATGCCGGCATTGTGGGCGAAGGCAGATGCGCCGATGACAAAGACATTGGGCACGTCCCAGCTCTGCAGATATTTGTTCACCGCGCTGGTCTTGGGATCGCCGCCCATGATAGCGCCGCCAGTATTGTGGGTGCTCTGATACGGCACCGCGTCCCAGCCCTTTTTGGCCCGCGACACGGTGGTGACCTTGGCGCCGAACGGCTTGGAGATTTTTTCCAGCTGGTCCGACATGAAGTGCGACATGCGAATGTCGTTGTCGGGGAAATCAAAGGTAATGCGCAGCAGCGGCCGGCCGTGCCGGTCGGTATAGGTGGGATCGAGGTCGAGATAATTCTCCCGCACCGGATAGGACGAGCCCTGGGCCGAGAAACCCATCGAGCTATTGTAGCCCTCTATCGTCGCTTTCTTCCAACCCGCACCCCAGCGCGGGCTGCCCGGCGCGGTGGGCCGGTTGCTGATAGGCCGCCCATTGGTGACCACACAGTTGATGCCGCCGCCGCCCAGGAAATCCAGCGGCCCATGATCGAAGGCGTCGCCGTTGAAATCGTCCATCGTCTGGCCCAGCGTGCCGGCGCCGATGAAGGGATTGAAGTGCTTGCCCTCGAAGAACATGCGGGCACCGCTACCGGTCTGGTAGCAGTAATTGCGGCCCACCGTGCCCTGGCCCGTCACCGGGTCATACTGTGCGCCGATCTTCGACAGCAGCATCATGCGCACATTCATCAACGCGTAGGCACAGATCACCACAATGTCGCCGGGCTGTTCATACTCCACACCCTTGGCATCGATATAGGTGACGCTTTTGGCCATCTTGCCGTCCGGCGCCAGATTGACCTTCAGCACCTCGCATTCGGTGCGCAGTTCGAAGTTGGGCTTTTTCATCAGCACCGGCAGGATGGTGGTCTGGGCGCTGGCCTTGGAATAGTTGCCGCAGGCGAAGCGTTCGCAGAAACCGCAATAGGTGCATTGCCCCATCCGCACACCCAGCGGATTGACATACGCCGTCGAAAGATTCGCTGACGGCGTTGGAAACGGATGATAGCCCTGCTCTTTCACCATCTGGGCAAAGAGCGTGGGCGCATAGCTCATTTTCATCGGCGGCGTGGGATAGTCGCGGCTACGCGCGCTTTCAAAGGGATTGCCGCCCGGCACGACCCGGCCCTTGAGATTGCCGGCCTTGCCGGAAATGCCACAAAGATATTCGAACTTGTCGAAGCTGGGCTCGATCTCGTTCCAGGTGACGCCCCAGTCCTGCAGCATCAGCCCGTTCATCCTAGCGGCGCCATAACGCTGCGCCAGATGGCTGCGGATCGAAAAATCGCTGCTCCAGAAGCGCCATGTTTGGCCGTTCCAGTGCACGCCGGCACCGCCAACCCCGTCGCCGGGCAGGAAAGAGCCGTAATCGCGCATCGGCATCGCGGTCTGGGCGACGGTGTTGCGCATGGTCATGGCTTCGACGCTGGGCTTTAGGAACAGCTCCTTGCGGATGGCGTAGCGCAGCTCGTCCTGCATATAGGCGACATTGAAATCGGTGGGGGTGTCGCGCCACGGCCCGCGCTCTATGGCGACGACATTCAGCCCCGCCTCGGTCAGTTGCTGCGCCAGGATAGCGCCGGTCCAGCCCAGGCCGATGATAACCGCGTCACGCTTGGGAAGCAGCTTGGCCATGCCGTTAGCCCTCCGCCGAATAGATGGAAACTGGCGGACGGGGATAAGGCACGTTGTGCTTGTCGATATGGTCGCGATAGTCATAGCGCGCGCCAGGAAAGCCGATCATCTTCCACGAGGCCATGTTGCGGTTACCGCCATAAAGGGGATCGGCGAAGAAGCCCTCCATCGAGTTCTGCAGCATCATCTCGAAAAATTCCTTGGTGCTGAAACCGGGCTTGAGCCTGAGCGCGATCTTGCCGCCATCCATGCCGGCCAGCACCGCATCCTGCTGCGCCGGTGCAAGCTGCGCGAAGCCGCGCTTGTGGGTGGCGTGGGCGTAGTCGTTCAGGGCGCGAAGGCCCAGGCGATAGCGCCCGGCGGGCGTCAGATCGCCCTGGTAACCCTGGCTCGGCAGGCCGGGCATGAAAGGCCCTTTCATGTAAAGGCGCTGCGCCTGGCCGAATGCACCCGCCAGCTGGCGATCGATATAAACGGCGCAGCCGCTGGCCTTGCCGCCGGGGGAAAGATTATCGGCGGGGATCAGCCGGTTCACCACCGCCTCAATGGTGACGACCTCGTCCGGGGTGAAGAAATACCAGCCCAGCGGATTGACCGGCTTGGGCGGCTCGCCCGCAAACGGCGACCAGGGCATGGTGCCGGATATGCTTGCGCCATCGGCAGTGGCAGCCAAGATCGGTAGCGCCGCAACCGATGCAAGCAACCGGCGGCGGCTCAGCGCGCGCTGTTCTGACATTCCCGATTCCCCAACCGCGATTCTTGTTTTTGTTGCGATCATCCTATGCGCGAGTTCCGCCCAGGGCAAAGACCCTCCCCCATGTGCGCAGCACGAATGGTGGAGGTGGCGTAGCTTGCCCCGGCCAGCGAAGCCGGAGGGGGCCGGTATAGGTTTTGCAGCCGCGAAACAAGGCAGGCTGCGTAATTGCGCAAAGTTCGCAGCGAAACCAGGAAACCCAGGGAATTATGGATTTTATCAGGAACGAAGGTCGGCGGGCTGGGTTCAGTAAGGGCGGCTGGGATAACCTTTTGGAGGACAAACCGTAATGGCGAATAACCAGAATCAGAATGACCAGACCAAAGGTCAGCAGAAGCACCAGAACCAGCCGCAGTCGGGCCACCAGTCCGGCCAGCAGCAGCGCAAGCAGGACCAGAAGTCGGACAATGACGACAAGTCCTCGAGCGGCCAGCAAAACAAGTCGAACGACCAGCAGAACAAGCAGCGCTAACCACGCCGCTTAAAAACAAGAAGGCCCGGTGGGAGTTGGCTAGCGCCACCTTACCACCGGGCCTTTTTCCTTTGTATTGTTGTATTTTAGGGCACGAAAGACCAAATTGACAGGATGGCCGTCAAACAAGCTCCCAGCCGCCTGCAAGGCGAACTGGCGCGCCGCATCCTGCGCGCGCTGAAAGCGCAGAACGCGCCCATCGGCTACCGCCTGGTGGAACTGGACCTGTGTGCCGCCTTTGATGTCTCGCGCACACCCGTTCGCGGCGCGCTGCAATTGCTGGCGGCGGGTGGCGTGATCACCGCGCGGGAGGGGCGCGGTTACGTGCTGGCCAAAACCATCCAGGACGCACCCGAAGACGCCAACGGCGAGGACGAGAAAGACGATCGCCTGTTCGCTGGCCTGGCCGAGGCGCGCGCCAGGGGAAAGCTTGCCGACCAGTTCACCCAGCAGGAAGTCGTGCGCGCCTTTGATGCGCGGCTGTCCAGCGTGATGCGGGTGCTGCGGCTGCTGGCCGAACTGGGACTTGTCGAGCGCCGACCCGGCAATGGCTGGGCCTTCATCGCCGATGCCGCACGGGTTCTGAACGAAAGTTATGCCTTCCGCCGCGCGCTGGAGCCGCAGATGCTGCTGCAACAGGGCTTCCGGCTGGATCGCACCTGGGCGGAAAAAGCCCGCGCCAGCCACGAAAAATTGCGCAAGAAGCCCTGGCGGGCCGGCGACGGCGCCGATTTCCACGACATCAACGCCGATTTTCACGAGCAGTTGGCGCGCTGTTCGGGCAATCGCGCCATGCTGAGGGCTGTGCAAAATCAGATCCAGTTGCGCCGTTTTCTCAGCGGTCAGTGGGACTATCCGGTGGATCAGGTGCACAGCGCCATCGACGACCATCTGGAAATCCTAGCGGCGCTGGAAGCGGGATATGCCGATAAGGCCGCGGCGCTCATGCTGCATCACCTGACCACCAGCGCATCACAGGCGCACTGACCGTCAATAGATGTCGCGCCGATACAAGCCGTCCTGCGTCATCTGGTCGAGCTTTCCCTCTCCGACAAGGGCGACCAGCGCATCCTGCACGCCCGCCGCCATCTGAAGGCCGCCGCAGACCAGGACCGATGCCCCGGCTTCGATCCAGCTGCGGATCTCTTCGCCCTGCTCCGTCACCAGGTTCTGGACATAGCGTTTGGGAGAAACATCGCGCGAAAATACCAGATCGGTTTTCGCCAGCGTGCCGTCGGCCTGCCATGCGCGTATGTCATCGGCATAATACAGATCGGTCTTTTCACCGCGCTCACCGAACAGCAGCCAGCCGCCAGCCAGCTTCATGGCCTGCCGGTATTGGAGATGGGCGCGCAGCCCCGCCATGCCGGTGCCTGCACCGATCAAAATCTGGGAACCATCACTAGGGGGCTGAAAGTTGGGGTTGGGCCGCAGGCGCAACTTTACCACGCCGCCCACCTCGGCGGTCTGGGTCAGCCAGCCCGAGCCCAGACCCAGGCTGCCATCATCCTTGACCGCCTTGCGCACCAGAAGCTCCATGCGCCCACTTTGCGGCAGCGAGGCGATGGAATATTCGCGGGGCGGGAAAGATTCCAGCCGTTCCACCAGCCACTCCAGCGCAATGCCTTCGACCTCGTGCGGGCGCGGCAAGCGGCTATGGGCGATGATGTCGCGCAGGAATGTCCAGTGGCCATGCCAGCGGAAGCTCAACTCCCCGTTCAGCCTGTGATAGCGCAAAAAGCTTTCCACCGCCGCTTCGCTGTTGCGCGGCCAGATCTCCGCAATGTCGCCGGCGGTCCAGACCATCTGTGACAGCTCGCGTGGCGTCAGCGCGATATGCCAGGTTTCGCCGCCCGCGCTGCCCGGATTCAGTAACCGGCGCTCGGCCAGAATCCAGCCCTGCGGCGGTCCGGGCATCAGCTGCTCGACGCTGGTGGTGGCGCCCAGCCGGGTGAGCTGCTCGCACCATTTGCTCATCGCTGCGATATCATCATCGCCGTCGACGCAGATGATATCGAACAGGCGGCGCGCTTTGCTAGCCGCCAACCAGCGATCCACACTTTGGCCGAAGCCGCAAAACGTGGCGTCGTATTTCCTGTCGCCGCGCGCCAGCACGGCATAATTCAGCCCCTTGAGAGCAGCCTGCTGGGCCATCTGCTTGCGCTCGAAGGCTCGCGCCGAATCGGGCGCCTCACCCGCGCCATAGGTGCTGGTCACGACCAGAAGCGTACCGGCCTCCGCCATCTCAGACGCAGTCAGGCTGCCCAGAGCGGCGACCCGCACCAGGCTTGCCCCGGCCAGGGCATTGGCGCTGCGCCAGGCAATGGTTTCGGCAGCCCCCGTCTGGCTGGCGAAGGCGACCAGAATCTTGCCGCCGGGCTTGGGGGCGCTTCTGAACAGGGAACCGAAGACCATGGCGCGCACTAACACAGGGGCGGGCAGCCGCGCAAACCGTGGTTTTCTCACGATTTTTGCGGAAGGTGGAACTTTTACTACCACCGGCGACCGCCTCGCGCGTTCCCTATGTCCAAGACCAACTGGCCGCGAGGGCCTGCATGTCCGCCAATATCATCGTGATCCAGCCGCTGGTCGCGCTGCTTTTCGGAATCCTGATTCTGATCCTGCCGCGTCTGCTGAATTATCTGATCTCGATCTATTTGATCTTTATCGGGCTGAGCGGGCTACTCCCCCAACTCTTCACTTTCACCACCACGACGTAGGCGCGTCAGCGAAAGCCGAAGCGACCAAAACAAGGAGCGATGTCATGACCAAGGCCGAAAAACTCAAGCCCCATGAAGAAATGCCGGAGCATCGCAGCACCGACAAGCAGCCCGTGACCAAGGAATAAAAGATCGACGCCCAGATGGAAGTTTCCTTCCCGGCCAGCGATCCGCCATCCTTCTCGGGCGGCAATCACATCATCGGCGCGCCGACGGATCGCGAAAGCGAGTCTCCGACGGCTGAAGCGCCGGAGGTTGTCGCTGCCGAAAAGAAAACCAACCCCGGCGACGCCAAGAAGCCGCACACATACTGACTTTTGCAACCGGCAGTTCCACGCGTGCCGTCAAAACGCCTCCATTGCATGCCCCCCCCTTAACCGCGCGGAGCCTAGGCTTTGCGCGGGGGCGCACTCAGGAGTGAGCCGCTTATGAGAGAAAAAAAACACGGCACGCATGTAATCGGACCGGATGGCTCGGTGCTGACGAGAGCGAACCTGCCGCCCGCCAATCTGAAGCGCTGGGTGGCGCGCCGCAAAGCCGAAGTCATCGCCGCGGTCAAAGGCGGGCTGCTGACCATGCCGCAGGCCTGCGCCCGCTATTCCATTTCCACTGAGGAATTCCTGTAATGGGAACGCCATTATGAAAGCGAAGGCCTGGAAAGCCTGCGCGGCGACCTCGGCACGCTACAGCACTAGCTTTCCAGCGCCGCCAGGACACCGGCCTCGGTGAGAATCTGGGGCAGGATTTTCGGCGCGGCTCCGCCCGGGGCGTAATACAGATATAGCGGCACGCCCGAACGGCCATATTCTTTAAGCAGCGCAGTGATTTCGGGATTCTGGTTGGTCCAGTCCGCCACCATGTAAACCACATTCTTCTGCGCGAAGGCGCTTTGGACGGGCTGCTTGTTCAGCACCGCTTCCTCATTCACCAGACAGGTGATGCACCAGGCTGCGGTGGCATCCACAAACACAGCACGGCCCTGGGCGCGATAAGACGCCAGCTTGGCGGTGCTGTAGGATTCGCCGCGCGTAGTCTGGGTCGCCGGCACGGGCACTGCGCCGCGCAACTGATTGACACCCCACAAGGCCCCCAGCAGCACCAGCAGCGCCGCAACGGTGCCGAGGATGCGGCCGCGCGCCGTCATGTCGCGCGTCACGCTCCACAGCCATGCGGCCATCGCCACGAAAATCATCGCCGCCGAGACGATGGCGACACCGCGCGGGCCGGCCTGCTGCGCCAGCACCCAGACCAACCAGGCGGCGGCCATGTACATGGGAAACGCCAGGAATTGCTTCAGCCGCAGCATCCAGGGACCAGGTCTAGGCAGGAAAGACAGCGCCCGCGGCCACAGGCCCAGCAGGATGAAGGGAAGCGCAAAGCCGACCCCCAGCGCCACAAAAACTGCCAAGGCCGCGGCTACGCCTTGCGACAGTGCAAAGCCCAGTGCTGCGGCCATAAAAGGCGCGGTGCAGGGCGCGGCCACCGCGACGGCGAGCACGCCGGTGAAGAAAGCGCCAAGCGAACCGTTCTTGCGCGTCAGCCCCTCGCCAGCGGTGATGCTGCCGACCTCGAACAGGCCGGAAAGATTGAGGCCCACCGCAAACACCAGCAGCGCGAAGCCCGCCACCACCATGGGCGACTGCAACTGAAAGCCCCAGCCGATGGTCGCGCCGCCCTGGCGCAGCAAAAGGACCAGCAATCCCAGCGCCGCGAAGCTGACAATCGCGCCCAGCGCATAGGAGAAGCTTTCGCGGCGGCCTTCGGTGCCGTGCTGCGCCAGCGCCAGCGCCTTCATCGCCAGGATCGGCAGCACGCAGGGCATCATGTTGAGGATCAGCCCGCCCAACAGTGCGAACAGGATCGCCAGCCACAAAGTGAGATCACCCTCGGCGGCAACTTGCGTGAATTCCGCGGCCGGCACCGGTCCAGGCTGGGCATTCACTTCCAGCGCCTGGACCGACCCATCGGACGAGGTAAGAACCAGCAGGCCTTCCAGCAGCGCGCTGACTTTGGCGCCAGGCGTCAGGCGCAGCACCAACCCATCCTTGGCATAGCCGACAAGCTGGGGCGCGGGATTCTTGATCAGTCCGGAACGCGCCGGAAAGAAATCTGCACCTTTGGGACGCGCCGACACCAAGTTAGGCGCAGCAACATACAGGTCGAGCACATTGCCCAGCGCATAGGTGATCTTCCAGGGTGACACCACAGGCAGCAGCGCGCGCGCCGCCGCGAAGTCCTTGGCCTCCGCCGGATCGGGCGCCTGGGCGCCGATCGGGACGGTGATACTCAGCGATCGTTCTTCGGGAATGCAGATATTCTTGCACACCAGCCAGCTGGCGGACGCCTTGATCGTCACCGTCTCGCCAGCCTTTGCGTCAGCGGGCGCAGTGATTTTGCTCAGCAGCCAGAGCTTGCCTTCATAGCCGTAATCCATCAGCGGCCCGACCGGCACGCGCATGGGGCGCGGCCACTGGATGGCATCAGCCTTCCAGCCCGGCGGCAATGTCCATTCAATGATGGTGGGCGCACCGGCATCGCCGGGATTCTTCCAATAGGTGTGCCATTCGGGCGCGATCTGTTCTTCCAGCGCGACGGTGATGCTACCGCTGGGAGCGACGGCCTTGCCCTCGGCGATCAGCCGGGCCTGGACCTTGGGCTGGGAGTCCTGCGCCATGGCGGGCGCGGCCATGAACAGGGCCAGAAAGAGAAGTATGTGCTTCATGCCCCTGCCCTATACCGGTTCGCCATGCTATTCGCCAGTAACGGCAAACGGTTACAGGCAGGGTATGCGGATCACGGGCGGAAAACTGGGCGGACGGCGGCTGATTGTGCCCGAGGATGTCAGTGTGCGCCCCACCAGCGACCGCTCCCGCCAGGCGATCTTTAATATCCTGCGGCACAAGGATTTCGGTATCGGCTTTGCGCTGGAAGACGCGGCGGTCGCCGATCTGTTCGCCGGCACCGGCGCGCTGGGCATTGAGGCTTTGTCACAAGGGGCGCGCTGGTGCCTTTTGGTGGACGACAACGCCGACAGCCGCGCCATCCAGCGCGAGAATATCGAAGCCCTGGGCCTGACCGGCGTCACCCGCATCTGGCGGCGCGATGCCTGCGATCTGGGTCCGCTGGGGCCCAGCGCGGGCGGGCCGTTCAACCTGGTGTTCATGGATCCGCCCTATCGCAAGAACCTGATCCCGCCCGCACTCAAGAGCCTGAAGGACGGTGGCTGGCTGGCCGACAAAGCCCTGATCGTGGCCGAGACCAACGCCAGCGAAGAGGTTGATCTCGCGGGTTTCACGCTGCTCGACGAACGCGATTATGGCGAGACGCGGATGCGATTTTTAACGCCAACTCCCTAATTCACCATGGCCGGGTTTAACCCGGCCATCCATGGTGACCCTTGCTCTGGATGGGCGGGTCGTGAAGTTTACCCTCCGGCCGCGCTTTGCGCGGGCCGGAGAGCCCGCGCATGGTGAGTGAGAAGCTTGGCTATCTTCGCCCAAATAGCTTTTCGATATCGGCCAGTTTGAGTTCGACATAGGTCGGGCGGCCGTGATTGCACTGGCCGGAATGTGGTGTGGCTTCCATCTCGCGCAGCAGGGCGTTCATCTCCTCGGCATTGAGGCGGCGGCCCGCCCGCACACTCATATGGCAGGCCAACGTGCCCGATACTTCTTCCAGCCGTTCCTTCAGCGAAAGCGCGTTGCCGGTTTCGGCGATCTCATCCGCCAGGTCGCGCACCAGGCCTTTCACATCCAGCTTGCCCAGCATGGCGGGGACTTCGCGCACCACCACCGCATCGGGGCCGAAGGCTTCGATCACCAGCCCCAGCTCGGCCAGTTCGGCGGCGCGGCCGGCAACGCGCGCCACTTCGCTGGGATCGAGGTCCACCACTTCGGGGATCAGCAGGGGCTGGCGCGCGATGCCGCCATTGGCCAGCGCCTTTTTCATCCGCTCATAGACCAGCCGCTCATGGGCGGCGTGCTGATCGACAATGACAATGCCGTCGGCGGTCTGGGCCACGACATAGGTTTCATGCAGCTGGGCCCTTGCAACGCCTAAAGGGGCCACACCCAGCGGCGTGTTCGCCGCGGCTTCCATCGGCGCCTCTTCCATCCGCACCGACATCGGCAAGGATGCGGCATAGGACGGTGCCGCCTCCCGCACAGCGGAAAAAATGTTCGGCGACTGGAACGGCGACGGCGCCTGACGCTGGAAGGCAGCCAACGCACTGCCCGCAACGGTGGTCGAGGCGCGATGGCCGGCATCGGCCAGTGCGTGTTTCAGCGCCCCCACGATCAGCCCGCGCACCAGTCCGGCATCGCGGAAGCGCACTTCGGTCTTGGCGGGATGGACATTCACATCGACGAAATCGGGATCGCAGTCCAGAAACAGTGCCAGCGCGGGATGACGATCACGGGCCAGGAAATCGGCATAGGCGCCGCGCACCGCCCCCACCAGCAGCTTGTCGCGCACCGGGCGGCCATTAACGAACAGGAACTGCATCGCGGCATTGGCGCGGTTGTAGGTGGGAAGACCGGCATAACCGCTCAGCCTGACGCCTTCACGCACTGCCTCCACGCCGGCGGCATTGTCGCCGAACTCGCGGCCCATGATCCGGGCGAGGCGCGGCAGGCGCCCGTCCATCAGGTCGGGCTCGGCCGCCATATCGAGCGCCTTGCGCCCGTCCAAGATTAGCATGAAAGCGATGTCGGGCCGCGCCATCGCCAGCCGCTTGACGATATCGATGATCGCCAGGTCTTCCGAGCGCGACGATTTCAGGAATTTCAGCCGTGCCGGGGTGGCATAGAACAACTCGCGCACTTCGGCGCGGGTGCCGTGCTGGCCGGGTGCGCGAAAGCCGACAGGCATCGGACCCTGGACGCGGCCGCCATCGATCCTGATTTCCGAAGCTTCGCCCTCCCTGGTCCGGCTGGCGATGGAAAGCCGCGCCACCGCGCCGATGGACGGCAGTGCCTCGCCACGAAAGCCCATGGTCACAATATGCGAAAGATCGTCTTCGCCGCCCGCCAGCGGCAGCTTGGAGGTGGCGTGGCGCTGGATCGCAAGCCTGAGATCGTCGGCACTCATGCCGATGCCATCATCTTCCACCAGCAGCAGGTCGGCGCCGCCATTGGAGGCAGCAATGTCGATGCGGGTGGCGCCCGCATCCATCGCATTTTCCACCAGTTCCTTGATCGCCGCCGCCGGGCGCTCGACCACCTCGCCCGCCGCGATGCGGTTGACGGTACCTTCCGAAAGTTGGCGGATTCTGCTCATGCGCCCAAGCCTAGCAGCCGCCGGCCCAGAGGCGGCGCGCTCCTCACGTCCATCAACAGTTTCAGGGTTTTTTGACGGTTTGGGGCGTCGTCACCGGCCCGGCCAAAGGCTTCTCAGCCGACTGGGTGGCCGGGATGGACGCAGGCGGAGTGGCCGGCGGTCGCACCGGCGGACGGGCTACCATTGGCGCGGGGCGGCCATCAGACGGCGTGCCGGCGATCACCACCGTCAGCTTGGCCGGATCGTAAAGCCGTTTGGCCACCCGCCGCACATCGGCCAGGGTCACGGCCTGGATCAGCGCATTGCGCCGCGCGACATAACCGATATCCAGATTCTGGCGCTGGAAGGCGCCGAGCTGCGAGGCCGTGCCGCCATTAGAGGCAAAGGCCATCGGGAAAGATCCGGTAAGATAGGTCTTGGCATCATCCAGCTCGGTCTGGGTGGGGCCGTCCTTGGCGAAAGTGGCCATCGTGTCCTTGACCACCTGCACGGTCTGGGTGATCGCATTGGCGCGGGTGGCGACTGATCCCATCATCACGCTGGCCTTGCTATAGGCGGTCAGCGAGGTGGAGACGCCATAGGTCAGCCCGCGCTTGACGCGGACTTCGTCGGTCAGGCGCGAGGAAAAGCCGCCGCCGCCCAGGATATAATTGGCAACATAACCGGGAATGAAATCGGGATCGGCGCGCATGATTCCGGGCAGCCCGAAAACAGCGGTGGGCTGCGGCACCGGCAGCGGCACGATCAGCACCCCCGGCCGGCCCAGCCGCCCGATATTGGGCAGCGCCGGCACGGCATGGTTGGAGACCGGCTTGAAGGTGGCGGCCAGCAATTTGGTGAGCGCCGGCTTGGTGATGTCGCCGGCCACCGCCACTTTCAGTCCATTGGTCACCCAATGTTTGCGGGCAAAGGCCCGCAGATCGGCGGCGGTGATGCTGGAAATGGCGCCGAACTCGCCGATACTGGCATGGCCATAGGGATGGACGCCGAAAAAGGCGCTGGTAAAGGCACGGCCCGCCACCCGGGGCGGCTCGGCCTGGTCCTGTTGCAGCACCTGGATGATCTGGGTGCGCACCCGCGCCAAGGCATCGGCCTCGAAGCGCGGCTTGGTCAGCGCCATCTGCAGCAGGCGCATCGCCTCGGGCACATTTTCCTTGAGCGTGGTGATGGAAATCACCAGATGGTCGCGGTCGGCCCGCGCCGAAAAACCGATGGCGCGGTTGGCCACGGCTTCGTGGAACGCCTTGGAGCTGAGATTGCCCGCGCCTTCGTCCATCATCGAGGCGGCAAAGGAGGCAAGCCCCGCCTTGCCGGCTGGATCATAGGCCGAACCCGCCGGCAGCGAGATACTGAAGGCAATTACGGGAACGGTGTGGTCTTCAGCGAACCAGACCGTCGCGTTTTTGCCCAGATCGATATTCTCGATCGTGGCGGCTCGCACAGGAGCAGCGGTAAGAAACGCAAAAGCGAAAGCGCAAAGAACGCGGCGGATCATTTCGCGCCTCCCGGCAGCAGGTAGGCTGTCACCGCCTGGTTGCGCGAAAGGCTCTGTGCCGCGCGGCGCACATTCTCGGCAGAGACGGCACGGATGCGCGCCGGCCATTCATTGACGTCGTCCACCGTCAATCCGATCGACAGCGCCTGGCCATAGGCCATGGCCAGCGCCATCTGGCTGTCGCGGCGATAGGTAACGCTGGCCACCAGGCCGGTCTTGGCGCGGGTCAGATCGGCACCCTCTGGCAGATTGCTGCGGGTCGATTGCAAGACCTGGTCGACCGCCTTTTCCAGCGCCTGCAGGCTGACGCCCGGGCGCGGCACGGCATAGACCGAGAACAAGCCCGCATCGCGGTTGTTGCCATCATAGCCGGCGCCCGCATCGCTGGCGAGTTTCTTCTGTTCCACCAGCACGCGATACAAGGTCGATGTCTGGCCACCGCCCAGGAGCTGGCCATAAGTTTCCAGTGCTTGGGCCTGGCCTGGGCGACCCTGCGCATAGGACGGCACGCGATAGATCCGCGAGAAGATCGGCACCCGTGCATCGGCGCGGGTGATGGTCATGCGGGTTTCCGCCAGGCGCGGCGGCTCGGCAGCTTCGGCGCGGGGCTCAAGGTTGCGCGCCGGCAGCTTGCCATAGGCGTCCTGCGCCATCTTGCGCACGTCTTCGGGCGTGACATCGCCCGCCACCACCAGGATGGCGTTGTTGGGCGCATAGTGCGCATTGTAGAAACGCTGCGCCGAGACGCGGTCGATGCGGCGGATCTCTTCGGCCCAGCCGATCACCGGCCGGCCATAAGGATGGGTGAGGTGCAGCGCGGCGCGCATCTGTTCGTTCATCAGTGACTGGGGATCGCTCTCCACCCGCATGCGGCGCTCTTCCAGCACCACGTCGCGCTCCGGACCCACGCTGGCATCGGTCAGGATCAGGTTGGTAAGACGGTCGGCTTCCAGCCGCATCACCAGCGGCAGCCGGTCCTTGGCGATCTGCTCGTAATAGGCGGTGTAGTCATGGCTGGTGAAGGCGTTGAGCTCGCCGCCATTCTTGGCGACGGTCTGCGAGAAAAGATCGCCGGGCACCGACTTGGTACCCCGGAACATCATATGCTCGAAGAAATGCGCGATGCCCGAGATGCCGGGCGGATCGTCCACGCCACCGACCCGAAACCACAACATCTGAGTCACAACCGGCGCACGATGATCGGGGATCACCAGCACCTGCATGCCGTTCTGCAGGGCGAACTGGAAAGTGTTGTTACCGGTCTGGCGCGGATTGACCGGCGCCAGCGCCGACAATTTGCTGCGGTCTTGCGACTGCGCCAAAGCCGCGAAGGGCGCGGCGGCAATCAGACAGGCGGCGGCAAAGGTCGCGAGTCTAGAACCAGTCAAACCAGCCGCCGCTCTCTTCTTTTTTAGGTGCTGCGGTCGCGGTGGTTCTGCGTCCGCTGCGCGTGGTGGTGGTGAAGGCCGCGTCGGCAT
Organism: Rhizobium sp. Q54; assembly: GCA_945860165.1. GTDB lineage: Bacteria > Pseudomonadota > Alphaproteobacteria > Micropepsales > Micropepsaceae > Rhizomicrobium. The sequence goes on from CAMAPL010000011.1 coordinate 56,624, forward strand.
TGACCGGCTGGCCGGTGTCGCGCGTGGCGTTGGTGCGCAGGATGCGGTCGGTGAAGCTGCGGTCGGCATTCTGCCGGGCGCGTTCCTCGGCGCCCAGGCGGGCGCGCACCGCCGGATCGCTGTTCTGCGACCCGGCATTGGCCAGCAGCAGCTTTTCGGAGAGCGAATAATTGCCGCGCATGCCATTGGCCACGGTCTGGGGATCGGAATTGTTGAACAGCGCCTGCTGGGCGTTGCTAGACGGGTCCAGCGTATTGGCCGGCGGCGCGCCGGGCAACGGCGGACGCAGGTTGAAGTCGGGCGGAATCACCAGCGGCGCCTTGGTGCTGACGGCGAACTCATCGGGCGATTTCTTTTGCAGACCCGCCAGGTCGCGCATGGCGCTACAACCGGCCAAGACAAATCCGCACAAAGCCACGGCCAGCGCCGCGTTCAAACGTCTCATTTCAAACCTCATGGACCATGCTCCGGCGGCGTTTCGGGCTTGACCACATCATAGATGATGGCCCCGGCGCCCAGTGTAATCGCCAGATCGGCTATATTGAAAACATACCAGTCATAGCCGAAGCCGTAAAAGTGGAAAAAATCCGCCACCTTGCCGTAGATGACCCGGTCCACCAGATTGTTCCCCAGCGCCCCCCCGATAATCAGCCCATAGCCGATGGCCAGGGACCGGCTGGTGGCGCTCCACAAAAGCCAGCTCAGCACGGCCACGGCGACCACCGACAGGCCGATCAGCAGGAAAGTTCCCAGCCGCCCCGAAGCCGGAAACAGGCCGTAGGAAATGCCCGGGTTCCACACCATTACAAGGTCGAAAAATGGCAAAATCGGGACGTTCTCGCCCGGCCCCATCTGGGCGAAGCCCAGGCCATAGAGCATCAGCAGCTTGGTACCCTGGTCAGCGGCCAGGGCCAGTGCGGCGGCAATCAGGCCCGCCTCGCGCGGCTGGAGCGCGGTCATGCCGGCACCGTATTGCTGGCGGCCACCGCAGCTGTGCAGCGGTGGCAGAGATGTGTCTGGGGGTGGGTCTCTTCCAGCACCATCCAGCAGCGGGCGCATTTTTCACCCGAGGCATTAGCAAAATATGCCTGAACTCCCGGCACGCCTTGGACAAAGAACATTTCTTTATCTTCAATAACCTTGGCAAGATCTTGAAGTAGCCCAACTGTAACAGCAGACGTTATGGCGATCTCAGCCATATCAATTTGTTCGAAAAGCTCTTGGTCGCTTGCTTCGGTCAGGCACAAAATAGGAGCAGCTTCTAGGCTCGAACCGATTTCTTTTTTAGCACGAGCAACCTCCAGCACGCCGGTGACGACACGGCGAAGTTCGCGAATGCGGGTCCACTTCTTGACCAGATCGGGATTGGCCCACTTCTTCGGCGCGGGAAGGAAATCGTTCAGGTGAACGCTTGCGCCCATACCGAAACGCAGGGTCCAGGCTTCTTCCATGGTGAAGCAGAGGATAGGCGCGAACCAGGTGACGATACGGCGGAAGATTTCGTCGGTGACGGTGCGGGTACTTCGGCGGCGCACGCCGTCCTTGGGATCGCAATAGAGCGTATCCTTGCGGATATCGAAATAGAAGGCCGACAGGTCGTTGGTGCAGAAATTGAACAGGGTGGAGTTCACCAGCCCGAAATCGAATGCCTCATAGGCTTTGCGGACCGTGGCATCGAGCTCGGCCAGTCGCGCCAGCATGAAGCGTTCCAGCTCTGGCATCTGGGAATGATCGATGCGTTCCTTCTCGTCAAAACCCGCCAGATTGGCCAGCATGAAACGGATGGTATTGCGCAAGCGGCGATAGGCATCGACATTGGCCTTGATGATGTCATCGCCGATGCGCAGGTCTTCGGTGAAATCGGAACTGGCCGCCCACAGCCGCAAAATCTCCGCGCCATTCTTTTCCGCGATTACCTGCGGCGCCAGAGTATTGCCCAGCGACTTGGACATTTTGCGGCCATCCTTGTCGAGGACGAAGCCGTGGGTCAGCACGCCGCGATAGGGCGCATGGCCGCTGGTGCCGACGCTTTCCAGCAGCGACGACTGGAACCAGCCGCGATGCTGGTCCGAGCCTTCCAGATACAGATCGGCGCGCTCGGCCCTGGGCCAATTCGGGTCGATGGGATTTTCCACCACAAAAACATGGGTCGAACCAGAATCGAACCAGACATCCAGGATGTCGGTCACCTGCTCGTAATCGTCGGGGTTGCGCCCTTCGCCCAGGAAGCGCGCGGGCGGCGAGGTGAACCAGGCATCGGCGCCTTCGGCCTCAAACGCCTGTTCGATGCGGCGGAAGACATCCTTGTCGTTCAACACCACGCCCGACTTCTTTTCGACAAAGATCGCCAGCGGCACGCCCCAGGCGCGCTGGCGCGATAGAACCCAGTCGGGCCGGCTTTCCACCATCGAGCCGATACGGTTCTGACCGCGCGGCGGATACCATTGGGTTTCGCCAATGGCTTTCAGCGCCAGCTCACGCAGCGTCTTGCCGTCATGAAAAACCTTGTCGATGGCGACGAACCATTGCGGCGTGGCGCGGAAGATCACCGGCGCCTTGGACCGCCAGCTATGTGGATAGGAATGGCGCAATGTGCCCTTGGCCAGCAGCTTGCCATGGGCGATCAGTTCCTTGATCACCGCACCATTGGCGTCGCCGTCCTTGCCTTCCGGCGTCAGGATGCGCTTGCCCGCGAACACCGGTACATGCGGCGCATAGGAACCGTCGGGCTGTATCATGCTGAAGGCTTCGGGATTCTTGCGCGGATAGTCGCGGTGGGCGCCCACCAGCAATTCGAAATCGTCTTCGCCGTGGCCCGGCGCGTTGTGCACAAAGCCGGTGCCGGTATCGGCGGTGACAAAACCGGCCGGCAGCACCGGCACTTCGAACGTATAGCCGACACTGCGCAGCGGATGCGCCGCCACCAGCGACTTGAGTTCATCCGCCGGCACGGTGCGCACGCGGCTCAGCATCATCTTGGCGTTCTTCGCCACCTGCTCGGCCAGGGTATCGGCCAGCAGCAAATGCTCGCTGGGCCGGGCCAGGGAACCGTCGCTGGCGTCCGCGACCTCATAAAGGCCGTAGGAAATCTCCGGCGAGAAGGCGATGGCGCGATTGCCCGGGATGGTCCAGGGCGTGGTGGTCCAGATCACAATGAAGCTGCGCGCCAGTTCTGGCGAGGACTTCACCAGCGGGAATTTCACATAAATCGTGGGCGACTGTTTCTCGTGATACTCGACCTCGGCATCGGCCAGCGCGGTCTTCTCCACCGGCGACCACATCACCGGGCGGAAGCCGCGATACAGAAGACCATTTTCCACGAACTTCATCGCCTCGCGCGCGATCGCCGCCTCGGCCTTGAAGTTCATGGTGGTGTAGGGATGGGCGAAATCGCCGATCTGGCCCAGCCGCTGGATCTGTTCGCGCTGCACATTCAGCCAGTGGCCGGCGAATTTGCGGCATTCGTGGCGCAGCTCGTCCTTGGGGATCTCGTCCTTGTTGCGGCCCTGGGCGCGAAACGCCTCCTCGACCTTCCATTCGATGGGAAGGCCGTGACAGTCCCAGCCCGGAACATAGGGCGCGTCCTTGCCCAACATTCCCTGACTGCGGACGACGAAATCCTTCAGGATGTGGTTCAGGCCAGTGCCCGAATGAATGTCGCCATTGGCGTAGATCGGGCCGTCATGCAGCACGAAAAGCGGGCGGCCCTTGGCCCGTGCCCGAAGCTTTGCGTACAGGTCCATTTCCGCCCAGCGCGCCAGCCATCTGGGCTCGGCCTCAGGCAGACCCGCCTTCATGGGAAAATCGGTGGCGGGCAGGAATAGAGTCGCCCGGTAATCGTGGGATTCAGCGGGTTTTTCAGGAGTTTCAGACATGGGTGACCGCTTCTAACAGGGGTACCCGGAACCGTCCAGTTAAGGCGTTTTGGCGAGGATTTCCCGCGCCTTGGCGGCATCGGCACCGATCTGGGCGATCAGCGCCTCGAGGCTGGGGAATTTCGCCTCGGCGCGGATCCAGCTCACCAGCTCGACCGAGAGGTATTTGCCGTACAGGTCGCCATCGAAATCGAACAGATGGGTTTCCATCAGCGGCACGTTCACCTGGTACATCGGTCGGATGCCGAAATTGGCGACGCCGTCATGGCGCGACACCACCCTGTCATTGTCCAGGATACTCACCCGCACCGCATAGACGCCGAAGGCCGGCGCCAGGCAGTGACCCAGATGCATGTTGGCGGTGGGAAAGCCCATGGTGCGGCCCCGCGCATCGCCATGCTCGACCCGCGCTTCCACCGCCCACCAGTGACCCAGCAGCCGCGCCGCCTCTTCCGGCTTGGCCGCCTTCAGCAGCTGGCGAATCAGGGTGGAGGAAATTTTCTCGGCGCCGGACGCCGTGACGGTGTCGAAAGCGGTGAGGGTGAAGCCCTCCATCTCGCCCATGTAGGACAGCGCCGCCAGGTTTCCGGCGCGGCCCTTGCCGAATTCAAAATCATGGCCCACCACCACGCCGCTGAGGCTCAGGCCGTCGAGCAACACAGTCTGCACGAAATCCTGCGGGCTGCGGCTTGCCATCTCGCCGTCGAAGTTGAGCGCGAACAGCGCGTCCACGCCCAGATCGGCCAGCAGCCGTGCCTTGGCGCGCAGCGGCGTGAGGCGAAAACTTTCAGGGCTGGGGCGGAAATATTCCTGCGGATGCGGCTCGAAGGACAGCACCGCCAGCGGCGCCTTGCGCGCTTCGGCCTGCACCTTAGCTTCCGCGATCAGGGCGCGGTGACCGCGATGGACCCCGTCGAAATTTCCGACCGCCACCACCGCGCCGCGCAGCCCGGCGGGAACACCCTCGAAATGCCGGAAAATCCGCAATGCTATTCCTTCGCGGGACGCCGGGGCGCCAGCACATGCGCCACGGATTCCAGCACCGGCCGGTCATCCACCTTGCAGACACAGTCCAGCACCACAGCACGGCCGTTGACCTCGCGCACCGTGACCGAGGTGGTCACCGTATCGCCGATACGGACAGGACTTTTGAACACGATGCTGGCGGACACGAAAATCGAACCGGCGCCCGGAAGCTGGGTCCCGATCACGCCGGAGAGATAGCCAATCGACAGCGCGCCATGCGCCACCCGCCCGCGAAAGATAGTCTTGCGGGCGAAGTCTTCGTCGAAATGCACCGGATTCAAGTCGCCGGTGGCTTCGCCGAACATCTGGATGTCGTGCTCGGTGACGGTGCGCAAGATCTGCGCCGACAGGCCGGGCTTGAGTTCATCGAGATAGACACTGGTCATGGCGTTACCATTTCAGGGCACGCGTCGCGGAGCCGGCATGGGCTCCGAAGCGTGCGAACAAGGCGGCAAGATGTTCGGCAGTATAGGTGGCGACGTCCTCGCCATGAATCCCATCGGCGATGAATAGGACATCCAGCCCCGCGGCATTGGCGCCCCGTATGTCGGTGACCAGCCCGTCGCCCACCGCCAGCGGCTTTTTGGGAAGTATTAAATTTCCCGCTCCCTGACCGATCGCGGCGGCTGCCGCGGCCAAGGCGGCAGCATAAACTGGCAGGTGCGGCTTGCCGTAATAGATGACTGCCCCGCCCAGCGCTTCATACGCCTGGGCCAGGGAGCCGGCGCAATAGAGCAGCCGCGACCCGCGATGCACCACCAGGTCGGGATTGGCGCAGAGCATAGCCTGCCCCCGCGCCTTCATCGTCGCCAGGATGTCGGCATAGTCGGCGGGCGTCTCGGCCATGTCATCCACCAGCCCGATGCAAAGGACCAGCTCAGCCTCTTCGAGGCCGGTGCGGCGGATATCCAGTCCGTGGATCATCGGCAGGTCGCGCTCGGGACCGATATAATAAAGAGCTAAAGTTTTGTCGGCACTGCGGCGACCCAGTTCGTCACGGGCGGCGCCGCCCGAACTGACAATGGCGTCATAACAGCCGGGCGGTAGGCCGTAGCTGGCGCACTGGGCGGCGACCTCTTCGGGCACGCGCGGGGCATTGGTCAGCAGCACCACAGGCCCGTGTTTTTCCTTGAAGCGGAACAAGGCGTCGGCGGCGGCGGGGTGGTGGCGCACGCCATCATGGATCACGCCCCAGACATCGCAGATCAGCGCGTCATGGCCGGAAGCTATCTCGGAAAGGCCGGAAATCAGGCGGGGAAGGGACATAACAGGCCAAGCGGTATGCCGCTCTGCCCGCCGGGTCAATGCGGCATCGCGGTGATCAGCCGGCTTTTCTAAATGGCAGGATCGCGGCGGGTTCCAGCGCACTGATCGGCTTAAGCGAATCCTCGCGCACGGCGCGCGGCTCGCCGAACAGATAGCCCTGGGCATAGTCCACGGCATAGTCCAGCAGCTGCACCACGGTTTTCTCGTCCTCGACCCGCTCGGCGATCAGGTTGAGGCCATGACGGGTCAGCAGCTTCTTGAAATCTTCCGCCGCGACATAGGCACCGGCGCCGTTCATGCCGCGCGTCAGGGTGGAAGAGCGCACCTTGAGGTGCCGGAAGCCGATGGCTTTGAGACGCAGGAAATCCAGCTTCAGGGTTTCGACATGGTCCATGCTGAGGGCAAAGCCCATCGTGGCCAACGAGGTGAGGTTCTTTTCGCCTTCGATGCCGGCCTGCAGCACCGCATCCTGGCTGAATTCGAAAATGATCTGACCGGCCAGGTCACGGTTGGTCTGCATATAATCAATGAATTGCGGGAAGAATTCCTTGTCGGCCAGGGTCTCGCCCGAGATGTTGCAGAAGATGCCGATGCCGCGAGGGGCTCAAAAACCTCAAAAATTACCACCCAACCCGGCCTGCCTGGCGCCTCAGTAACCCGCCCGGCCTTGACCGCCGCCCCCAGCCTTCCTAAATATTGGTCGCTACCGCTGGCACTCAGAGAGTGCGAGTGCTGCGTTTTGTAAATAATCCAATAAATTCAAATTCTTAAGAAAGAGGATCCCCATGAAATTCCGTCCGCTTGGCGACCGCGTTGTGGTCCGCCGTATCAAGGAAGATCAGAAAACCGCTGGCGGCATCATCATTCCCGACACCGTCGCGGAGAAACCCCAGGAAGGCCAAATCATCTCGGTCGGCCCCGGCGCCATCGACGAGAAGACCGGCAAGCGCACCCCGCTGGAAGTGAAGGCTGGCGACTATGTGCTGTTCGGCAAGTGGTCGGGCACCGAGGTCAAGCTTGATGGCGAGGAGCTCCTGATCATGAAGGAGAGCGACGTCATGGGCGTGCTCGAAGGCAAGAAGGCCAAGAAGTAAGCCGCGCAAGCGCTGACTTCCCAACAATCCAAAAACAGAATTCAGGAGACTAAGACAATGGCAGCCAAGGACGTGAAATTCGGCGCCGACGCCCGCGAGAAGATGCTTCGCGGCATCGACATCCTCGCCGACGCCGTGCAGGTGACGCTGGGCCCCAAGGGCCGCAACGTCGTGATCGACAAGTCGTTCGGTGCCCCGCGCACCACCAAGGACGGCGTGACGGTCGCCAAGGAAATCGAACTGGCCGACAAGTTCGAAAACATGGGCGCCCAGATGGTGCGCGAAGTCGCCAGCAAGACCAATGACATCGCCGGCGATGGCACCACCACCGCCACCGTCCTGGCCCGCGCCATCGTGCGCGAAGGTTCCAAGTCGGTTGCGGCCGGCATGAACCCGATGGACCTGAAGCGCGGAATCGAGAAGGCGGTCGAACACGTCATCGCCGACCTCAAGAAGCGTTCCAAGAAGGTCAAGTCGAACGACGAAATTGGCCAGGTCGGTACGATCTCGGCCAACGGCGACAAGGAAGTCGGCGACATGATCGCCAAGGCGATGGCCAAGGTCGGCAACGAAGGCGTCATCACCGTTGAAGAAGCCAAGGGCCTAGTCACCGAGCTGGATGTCGTCGAAGGCATGCAGTTCGACCGCGGCTATATCAGCCCCTACTTCGTCACCAATCCCGAGAAGATGGTCGCCGAGCTGAACGACTGCCTGATCCTGATCCACGAGAAGAAGCTCACCAGCCTGCAGCCGATGCTGCCGGTGCTGGAAGCCGTGGTGCAGTCGGGTCGTCCGCTGCTGATCATCGCCGAGGAAATCGAAGGCGAAGCCCTGGCCACACTAGTGGTCAACAAGCTTCGTGGCGGCCTGAAGGTCTGCGCCGTCAAGGCGCCGGGCTTCGGCGATCGCCGCAAGGCCATGCTGGAAGACATCGCCACCGTCACCGGCGGCCAGGTCATCAGCGAGGACATCGGCATCAAGCTTGAGAACGTCAAGCTGGACATGCTGGGCAAGGCCAAGACCGTCAAGGTGGACAAGGACAACACCACCATCATCGACGGTTCCGGTAAGAAGGCCGACATCCAAAGCCGCGTGGCCCAGATCAAGGCGCAGATCGAGGAGACCACCAGCGACTATGACAAGGAAAAGCTGCAGGAACGCCTGGCCAAGCTGGCCGGCGGCGTTGCGGTGATCCGCGTCGGCGGCGCCACGGAAGTCGAAGTCAAGGAACGCAAGGACCGCGTTGATGACGCCCTGAACGCCACCAAGGCCGCTGTCGAAGAAGGCATCGTTCCGGGCGGCGGCACGGCGCTCCTCTATGCGTCTAAGGCGCTGAAGGACCTGACCGGCGATAATGACGACCAGACCCAGGGCATCAACATCGTGCGCCGGGCGATCCAGTACCCGATCCGCATGATCGTCCAGAATGCGGGTCAGGAAGCCTCAATCATCGTCGGCAAGCTTCTGGAACAGAAGTCCAACACCTATGGCTATGACGCCCAGGGTGAGAAGTATGTCGACTTCATCGATGCCGGCATCGTGGACCCGACCAAGGTGGTGCGCGTCGCCCTGCAGAACGCCGCTTCGGTGGCCGGCCTGCTGATCACGACCGAAGCCATGATCACCGACCGTCCCAAGAAGGACACTTCCCCGCAGATGCCGGGCGGTGGCGGCATGGGCGGCATGGGCGACATGGACTTCTAAGTCATGTCGATCAGATCACCTGACTAGAGTAAGAAAAGGCCCGGCGAGAAATCGCCGGGCCTTTTTGTTTGCCGGAATAACAGCATCCGCGGAGAGATAAATGAAGTTCTCCGCCCCGGTCGGCCCAATGTCCGCTTTGCGCCGGGTGTCCGCTTTGGGTCAAAAGCGGGCTTTCGCAAGAGTGCGTCACCGAAGTCGTCAAACACTTCGTTTCGGCCCTTTACCGCCACATCCGCATCTACAGCCCAGCGGCTTGATAAGCTGTTCCCAATACTCTTTCCCATAGCTGTAACTAAATTCCTCGCCCGCCTGAATACTTCGCTTCGCCACTATGAATAGGCGATGCGTTCTCTCATTTTCTCGCGGCACACAGTTGGGGTAACAAGAATGGTTGATGTAGCGGGCGACATTTTCCCGGCTCTTCCCATCTATTGCTAATTTCTTCTCAAGCTCGAAGAGGTACTTGCCACCACGGCGATCCGCTTCTTTTTCGGATATAAGGTCACCCCAATATTCTGCGACAACAGCGCCTTTTTTAATCAGATCGGCTGCAAAGAGCCCTAGACCGTGCAGGCCTCGCTTAACTTTCACGTTCTTGTGCAATTTCCGCTTCATTGATTGGATCGTATCATTAGAAAGCGATATGCTAAATGTGACATTTATGATTTAGCTAGTGGATTGCTGAAATTCAGGGGCGGGATCGTGCTGAACATAAATACCGCGACAGCGGACGAATTGGATTCTATCCCGCTCATCAAAGGGCGCGGGTACGAAATCGTGCGGTATCGAGGGGAGCGTGGAGGCTTTGCATCTCTCAGGCAATTGGACGAAGTGCCAAGCCTTTCGGGAAAGATCGACGGCATCGATGAATATGCAGCGTGGCGATTGTTGCGGCAATGGCGAGTTTGTCAGCACGATGCATGATTTTTCCCTGTGCGTCCGCCCTTATCGCGCCCCTGAACAACGCATGGGGCGGGCTTGTGGGCGCACAAAATGGCGTGCAGGGACCTCGCGGCCCGGCCATTTTCAGTACACACTCCCGTCCAAACAATAAGGAGATCCGGGATGATGCTCAGGACTATGCTCGCCGCCACGTTGCTGCTGATGCCCATAACCGCGCAGGCTGACATCACCGTCCTCACCTCGGGCGGCACCAATCCGGGGCTGCGGGCGCTGTCCGCCACCTGGACCGCCGAAACCGGCAAACAGGTCACCATCGTGGGCGGCACCGTCACCCGCGCCCGCGACAATGTGCAGAACAAGCTGCCCGGCGACCTTGCGCTGCTGCCGTTGCCCCAGTTCGATGAAGTGAGCGCCAACTACAAGTCCGGCACGGCCAAGCCCATCGGCCGCGTCCATTTTGGCCTGGCGGTGAAGGCGGGCACGCCCCATCCCGACATTTCCACCCTGCCCAAGTTCATTGCGGTGATGAAGGCCGGCAGCGGCGTCGGCTTTACCGATCCGGCGCGCGGCAGCGCCGCAGGCAAGTGGGTCGCCGATCTGCTGGCGCAGCCCGAATATTCCGGGGTCAAGCCGATGCCGACCGCCGGCACGCCCGGCCAGGCCATCGCCCGCGACGGCATCCAGTACGGCCTGGGGCCGATTTCCGAAGAAGTGACGGTGCCAGGCGTGGAAGTGGTCGGCACGCTGCCCGGGGCAATCGCCAAGCACTTCGACTATTCCGCCGCCGTGCTGGGCCATGCCATGCAAGCCGATGAGGCCGCCGCCTTCCTCGCCTATATCACCCGGCCCGAAGCGCGGGCGGTGTGGAAATCCACCGGTGTCGAAAACCCATCCTGACCTCTGCGCTACTGCTCGTAGGGCAGAAGATGCCAGGGTCCAGTCTCGCCCGTGCCCTGGGGCGCATCGTGATACAACGTGTAGACCGGACGTCCCTTGTAGGCCCACTGGCCGGTGCCATCGTCTCGCCGGATCACGGCCCAGTCGCCAATCGGCTTGACGGTTCCCGATGGCGCCCGCACAGGCCGCCGCGTGCCATCGCAGCCCGCGTTGCACATGGAGCGGCCGGCACGGTCGAGATCATAGGTGTAGAGCCGGCCGCCGCCGGGAAAGCGCCGGAAGACATAGCCCTTCCCGGTTTCGTTGGAGACCGCGACCTGCTCGGGATAAGGCAAGGCCGAATCGAAGCGGGTGGCCTGGCAAAGCGCGGCGCCTCCCAGCAATGGAGAAAGGAGAAGCGCCAGTGCGGCTGGGAAAAATACTGCTCTACTCATGCAAGTCTCCGCTTTCTCGCAACATGGCAATGAACAGTAACGGCTCTAACGGCTGGTCGCCTGACTGGTTCCGCCAGGCGACGACACCCACAGTAACAGAAAAAGGCCCGGCGATGAACCGGGCCTTCTTCGTTTGGTTGCTGTGCACCGCTCGCCGAAGCTCACGGCGTACTTCGCTATAAATGGCCCGTCGTTAGCGACAGCGTAGTGCGACACCATTTTGTTCGCTCACGCGAACCGCTCAGTACCCGTTGAAAAAGTCTTTCAGCCCGCTGGTATCGAGGCTGAAATTGTCATTGTAGGTGTAACGGTTGTTGCTACCGTTGGTGGTACTGTTCTGGCTGCTATTGTCGTTGCTGTTGCTGTTGCTGTTTCCGTTATTATTGTCGTTGTTGTTCTGGTTGCCGCCGCCGCCACCAATGCGGACCGTGTGCGGGTTCAGATCTTCACCAGCCGCTGAATGCCGCGCTTTTAAAAAGTCACCCCCGAGCCAGCACTGGTCCGGGGGTGTTTTGCATTTGAGGAGATCACAGTGAAACGAATTTTGTGGACTTTGCTGCCCGCGCTCGTAGTGAGCGGTTGCGCACAATTGTGCATGGGTGAAGACGAAGTGAAAGAATTCCCGAGCCGGTTCAGCGCGTGGCGGTGCAGGCAACCAGCGCGCTGGCCCATGGCTTCTGCTGGAGGATCGCGGCCCAGGACGCGGCCATCGGAAATCCCACCCGGGCGACGTAGGATCGGCGCGCGGCGGGACTTGTTTCGCGACTGCGTCGTGGCGTTCGGTGACGCCAGCTGACTAGCGGAGATAGGGCTCGACCTTGCCCTTGTACTTGACGGTCATCGCATTTCCGTTGCGGTCCACCGTCTTGCCGACCGCCAGGCGTACCCAGCCTTCGCTGACGCAATATTCCTCAACATTGGTGCGGTCGACGCCGTTGAACATGATGCCGATGCCGCGCTCCAGCAGTTCGGCATTGTGGAACGGGCTGGCGGGATTGGTTGACAGCCGGTCAGGCAGGTCCACCGCGTCGGACTTGTCGGTCATGGCAATGTCTTTCGTAAGGCTCCGCCTCATATCCCTTCTGCCATCAGGGTTGCAAGCGTCCTCGTTTGATCGTCAATTTAGCGCGCAATCCCCGCAGGAAACCTCATGGCCTATGACATTTACGATGCCTCGATCCCGCCGCTGATCCATATGCTGGGCGGCCTATCCACCATCCTGGCCAAGGCCGCGGCCCATGGCGGCATCGACCCCGCCCAGGCGCGGCTGGCACCCGACATGCTGCCGCTGAAGAACCAGGTCTATATCGCCACCGACGGCGCCAAGGGTTGCGGCGCGCGACTGGCCGGGGTGGAAATTCCCAAATACGAAGACACCGAAACCACCTTCCCAGAACTGAAGGCGCGCGTGGCCAAGACTATCGCCTTTCTCAAGAGCCTGGACCGCGGTAGCTTCGTTGGTTCGGAGGACAAGGAAATCGTCTTGAAATTTCCCAATATCACGCTGGAATATAACGGCCGCGACTATGTGGGAAATTTCGTGCTGCCCAACACCTATTTCCACATCACCATCGCCTACGGCATCGCGCGCAATCTGGGCGTGGCACTGGCCAAGGGTGACTACTTGGGTGGACTGAAAGAATAAGAAAAAGGGCCGGTCGCCGGAGCGTTGCGTTTGCAACGCGATAAAAACAAAAGCGCTCCGGCCCTTTCGTTTCCCGCCGCTCTTAGTCGTTGTGGCGGTCGAAGCGGCTGCCATCCCGGTAGCGATATGCCCGGTTAGGATAGTTAGATGTAGCTCTAATCCAAAAATACAAAACGAAATTACGCCCCCGAACAATTTTTAGTTCGAAGGTGTAAAGTTCTTGTTCTTTACCCCCGGTCTTGCGACTGGGCCTTTTGCTTTTACAAAGCCGCCGTTACCCTGGCGCTTGGACCTTGTTGACGTCCCAGACCATCGGCGGGGTGGACATGGACTGCTTGCCCACCGGGGCGTCGAACTTGCCCATCACGCAGACCTGGCCAGATTGCAGCACCTGGAAGCTCTGCGAATTCTCGCAGACATTCATGTCGCCGCCGCGCAGCACCCAGACATAGCCGTAATATTTCAGATCTGGGCACCGTCCCTGGAGACGATTGATCAGCGTATCGCCATTCTTCATCTTGAAGACCATCGTCTTGCCGTCATCGGACTTGCTGCTGACGATCTTGCGCGTGTCGATGCAGGTTTTCGCGGCGAAAGCCGGGCCGGCGATCACTACGCCCGCCAGCGCCAGCGCCGTCATGAGTGTTTTCATAATTTCCTCCATGCGGTTCGCCCCCCGCAATGGCGCCAGTATCTGCCTGTTCCGGCAGGTCCGCAAGATATACTACAGTTGTAATACCAAAATCCTGAAACACTTGACGCAAGCGCCGACAGAGTCCAAAGGTCCGCCCTTATTGGTTTTTACCGGAGATTGCCGTGTCCGCTGCGCCCGCCCAGGTGACCATGACTTTGCCCGACGGCAAGGCCCTGACGTTCGCCCGGGGGGTGACCGGCGGCGAGATCGCCGCCGCCATCGGCCCCGGCCTCGCCAAGGCGGCCCTGATCATCATGGTCGACGGCCAGGAATACGACCTGTTCCGCCCCATCGAGCAGGGCGCCCAGATCCGGATCATCACCCGCAAGGACCCGGAGGCGCTGGAGCTGATCCGCCATGACGCCGCCCATCTCCTGGCGATGGCGGTGCAGGACCTCTACCCCGGCACCCAGGTGACCATCGGTCCGGCGATCGAGGACGGCTTCTATTACGACTTCGCCCGCGACACGCCCTTCACGCCCGAGGACTTGCCGAAGATCGAAGCCCGGATGCAGGAGATCGTGAAGGAAGCCCGCCCGACGCGCCGCGAAGTGTGGCCACGCGACAAGGCGGTGGCGCACTTCCAGGCGATGGGCGAGAAATACAAGGCTGAGCTGATCGCCTCCATCCCGTCGAATGAGGATGTCTCGCTCTACTGGCATGGCGACTGGCACGACCTGTGCCGCGGGCCGCATTTTCGCACCACCACCGAGATCGGCGACGCCTTCAAGCTGACCAAGATTTCCGGCGCCTATTGGCGCGGCGACGCCAAGAACGCGCAGCTGCAGCGCATCTATGGCACCGCCTGGCGCGACAAGAAGGAGCTCGACGCCTATCTGACGCGGATCGAGGAAGCCGAGAAGCGCGATCACCGCAAAATCGGCAAGGAGATGGACCTGTTCCATACTCAGGAGGTCGCCACCGGACAGATCTTCTGGCACGCCAACGGCTATACGCTGTACCGGGCGCTGGAAAACTACATCCGCCGCCAGCTGGTGCGCGCCGACTATATAGAAGTAAAGACGCCGCAACTACTGGACCGCAAATTGTGGGAAGCCAGCGGTCACTGGGAAAATTACCGCGAGCACATGTTCCTAGCCGAGGTGGAGGACGAGAACCGTACTCTGGTGGTCAAGCCGATGAACTGCCCGGCGCACGTCCAGATCTTCAACGAGGGCTTGAAGTCGTACCGCGAGCTGCCTATCCGCATGGCCGAGTTCGGTTCCTGCCACCGCTATGAGCCATCCGGTTCGCTGCACGGCATCATGCGGGTGCGCGGCTTTGTGCAGGACGATGCTCACATCTTCTGCACCCACGACCAGATCACGCCCGAGACCACCTCGTTCTGCAAGCTGCTGCTGGCCTGCTACAAGGATCTGGGCTTTGACGAAGTGCAGGTAAAGCTCTCGACCCGCCCGGAAAATCGCATCGGCAGCGACGCGGTGTGGGACCAGGCCGAAAAGGCGCTAGCCGAAGCCACCAGCGGGGCGGGCCTGGACTACACTCTCAATCCCGGCGAAGGCGCCTTCTACGGACCCAAGCTGGAATTCGTGCTGCGTGACTCCATCGGCCGCGACTGGCAGTGCGGCACCCTGCAGGTGGACTTCAACACCGCCGAGCGCCTCGGTGCGAGCTATGTCGCCCAGGATGGCGCCCGCCATCCGCCGGTGATGCTCCACCGCGCCATAGTCGGTTCGCTGGAACGCTTCATCGGCGTTTTGATCGAACACTATGCCGGCAAGTTCCCGCTGTGGCTGGCGCCCGTCCAGGTGGCGGTCGCCACCGTGGTGGCCGACGCCGATACCTATGCCGGCGAGGTGGTGACGGCGCTCAAAGCCGTCGGCCTGCGCGTGACGCTGGACACCGAGAACCAGACCGTCAATTACAAGGTGCGCCAGCACAGCCTCGCCAAAACCCCCAATTTGCTCGTTCTGGGCCGCCGGGAGGCTGAAAATCGCTCGGTTACCCTGCGAAAATTGGGGGTGGAGAAGCAGGAAAGCCTTGCGCTGGAGGCGGCAATTTCCATACTGACCGCCGAAGCCGTCCCGCCCGACCTTCGTTGAGCGGCCACGAGGAACCATCCACGCCCATGATCGAAATCCGTTTCGCGAGGCTGGCTGGACACCCTCGCGAAGCGTGGTCGTTTGTTGGCTTGGGTGCAGGACGTAACAACAGGAGAGAGTCATAGTCCCCAGACGTTTTCAGGGTAATGCACCCCCGCCGGCCAAGGACGGCCCGCGCATCAACGACGAGATCACTTCCAAGACCATTCTTCTGATCGGCGACGACAGCCATAAGTATGGCGAGATCGGGCTCGACGAAGCACTCGCGCTGGGTGACGAAAAGGGCTTGGACGTTGTCGAGGTTTCCCCCGACAACAAGCCGCCCGTCTGCAAATTGATGGACTATGGCAAGTTCAAATACGAACAGCAGAAGAAGGCCAACGAGGCCCGCAAGAAACAGAAGGTCATCGAGATCAAGGAGATCAAGATGCGCCCGACCATCGACGATCACGATTACGACGTGAAGATGAAGGCGATGAAGCGCTTCTTCGACGATGGCGACAAGGTGAAGGTCACCCTGCGCTTCCGCGGCCGCGAAATGGCCCACCAGCATCTGGGCATGGACCTGCTCAACCGGGTCCAGAAGGACACCGAAATCTTCGCGAAGCTGGAACAGTATCCGAAGATGGAAGGCCGGCAGATGATGATGGTTCTCGCGCCCAGGTAGGGCGCTCGAACCATCCCCCTGATCGCATCTCTTGATACCAGATGTCGGCCGCGACAGCGGCCGACGGGCACGAGAAGCGCGGCGCATTGCGCCGCG
>CAMAPL010000012.1 GCA_945860165.1 Rhizobium sp. Q54
CAGCGCAGGATGCCGACAACGCCCGACGATGAAGTGGCTTTGACAGCCGACATCATCGAGTTCGCCCGCCAGTATGGCCGCTACGGATACCGCCGGATCACGGCGCTTTTGCGGGCATCTGGGTGGATGGTGAACAGGAAGCGTGTTGAGCGCATCTGGCGTCGTGAGGGGCTGAAAGTCCCAGCAAAGCAGCCCAAACGGGGGCGGCTCTGGCTCAACGACGGATCGTGCATCCGTCTGCGGCCAGAACGCCCCAACCATGTGTGGTCCTACGACTTCGTCGCCGACCGCACCCACGACGGAAAGGCATTTCGGATGCTCTGTATTATCGATGAGTTCATACGCGAAGCGATTGCCATCCGTGTGGCCAGAAGTCTGAAGTCCACCGAGGTCATCGAGGCGCTGTGCGATCTCTTCGTCGAACGGGGCGTCCCGGCCCACATACGTTCTGACAACGGCCCGGAGTTCGTTGCCCTGGCGCTCAGGCAATGATTGCGGCCGTGGGCGCCAAGACCGCCTACATAGAACCAGGCAGTCCCTGGGAAAATGGCTACTGCGAGAGCTTCAACGGAAAGCTTCGTGATGAGCTGCTCAATGGTGAGATCTTCTACACGCTGAAAGAGGGAAAGATCATGATCGAAGCCTGGAGACGGCACTACAATACCGTCAGGCCGCACTCATCGCTTCGGTACCGCCCACCAGCACCAGAAGCAATCTGCTGGCCACCGGGGCAGTCCACAGACGGCCAGCTAGCGCAAACGCCGCTCATAAACTAACATTGCAACTGGACCACTCAGTGGGGGCCGGTCAGTGGGGCCACTTCAAAGCGGGCAGGCCAGAGGATCTCGCCGTCTATTTCCCGGCCGGGCAAAATCCGGTTAGGTTCGCCTTCAGAGTCCATAAAGGCGGACGAGGGGATGGCGGAAGTTCTGAAGATCGGCAATCGACGCTGGGGCATCGGTGTGCTCCTGGCGGTCGGCGTGCTGGTTAATTACTTAGACCGCATCTCCATTTCGGTGGCCGCGCCCCAGCTGCAAAAGGAATTAAACCTTTCCTCCGAACAGATCGGCGTGCTGCTCAGTGCCTTCTTTTGGTCCTATTCCTTGGCGCAGCTGCCCAGCGGTATGCTGCTGGATCGTTTCGGCGTCACCCGGGTGGGACGGGTCAGCGTCTTTCTATGGGCCATCGCGTCCACCCTGACCGCGCTGTCCACCGGGTATCTTGGCATCTTCGTCGCCCGAATGCTGCTGGGCGTGGCCGAGGCACCGGGCATGATCAGCTGCCAGAAAGCCACCGGCTACTGGTTTCCCCGCCATGAGCGCAGCCGCTCCACCGCGGTGTTCGACTCCGCCGCCAAGTTCTCCAATGTCATCGGTGTGCCGCTGTTGGCTTTCTTTGTCGTCAGTTTTGGTTGGCGCTGGGGCTTCGGCATCACCGCTATAATGAGCTTCGCCTATTTCTTCGCTTATTGGATCCTATACCGCGATCCTAGCCAGGACAAAAAGCTCGGAACTGCCGAGCGCACCTACATCATGGCTGGCGGCGCGGTGAAGGAAGGCCCGTCCGGCATCGGCCAGATCAACATGCTGAGCTATGTGCTGCGCAACCGCAAAGTGTGGGCGCACACCATCGGCTTTTCGGCTTTTGGCTATTCCTTCTATCTGTTCCTGACCTGGCTGCCCGGCTACATGGTGCAGACCCTGCACATGACCATCCTAAAGTCCGCCGCTTTCACCATCATCCCCTGGGCGTGCGCCTCACTGGCGGACCTGTTGATCGGCGGTTTCGTAGTGGATTATTTTATCGCCCGCGGTTTTGACGACAGCAAGGTGCGCAAGATTTTTATCATCGGTGGCATGATCGCGGGGCTGGCGGTGTTTGGTATCTCCCTGACGTCGGACCCTTTCTGGGCGCTGGTGTGGATTTCCATCGCCTTGTCGGGCATTTCAGTCGCCGCGCCGGTGGCGTCCTCGGTCGTGTCGCTGATTAGCCCGCGCGGTGGCACCGCGACCGTCGGCGGCTTCGCCAATTTTGTGAACAACCTGATGGGTGTGATCGCGCCCATCACGACAGGCTTCATTGTGGGCTGGACCAATTCTTTTTCCGGCGCGTTTTTGGTCGCCGGCATCGTTCTCCTGTGCGGCATCCTGGCCTATGGCTTCATGCTCGGCCGGATCGAGCCCATACCTGATCCCGATACGGTTTGATACGTCATGAGTAACTTTCTGATCCGCAACGCGCGTGTTGTTGACGGCACCGGCGCTCCCGCCTTTACCGCCGATGTTCGCATCGCGAATGGCCGCATCACAGCTATCGGCGATTCATTGACTGCTTACGGGAGCGTCGTCGATGCCGGCGGGCGTTACCTGGCGCCTGGATTCATCGATGCCCATTGCCATGACGATCTGATCTGTCTGCGCGAGCCCGATCGGATCGAGAAAATCATGCAGGGCGTGACCTCTCTGGTGGTCGGCAATTGCAGCTTCTCGCTGTATCCCACCGTGCCGGGCTCGGCGGATTATCTGCGGCAGCATTTCGCGACCCTGCTGGGCGAGATCGGCGACGATGAAGTGTTCGACAGCTTCGCGGCTTACCGCGATGCGATGCATACAAAGGGCATTTCGCTGAACGTCATTTCGCTGGTGGGTCACGCCGCCTTGCGGCTGGCGGTGCTGGGCTATGATGACCGCCCGGCCACCGCGGACGAACGCGCCAGGATGCAGCAGCTTCTGGACCGGCAACTGGCAGACGGCGCCTTTGGCCTGTCGCTGGGTCTAGTCTATCCGCCCAGCGCTTATGCCGATACCGATGAACTGCAGGCGCTGGCGCAGACCACGGGCGCGCGCGCCAAAATCCTGGCGGCGCATGTGCGCAGCTATGAAAGCCAGTTGATCGAATCCATCGACGAATTCCTCGACCTGCTCGAAATATCCAAGGCGCCTGGTCTACTGTCGCATCTGCAGGCGGCGGGGCGACCGAACTGGGGTAAAATTCCAAAAGCCATCGCGCAGCTGGAAGCCGCTAATGCGCGCGGCGTCGATGTCAGCTTCGACATGTATCCCTACCTGGCGGGCAGCAGCTATATGCTGCAACTGGTCCCGCCGGGCATGCATGCCGGCGGCGTCCAGGTGCTGATAGCGGCCTTGCACACCAATGAAGGCCTGGCAGAACTGCGCCGGTCTATCGAAGATCCGAACGCGCCCTGGATTTCCAAAGTGGCGATAATCGGCTGGGGTAATGTGCGCATCTCGGGCACTTCCAATCCCGCCCTGAAGAAATTTGAAGGTCTGGATATGCAACAGGCTGCTGATCAGGAAGGCGCCGAGCCCTTCGATTTTATGGTGCGGATGATCTTGGAAGATGAGGGCCAGACCACCATCGTCATGTTCCAGCTCGACAAGGACGACTTGCGGGCCGCCTGTACCCATGATCTCCACATGGTGGGTTCGGACGGATTGCCGCGCCCGGGAACCAAGACGCATCCCCGCGCTTTTGGCACGTTCCCGCGCGTGGCCGGGCGGCTGCGGCGCGACGAACACTGGTTTTCGCTGCCCGATGCGGTGCGCCGCATGACATCGGTGGCCGCCCGGCGTTTTGGCCTTAAGGATCGGGGGGGTATCGCTCCCGGCATGGTTGCCGATCTGGTGCTGTTTGACGAAACTATAGAAGATCGCGCTACCTTTGATGACCCGAGCCAATTACCGGCCGGCATCGAAACGGTCTGGGTGGCGGGGCAGACCGTAGTGGACAAGGGCCAGCCGACGGGCGCGCGGCCTGGACGTGTCCTGACTGGCCTGCCGGATATTTTGTACCAGCGTGAGTGAGACTACTGCTCAGAGCCAATTTCTATCAATTCGCTTGGTACAAAAATTCCGACAGGTCAGCCGGAGCGTCTGATTTGAGCCTGCCAACGCTCTCCACGCCTCCTAAGTGACGCCATTGCTGATCTCCGCTGTGCCAAAACTGTGACAAGCGTCGATTTGCTGAGGTTTTTTACTTAGCTAACCATCGATAACCGTATGAACCGGTTATGAAAATTGGTCGGAGAGAGAGGATTCGAACCTCCGGCCCCTACGTCCCGAACGTAGTGCTCTACCAGGCTGAGCTACTCTCCGAACCAGTGCAAAGGGAACACCCCTTGCCTCGGGAGGCGCCCTTATAACGATGCCCCCCTGCCCCCGCAACCGGCCATAAAGGCAGCGCAAAGCCTTGGACCAGCGGCATTTTGGACGGTTTGCGGGCTGGGCCTGCTGGCTTTATACGGAACCGCGCCGGAGGCTTTGCCCCCGGCCCTGCTGGGGCGTCGCCAAGTGGTAAGGCACTGGATTTTGATTCCAGCATTCGAAGGTTCGATCCCTTCCGCCCCAGCCAGTCAGTCCCTGCTCCGCAGGGAATATCCAAACGCCAGAAATTAGCGCCGCGTTTCTGGTGGTTAAGCGCCCCGCGATTCCGCAAGAGACTGAACTGGCCATTTTTGACGCCGGATAAAGGCGCAATTCTCCGCCCAGTCTCTGGACCCCGGTTTTCAATTTCCTAAATTCGTGAGCCGCTTAGCTCGAGACCGGTTTGGCTTCAGCAGAGACTAGTTTTGATGCGCAATGAAACGGACACCCTGGCGCGATGGCAGTTTCAAGCATTAGCGTCGTGGGCAACAGCTTACGGATAAAGCGGCAGAGCGCAGGTGATATGCGACTGTCTAGATTGGGGTACGGGTGTATCAGTAAATTTCGCCCTGAGGTAACCTAGGGTTTTCAGCGCCAGCTATAACTTTTGGTCTGCGTAGTTGGCGCCTATGTCGCTATCACGCAATGCTGTTCTGCGGCGGTACCGAAAGGGGGCCGTCCAAACCTGCTATTCCTCGTCGCCGAGACCCCAGACGCGGTGGGAGTCGATTAGAAGCTGCAGTACCGCGCCATGTGCGGCCGCGCGGGTGCGGGCTTCGTTGCGGCGCATGTCATAATCCTGCCGCCGCGCGATCAGCAGTTCGGTGATGCCCTGGTCGCCCAGTTCATGGGCCCGCTGCATCCGCGCCAGCATGGCAGTGCTGCTTTGGGCAGCCGCCTGGTTCTGGCGCCACGCCTCCAGACCTTGCTGCGCGCCGATCACATCGCGCTCGGCGATGATCTCCACGTCACGCTGCACGCGGTGCGCGGCGACGGAAGCCGCTATGGCCTCGGCGGCAGTCTGGTCGCTCGCCGCGCTGCGCAGCGCGCCGCCGATAGGCACGGAAAATCCAATGCCAAACCCTGTCTCGTGGCCGCCGCGCTCCTGGAAGGTGCGCAGGTCCAGCGTAGGATCGGCGAAACGGTCCATGCGGGCGCGTTTGGCCAGCCAGTCGCGGCGCTCGGCTTCGCTGCGCGCCATCTTGATCTCGTGATTGTCGTCCAGCACCGCCTTGCGCCAGTCCTCCCAGCTGCCGGGCGGCTCTTTGGGTTCTGGCATGACGGGCGGCGAGACAGGGAGGGTGAGCGCCGGGAAGTTGCGTTGCAACGTCATCCTGGCATCCAGGCGCGCCTGCGTAGCCTGAGCCGCCTGTGCCCGCGCTTGGGCGAGGGCCGCCTGTACCTGCTCCACTTGCAAGGTAGCGGACTGGCCCAACTGGCGCGCCCGCGCCGTGACCGAAAGCTGGCGCTCATAGGCGGAGACTTCCGCCTCATTCTGGCGCGCATCGCTCTCCGCAACCAGCCAGGCGATCCAGAGATTTTTGAGAGACAGGGCCGCCACATGACGGGCATCGCCAAGCCCGTTTTCGGCCACATCCACGCCGGATGCGCCGATCCTGCGGTCGGCTTCGGCCTTTCCCGGCAGGCGAATGCCGCGGCTGACACCGGCGGTCCACTCATTAAGCCTGCCTTCGAGTTTGGTGGACCGGGTGACATATTCGCCATGCGCGGTGAATTCATGCGGCCCCACCGCCCGTGCGCGGGCCTCGGCCTGTGCGGCGGTCAGCAGCGCGCCGGCGTGGCGCACCCCCGGGTCCTGGTCCAGCAGGTCCACCACCTGTCCCTCGGGGGGAAGAAAATGCAGGCTGGGCGAAACCACCGGCGGATGCGCCCAGGCGGGTGTAATGGCCAGCAACAGAAGCGGCAAAAGTTTTTTCATGCGAAGTCTCCAAGCGCATGGACCGGTTCGGTCCAGTAGGTCATCTGCGGATTGCGGAAGCGGTCGCGCAGCGCGTCCAGAAGCGGCGCGACATTCACCGCGGGCAGGATCACGACAATACTCAGGACGTCGACCCGGCCCCGTACCTTTTCGCTCAGCGAGGCCTGAGAGAAGTCGCGGCCATGGCCCTGGGCTGCGAATGTCGTGAGCCCGGCCTCCAGCCATTCGCTGGCCAGCAGATGTTCGACGACCTGCTCGCCAAGAATGGCGGGACAGGACAGGGTCAGTTTTACGTGCGTCATGTGCGTTTCTCCTTCGCAACGCCGAACCGCTCGAACAGGAAGGGCAGCAGGAAGAGCGTCAAGACGGTGGAGCTGACCAGGCCGCCGATCACCACGATCGCCAGCGGCTTCTGGATCTCTGATCCAGGACCGGTGGCAAAGAGCAGTGGCACTAAGCCCAATGCGGCGATACTGGCGGTCATGAGCACCGGCCGCAGGCGCCGGCGCGAGCCCTCATAGACCACTTCGCGCAGCGGCAGGCCTTCGCCGCGCAGCTGGTTGAAATAGACGATCAGCACCAGCCCGTTCAGCACGGCGATGCCCAGCAGCGCAATGAATCCCACGGAGGCGGGAACGGACAGATATTCCCCTGACAGGAACAGCAGCGCGATGCCCCCGATCAGCGCCAGGGGAATGTTCGCCAGGATCAGCAGCGACTGCCGCACTGAACCGAGGGTGGCGAACAGCACCAGGAAGATCAGGCCCAGCGCCAGCGGCACCACGATCATCAGGCGGGCGGCGGCCCGGCGCTGGTTCTGAAATTCGCCGCTCCAGTCCAGCCGGTAGCCGGTCGGCAGCTTTACCTTTTCGCTCACCGCTTGCTGCGCCGCTTCGACGAAGCTCACCAGGTCGCGACCCGAGACATTGGCCTGGATGGTGGCGAAGCGGGAGGCGTTTTCGCGCTGGATGCGGACCGGGCCTTCCGGAAAGGAAATCTTGGTGACGTCCGCGACATGGACCGTGCTGCCGTTTTCCGTCGCCAGGGCGATGTCGCCAAGAAGTTCGGGGCGGCTGCGCAGGTCTTCGGCGGCTTTGATCACGATCGGAATGCGGCGCTCCGCGCTGGCCACCACGCCGGCGCTGAGCCCTTCCAGCCGGGCGCGCATTTCTTCCTGCAGCACCTGCGCGGAAATGCCCGCCGTCCCGACCGCCATGCGGTCGATATCCGTCTGCAGATAGCGCGCGGAGTCGTCAGCCACTGTGAAGACTTCGGACGCACCCTCCACCCCCTGCACGGCGGCGCGGATGCCTTCGGAGATATGGCCCAGTGTCGCGAGGTCGGGCCCGAACACTTTCACCACCAAGTCACCGCGGCTGCCGGTCAGCATCTCGGAGGTACGCATCTCGATGGGCTGTGTGAAGACATATCCCACGCCGGGAAAGTCCTTCATCACGGTGCGCAATTTGTCTACGACGGCTTCCTTGTTTGAAGCGTCCCATTCGCTGCGCGGCTTGAGGATCAAAAACAGGTCGGTCTCGTTCAGTCCCATCGGGTCCAGGCCGATTTCATCGCTTCCGGTACGGGCGATTGCTTCCTGGATTTCGGGCACCCTGTCGAGAACGGCGCGCTGCACCATGCTGTCCACTTGCGCCGAATGCTCCAGCGTGATGGAGGGGAGCTTGGCGAGCTGCACAATGATGGAACCTTCATCCATGGTCGGCATGAAGGTCTTGCCAACCATCATGTAGGTCATGGCAGCAACCGCGAAAGCACAGCCGACGCCGATGAACAGGCGCCTTGGCGCCTTGAGCACCTTGCCGAGCGCGGTGGAATAAAGCGGCATCAGCTTTCGCATCAGCCACGCCTCGCCATGCTGGCCCGGCTTCAGCACCAGCGACGCAATCACCGGAATAAGGGTCAGGGACAGCAACAGCGAACTCGACAAGGCGAAAATGATGGTCAACGCCACTGGCGCGAACAGCTTGCCCTCCAGTCCCTGCAACGACAGCAGCGGCAGAAACACCAAGCAGATGATGACGATGCCCGATGCAATCGGAACCGCGACCTCGCAAACGGAACGATAGATCAGATGCAGGATGGGGATTTTGCTGTCGCCACGGTGATGGGACAATTTCTCCACCGTATTCTCGACCACCACCACGGCGGCATCCACCAGCATACCGACGGCGATGGCGAGCCCGCCCAGGCTCATCAAGTTGGCAGTCAGCCCGAAGACCGACATCAACAGGAAGGTCGAGATGGCGGCGAAGGGCAAGGTAAGGGAGACCACGATGGCGGCGCGCAGGTTTCCCAGGAACAGCAGCAGGAGAAGCATGATCAGGACTGTGGCTTCGAGCAGCGCGTGCGTGACGGTGGTCACGGCGCGGTCGATCAGATCGGCGCGGTCGTAGAAAACATGGACCCGAACGCCGGCCGGCAGGTTGGACTTCATCGCGTCCAGCCTGGCGCGCACGTCCGCAACCACGGCGCCGGTGTCGGCGCCGCGCAGGCCCAGCACCAGGCCCTGGACTGCTTCGCCCTTGCCGTCTTTTGTGACGGCGCCATAGCGAGTGAGCGATCCAGTGCGGATGATCGCGACATCGCCCAGGCGGACCGTATTGCCGACACTGCTTTTCACCATAACTTCGCGCAGGTCGTCCAGAGTGCGGATGGCGCCCACGGCGCGCACAATCAGCGCCTCCTCGCCATCACTGACCCGGCCGGCGCCGTCGTTGCGGTTGGCCTGCTCGATGGCCGATTTGAGGTCGGAAATGCGCAGCCCCGCGGACAACAGCGCCGCATCGTCCGGGACAACTTCAAAGCTGCTGACGAACCCGCCCAGCGCATTGACGTCGGCCACGCCGGGGATGGTGCGCAGCGCCGGACGGATCGTCCAGTCCAGCAGGCTGCGCCGTTCCGCCAAGCTTAGATTGCCGCCCTCCACTGTGAACATGAAGATTTCCGACAAGGGGGTCGCAATGGGCGCCAGCCCGCCGGTGACGATGTCGGGAAGCGCGTCCATCCCCTCGGACAGGCGCTCGCTGACCTGCTGGCGCGCCCAATAAACGTCGGTGCTGTCGGTGAAGTCGATGGTTATGTCGGCAAGGGCGAATTTGGCCATTGAGCGCAGGACGACCTGGTTGGGAATTCCCAGCAGTTCCAGCTCCAGCGGGGCGATAACTCGCTGTTCGACTTCCTCCGGCGTCATGCCGGGCGCCTTCAGGATCAGCTTGACCTGGGTGGTCGAGATATCGGGATAGGCGTCGATGGGCAGCCGCGAAAAGGCGTACCCGCCAGCGCCTGCCAGAAGCGCCGCCAGCACCAGCACAAGTATGCGCTGGCTGAGGGAAAACTCGATCAATCTGCGCAGCATGACTATTTCCGCGCCCCGATGGCCTTGAGCTCACTGACCCCGGTCACCGCGACACGGTCTCCTTCGCGCAAGGACCCGGCGATGGTGGCGGCGTCCTGGCCGCGCGCCAGGACGCGCACGGGAACCGGTTCAAATCCGCCGTTGCGGGTCACGAACACCGCCGGACCGCGGCCGCGCTGCACCACGGCATTGCGCGGCACGGTGTAGCTTCCGGCATCGGCCTTGCGGGTGATGGAAAGGCGCACCGTCTGGCCGCTGACCAGCGTTCCCGGATTGGCCAGGCGCGCCCGGATCATGGCGCTACGCGTCCTGGGATCGATGCTGGTGCCCGCGGCCATGACCTGGCCGGTGACGCCGCTGCCCTCAACCTGAACGCCGTCACCCGCGGCCACGCGGCCCACCATGGCGGCGGGCAATGCGCCTTCCACCCAAACCGCGTTGCCGGTCTGGATCGCCAGCACGGGCTGCATCGCAGTCAACTGATCGCCGGGCGAAACGGCAATGGACGCCACACGTCCCGCCGCAGGCGCCAGCAGGCGGTATTCGCCGCCTTCCGCGCCGCTGGCCCGGGCGGTCGCACTGCGCAGCGAGGCAAGTTCGGCCGCCGCCGCCACGGTTTGGGCGCCCGCTTCCTCGGCCCGGCTGGCGGGGGCAATGCCCTCGGTGACCAAGGTCCTGGCCCGATCGGACGCCGCCTTGGCGCTGCGATAATGTGCTTCCTGTCCGCGCAGCTTGGCCAGCGCGGCGTGCATGTCGGCGCTGGTGATAATGGCGAGCACGTCACCCTTCCTGACGATGTCTCCTTCCAGCCGCACCAGCGCTTTCACGGTTCCCGCAAAAGGCGCCGATACAGGCGCGCGCGCGCCCGGACCGGGCGTGACGTGGCCCAGCACCGAGACCAGGGACCTGGTCGAGGCCGGCCGCACCAAGGCCGTTTTGATACCGAGATGATGTGCCTGCTGCGGCGTGACCGGCAGGATTTTGGCGCTGGCTGGGCAGCACAGAGCTGTCAGCAGAAGGAACGCAGGAAAGAAACGCGTGTGTGCGCGCGCGGGTGCGTGGAAATGCATGATGTCCTCGAAAGAGCATGGGGCCAGGCATGATGATGCCGGCGCGGGTCGGCGCACGGCGTGGACGCTGGGGGCTAGGCTCTGGGGGGGCGTTCTGGCTGCGGCAGCCGGATGCTGTTGCGCAGATGGTCGCGCATCAGGGGATTGCGGTCGCCGGTTGCGATGGGCGCGGCAATGTCGGTTGGCAGCAACAGCGGCATGCCGGCGGCAATGTCACCGTGATGATGGTGACCGCCGGGATGGCCGGGATGGCCGGAATGCCTTTCGGAATCCTGGCCAAGATTATCCAGCGATATATTGCTGAACGGCACATGCTCATGATCACCGGACGCCCTGGTCATGTGCTGGACATCGATGATCACGGTGGCGGCGCCTGCGCCGGTGAAGACAAGCGACAACACAACGCAAAGCAGCGCGCAGAGCTTCCGGAACGGCAATTGGTCAGATGTCTTCACCGCGGGAAACTAGCCGGTCGACACGGGCGGGGCAACGCCAAGGTCAGGTGCTTGGCCGATGCACATTGGTTCCACCTGTTCATGACTGTGTCTATATCAGACGTGGGCGCCTATCCCGCTACCACTCGGAGCAAAAAGCCAAACCTGTCTGCATGTCCGCTTTGGCAGCGCATAGCGGAAAATTTTCCGATAAGGCCCAGTAAGACGATCTGCAGACCGGCCGGCCTAGCCCGAGCCGGGCGTGGCACGGCCTCCCGGGGCTACCTAGGGCCTCATTTCCAAGCTGGCAGGCCGATATCCAGCTTATCCCCACATAAACCGCCGTAGACTGGTTCGAAAAATGCACAGCACGGTTCGATATACATCTTCGCTGAGTCTGATAAATTTTTTCCCGGCGGGTCGCCCGGCGGATATCCTTCACAACCTGCTCCGCAGGCTTCTTCGCGCTTAGGTGTTTTGGTCTCATCTTCGTTCCTTCGTCACTACGACGAGACCAAAACCCTCCTTAAATCACAACCTCAATTCTGGGCCATAGGCGCTGACGGCGGACACTCGGCCAACCCGATCTGAAATATAGGAACGGGGTCGAGGACGCTCGCAAGAATTTGGTTCAAATCCGCGGGGTCGATCTGAGAAAACGCTTTGTGATCAGTCAAGCCGTTCGCCCGAAGTGATTTGTCTGACAGTTCTTCGACCCCAAAAAACAAGAAGCCGCCTTTGTTATTAGCCAGCCCCGCGATTGCACGAATGGCGGCAGATGACCGGTCCGCTGGCTTCAACCCAGGGAAGGCGGCTTTGCATTCGGCCTCATCCGTTTCGTGGGTCCTGAGAAACCAACTCGCCCCTTTTTTCTCGAAGTGGTCCTTTGCTTTATCCCCGACACTTCGTTTGGCAGATGCAACGGGTTTCGAAGCGGTAGATGTAAGGAAGGCATCAAGCACTGGACCGGTTGCGGCGGGCACTTTTGGTCCGTATGTGCCCTTCCTTATTTGTGTTATGCGGCCAGAATTAACAGGACGATCCGGACGATTGAACAAGAACTGGATATGCTGGTTCTTCATATCGCGAGACAGCATTGCCTTGACCAGGGCTATCTCATCGTCGCTGATCGTTCTTTTCGGCATCTACGCCTAATGCCATATCCCCTCCTAACAATACAGCAATGCAGGTATTCATCGTGAAAGAACCTAACAAGATAGAGCTTCAGAAGCTGACGTGCGACCTTCGAAATGCTCATTGGCCTAATGCATTAGCTGTGTCAGTCCAAGCCTATGCCGATTACTGTCACTGGTCGGGGATATTCCGAGGCTGGTTTGATCGGTAGTTAGACCACGCTAGGCACGTTTCTCGCCTCACATGCGGTCATGAGATGACAACCTGTCAGCGAGGGTCAGCCGATCGACCCGTTGCCATCGGCGCCCCACTACCTCACGACACCTGAGGTCTCCAACGAGTGAGGTAGTTCAGGTCCGATGCCCGCTGGCTCGCATCGTTCCACGAATGGCAGATCAGCCGATCCTTGCTGGACAGCCCACTCAGTGTTGGAGAAAGGCCGGTGCCGGAATCAAGCAGCTACCATGAGCCTAACTATGGAGAATCGAACAGAATTTCAGTTGGGAAGCTGCCGTTCTACCATTGAACTACACCCGCGCCCGATGAGGCTTATATCGTGCTGCCATCCGGTTTGGGAAGCCGCCGCTCGCCCAGCGCCTCGCCCACCCATCTGCCAATTTGCCCGCCAGCGCGTCTTGTGTCTCACTAGCCAAAACAACGCCGGGGAGGCCAATATGCCCGATCAGAAACTCCAAGTTTTCGACACCAATTCCATGCCGTGGAAGGAAAGTTTCATGCCCGCGCTGGGCAAGGCAGTTTTCGTCAAGCCCTTTGTCGAAGACCCCGAGACCGGCGTCACGGTGCGGATGGCCAAGTATCCCGCCGGCTTCATGAACACCTGGCACACCCATCCCTGCGCCCATGGCATCTATGTGCTGGAAGGCACCCTGGTCACCCATGAGGGCTCGTTCGGGCCGGGCAATTTCGTCTGGTTTTCCGAAGGTATGCGGATGCAGCACGGCGCCACGCAAATCGAAGACGTGACCGTGCTGTTCATCACCAACAAGAAATTCGAGATCTGGCACGAGAATCCGGTCGGCTAAAGCAAAGTGCTTTCAGGCTGAACCAGATCGAGCCAACTTGTCATTCCCGCGCAAGCGGGAATCTAGCTTCAAGCAATCACCGCTGAATGGAAATTTGGATTCCCACTTGCGCGGGAATGACAAGGATTAGTTCGCCCCGCCCACCTTCGCCGTCATCGCCGCGTGGATGATGTGGAAGATGCTGTGCTGCTCGATGGTGCCCTTGAACAGATGCGCCATCGGACCCGAGGCGCGCACCGCGACATCCTCGCCGCCGTGGGTCTCGCCCGCCAACGGCACCAGCGCCTGCTGGCGGTAATCCAAAGCTATGGTGTCGGTGGCGGCGGGATCGCTGCGCGGCGCATCAACGGTGGCGCCCGGACCATTGGCATAGCCCAGCGTGGTGTAGGCCTTGCCGTCCTTCGCCTTGACCACCTGGCCATCCAAGCCCCGTATGATGCCCAGGATGGGATTGCCGCGGATGGGATAGCCGCTCATCACCAGCGTGTGACTGTGATCGGCGGTGACCAGCACCAGCGTATCTTTCAGGTTCACCATGTCCAGCGCCGCGCGCACCGCGCCGTCAAGCGCGACGGCGTCTTCCAGCGCCCGCCTGGCATTGCCGGCATGATGGCCATGATCGACGCGGCCGCCTTCGACCAGCAGGATATATCCGGTCTTGCGGTTGCCCAGCCGGGTGATGGCGGTGCGGGTCATGTCGGCCAGCGACGGCTCGCCGCCCTTGTCGCCCGCGCGGTCGGCTTCATAGCGCATATGGTCGGGCTCGAAGAGGCCGAGCAGCTTGCCGTCGCCCGCCATCTTGAGCGCGGCAAAGTCGCGCTCATTCCAGACATACGTGCCTGTCGGATTGGCCTTGCGCCAGGCGGCGACAAGATCGCGCCCGTCGGTGCGCCGGCCGGTCTTATCCGTATACTCCGGGTCGGGTGTGGTGGCGGGCAGGAAATTGCTGCGCCCACCGCCCAGGATGACGTCGAGCTTGCTGCCGACCGGCTGTTCGATCATCTGGCGCGCGATATCGAGGCAGCCGGCGCTTTTCGCCGCGACCGGCATGTCACTGTCCGCCTCCCAGTCGCGCTGCGGCGTGTGGGCATAGGCGGCAGCCGGCGTGGCATGGGTGATGCGTGCGGTGGAGATGACGCCGGTGGCGCGGCCGGTGCCTTGCGCGAAGGCGAAGATCGACGGGATCGCCTTGTCCTTCGATCCCGCACAATCATCTTCCAGAGCTTCCGGCCCCAGGCCGATAATGCCGTTGCGCAGCTTGACCCCGGCCAAGATGGCGCTGGCGGTGGGCGCGGAATCCGACACCTGGGCGTCATGGGAATAGGTTTTCACCAGCGCGGCATGGGACAGGCTGTCCATGGCGGTGGTGAAGGATTCCCCGTCCCTCCCCAGCTTCTGGCCCTGATAAATGCGCGCCGCCGTCAGGGTGCTCATCCCCATACCGTCGCCGATGAAGATGATGACGTTGCGCGCCCGCCCGTTGATCGGCACGCTGGCCTTGAGCCGCGCCAGTTCGGCTTGCGCCTGGCGGCGATAATCCCCGGTCGTGACCTGCGCGCCCTGCGTAATCGTTTGTGCCATGGCGGGGGACGAAAAAAACAACGCCGCGAAAAGTGTGGCAAGAGGCCTGGAGCTATTCATGGTTGTTCTTTCTTGAGGGCGGGACGGTGCGCAACGCCACAACACACAGTGTTTCCTAACATGATGACACATTCGTCTCAAACTGGAATCAAACGGTAAAATTGCGCACCTTTAGGCATTGCCGTAACGCCCCGGAAAAGTCTGCCCGCTAGGGTACGCGTATTGAAACAAGGGGCTTGATCATGATTTTGAAGAATTTCTGGAAGAACGAAGATGGGGCGACTGCCATTGAGTATGGGCTGATCGCCGCATTGATCGCGGTGGTGATCATCACCGGCGTCACCGCCGTGGGCACCAGCCTCAGCACCACCTTCACCAACATCTCCTCCAACCTGAAATAGGCTGGCGCCCAGTCCCCTGCCCCGCTAGCCTTGCGCAAAACGGGGTGGGGCATGGCGCAGACATTGCTGGTCTATCAATCATTATGGGCGATGGAGCGGCGCCGTCCCGACGGGGCGGAATGGGAGCTGGACGAAAAGCTGGCGATGATCCGCGATGCGGGCTTTGACGGCTGCGGCGTTCGCTTCATCGATGCCGATTATGCGCGGAAAGTCACAAGCTTCCTGCGCCAGCACGCCATGACCTGGCAGGCGCAATGCTATCCCCAGACCGTCGATGACCTGAAGCCGGTGCTGGCGCTGGTCCATGAGCTGGGCGCAGATCATCTCAACCTGCAGCCGGACGTGCGGCCCTATACGCTGGAGGAATGCGTTCCCTATATCGAAGGCTGGCGCAAACTGGCGGTGGAGGCGGAGATCGAGCTGCATATCGAGACCCATCGCGACCGCATGACCACCGACCTGTTCCACACCCTGCACCTGCTCGACCGTTTCCCCGACCTGCGCTTCACCGCCGACCTGTCGCATTATGTGGTGGGACGCGAATTCGCCTGGCCGATCGCCCCCGAGAACCACGCTATGATGAAGCGCATCCTGGACAATAGCTGGGGCATCCATGGCAGGATCGCCAGCCGCGAACAGATCCAGGTGCAGTTCAATTTCCCGCAACACCAGGACTGGCTGGAGCTGTTCATGGGCTGGTGGGAATACGGCATCCGTTCCTGGAAGAACCGCGCCGGGCCGGACGAGACCCTGACCTTCCTGTGCGAGTTCGGGCCGCCGCCCTATGCCATCACCGGCGCCGACGGATATGAACTGTCCGACCGCTGGCAGGAATCTTTGCAGATGAAGGAGATGATCCGCGAGTTGTGGAAGCGGATCGACTAGGTCTGATCCTGTACATCGTCTTTACGGATGTCGTTCTTGTAGGTCTCCGGGCCGCACCACACCGCAAAGGCGGTGACAAATGAGATCGCCACGACATAAATGCACACGCCCCAGGGCGCGCCCGCCATCCAGGCGACCAACGTGGCGGCGATCAACGGCGCCGGCCCGCCGGCGATGATCGAGCCCAACTCGCGGGCGAAGGCGAAACCCGAATAGCGCAGTCGCGGCCCGAACAGTTCGGCGAAATAGACCGCCTGCGGCCCAAACATGGCGCCGCTGCCGATGCCCATCTCGATGATGAAGGCCAGCGCGATCAACGTCGGGTCCTTGGTGCCCACCATCAGGAAGAAGGGCACGGCACAGGCCGCCGAGAACAGCGCCCCGAAGATATAGACCGGGCGGCGGCCAATGCGGTCCGACAGCCAGGCGAAGAAGAACAAGCCGCAGGCCAGAGCGATGTTGCCGCAGATGACGCCGAACACCGCGACATTGCGCGGTACGTCCAGCGTGGTGATCAGGTAGGACAGGCCGAAAACCGGATAGAGATAACCGAGCGCATTCTCGGCAAGTCGTGCGCCGACCACGACCAAGAAATTGCGTGGGCTGCGCCGGATCGCCTCCAGCGCCGGAATCTTCAGCGGCGGGCGCTTGGCGGCGGCTTCCAGGAATACCGGCGTCTCCGTCACCTTGGCGCGGATATAGACACCCAGTCCCAGCAGCAATACCGAACCCAGGAACGGCACACGCCAGCCCCAACTCATCAGGTCGTCGGCAGCCAGCATCCCGGTCGCCCAGAAGGTCGCACCGGCCAGCGCGTTGCCAACCGTGACGCCGAAGGGCGCAAAGGCGCCGTACACGCCGCGCTTGCCTTCAGGCGCGAACTCCACCGCCATCACCACCGCGCCACCATACTCCGCCCCGGCGCCGAAGCCCTGGCACAGGCGCAGGGTCAAAAGCAGGATCGGCGCCCAGATGCCGATCTGGGCATAGGTCGGCAGCAATCCGATCAAAAAGGTGCTGCCGCCCACCAGCAGCAGGGTCGCCACCAGCATGGGCTTGCGGCCCCACTTGTCGCCGAAATGGCCGAAGAACAGCCCGCCGAAGGGCCGCGCCAGAAAGCCCATCGCGAAGGTGGTGAAGGAGGCCATCACGCCGATGGCGGGATCATAGGCGGGAAAGAAAAGCGGCCCGAACACCAGCGCCGAGGCCATGCCGTAGATGAAATAGTCGTACCATTCCAGCGCCGAACCGATGCCCGCGGCGAGCATCACATGGCGCAAGCGCGTGGGAGAAGTCGGCGATGGGGCACTGGCATCCGTCACACTGTTCCCCATTTCTTATTAAACGCGGCGTCTTGAATGCGCCGCTTAGACTTTTACAGGCTCGCGATGCGAGAAATACTTGTTCTGCGCCGTGCTCTGGTTTTCGTAGATCGAGCCCTGGCGCGGTGACGGCGGCAGCGGCATCCGCACGGGAGCAGGTACGATACGCGGCGTGTTGGTCGGCGTGCCCGACACCAGATGGCGATTATACTGTTCCCAATCCTTGATGCCCATCAGCGGAAAGGCGTCGCCGGCGGAGAATTCATAGAGCAGCAGCCGGCGCGGCTTGTCCGAGACATTCTGCGCCGAGCCATGCACCAGGCGGACATGATGAAAGCTCATCGAACCGGCCTTACCGATCAGCGGCACGGCGCTTTCAAAATCCACGTCCTTGCGGGTCGGGTCCATGGCGCCGCAGAAGTACCCGTCCGAATGATGGTCCCAGGCGGGTCCCTTGTGCGAACCGGGCACCACCATCAGCGGGCCGTTTTCCATGAAGGCGTCATCCAGCATCACGCCGACCGCCAGCATGTCGTCATTGGTATGGGGGTAGAAGGCCCAGTCCTGGTGCCATTCCACTGGCGAGCCGTAATGCGGCGACTTCAGGTTGATCTTGGAGCTTTGCAGCCGCACGCCCGACGGGCCCAGCAGCTTTTCCAATATGCCGACCATGCGCGGATACTGCGCCAACTCCCAGAACACCGGTGTATGGCTGTGGGGCAGCTTGATGCGGCGAACCTTGGGATTTTGCGGTGTGTGGCCCGGCTCCAGGTCATAGACATCGGTGTGTTCGGACACACAAGCCGCATCGGCCACCAACGCGCCCAGCGCATCACGCAGCCGCGCCAGCAGGTCCGGCGCGATCACGTCTGGAACGACCAGGTACCCGGTTTCATGATAGCGCGCGATGTCGCTGTCAGTGATCATGCGCGCGATGCTAGGGCCAGGGTGCGCCAGACGTCAATTATGCAGCTGCGAAGCGTCAGGGACGGATGGCGTGCGCCAGCAAGGCTTCCCATTGCGCGGCACGAGCCGTCCAGGTGCTGATGCGGTTGACGGCCTGCATCTGTGCGAAGCGCGCCTGCGCCCATTGCGCGGGGTCGCGCAGGAAATCGGCTTCGTTTCTGTCCAGCAGCGCGGTGATGCCCCCGACATGGGTTTGCCGCGTGAAATTGCCCGCCACAGGCAGCAGGTCGGCAAAGCCCATGGTGGTTTCCGGCAGGGCGCCGAACGTATTGCTGATGACCTTGAGGCCGGCGGCCAGGGCTTCCTGCGCCACGATGCAATAGGTCTCGACGAAGGTGGAGGGATAGACGAGGAACGCGGCCTGGCGGAATTGCCGCGCCAGCTCCGCCTGCCCCACCCCACCATGATGACGGATGCGCGGATTTCGCCCCATCGCGGTAAACAGCGCTGCGAAGCGGTCGTCCGATGTCTGATAGGCCCGCATGGACGAAAATACATCCAGTTCGGTCTGCGCTCTGGTGCGGGCCATCACCTCCACCAGCTCGTCCAGCCCTCGAAACGGCATGCTGGCATAGACGGCGCGGTTCTGCTTGGCGGCCAGCAGGTCCTCGGCGCTGGAAAACATGTTCTCGAAGCAGGGGCTTATGGCATTGCCAATCACCACGCCTTTAGTAGCGAGACGGAAGTCCGCACGCTGGCTCTCGCTGACATAAACGATACAATCGAGTTGATTTTGGACCTGCGGCAGCAGCGCCAGCGCCGGCTGGTTGGCATAGACATGCGGCCAGGCGATGTTGAGGGTGCGAGGGCTGCCGCTCCTTATATAGGGGGCGATGTCGGGATAATTGACCGCAATGGCGGCGTCATAGTTCTGCTTGCGGAAAAACCCCGCTGGATCGCCCAGAACCGGCTGGATGGGCAGATGGTGCACGCCCATCAGGGTCGACGGCGTTCCTGCCGGCAGCAGCGACACTAGGGTGACATCATGGCCGCGCGCTGCCAGATGCCGCGACAGGTAACACAGGCACGAGGCGATGCCGCCCAGCGGCTCGGCTTCCGGCGTGGCGACATTGAACGCCATGGTGCTGGGATTGAAGAAAATAATTCTCATGCCGTTGAAGATTGCATGGCAGGGCGCAAAGAAAAAGGCGCTCCGCTTGGGGAGCGCCTTTCGCCAGATGACGGATTCTAGATGGTGACGTTACCCGCTTTCGCGGCTTTTACGAGGTGTTCGGCACAGCGATAGGCCAGCGCCGAGATGGTCATGGTGGGATGGTTGCGCCCGCCGGTGACCATGCTGGAGCCGTCCACCACGAACAGGTTGGGCACGTCATGGGCGCGGTGATACTTGTTGACCACCGAACTCTTGGCATCGTTGCCCATGCGGCAGGTGCCGCGGGCATGCGAACCGCCACGGCTGTCGGACAGTGTATCAGCCCATACCTCGGTGGCGCCCGCCGCCTTCAATATCTCCACCGACTTGTCGATGAAGAAGCGCATCCCTTTGAAGTCATTCTCATGGCTGGTGGTGGTGATGCGCAGCGCCGGCAGGCCCCAGGCATCCTTGGCGTCAGGGTCCAGGTCCACCATGTTGGTTTCCAGCGGCAGCTGGGAGATGAAGTTGACCAGGGTGAGCCTGCGGTTGGACTGCTCGATCAGCGCCTTCTTGTAGCCGGCACCCCAGCTCGGCGCGCCCAGCGGGCCCGACAGGCCATACTGGATCGGCGACATCTGGCCACGCGCCGTCATGCGGCCACCGCCATACCAGCCGCGCCCCTTCACGTCGTTGGGGACATAGGACAGCACGGCCGCGCCGGTGACGCAGCCTTTATACTCATTGAGCGGCTCGGCGAAGAGGGCGGACGCGCCGCCGCCATTGCCCACCATCAGGTATTTGCCGACGATGCCGCTGGAATTGGCGAGGCCGTTCTGGAAACGGTTGGATTTTGACATCAGCAGCAGGCGCGGCGATTCCGTGCCATTGGCCGCCAGCACCACGCATTTTGCCTTCTGGAAGACCTCCCGGTTGTCCTTCTTCTTATCGAGATAGATCACGCCGGTGGCGCGGCCCGCAGCATTGACCGAAATATCGCGGACATAGGAATTAGGACGAATCTCGCAATTGCCGGTCGCGACCGCGATGGGCAGCAGCGACACCGCCGAAGACGAACGCGCCTTCACCTGACAGCCATAACCCGAGCACATGCCGCAATGAATGCACCCCGAGCGCCCATTATAGGGCTGGGTGATGATGGCGGCGACATTGGGCGTCACCACCAGGCCGAGCTTGTCGGCGGCTTTCTGCACCAGCGCGCCCGAGCTTTTCAGCGGCAGCGGCGGCACCGGATAGGGCTTGGACATGGGCGCGATCAGCGGGGACTGGATGTTGGGGCCGGAAATGCCGATCTCCCATTCCGCCTGGACGTAATAGGGTTCCAGCTCCTTGTAGCTGATGGGCCAGTCGGCGATGCCGGTGCCCTTCATCGTGCCGAAGCGGCTGGCTTCGTCGAACTCCCAGGGCAGATGCCGCCAGGACGAGGCGCCGTAAGTCACGGTGCCGCCGCCGACCACGCAGCCGAAATTGTGATTGCCGGGCGTGGCCTTTTCACTGGCGTTGCGGCGGAAGGTGTTGACGTGCTTTTTCGGATCGCTGATCAGCAACTCGTCTTCTGTTGGAAAGCGGTTGGATAGCTCGTCCTTGCTGTAATCCTGCTCATGGCCATAGGCGCCCCAGCCGCCCTGCTCCATGATCACCACCGAGAAACCGGCCATGGCAAGCTGCTTGGCCATCACCGAACCGCCGGCGCCGGTGCCAATCACCACGAAATCCACTTCCTCGTTCGGGCTGTATTTTTTCATCGCATCACGCCTTGTCATAGGCGCCGAAGGGCGCGCGGAAGTTGAGGCTGTCGTCGAAGCCGATCTGCTTCCAGCCGACCTTCTGGAAATTTCCGCCATGCTGGGGCGCGGAGAACATGCCCATGATGGTGTGGTCGCGCACGGTGCGGAAGAAGGGCGCGGTTTCGATGGACGTGAGCAGCGCGATCTGGTCGGCCGCCGCCATGGCGCCCAGCGGTTTGCCGCCGGTCCTGGCCAACAGCTCGCCGAAGCCCGTCTTGTAGATCGCCTGCTTGTCATGGGCGAAGGTCACCAGCGCCAGGTCGATGAAATAGATCACCTGCGCTTCTTTGGCGCCGGGCGTGGAGTCGCTGGGATAGATCTGCTGCGCCATGGCGTCGATATCCATCGCCTGGGGGCGCGTGAAGAAAGTGAAGTGGCCCATCTGCTGGGCCGCTTCCGCCGCCGCCACCTGGGTGGGCCAGTTAGCCGCCAGCCAGGCGGTGGTGCCGGCACTGAAGCCCCGCAGCAGGAATGTCCGTCGGGTAGCGCTCATGAGCTGCTCCTTACTTTTTCTGATATCGGGTGATGCCGCGCGGCACGACATTGACTGCGCCATACATATGGCCGTTGGGGGCGACGACCACGCCCTCGCCCGCCGTATCGTCCGGCACGAAGGCTTCGGCCTTGCCCTCGCGAATGGAACCGATCCACACACCCTTCTTCCAGCCGCCGGGATGGTTGGCTTCGCTGGAGTCGGCGTCGATGGCATAGAGCCGGTCGCCGGTGATGTAGAAGCCGCTGGGGCGTCCGAACTGCATCCACTCGTCGATGAACTTGCCGTCCTGGTCAAAGATCATGGTGCGGTTGTTGACGCGGTCGGCCACGTACAGGCGGCCACGCGCGTCCAGCGCCAAAGCGTGGGGATTGTTGAAATCGCCACGGCCCGCGCCCGCCTTGCCCCATTGCTTGATGAACTTGCCGCTCCTGTCGAACTTCATCACACGCATGTTCAGGTCGGGTGGAACGATATTGGCGATCGGCGCATGGCCGTCGGTGACGAAAATGTCGCCATTATGGGCGGTGATCACATCGCTGGGCGACTGGAAATGACTTTCGTCATTACCGCGCTGGCCGGCGGTGCCCAGGCGCAGCAGCACCTTGCCGTCCGGCGACAGCTTGATGACCTGAAGGCCCTTGGTGCCATCCTTGCTAACACCGCCATCGGTCACCCAGACATTGCCGGAACGGTCGACATGCAGCCCGTGCGGAAACACGAACAGGCCGGCGCCGAGGCTCTTGATCGCCTTGCCGGTGTTCATGTCCAGCTGAATGACGGCGCCGCGGTCGGAGCCGTCGCAGCTGTTGGCGCCGCAGCGGTCTATCGCCCAGATCTCGCCGCGCGGACCGCGCTCGATACCGGCGGTGGAGCCCCACTTGGCGTCGACGCCCTCAGGAGACGCCCACTGGTTTTCGGGCTTGCCGTAGGGGCTGGGAATATCCTGCGCCAAGGCCGTCACCGGCAGGCTGACGACCACGGCCAGTACAAAAGAAAATTTCACGCGCCCCACCCTTCGCTGTGCCAATTCCGGCTTGTCCAGCCACGCTATTCCTGCCCCGGCGGCGCGTCAAAAGCCGTAAAATCTGAGAGAAAGTCTTATCTGCCGCTGCGGCGCAGCATCCGCCTTGCCGGACTGCCCTGTTCGGTTATGGTCGCGGCCGGAAAAACTGCATCAGGGAAGAACCGACATGAAGATTCTGATCACCGGCTCGGGCGGCATGATCGGGCGCAAGCTGGTCGAACGGCTGGCGCGCGACAAGACGCTGGGCGGCAAAGCCATCACCGGCCTCACCCTGGTGGATGTGGTGGACAGTCCCATCCCCGAAGGTTGCCCCAATAACAGCAAGGGCATTGTCACGGATTTTTCCGAACGCGGCGTCGCCACCACCCTGATATCCGAGCGCCCCGATGTGATCTTCCACCTCGCCGCCATCGTGTCGGGCGATGCCGAAGCCAATTTCGAGAAGGGCTACAAGATCAACTTCAACGGCAGCAGGGCTTTTTTCGAAGCTGTCCGGCTGGAAAGCGACAAGTCGCCCTACAAGCCGCGCTTTGTCTTCGCCTCGACCCTGGCGGTGTTCGGCCCGCCCTTCCCCGATCCCATTCCCGACGATTTCGCGCTGACCCCCACCACCAGCTACGGCACCCAGAAGGCGATGACCGAGTTGATGCTGGCCGATTACAGCCGCAAGGGATTCCTGGACGGCGTCGGCGTGCGCCTGCCCACCATCTGCATCCGCCCGGGCAAGCCCAACAAGGCGGCCTCCAGCTTCTTCTCAGGGATTTTGCGCGAACCTCTGGCGGGCCAGGAAGCACCGCTGCCGGTGGGCGATGAGGTGCGGCACTGGTTCGCCAGCCCGCGCGCCGCGGTCAACTTCTTCATCAACGCCGCAACCATCGACACATCGTCGCTGGGGCCGCGCCGCTCCATGACCATGCCGGGCGTCTCCGCCACGGTGGGCGAGCAGATCGAGGCGCTGCGCAAAGCGGCGGGCAACAAGGCCGTGGCGCTGATCAAGCGCATCGACGATCCGTTCGTCGCCAAGATCGTGCAGGGCTGGGCGGGACGCTACAAGCCGGACCTCGCCACCAGGATGGGTTTCAAGGCGGAAAAGAATTTCGACGAGATCATCGCCATCTATCAGGAAGACGAGATGGGCAAGTAATCCTGACCTGACGGATATTTTGTACCAGCGGCATAGTGAGACTATTGCATCGCGGCCGCCTGATCCAGAGGTGGTGGGACTGGGCTAAATGCCTGTGGTGCGGGTGGCCGATATCCCAGGGATGAATGGGGTCTGGCAGTGTTGTAGTGACTACGCCATTGCCCAATCACAGCCTTGGCCTCCTTCAGGCTGTAGAAGATCTCCCCATTGAGAATCTCGTCACACAGCTTGCCGTTGAAGCTCTCGCAATAACCATTTTCCCACGGGCTTCCAGGCTCAATGTACAGCGTCCTAGCCCCAACACTCGCAAGCCAGCTGCGTACTATCTTGGACGTCATCTCCGGCCTATTGTCTGACCGGATATGCTCCGGAACACCGCGGGTCAACATCAC
Source organism: Rhizobium sp. Q54 (assembly GCA_945860165.1). Lineage (GTDB taxonomy): Bacteria > Pseudomonadota > Alphaproteobacteria > Micropepsales > Micropepsaceae > Rhizomicrobium. The sequence continues at coordinate 24,272 of CAMAPL010000012.1, forward strand.
GTCGGCCATAGCCTCAATCACACACAGACTATTGATCCGTCTGGCAACACGGATCGCTAGGCATTCCCGCGTGAACTCGTCAATCAGCGTCATAAGCCGCACCTTGCGGCCGTCATGCGTCTAGGCTTCGACAAAGTCGTAAGACCAGACGTGGTTACGCCGTTCCGGTCTCAGCCGGATGCAAGACCCATCATTGAGCCATAAACGGCTCCTAGCCCTCTGCTTACTGGGAACTTTAAGCCCCTCGCGGCGCCAGATGCGTTGCACGCGGTCAGTGCCAACGGCCCATCCAGAATCCCTGAGCAGCCACGTGATCCGACGATAGCCATAGCGGCCATACTCTGACGCCAGACCAATAATGGCCTGGGTCAGAGCATCTTCGTCCAAACGAGCAATCACTGTGTAACGCTGCGTACCACGTGGCTGACCAACGAGCCGGCAGGCATGACGTTCCGAGAGACAGTACTTCTCACGAGCCCCCGCAACCGCCTGCCGGCGCCGTTCGGGGCTTACAAGTTTCCCGAGGCGATATCCTTGAGGACCTGCTTATCCAGTGAAAGATCCGCCACCAGCCGTTTCAGCCGGGCATTCTCTTTCTCCAGGTCCTTCATACGCCTAGCCTGATCAAGCTCTAAACCGCCATATTCCTTGCGCCAGCGGTAGTAGCTCTGCTGCGATATCCCAGCTTCTCGGCACGCCATCGGGGCACCCTTGCCCTGCGATATCAAAACCTCAATCTGGCGCAGCAAAATCACAATCTGCTCCGCGCTAAAACGCTTCTTCGGCATAGCCAGGTTCCTTTCCAAGTCAGTTTCTATCAAACCGCTTGGTACAAAAAGACCCGGTCAGGTCATGACCGCCAGCGGCCTCACCTTCATTGCCGGCACCGACGACGCGCGCCTGCGCGCCTTTGACAGCCGGACGGGCAAGGAATTGTGGACATACAAGCTGGACCATTCGGCCCATGCCACGCCCATCACCTATCGCGGCAAGGACGGACGGCAGTTTGTGGCCATCGTCGCAACGGGCGGCTCGTACCTGAACAGCCCGGGCGGCGGCGACAGTCTGCTGGTGTTCGCGCTGCCGAAATGACTTGTCATTCCCGGCCGAGCGCCGCATTGCGGCGCGAGGGGTGAGGAGTGGTTCGCGCTAGCGAACGAATGGCCGACCGGCCACTCGAGCGACCAACGCCGTGAGCGGCAGTATGGGAATCCAGGTCGAAGACTGAGCAACGGTGCCACCTGGATCCCCTGCCCTCACGCCGCGCGATTGCGCGGCGTTCGCCGGGGGTGACAGTTGGGTTGACTGAAACAAAACGCCGGGGCGGTTTTCACCACCCCGGCGTTTTCATGTCTGAAATTGGTTCAGGAGAAGAGCTGGATCACGCCATAGACGATCCCGATCAGGACCACGAGCAGGCCAGCCACCACGGTCACCGAAAACCAGAAGGGGAAAGCGCCGCCGCCATTGGCCAGCTTGGTTTCGTCCTTGCCTTCTACGTCTGCCGTCGCCATGGAAATCTCCTTGTTGGCGGTGTTTTCCTTCTCCGCCGGAAATTTGTCAATCTTGGCCCTGCCGCTCGCACAAACTCGCGGCGTTCGGCGCTCAAATTGGTCCGCAGGACCAATTTGCCCCCACGGGGTCGCGCCTCACCTGTCAATCAGACAGCAATAGGCGCCTTGATGCCGGGATGGGCCTGGTAATTCTCCAGGGTGAAATCGTCATAGTGGAAGGCAAAAATATCCGTCACGTCCGAGTTCAGCCGCATGGTCGGCGAGGGATAGGGTGCACGGGCCAGCTGGGCGTCGGCCTGTTCCAGATGGTTCAGATACAGATGCGCGTCTCCGAAACTGTGCACGAAGGTTCCCGGCTTCAGACCCGTCACCTGCGCCACCATCATGGTGAGCAGCGCATAGGAGGCGATGTTGAACGGCACGCCAAGGAAGATGTCGGCGGAACGCTGGTAGAGCTGGCAGGACAGCTTTCCGTCCGCGACGTAGAACTGGAACAGGCAGTGACAGGGCGGCAGCGCCATGCGCGGCACATCGGCGGGATTCCAAGCGGTGACGATCAGGCGGCGGGAATCCGGGTTGGCCTTGATGTCACCGATCAGGTTGGAGATCTGGTCGATGGTGCCATCCATCTGCGACGGCCAGCTGCGCCACTGATAGCCATAGACCGGCCCCAGTTCGCCATTTGAATCGGCCCATTCGTCCCAGATGGTGACGCCATGTTCCTGCAGCCAATGGACGTTGGTTTCGCCGCGCAGGAACCAGAGCAGCTCATAGATGATGGATTTAAGATGCGCCTTCTTGGTGGTGACCAGCGGAAAGCCCTCGGCCAGGTCGAAGCGCATCTGGTGACCGAAAATGGAGCGCGTGCCGGTGCCGGTGCGGTCGCATTTTTCCACGCCGGTGTCGCGCACGAGTTTCAGAAGGTCGAGATATTGCTGCATGGAGAAATCCTACCGGATTCGGATGCTGGATTCACCCTTAGAATGGCAGTGGTTTCAGGTCGGGATCCCGCCATTCCCGCCGCGCTTCCACCGACATCAGCCGGGCCACCGACCAGTATTCCAGCAGCCAGTTGGGGTCGCCCATGCTGGAGGCCATCAGGCTATTGACGATGCGGTAGAGCGGCATATCGGTAGGATTGGCATCCAGCACGCCCTTTAATGCCCGCAGCGAGGCCAGAGTGATGGTTTCGTGGTAGCCGCCCGTATCGTCATTCACCCGGCCAACGGATCCATTATAGGCGCGGATCAGCCCAGGCAGGACGCGCGGCGCGTCCAGGTCGGGGCGAGTGCGCAGCAGCCACAAGGCGGCGGCGAAATGGGCGGCATGGGTCCACTCGGGGCGCGGCAGGGTGCAGGCGAAAAGCCCCTCGCCGAGGCGGATGATCTCGGTTTCGCTGGCGTAAACCGTCTTCATTTTCCAGGCCGTGCCTCGCGCGGGCTGATGAGTCAAGCAAGTTCCGCCCTTCAATTCTTAATCCCCAGCGCCTATATTGCGCAGGTCATCCGGGTTCGCCCGGGCGACTATGGCGATAAACGACTGTGTAATAAGCAGCCCGGACCCGGGGGCAGTACCCGGCGCCTCCACCATAAGTCCTCCAAAGCCTTGGCGATGGAGGGTTTTTGTGGGGGGCGAAACAGGATCGACGGATGTGTAAAGGCAGTTCTTTTGCCCGGTATGGTTCCGCCGTCATCGGACTATTGTTTAGGTGCCAACGATAATGAAATGGCCCTCGCTGCCTAACTTCGGTTAGCCAAGCGCGGTTCGGAGGGTACCGGGCAACAGAAACCCTCCACTTGATTTCCGCTGTCGAAGCCCCGGCACCCGCGGGGTGCCGGGCAATAGGTCGGTAGCGGAAGCGTCAGCGTACCGACCCCCACTTTATTCTTAAACGCATCGTGCGCGGGCCTACGGTCCCGATTTTTCTTCACAATTGGTTGAAATTGGCCCTTCGGCGCACAGACCGGGCGGCCGCCGCGATTGACTTGGGCAACGCGGCGCTTAGTCTCCGACCCATATGGCAAAAGACTTTATTGGCTATCAGGCACTGACCGATGCGGCGCTTCGCGGCGTTGTGCGCGACTCATTGCGGCGCATCGAGAAGTCCGGCCTGATCGGCGCGCATCATTTCTATCTGACCTTCCGAACCCATGCCGACGGTGTGGATATTCCGGAGTTCCTCAAGGAACAATATCCTGAGGAAATGACCATCATCATCCAGCACCAGTATTGGGCGCTGAAGGTGAAGGAGGATTATTTCGAGGTGACGCTGACCTTCAAGAAGCTGCCGGCGCCCCTGCATATTCCCTTCAATGCCCTGACCGCCTTTTTCGACCCCGGCGTGCAGTTCGGCCTGCAGTTCCGCGCTGATGGCGACGTCGCCAAGGCCGCCACCGGGCCGGTGATGGTGCCGAACAATCCGCCCGAAAAAACGGAAGAGGATGCCGCCGAACCGGAAGCCAAGCCGGCCGAAAAGCCCGCACCCGGTGAAGTGGTCAGTCTGGATTCCTTTCGTAAAAAATAACCTTTGAAGTCTCTCAATATGACCAAGACCCGTACCGAAACCGACACATTCGGACCTATTGAAGTTGACACCAGCCGCTATTGGGGAGCGCAGGCCCAGCGTAGTCTGGGCAATTTCAAGATCGGCTGGGAGAAGCAGCCGCAACCGGTCATCCGCGCCCTGGGCATCGTCAAGCGCGCCTGCGCCGAGACCAACATGGCGCTGGGCGGGCTGGACAAGAAGATCGGCGAGACCGTTGTCGCCGCCGCCCAGGAAGTGATCGACGGCAAGCTGGACGAGCATTTCCCGCTGGTGGTGTGGCAGACCGGATCGGGCACCCAGTCCAACATGAATGCCAATGAAGTGATCTCCAACCGCGCCATCGAGATGCTGGGCGGCGAGATGGGCAGCAAGAAGCCGGTCCATCCCAACGATCACGTCAATATGAGCCAGTCGTCCAACGACACCTATCCCACGGCGATGCACATCGCCTGTGCCGAGGAAATCCATCACCGGCTGCTGCCTGCGCTCAAGCATTTGCACACGGCGCTGGCCGCCAAGGTGGTTGCCTGGGCCGACATTATAAAAATCGGCCGCACCCACACCCAGGATGCCACGCCAATCACGTTGGGCCAGGAATTTTCTGGTTACGCCACACAGGTCGCCAACGGCATTGCCCGCATCGAACAGAGCCTGCCCAAGTTGATGGAACTGGCGCAGGGCGGCACAGCGGTCGGCACCGGCCTGAACGCCCCAGTCGGCTTCGACAAGATAGTGGCCGAGCGCATCGCCAGGATCACCTCCCTGCCCTTCACCACCGCCCCCAACAAGTTCGAGGCGCTGGCAGCCCATGACGCCATGGTGTTCAGCCATGGCGCGATCAACACGGTGGCTGCGTCGCTGTTCAAGATTGCCAACGACATACGCCTGCTGGGTTCAGGCCCGCGCTCCGGCCTGGGCGAATTGGCGCTCCCGGAAAACGAACCGGGCTCGTCCATCATGCCGGGCAAGGTCAATCCCACCCAGTGCGAGGCGCTGACCCAGGTCTGCGTGCATATCTTCGGCAACAATGCCGCGCTGACCTTTGCGGGCAGCCAGGGTCACTTTGAACTAAATGTCTACAATCCGGTGATGGCCTATAATTTCCTGCAGAGCGTGCGGCTGATGGCCGATGCCGCGGTGAGCTTCACCGACAATTGCGTGGTCGGCATCGAGCCGCGCCGCGACAATATCAAGGCGGGGCTTGACCAGTCGCTGATGCTGGTGACGGCGCTGGCGCCCAAGATCGGCTATGACAATGCCGCCAAGATCGCCAAGACGGCGCACAAGAACGGCACCACCCTGAAAGAGGAAGCGGTCAAGGGCGGCTATGTCTCGGCGGAGGAATTCGACGCCGTGGTCCGCCCCGAAGACATGATCGCGCCGAAGTGACCCCGAAGGGGTCATCCCCGGCAAGCATCGCGGAAGCGATGCGAGGGAAGGGGATCCAGGTTATGGACAAAGCTCGTTTTAAAGGTGGATTCCCGCTTGCGCGGGAATGACAGGATGGTTGGATTGCGCTGCTCGCCCGCCCCCGGCCATGTCATCGTGCAGGACAACCGCACCGGCAAGGTTAGCTACTGGCAAAAGGAATATCACCAGAGCGCGGGCGACGCCGATGGCGTCAGCACCGCCGATTATATCCATGCCATGTTCGCCTTCCTGCGCCAGGCGGGCAGCAAAAACGTCCTGATAATCGGCTGCGGCGGCGGCACCCTGGCCACCATGCTGCGCAAGTCCGGCGTGGCGGTAACCATGGTGGACATCCACAAATTGTCCTTCGATATCGCGCGGGATTATTTCAGCCTGCCCGCCGATGTCCCCTGCCATGTCGCGGACGGCATCGATTACCTGAAGAAGCACCACCAGCGCCATGACGCGCTGGTGGTGGATGCCTTCGGCGAAGACGGCATGCCGGCCAAGTTCAAGACCGCCGCCTTTTTCAAGCTGGCCAAGTCGCGGATGAAGCCGCGCGGCGCGCTGTTCCTGATGAATGTCATTGTCGACGATGACGACGACCAGACGCCTGACAGGATGGTTCGGCTGCTGCGCCGGCAATGGAGCAAGGTGCGGCTGCTGGATACCGATGGCTGGGTGGACCGCAATGCCGTGATCGCGGCAGGTTCGGTTGCAAAGCTGCGAAAGCCCAAACTGATGATGCCGCCGCGCACCGGCGCAAAAAAGCTGAAACGGGAACTGGCCGTGCTGGACTGGCGGACTCTTCGTAATAAAGTGGGCCGATGAGCCTGAAAAAACGCTCCTTCTCGCTGTCGGGTCATCGCACCAGCGTGGCGCTGGAAGCGGAATTCTGGGCGGTGATTGACCAAAGTGCCCAAAGCGACGGCATCGCCCTGGCGGCGCTGGTAGGAAAGATCGACGCGGGCCGGGGCGAACACCCGCTGGCCAGCGCGCTGCGCCTCTTTGCACTGGCGCAAAAAGGCGGCTAACTTTTGCCTTATGATCACACTTTATCACGCTCCGCGTTCGCGCGCCTCCCGCTTCATTTTCCTGCTGGAGGAACTGGGCGCACCTTATGAACTGGCTGAAGTCACCATCCGGCGCGGCGACGGCAGCGGCGCCCTCGACACGCACAATCCGCATCCGCACGGCAAGGTGCCCGCCATCCGCGACGGCGAGACCATCGTCTATGAAAGCGCCGCCATCGCGCTGTATGTCACCGACAAGTTTCCGCAAGCCAGCATCGGCCCCCTGATCGGCGACCCCAAGCGCGGAGCTTACCTGACCTGGCTGGCTTATTATGCCGGGGTGATGAAGCCGGCCTGGATGAGCGCCTTCATGAAGACCGACGAAGTGATGGAACTGGTCAATGCCACCCTGAGCAAGGGCTCTTACATACTGGGCGAAAAGTTCAGCGCCGCCAACGTGCTGATCGCGACGACGTTCAAGCTGTTCATGGGCTCGCCGCTGCTGCCCAAGACCGATCTTTTGGAAGCCTATGTGAACCGGGTAACCGAACGCCCCGCCTATGCCCGGGGCATGGCGAAAGATGGCTGAGATCGTCAACCTGAACCGCGCCCGCAAGGCCAGGGGCCGGGCGGAAAAGGACAAGGTTGCCGACGCCAACCGCATCGCCTTTGGTACGCCCAAGGCGCTGCGCAAGCTGGGCGAGGCGAAGAAAGACAAGGCGGAACAACGCCTGTCAGGCCACAGGCTGAAAGACAAAGACGATCATAATTAGATGGGAATCGCCTCCCCCGCATTCTAAAATAGTTCTCATGTCCCCAGATTCCCAGATTTCGCCATGAGTGGCTATGGCGACCGCTATTCCGACCCCTTGGATTCCGCCTACAGCGAAGAACCCTCATCCGCGCCCGTGCCGCGCGATCCGGTCTATCTGAACGGGTTGAACGCCGAGCAGCGCGCCGCGGTGGAAGCGGTGGACGGCGCGGTGCTGGTGCTGGCCGGCGCGGGCACCGGCAAGACCCGCGTGCTGACCACCCGCCTCGCCCACATTCTTGCCACCCGCCGCGCATGGCCGGGGCAGATCCTCTGCGTCACTTTCACCAACAAGGCGGCGCGCGAAATGAAGGAGCGCATCGGCGCACTCATTGGGCGTGCCGTTGAGGGTATGCAATGGCTGGGAACCTTCCATTCCATCGGCGCCAGGATGCTGCGCCGCCATGCCGAGCTGGCGGGTCTGAAAAGCAATTTCACCATCCTCGACACCGACGACCAGCTGCGGCTGATGAAGCAGCTGATCGAGGCCGAAGGCGTGGACGAGAAGCGCTGGCCAGCCCGCGCATTGGCCAGCATGATCGACAGCTGGAAAAATCGCGGATTGCGGCCCGGCGATGTCTCGGAAGGCGAAGCCCAAGGTTACGCCTTCGGCAAGGGCAAGACACTCTATCACATGTATCAGGAGCGGCTGAAGGCGCTGAACGCGGCTGACTTCGGCGACCTGCTGCTGGAAACCCTGCACATCCTCAAAACCCATCCCGACATTCTGGCCGATTACCGCGACCGCTTCCGCTACATGCTGGTGGACGAATACCAGGACACCAATATCGTCCAGTATCTGTGGCTGAACCTGCTGGCCAAGGGGGCGGGCAATGTCTGCGTCGTGGGCGATGACGACCAGTCGATCTATGGCTGGCGCGGCGCGGAAGTGGAAAACATCCTGCGCTTCGAGCGCGACTTTCCCGGTGCCACGGTGATCCGGCTGGAGCGCAATTACCGCTCCACCTCCGCCATCCTGGGTGCAGCCTCAGGCCTGATCGCCGCCAACAAGGGGCGGCTGGGCAAGACGTTGTGGACGGAAGGCGACGAAGGCGAAAAGATTCGCGTCGCTGGCGTATGGGATGCCGAGGAAGAAGCCCGCAATGTGGCGTCGGAAGCCGAAGACCAGCACCGCCAGGGCCAGGCCTTTGCCCAGATGGCGATATTGGTGCGCGCCTCGTTCCAGATGCGCGAATTCGAAGACCGCTTTATCTCGCTGGGCCTGCCCTATCGGGTGATCGGCGGCCCGCGTTTCTATGAGCGCCAGGAAGTGCGCGACGCCATGGCGTATCTGCGGCTGATCGCGCAGGGCGATGACGACCTGGCCTTTGAACGCATCGTCAACAAGCCCAAGCGCGGCATCGGCGATGCCAGCGTGGCGCTGCTGCACGCGTTCGCCCGCGCCCGCCAACTGCCGCTGCTGGCGGCGTCGCGCGAAATCTCCGAAACCGATGAGCTGCCGCCCAAGGCGCGCAAGGCGCTGAGCGAGTTGGCGGCGAATTTTTCGCGCTGGACCGACACCGCAAAGATTTTACCGCACACCGAACTGGCCGAAATGGTGCTGGACGAATGCGGCTATACCGACATGCTGAAGGCCGACAAGTCGGCGGAAGCACCGGGGCGGCTGGATAACCTGAAGGAATTCGTCCGCTCGATGGAGCAGTTCGAATCCTTGCCCGCCTTTCTGGAACATGTGTCGCTGGTGATGGAAATCGCCCAGGATGAATCCGGCGATCGCATCAACCTGATGACGCTTCATGCCGCCAAGGGGCTGGAATTCAACACGGTGTTTTTGCCGGGCTGGGAGGAAGGATTGTTTCCGTCCCAGCGCACCATGGATGAAAATGGGTTGGCCGGTCTGGAAGAAGAACGGCGTCTTGCCTATGTCGGGCTGACGCGGGCGCGCCAGCGCATCCGCATTTCCTTTGCCGCCAACCGACGGGTGCATGGCAGCTGGCAGAGCGCGCTGCCGTCGCGCTTCATCAAGGAAATTCCCGAGAATCTTGTCGACGCCACGGTCGATGAAGGTTTCTACGGCGGCTATACCGGCTTCCGCGATAATGAGAATGCCGCCAATTTCGGCAGCACCTATGATTCACCGGGCTGGAAGCGTGCCCAGGCGCATCGTGCGGCCGGTGCCGCAAGAACACGCGCGCCGCTCATTGAAGCTCAGTCCTGGAGCGCCCAGACCAGCGATCCCGGCGCTTCGCTGTATGCCCGCGACGACCGCGTCTTCCACCAGAAGTTCGGCTATGGCCGAGTGCGCTATGTCGAAGGCAACAAGCTGACAGTGGAATTCGACAAGGCGGGCGAAAAGCGCGTCATTGACCAGTTCGTGTCGCGGGCTTAAGCAGCCGCGCATGACCAATCCCCCTCTCTGGAAAGCCAGCATTGCGCTGACCAAGTTCGAAGCCGGTGACGCCGCCGCCGCGCTGGAGCTGGACGGCAGCGCGCAGGCGGTGCTGATCGTGGAAGAACCCTTTGCCGAGGGCGCGGTGGTCGAGGCGCTCTATACCGAAGAGCCGGACGCCGCCTATCTGTCACGCATCAGCGGCCGCACGGTGATCGTCGCGCCCCTGCCCGACCAGGACTGGATTCGCCTGAGCCAGGAAGGACTGCCGCCGGTGCGGGCCGGGCGCTTTTTCGTCTATGGCGCGCATGATGCCGGCACCGTGCCGCATGGCGTAATCGCGATGAAGATCGAGGCGGGGCTGGCCTTTGGCACCGGCCATCACGAAACCACCGCGCTGTGCCTGGCGGCGCTGAGCGAGCTGGCGCGCCGGCGCCGCTTTACCAATGTGCTGGACCTGGGCTGCGGCACCGGCTTGCTGGCCATTGGGGCGGCGAAATTGTGGAAGCGCCGGGTGCTGGCCTCCGACATCGATCCTGTCGCCGTCGAAGTCACCCGCGACAATGCGCGGGCCAATGGCGTGGCACCGCTGGTCACCGCCGTCACCGCGGAAGGCCTGACCAATCCCCTGCTGGCCAATGCCGCGCCTTACGACCTGCTGATCGCCAACATATTAGCGGGACCGCTGACCCAATTGGCGCCATCCATCCTGCGCGCCCTGGCGCCGGGCGCGGTGCTACTGCTGTCGGGCCTGCTGACCAACCAGGAAAAGCTGGTGACCAGCTTCTATCAGGGCCTGCGTTTTGTCGGCGTGCGCCGCTCAGGCCCGTGGAGCGCGCTGGTGCTGGAAAAGCCCGCGCGATAGACTTTCGGGCATGGACAAGCCCTTCCAGAGTTATGACGACACCTCCGATGCCGCCACCTGCGCCCCGCGCCTGGCGGCGCTGCGGGCCGAACTTGCCAAACGCGGGCTGGACGGTTTTGTCGTGCCGCACAGTGATCAGCATATGGGTGAGTACCTGCCCGCCTATGCCGAGCGGCTGGCCTGGCTGACCGCCTTCACCGGATCGGCGGGCGCGGCGGTGGTGCTGGCGGACAAGGCGGCGGTGTTCGTGGACGGGCGCTACACGCTGCAGGTGCGCGGCCAGACCGATACCAAATTGTTCGAGCCCCGCGATCTGGTCGCCGAAGGCCTACAGGGCTGGATTCCCGGCAATCTCTCCAAAGGCGCCAAGCTGGGTTACGACCCCTGGCTGCATACCGCCCATAGCGTGGCGCATCTAAAGGCGGCAGCCGAAAAAGCGGGCGGCACATTGGTGGCGGTGGACAGAAATCCCATCGACGCAGTGTGGGAGGAGCAGCCCGCCCCGACCGTGACGCCCGCCAAGCCGCATGCCTTGAACCTAGCGGGCGAGCAAAGCGAAGCCAAGCGGATCAAGCTGGGCGAAGGCTTGAAGCAGGCGGGGGCGGAAGCCGCCGTCATCACCCTGGCGGATTCGGTCTGCTGGCTGCTGAATATTCGCGGCCATGACGTGCCGCACACGCCTTTCACCTTGGCTTTTGCCATCCTGCATGACGATGGCGGCGCTGACCTGTTTCTCGATCCCGCCAAGCGCAATCCCGAGCTGATGGCGCATCTGGGAAATTCGGTGCAGGTGCATAACCCCGCGCAATTTGTCGTCGCACTGGACGCGATGAAGGGCAAGAGCGTGCTGGTGGACCCGTCCACCGCCGCTGCCGCCATCTTCGACCGGCTGAACAAGGCCGGTGCCAGGATCAGACAGGGCGCCGACCCCTGCCAGCTGCCCAAGGCCTGCAAGAACCCGCTGGAAGTCGAAGGGATGCGCAAGGCGCATATCCGCGACGGCGCAGCGTTGGCGCGTTTCCTGTCCTGGTTCGAAAGCCATACTGCGGGCGGCGAGCTGACCGAGATCGACGCCGCCGAAAATCTGGAAGGCTTCCGCCGCGCCACCGGCGTGCTCAGCGATGTCTCCTTCGACACGATTTCGGGCGCAGGCAGCAACGGCGCCATCGTGCATTACCGCGTGACGCGTTCGACCAACCGCACCATCCGGCCCGGCGAGATGTTCCTGCTGGATTCCGGGGCGCAATATCCCGATGGCACCACCGACGTCACCCGTACCATCATGGTGGGCGAAGCGACGCCGGAAATGCGCGACCGTTTCACCCGTGTCTTGAAGGGCCATATCGCGCTGGCGACGGCGCGCTTCCCTGACGGCACTATCGGGATGCAGCTGGACAGTTTCGCGCGGCGGCCGTTATGGGAAGCGGGGCTGGATTACGATCATGGCACCGGCCATGGCGTGGGGTCGTACCTGTCGGTGCATGAAGGGCCGCAGAACATCTCCAAGAAACCGGTGATGCAGAAGCTGATGCCGGGCATGGTTTGTTCCAACGAGCCGGGCTTCTACAAGACCGGCGCATTCGGCATCCGCATCGAGAATCTTGTGGTGGTGACACAGCCAGAAGACCTGGGCGGGGAACGCCCGATGATGGGGTTCGAGACCATCACATTGGCGCCCATCGACCTGAACCTGGTGGAGCCGGAACTGCTGACGGTGGAAGAAAAAGGCTGGCTGAACCTGTATCATGCGCGGGTGCGCGATACGCTTTCACATCTGCTGGATGAAGAAACCCGCAAGTGGCTGGACCGGGCGACGCGCAGTATTTAATTTTCTTTTCATGCCCGCGAAAGCGGGCATCCAAGGACTTTTCCGGCTTGCGGACGCTCGCCTGCTGGATTCCCGCTTTCGCGGGAATGGCATTATGAGATCAACTTCAGCCAGGCGTCCTCGTCCATCACTTCGACACCATGCTTCTGCGCTTCTTTCAGCTTGCTGCCCGCGCCGGGGCCCGCCACCACGATGTCGGTCTTGGCCGAGACCGCACCGGAAACTTTCGCGCCCAGGCTTTCTGCCCGTGCCTTGGCTTCCTGCCGGGTCATCTTTTCCAACGTGCCAGTGAACACCACGGTCTTGCCCGACACAGGTGAGGACTGTGCCGGCGCTGCCATGTCGGTGACGGTCAGCCAGTCCAGCAGGCGGCCCAGCGCCTTCACATTGTGCGGCTCGTCGAAGAAGTCATGGATGGCTTCCGCCACCACCCCGCCAATGCCTTCGATGTGCTGGAGCTCTTCCAGCGCGTCGTCCGCCGTCATGCCTTTCAGGACCGAATCCAGGGTCAGATAACGCCGCGCCAAGAGGCGTGCGGTGGTTTCGCCGACATGGCGGATGCCCAGCGCGTTGATCAGCCGGTCCAGGCCGATGGTGCGGCGCTTTTCGATCGCCGCCATCAGGTTCTCGACGACCTTGTCTTCGCGGTCTATTTCCTTGCCGGCTTTCTTGACCGGATCCTTGCCTTCAGCGGCACGGCGTGCTTCCGACAGGGCCACACGATGCTCGGCCAGAACCTTGCTGACTTTCTCCGGCTTGTCCGTCAGGGCAAAAATATCGGCAGGCTCTTTAAGCAGGCCCTTGTCATGGAACAGCTCGATCATGGTGCCGCCAAGACCCTCGATATCGAAACCGTCGCGGGCGACGAAATATTTCAGCCGCTCCACCGTCTGGGCGTCACAAATGAGTCCGCCGGTGCAGCGGCGGTCCACATCGACCTTGCCGGTCTTTTCATCCACTTCCCGCACGGCATGGCTGCCGCAGATCGGGCAGGTGTCGGGAAACTTGTAGGGCTTGGCGCTCTTGGGGCGCTTTTCCGGAATGACGCGCAAAATCTGCGGGATCACGTCGCCGGCGCGCTGGATCACCACGCTGTCGCCGATGCGGACATCCTTGCGGACGATCTCGTCTTCATTGTGCAGGCTGGCGTTCGACACCACTACGCCGCCCACCGTCACCGGCTTCAGCCGCGCCACCGGCGCCAGCTTGCCGGTGCGGCCGACCTGGATTTCGATATCCTCCAGCACCGTTTCGGCCAGTTCGGCGAGAAATTTGTGGGCAGTGGCCCAGCGCGGCGAACGGGAAACAAAGCCCAGCCGTTCCTGCAGGTCCAGCCGGTCCACCTTGTAGACCACGCCGTCAATGTCGTAGCCGAGTTTGGCCCGCCTGGATTCAATGCCGCGATAGAATTTCAGAATCTGTTCCAGACTCTCGCAGCGCTGGGTCAGCTGATTGACTGGCAGGCCATAGCTTTCAAACTTTTCCAGCATCCCATTATGGGTCTTGGCGGGTAGTTCGCTGATATCACCCCAGGCGTAAGCAAAGAAATTCAGCGCCCGCGACGCGGTGATGGAGGGATCTAGCTGGCGCACAGATCCGGCGGCCGAATTACGCGGATTGGCATAGGTCGGCTTGCCGTCCTTTTCCTGCCGCTTGTTCAGCGCCGCGAAAGCCTTGTGGGTCATATAGACCTCGCCGCGCACTTCGAGGACGGCGGGCGGCTTGCCTTTCAGGCGTAGCGGAATGTCGGAAATGGTCCTGAGATTGGCGGCGATATCCTCGCCTTCCTGGCCGTCGCCGCGCGTGGCGCCCTGCACCAGCACGCCGTTTTCATAGCGCAGCGAGGCGGACAGCCCGTCGATCTTGGGTTCGGCCGTCACCGCGACCTCGTCTTCTTCTTTCAGACCCAGGAAGCGGCGCACTCGGCCCAGGAATTCCGCCACATCCTCGTCACTGAAAGCATTGTCCAGCGACAGCATCGGCTTGCGATGCATGATTTTGGCGAACTTCGCCGACGCCTTGGCGCCGACGCGGTGCGACGGACTGTCGGCCCGCACCAGCAGGGGAAAACGTTCTTCGATATCCGCATTGCGACGGCGCAGGGCGTCGTAATCGGCATCGCTGATATCCGGCGCATCCTCGCCATGATAGGCGCGGTCATGGCGGGCGATTTCCTTTGCCAGCCGGTCGAGTTCTTTTTCCGCCTCGGCCGACGTCAACTTGTTGACGGATTTCATGCCCCTTTGCGCTGCTTCTTCACAGGCTCCGACGCTTCCGCCATCAGCCGCTTGGCGGCGGCGCGGGCTTCCTCGGTGACATTGGCGCCTGACAGCATGCGGGCGATTTCTTCCAGCCGCTGGTCGTCGTCCAGCAGTTCGATCCTGGTCTTGTCCTTGACGCGGCTGATGCGGAAATGCCGCGCGGCGCGGGCCGCGACCTGGGGCGAATGGGTGACCAGCAGGACTTGCGTGGTTTCGGCTAGGCGCTGCAGTCGTTCGCCCACCGCATCGGCCACCGCGCCGCCAACGCCCCGGTCCACTTCGTCGAACACCATGGCGGCGGGGGACGACACCTGTGCCAGCGCCACTTTCAGGGCCAGCGAAAACCGCGCCAGTTCGCCACCGCTGGCGATCTTAGCCAGGCCGCCGAAGGCCGCGCCTTCCACCGTCGCCACTTCAAAGGCGATGCGTTCCAGCCCGCTGGCCGTGCCCTTGTCATCGTCCAGCTTTTCCAGCGCGACGCGGAACTTGGCATGGCCCAGTTTCAGCGGCGTCAGTTCGCCCGCCACGGCGCCTTCCAGCTTCTTCGCCGCGCCTTCGCGCGACTTCGACAATTTGCGCGCCGCCGTCAGATAGGCGTCACGCGCGGTGGACACCTTTGCTTCAGCTTTCTTGATCTGGTTGCCGCCCGAGGTCAGGGCTTCCTGCTTGGCCGCATATTCGTCCCGTAGCCCCGGCAACTGGTCCGGCAGCACGCTGTATTTGCGTGCCAGCGCCCGGAGCGCAAACAGCCGCTCTTCCTTGCGTTCCAGCGCATTGATGTCGGTGTCCAGCCGCGACTGCAGCGATTCCAGTTCCTGCCGCGCTTCTTCCGCCAGGGCATAGGCCTGTTCCAGCGCGGTTTCGGCGGGGGCCGCGATCTTGCGCGCCTCCTCGTTCATGCGGCTGAGTTTTTTCATCGCCTGGGCCAGGCCAGTCTGCGCCCCGCGCTCGCCCTGCAGGGATTCCAGTGCCGAAGAGACATCTTCGGCGATCCGCGCCGCATTCATGCCTAGGGCGCGTTCCGCCGCCAGGCATTCTTCCTCGCCCGCTTGCGGCGCGAAATCGGACAGCTCCATGGCGGCTGCCCGCACGAAATCGGCCTCGGCCTGGGCGAGGGTCGCCAGCGCCTGCAAATCTTCCAGCGCGGTGCGGGCGCCGGCCCATTCACCATACAGCGCCGCCACGGTCTGGGCGTCGCCATGCAACGCGCCGAAGCCGTCCAGCAACAGCCGGTGGGTGGCGGTGTCGAACAGGCCGCGGTCATCCTGCTGGCCATGCACTTCCAGCAACAGCGATCCAAAATCTTTCAGCAGGCCGACGCCCACCGCTTCGTCATTGATGAAGGCGCGGCTGCGCCCGTCACTGCCCAAAGTCCGGCGCAGCACGATCTCATCGCCGCCCGCCATGTCCTGGCTTTCCAGAAAAGCGCGCGCCGCATGGTTCTTGCCCGGCTCGAAGATGGCGGTGGCGGAGCCCTGGGCAGCGCCGGCCCGCACGCTGGCGCGGCCACGGCCGCCGACGGCAAGCCCCAGCGAATCCAGCAGGATCGATTTGCCCGCCCCGGTTTCGCCGGTCAGGACGTTAAGGCCGGGCGCGAATTCCAGCGCCGCCTGCTCGATCAGGACGATATCGCGGATGGTCAGGGCTGAAAGCACGAATGCCCCTTTCGGGAATCAGAGAACCTTCCGGAAAGCCTGACTGATCCAGGAGCCTCTGTCTTCCATCGGCTTAAGGTTGCGCCCCCGAAGGATGTTGAAGGCCGACTGATACCAGCCTGAACCGGGATAATTGCGGCCCAGCACGGCGGCGGCGGTCTGGGCCTCGCTGTTCAGGCCCAGGCTGTAATAGGCCTCGGTCAGGCGCTGCAGCGCCTCGGCGATCTGGGGGGTGGTCTGGTACTGGTCGACCACGGTGCGGAAGCGGTTGATGGCGCCGATATAGTCGCCGCGCGCCAAGTAATAGCGGCCCACTGCCATTTCCTTGCCCGCCAGATGGTCGTTGGTCAGGTCGATCTTGAGGGTGGCGTCGCGGGCATATTCTGTGTCGGGGAAGCGCTGCACCACGTCCTGCAGCGCCACCAGCGCGCCTTCGGTGTTGGACTGGTCGCGGCCAACGTCCACGATCTGCTCATAGAGCGAAATCGCCTTGATATAGAAGGCATAGGCCACTTCCCGGCTGCCGGGATGCAGCGAGATATAATTGTCGGCGGTGGAGATGGCGGCCGGATAGGCGTTGGCCTGGTAGGAGCAGAAGGCGCTGATCAGCATGGCGCGGCGGGCCCACACCGAATAGGGATGCTGGCGATCGACTTCGTTGAACTGTCCGGCGCAGCCTTCCCAGTTGCCCATGTTGATCATGCGCCAGCCATCGGCGTAGATCGCCTCGACGCTGCGCTCCTGGTAATTGGCGGCGTCCTTGTTGGCGTTGTTGGTCTCGTTGTCGGTATCGAACAGGGAACAGCCGGCCAGCACGATCACGGCCAGGCCCAAAAGGGCGGCGCGCCGCGGAGCACGGACAGAGTCAGTCAGCATCACAACGGTCCTTCGCGCGAAATACCACATTGAAACAATGGGTTAACATGAGATTGGGCCGGCTTCGCGCCTTGCCCGCTCTATATACCGCGACCAGGCGGCCTCAGGAAAGTGTCCTGTTTTTTACAGTTCCACCCGCTGGTAATTGCCGGGGTCGGCGAACAGCGCCCGCAGCAGGGCATTGTTGGTGGCATGGCCGGATTTGCGGCCCTCGAAACGGGCGATCAGCGGGGCGCCGGCCAGCGCCATGTCGCCGATGGCGTCCAGGATCTTGTGGCGCACAAACTCATCCGCAAAACGCTGGGTTTCAGAGTTGACCACCCCGGTCGCGTCCAGCGCCAGGGTATTGGCCAGCGAGGCGCCCTTGGCCAGGTTCATCCTGTTCAGCGCTTCCAGCTCGCTGAGAAAACCGAAGGTGCGGGCGGGGGCGATCTGCGCCTTGAAGCCGGCGCGGGTGAAGGCGAATTCATAATACTGCTCGCCGATCACCGGAAAGCTGAGGTCATAAGCATAGGACAGACGTTCGGCCGTTAGCAGCGAGGCTTTGGCGTCGCCGCTTTCCACCGTCACGGGTTTGAGAACCCGGATCGCCGTCCGGGCCCGGTCCTGGTCTGCCATCCCGGCGCTTTCCAGCAGGGTGAGGTAGGACAAGGCATCGCCGTCCAGGATCGGCGGTTCCGGCCCGTCCAGGGTCACCAGCAGGTCGTCAATCTCCAGCCCCGCAGCAGCCGCCATCAGATGCTCGACCACGCCGACCTTGACGCCGCCCTGCTCCAGCACCGTGCCGAGCCGGGTCTCCCCGACATGGAGATAGAGTGCCGGAATGTCGGCGCCCAGGTCGGCGCGGCGAAAGACAATGCCGCTGCCGGACGCGGCGGGCGCCAGGATCATGGTCACGGACACGCCGGCATGCAGGGCGGTGCCGGTGACGGTGACGGCTTTGGCGATGGTGTGACGGGGCGGCATGGCTCCACTGTAACCCGGACGGCCCCGGCACCAAAACGCCAGCACTTTCCCGCGCCCCCTGTTTCCACGCTAGTTTTCGGCTGGGGATTCGATCATGCGCATCACATACGGGCTGGGACTGACGGGAAGCGCGATTGCGGCGCTGGTCTTGCCCGCCCAGGCACAGGCCGGCACCTGGCGCTTTCATGCCGACCATGTGCTGGGGACCTCGCTCGACCTCGCCGTGGTGGCGAAGAAGCCGCTGGCGGCGGCGCTGGCGATTGACGCGGCGCGCACCGAGATTGCCCGCCTCGACCGCATCCTCAGCGGCTGGCGCGGCGACAGCGAGTTGATGACGCTGAATGCGTCCGCCTCCCTGCCGGTGTCGCAGGATCTGTTCGCCGTGATCGCGGCCTGCGAGAAAATGCGCGACATCACCGGCGGCGCCTACAGCGCGCGCATCGGCCGGTTGCTGGAAGCCTGCAAGGACACTCCGCGGCTTGCGGTGCGGATTGAAGCCGCAAGCCTGCGCCTGGACGCCGCCAGCCGCACCATCACCCGCCCTGACGAAGTCGTCTTCGCGGTGGACGGACTGGCCAAAGGCACCATCATCGACCGCGCGCTGGCGGCGGCGCGCTGCGTGCCGGGCGTGGACGGCGTGATGGTGGACATCGGCGGCGACCTCGCCTGCTGGGGCGCGGCCCCGGACGGCGCGCACTGGCGCATCGGCGTCGTCGATGCCGCCAATCCCGCCGACAACGCCCCGTCCCTGTCGCATCTTCTGGTCTCAGACCAGGCGGTCGCCACCAGCGGCCGTTCGGCCCGGGGCCAGCTGACCATATCGCCGCTGACCGGCGCACGGCTGAATCACATCGCCTACGCCACGGCGATAGCCGACAGCGCCGCCGACGCCGATGCGCTGGCCACCGCATTTTCGGTACTGCCGCCGCGCGAAAGCCTGGCGCTGGCCGACAGCCTGCCCAATGTCGCGGCGCGCATTGTCACCAAGGACGGCGAAACATTCACCTCGGAACGCTGGCCGTGCGCCGGTGTGGTGGCGCAGGCGCCCCGCGCGATAGCGCAAGGACCAGCCGGCTGGCCGGCGGGCTTTGGCCTGAACGTCGAATATGAAGTGCCCAGGTTCAGCGCCGGCACCTATCACAACCCCTATGTCGCGATGTGGATCACCGATGAGAACCGCACCCTGATCCGCACCCTGCTGGTGCTGGGCACGGAGACGCGCTGGCGCGAGGAAAATTACATCTATTGGCGCCGCTTCGGGCGCAACGACGCCAAGCTGGTGGATTCGGTCAGCCGCCCGACCCGCGCGCCGGGCCAGTACAGCATCATATGGAACGGGCTGGACGATGCGGGCAAGAAAGTGCCGCAGGGCAAGTATATACTCAGCATCGAGGCATCGCGGGAAAAGGGCGGCCACACCGTCCAGGGCCTGGAACTGACCCTGGGCGCGGACGGCGCGGTGGTGGAATCCAAACCCGATGGCGAGATCGGGCGCGTGCGCGCCAGTTATGGGAGAAGCCTGTGAGTGATGTGCTGCGTGACATGGTTTCGGATGCGCTGCCGCGCCGGCCGCGCCCGATACCGCGATGGAAAATCGAATTCACCCGCCAGTCGCGCCTGTGGCATGGGTATCTGTCGGCCTTTGCCTTTATCGCTTTGATGTTCTTTTCCATCACCGGCCTTCTGCTCAACCATCCCGAATGGCTGAAGCAGGAAGACGCCGCGCCGCAGGAAACGCGTTTCACGGTGCCCCCGGGCGACGTCGCCGCCGCTCTCAAGACCGCCGATCCGGCTCGCGCGCTGGGCGCGATGATGGCCCGGCAGGACGGTGTGGGCGGGGTCTATGCCAGCGGCGAGATCGACGGCGAGGAAGCCTTCCTGCGCTTTGAAGGCGTCAGCGGCAATGCCAGCGTCATGGTGGATTTGAAAAGCGGTGCGGCCGAAGCGACTCGGCAGAAGGCCGATGCCGTCACCATCCTGAACGACCTGCATCGCGGCAAGAGTGTCGGCGATGTCTGGAAGCTGCTGATCGATGTATCGGCCGCGATCTTCCTGATCCTATCGCTGGTCGGCTACATCCTGTTTTTCAGCCTGCGTTACCGCCTAGCGCAAAGCCTGGGTCTGACGGTGGCAAGCCTTGCCGCCATGGCCGCCATCTTTGTCTGGCTGGTGCCTTAAACTTTAGTGCGCGTGTCCGCTTTGGGTGGTGGTCTCAAGGGGTGGACGCAACATTTTATCTAAGTATCTGAGCGGGAACATACTGAATCCGATGAAATATTTATGATTCAAGAGAGGCGGCCCTGATTCGAGGGTGGTCACCGATGTGGACGGCGCAAAATCGTGGATGTTATGACCGCAGCCGATTACGATACCCCAGCGACTTGACCGACGAAGAATGGGCCTATGTGGCGCCACAGATCCCCGCGGCCAAGCGCGGCGGCAACAAGCGCCATGTCGATGTGCGCGAAGTGATGAACGGCATTCTGTATGCTCTGAGTACCTGCTGCCAATGGCGGGCGATTCCGAAAGACTTGCCACCACGCAGCACGGTTTACGATCACTTCGAGCTGTGGAGTTGGGACGGCACTCTGGAGCGCATCCATCACGCTCTCTATGTGACGTGCAGAGACCGCGAAGAACGAGAAGGCAGCCCCAGTGCCGCGACCATCGACAGCCAGAGCGTCAAGAGGGCGGAAAAAGTGGGCGCGCATCGATCCGTGTGGCTTCGATGCGGGGAAAAAGATCAGAGGCAAGAAGCGCCACATTCTCGAAGATACACTCGGCCTTCTGTTGAACGCCGTTGTTCATCCTGCCGATGTCCAGGACCGCGATGGGGCGGCGTTCGTTCTCGACGCACGTACGCGCGCACTGTTTCCGTTCATCCTGGGCATCTTCGCCGATGCAGGCTACCAGGGGCCACGCGCCGCATTGGAAGCAACGCAAAGCGGCGATTGGGCCATCGAAATCGTCAAGCGCAATGAGTTGCACAAGTTTGTCATCCTGTCGAAACGGTGGATTGTCGAGCGCACAATTGCATGGCTGAACCGCTGCCGCAGACTCGCAAAAGCCTGAGAGAACCTCAATCGCAAGGCGCTCGCATTCCTGCGCCTCGCATCAATCCGCCTCATGCTCCAAAACTATGCAATCCATTGTGATGTTCCCGGTCAGACACTAAAGCCCTGACTGATTGATCGCATTACTGATCCTGCACCGCGACAACGGGCTCTTCGTTGCGCACCTGTTGCTTGGGCTGTTGCGGCACGGCAGGCTCCCGCTCCGGCATGTCGTTGGCGTCTTCATCGGCGTAATGCGGGCGGTCCAGCGTCTTCAGGAAATACTCCCTGCTGGGCATGCCAATCATTTCATGCTCCAGCGCAGGGTAGGATGCTTCGGTGGTGCCAGGCGGCACCGATTGGGGCACGCGGGTGTCAGCCCCCTTGACCAAGGCCTGCTTGATGCCCTCGAAAGCCGCCTTGCGTTCCTCCTCCGGGGCCAGCTTGGGAATATCCATCGGCTTGTCCGGATCGACCACGAAGGCCGCCGACATCTTGATGCGGTAGACGGACGAGATACCGTCATACCTGCGGGTCCTGGGGTTCCACATCCCGTCAGCATTGCGCTTGAGCGCATAATATAAGGCAACGGCATCCTCATGCTCGCGGGTGCCCTGCTGCCCGCCGTCCTGGGCAAAGGTATTCTCGGAATACAAGTCACTCCAGTTGCGGTAACCGCCGATCAGACCGGTCGCGCTGAGGCCATCAGGCGCGATGTTCAGGCGGATCTTACCGTTGATGAAATTCGTGTCGCCGGTCTGATCGTAGAACCAGGCGATGCGCGGACTGTGCAGATGCTCGACCTGCTCCGTCTCCACTACGCCGTTATGTATCCTGGCTTTCAGCCTGGTGTATTGGGCGGGCTGCAGGATGCGATAGGAATAGCCAGTGGAGATGTCACCGCGCGCATCCTTGACGGTAGCATCGGGCGAATAGCCAATCTCCATAATGGCATCGCTGTCGTTCCTCGGGTCCCGGTTGCCGGAAACCCGGATCACCATTGTGTAGAGACCTTCCTGCATTTTGTCGTTGGCGCGCAGGTCAAGCGTGGCGTTGCCACCGCCCCGCCAGGGCGCATCGCAGCCCCAAGCCCGGTACAAAGCATTATCAATGCCCTTCTCGCCATCCGGGCTGATGAAGTCATTGGGCTTGATTTTTCCGTCCAGGTTGAAGCCGTCGCCGATCCGGCTGGTCACTTCCGGTTGGCCGGGATCGTCGGCCGCCCAGGGATTCACATAGGTTTCGATGCCGCGCTTGTAGCCGCGATAGGACATGGCCCGGGCCCAGATATGGCGGCGGGCGAGGCCCGGGGTTTTGCTCTGGTCCACCCCGGGTGGCGCGGTGACCCAGTCGATCTCCTGCTGCGAGCGCCATTTCTGGAGCGCTATTGCGGCTTTGGTATAGTCAGGACTGGCGAGATGAACCGTGCTGCCGTGTGGGCAGTCCACCCCCGGCTCGACCTCCGCGCCGCGGCTGTAATCGGGCCGCCCGCCATAGCGAAAGGCGTATTCGTAAGCACTCACCACAAAGCCGCGGCTCCAGGGCGCGGCCAGAGCCGGCATCGCTGTGCCACTGGCCATGCTGAACGCCATAGCGGTAACCAGAAGACGCCTGTGCATGATCCCGCTCCCGTCTCGGGGACTACCCCCACGGCTTTATATTTAAGGCCATTGAGACAGACGTGAACCCCATAGGCAACGGGGGGCAATATGGGACCGAAAGCCCTGCAATAACAGTGCGGCAGGTAGCGGCACAGACCCGGTTCCGGGTCCCAATTTCACCGGACATGCCCTCACCAGCTTCATAGCATCTTGAATTCGGGTTCCAGCCGCTCCCTCACCGCCGCCTCGTTCAGCTCGACGCCGATACCGGGCGCATTGGAAACGGCGAGACAGCCTTCCGCGTCCAGTTTCACCGGCTCACACAATTCGGTGAACAGCTTGTTCTCGTAATGGGTAAATTCCTGGATCAGGAAATTGGGGATCACTGCGCAGACATGGTTGATGCCCATGGTCCCTAGCGGTGTGCAGACGCCATGGGGCGCCACCGGCACATTATACGTCTCGGCCATAGCCGCGATCTTCAACCCCTCCATCAATCCGCCCGCTTTGGTGAAGTCCGGCTGGATGATAGACAGCGCCTGCTTCTCGAGGAAGGGCCGGAAGCCGGCGCGGGTATAGATATTCTCGCCCGCCGCGATGGGCACGCGGGAATTGTTGCGGATGCGGACCATAGATTCGACATTGTCGCTGGTAGTCGGCTCTTCCACGAATAGCGGGCGATACTGTTCGACCTGCTGGCAGACCTTCAGTCCGGCTTCCAGGTCGTAATGGGCATGCAGCTCGAGCCCCAGCTCGGTATCCAGCCCCAGTTCCTTGCGAAAGCCGGCGAAGAAATTCACTGTGTCGTCAATCTGGTTATTAGTCATGTGCAGGCCGAAGCGCTTGCCCTTTTCAAAGCCCTTGTTAATGGACCAGTCGTCGCTGGAATAATCCAGGCCGACCTTCAGCGCCCGCAGCTTGAGCCGGTTGACCAGCTCGCGCCCTTCCTTGGGACTGGCGGCATGGACATAGACCGGTACGCGGTCGCGGATCTTGCCGCCCAACAACTGGTGGATCGGTAGGCCCAGCGCCTTGCCAGCCAGGTCCCACAACGCCATCTCGACCCCGGATGCGGCGGTGAGATAGGGACCGCCATTTCCCTTGATGAATACCACCGATGGCGGGCCACCTAGGTTGATGCGGCGATAGCCATTGAAGTCGGCCACGATGCTCTGGATCTCCAGAGGATCCCGGCCCTTTAGCATCACATTGAAGTTGTTGTTGATGATGTATTCGGCACCCATCGTGTCGACGAACTCGCCGGTGCCGGTCAGGCCTTCCTCGGTATAGACGCGCACAAAGCGGGGATTGAATCCGTTCTTTAAACGGATGGCGCGCACTTCGCGAATGCGCAGTTTGGGCGCGCGCGAGGTGCCCGCGGCTTTCGCGTCGCCGAGCAGCGCGCCATAGAAAGCAGCGGCGCCACCGATGAAAGAACGACGATCCATGAGACCCTCCCGATTTTTGCCGCAGACTAGCGCGTCCAACGGGAAAAGAGAAAAATTTCACACTGATGGAATGTCAGTATACATTCCCGCGAACAACCGGTCGTGATAAAAACTGCCGAGATTGAAGGGGTAAAATATGAAACACTTTTCGCTGGCGCTGGCCGTCCTGCTTACCACATCCGCAGCCGCATCGGCGCATCAGAGTTTCTACACGCCGGACGAAGTCATCCATAACAGCCCCGAATGGAAGGGGGAGCGCCTCCCCGACGGCCGACCCAAGGTGCCCGATACCATCCTGGACCGGATGAAGAATGTCACTCTGGAAGAGGCGTGGTCGATCCTGCGCGGCGCCGGTTTCGACAATCAGTATGAAGACGGCTGGGCGGCCGATCTGTTCGCCGGCAAGATCATGGTGGGCCGCGCCCTCACCTCAAGCTGGATTCCCGGACGGCTGGACCTGCAGAAGGTGATCGAGGCCGATGGCCTGGCCGACAAGCGCAAGGGCGCGCCCAATGCCTGGCCGGTGGACATGCTGCAGCCGCGCGACGTCTATGTCAGCGATCACTTCGGGCTGAAGAAAGACGGCCCCTCGATCGGCGACAATGTCGCCAACGCCATCTATGCGCGTTCCGGCAATGGCATCGTCTATGATGGCGCCGTCCGCGACATCAACGGTATCCGTGAATTGCCCAATTTCGTTACCGTGGCGCGCGCTTATGATCCATCGCACCATTTCGGCCGCATCGAAGAACCCCGCCCGCTAAATTCCACCATGATCTCAATAAACGCCCCCACCCGCATCGGCAAGGCGGCGGTGATGCCTGGCGATGTGGTGCTGGTGCGTGACGGCGGCGTGATCTTCATTCCGCCCCAGCTGGCCGAACAGGTGGCGCGTCAGTCCGAACGCATTCGCTTGCGCGACATCTTCGGCCATCTGCGGCTGAAAGAGGGCACCTACACCGCCGGTCAGATCGACCGCCCATGGACGCCGGAGATCGATGCAGATTTTGCGGGCTGGCTAAGCCAGAACATCGGCAAGCTGCCGGTGGCGCGGCCGCAGATCCAGGAATATCTGGACGAGATGGCCAAGCGCGCCGGCCGTTAGACCTTCACCGCCTGCGCCACCAGATCCGACACCAGCCGGATGGGGTGCGGGCGCACTGACGCTTCGTAAAGCGTGGTCAGCACCACGCAGATGGTGCCGGTGTCGGGATCGGCCCAGGACAGGGTGCCGGTCGAGCCGTTATGGCCGAAAGTGCGGGGTCCGCAGGCGGGCGACCCTATTCTTGGCACCAGACAGAAGCCCAGCCCCTGAGGCGTGATTCCCGGCGGCGACTGGTTGGTGATCATCAGCGCTTCGGTCTCGGGCTTCAGAATGCGGCCGCGCCTGAAAAGAAATTCATCGTAGAAGCGCGCAATGTCCGACGCCGGGCCCAGCGCCCCGCCCCATGGGGCGCTCAGGTTGCGCCAGTAATCGCTGTTCCAGTTCCAGTCCTTCCAGCTCAGCTTGCCCGCTTCGGTCATGGCGGGGGCGCCCTGGCTGGCGACGGCGGTCGCCTTGGCGCGTCCGCGCAGACCGAGACCGGTCTTGCTCATGCCTAGCGGTTTATAGATTTTCTCTTCCATATATTGCGGGAAGGGCGTGCCGCTGAGTTGTTCGGCAATATACGACGCCAACAGGATGCCCATGCTGGAATAGGAATAGCTGGAACTGGGCGCGAATTTCAGCGGCGCTTTCAGCGCACCGTCGCGGTAGCTGGTGAGCGGCGCATGCTTTTCACGCAGTATTTCATCGTCGGCCAGCATGTCGGGCAGGCCGCTGCTGTGGGTGAGACAGTGGCGAATGGTGATGGCGTCGCGTCCCTCGCCGGTAAAGGCGGGTAAGAATTTCGTCACCTTGTCATCCAGGCTTAGCTTGCCGGCATCCACCAATGTCATCACCGCCGCCGCCGTCATTGGCTTGGTGATCGAGGCCAGCAGGAATACCGGGGCCACCCCCGTGGCGGTGCCAAAGTTGCGGGCGAAGGAGCGGCCCTGTCCCTGCGTCACCAGAATGGACGCGCCCTGAACCCGGCCATCGGCGATCCAGCTCTCCATCAGTTTGGCGGCTTGATCCAGCTTGGCGCGATCCCAGTTTGCGGTCGCAGCATTGGCGGCTTGCGGCATCTGGCTGGCGATCATGGTGGCCCCCGCTGTCTTGAGTATGTCCCTGCGATTCATCGCGTTCCCCTGTTTTGATGGAGTTTAACACGTCCATCCAAAAACCGCATCGGTTGATAGCGATTTTGGGTTGGACCCGGTGAAAACCGCGCCCTAGAAAGGCGCCCAGAACGCAGCCGGACCAGGAGAAGCAGAATGAGCAAGATGTCGCCCCAGGAAATGGCGCAGATCCTCGCCAAGGGCCTGTTGTCCTTTCCGGTCACCCATTTCGGCAAGGGCTTCCAGTTCCAGGAAGGCCCTTATCGCGAACATTGTGCCTGGCTTCTGGGTTTCAAGCGCCTGACCGGCCTGTTCGCCGCGGGCGGCACCGGAGAATTCTTTTCCCTCACCCCCGCCGAAGTCGCCACCGTGGTCACCGCGGCGGTGAAGGAAACCGCCGGCCAGACCCCGGTGATCGCCGGCTGCGGCTATGGCACCGCGATTGCGGTGGAACTCGCCATGTCCGCCGAACAGGCAGGCGCCGATGGCCTGCTGCTGCTGCCGCCTTACCTCATGACGCCCAATCAGGAAGGCCTGATGGCTCATGTCGAAACGGTGTGCAAAGCCACCAAAATCGGCGTCATCGTCTACAACCGCGACAATGCCGTCTTGACCGCCGACAGCCTGGCAAAATTGTGCGAGCGCAATCCCAACCTGGTCGGCTTCAAGGATGGCGTCGGTGATATCGAATTGATGATGCAGGTCTATGCCAAGATGGGCGATCGCCTCACCTATGTCGGCGGCCTGCCGACGGCGGAAACCTTCGCGCTGCCCTATCTGGAGATGGGCGTCACCACTTATTCCTCGGCGATCTACAATTTCATGCCGGAATGGGCGCTGTCTTTCTATGACGCGGTGCGCGCCAAGGACCATGCCAAAGTGATGGCGGGTCTGAAGGACTTCGTGCTGCCCTATATCGCCATCCGCAATGAGAGCAAGGGTTATGCTGTTTCCATCGTCAAGGCCGGCATGACCGCCATCGGCCGCACCGCCGGGCCGGTGCGCGCGCCCCTGACTGACTTCAATGCGGACCAGTTCGCCCGCCTGAAAAAGCTGATCGAAGCCACCAAGCCGGTTTAAACCCCCTAAGCTCTAAAAAAGTGGGCTTTGTCGGCTAGTGTGCGGCCATGACTGGCGCATCCTTCTGGGCCCAATTCGAGCTGCATCAGGTTCGCTGCTTTGTCGCAGCTGCTGAGGAACTGCATTTCGGCCGTGCCGCAGCGCGCATGAACATGACCCAGCCGCCGCTATCGCGGCAGATCCAGCTGCTGGAGCATGTCTTGGGCATCAAGCGGCTGGACCGCACCAGCCGCGGGGTAAAGCTGACCCCGGCGGGGCATGTGTTCCTGCTGGAAGCCCGGCGCATCCTGCGCCTGACCGAAAGCGCCGCCCTGGCGACCCGGCGCATCGCATCGGGCGAAACGGGCACAATCACCTTGGGTTTCACCGCCGCCAGCGGCTACAGCTTCCTGCCGCGCCTGCTGCTGCAACGCGCCAGCCACGCGCCCAATATCGATATGGCGCTGAAGGAAATGGTGTCGAGTGAACAGGTGGAGAGTTTGCTCACCGGGCGCATTGACGTCGGGCTGCTGCGCCCGCCCATCGAGCGGACCAAATTCACCACCCTGAAAGTGGCCGGCGAGCAACTGGTAGCGGCGCTGCCGTTCGGCGATCCGCGGCTGGCCGAAGCCTCGCTCAGCCTGAAGGATTTCGACGGCCGGCCGCTGGTGATGTATGCGCCGGAAGGCGCGCGCTATTTTCACGATATGCTGATTGGCCTGTTCAAGGCCTCAGGCGTCGCGCCTGTCACCATCCAGTCGCTCAGCCAGATTCATTCCATGCTGGCGCTGGTGCGCGCCGGGATGGGCGCCGGCCTGGTGCCGGAAGCCGCCATATCGCTGCATTTCGACGATGTGCATTTCCGCCCGGTGCGGACCACACCGCAAGCCCCGGTCGAACTGTTCGCCGCCTGGCGCAGCGAAAATGACAATCCGGCGCTGACCGCCTTCCTAGACCTGCTGCGCGGCAGCCAGCCGGACGGCGGAATGGGTGCGTTTGCAGCATAGGATTGGTGCGAATTGGGTATTGATCGCTTGAACCTTTGGCTTGGACCCGCCAAGCTGATTCGGCCTATTTTGGCCAATAACGCCCCCATAAGGGTGGCAAACTCAGGGATACGATCATGACGAGTGCTGACGCCGACGCGCGCAACAGTCATGTCCGCTTCTGGATCATCGCGGTGCTGTTCATCGTCTCCTCGATCAACTACGCGGAGCGCGCCACCCTGTCCTATACCGCCACGCAGATGGCGGAAGAGTTCAGCATCAGCACCGTCCAACTGGGCTGGATGTTCTCCGCCTTCGCCTGGAGCTATGCCTTGGCGCAGATTCCCGGCGGCGCGCTGCTGGACCGTTTCGGTTCTCGCACGGTTTACCTGTGGGCCATCTTCCTGTGGTCCATCTTCACCTTCCTGCAGGCCTTTGCGGGGTTCCTGGCTTTCATACCAGTCTGGATCAGCATCGTGATGCTGCGCGTCATGGTCGGCTTCGCCGAAGCGCCTTCCTTCCCCGCCAATGCTCGCATCGTCGCAAACTGGTTTCCCAGTTCCGAGCGCGGCACCGCCAGCGCCATCTTCAATTCCTCGCAATATTTCTCGCTGGTCGCCTTCGCGCCCCTGATGGGTTACGTCACCGGCTCCTTCGGCTGGCGCTACACCTATTTCGTGATGGGTGTCGTCGGGCTGCTGGGCTGGGCGCTGTTCCTGGCTGTGGTGCACTCGCCCTCGCGCCACAAGCACATCAGCAAGTGCGAATATGCCCATATCGAGGAAGGCGGCGCGCTGGTGAATCTCGACCGCCCCGCCGCGACGGCACAGCCGATCCGCTGGAGCGCGGTGGGCCAGCTTCTCGCCAACCGCATGCTGCTGGGCATCTATCTGGCGCAGTACTGCATCACCGCCATGACCTATTTCTTCGCCACTTGGTTTCCCGTCTACCTGATCAAGGCGCGCGGCCTGTCCATCATGGAAGCCGGTTTTGCCGCCGCCCTGCCGGCCCTGGCCGGTTTTGCCGGCGGGGTGCTGGGCGGCGTGATATCGGACCTGCTACTGCGCAAGGGTTTGCCGCTGTCCACCTCACGCAAGATCCCCATCCTGATCGGCCTGGCGATTTCCTGCGCCATCCTGCTGTGCAACTTCACCGACTCCCGCGTCCTGGTCCTTTCTTTCATGGCCATCGCCTTCTTCGGCAAGGGTGTGGCGTCGCTGGGCTGGGCGGTGATGTCGGATGCCGCCCCGCGCGAAGCCACCGGCCTGTCGGGCAGCATCTTCAACCTGTTCGGCAATACGGCGGGCATCGTCACGCCCCTGGTCATCGCCTATATACTGGCGGCAACCGACAACAATTGGGAACTGGCGCTGATCTTTGTCTTCGCCCACTCGGTCGTCGCCATGCTCAGCTATGCGTTCATCGCCGGCGAGATCAAGCGCGTGGTTCTGAGACCCATCTAACACCTGAGATAAATGCTCATGCCTGAGAAAATCAGCGGCGCCCCACGCGTCACGGACATGAAAGTCATTCCCGTCGCCGGACAGGACAGCATGTTGCTGAACCTGTCGGGGGCGCACGCGCCCTTCTTCACCCGCAATCTGGTGATCCTGACCGACAGCGCCGGCAATACCGGCGTGGGCGAAGTGCCGGGCGGCGAGAAAATCCGCCAAACGCTGGAGGACGCCCGCGACCTGGTGGTAGGCAAGAGCCTAGGCGAGTGGAACAGTGTTTTGCTGGAAGTCGGCAGCCGTTTCGGCGACCGCGACGCCGGCGGCCGCGGACTTCAGACCTTCGACCTGCGTATCACGGTGCATTGCCAAACAGCGCTGGAATGCGCCCTGCTCGACCTGCTGGGCCAGCATCTGGAAGTGCCGGTCTGCGCCCTGTTGGGTGAAGGCCAGCAGCGCGGCGCGGTGGAGATGCTGGGCTATCTTTTCTTTATCGGCGACCGCAAGAAGACCACCCTGCCCTACCGTAACAATCACTCTTCCAATCGAAGTGGGGGCGACGACTGGATTCGCCTGCGCGACGAAGAAGCCCTGACGCCCCAGAGCGTGGTACGGCTGGCGGAAGCCGCCTACGAGCGCTATGGCTTCAATGACTTCAAGCTCAAGGGCGGCGTGTTGCCGGGCGAGCAGGAAATGGAAGCCGCCGCCGCACTGGCCCAACGTTTTCCCCAGGCACGCATCACCCTGGACCCCAACGGCGCCTGGTCGCTGAAGGAGGCGGTGGCGCTGTGCAAGGGCAAGGGCCATATCCTGGCCTATGCCGAGGACCCGTGCGGCGCGGAAGACGGTTTTTCGGGCCGCGAGATCATGGCGGAATTCCGCCGCGCCACAGGGCTTCCCACCGCCACCAACATGATCGCCACCGACTGGCGGCAGATGGTGCACGCCCTGGAGCTGGGATCGGTGGACATCCCGCTTGCCGATCCGCATTTCTGGACCATGCGCGGATCGGTGCGGGTGGCGCAGGTCTGCGCCGATCGCGGCCTGCGCTGGGGCAGCCATTCCAACAATCACTTCGACGTCTCGCTGGCGATGTTCACCCATGTCGCCGCCGCAGCGCCGGGCAACATCACCGCCATCGACACCCACTGGATCTGGCAGGACGGCCAGCGCCTGACCAAGGAACCCTTCCCCATCGTCAAAGGCCTGGTGCCGGTGCCCAAGCAGGGCGGGTTGGGCGTCGAGATCGATATGGTGGAAGTCGAGAAGGCGCACAATGTCTACAAATCACTGGGCGACGGGGCGCGCGACGACGCCATCGGCATGCAGTTCCTGATCCCGGGCTGGAAATTCGATCCCAAAAAGCCGTGTCTGGTGCGCTGACGGGCGCTATAGTCCAGTTATGAACGTCCAGTCCAAGGCCCCGCACGAGCCGCCGCGCCGCATCCAGGTGGCACCGGGCGATAACGTCGCGATTATCGTCAACAGTCTGGGCCTGCCCGCCGGAACTGAATTTTCCGACGGCCTGGTGCTGAACCATTTCGTGCCGCAGGGCCACAAGGTGGCGCTGGCCGACATCGCTGATGGCCGCGACATCATCCGCTATAATGAAGTGATCGGTACCGCCAAAGGCGATATCCGGCGCGGCGACTGGATCAATGAAGACAATGTGGTGATGGGCACCGCCCCGCCGCTGGACCAGCTGGAAATGGCGACCCGTCCGCCGCCCAAGCCCGAGCCGCTGACCGGTTATACCTTCGAAGGCTATCGCAATGCAGACGGCACGGTGGGGACCAAGAATATCCTGGCCGTGTCCACCAGCGTGCAGTGCGTCTCCGGCACCATGGAATTCGCGCTTCAGCGCATCAAAGCGGAGCTGCTGCCGAAATATCTCAATGTGGATGATGTGGTGGTGCTGACCCATGCCTATGGCTGCGGCGTGGCGATCAATGCGCCGCAGGCCATCGTGCCGATCCGCACTTTGCAGAACCTGGCGCAGAATCCCAATTTCGGCGGCGAAGTGCTGGTGGTGGGCCTGGGCTGCGAAAAGCTGGTGCCCGAACGGCTGCTGCCGGCGGGCCAGGAAAACAACAACACACTGCGGATGCAGGATGAAGCCTTTGTCGGCTTTGGGGCGATGATCGATGGCATTATGTCGATGGTTGAAGACCGGCTGAAGATCCTCAACAAGCGCCAGCGCGAGACGGTGCCGGCGGCGGAACTGATCGTGGGCATGCAGTGCGGCGGCAGCGATGCCTTTTCCGGCCTGACCGCCAATCCGGCGCTGGGCTTCTGCGCTGATCTTCTGGTGCGGGCCGGCGCCACCGTGATGTTCTCGGAAGTGACTGAGGTGCGCGATGCCATCCACCTTCTGACTCCCCGCGCCGCCACCAAAGAGGTGGCCGACGCCTTGGTCCGCGAAATGAAATGGTACGATTCCTATCTCGAGCAGGGCGGCGTGGATCGCGGCGCCAACACCACCCCCGGCAACAAGAAGGGTGGCCTGTCAAACGTCATCGAAAAATCCCTGGGCTCGGTCGCCAAATCCGGCACCAGCGCCATCAATGCCGTGCTGGCGCCAGGTGAGAAGGTACGCCAGCGCGGACTGGTGTTTGCCGCCACCCCGGCCAGCGATTTCGTCTGTGGCACCTTGCAGATGGCGTCGGGCATGAACCTGCACGTCTTCACCACCGGGCGCGGCACACCCTATGGCCTCGCCGCCGTGCCGGTGATCAAGGTCGCCACCCGCACCGAGCTGGCCAAGCGCTGGAACGACCTGATCGACCTAGACGCCGGGCCCATCGCCACAGGCGAAAAAACCATCGAACAGGTGGGCTGGGAATTGTTTCAGCTGATGCTGGACGTGGCCAGTGGCCGCAAGAAAGTGTGGGCCGACCATTGGGGCCTGCACAACGATTTGACGCTGTTCAACCCCGCGCCGGTTACCTGATGTTTGTCATACCCACAAAAGCGGGTATCCAACTTCTTTAAGCGGACCGTTTGTTGAAAATTGGATTCCCGCATGCGCGAGAATGACAAGAAATCTTAGCGTCCGTCCTCCAACACCATCGCCGCCCCCTTGTCAGCGATCATGATGGTGGGCGTGTTGGTATTGCCAGAGGTGATGGTCGGCATCACCGAAGCGTCGATTACCCGCAAATTCTGAAGTCCGTGCACCCGCAACCGTTCATCCACCACGGCACGTGGATCGCTGGCCAGTCCCATTTTCGCGGTGCCGACCGGATGGAAAATAGTGGTTCCGATATCGCCCGCCGCATAGATCAACGCGTTGTCGCTATCATCCACATCGGGACCAGGGCGGAATTCCTCGGGCCGATACTGCGCCAGTGCGGGCTGGCGCATCAGCCGCCGCGTCAGGCGAATGCAGTCGGCGGCGATCCGGCGATCCTCGTCGGTGGACAGATAATTGGGCGCGATTTCGGGGCGCGCATCCATCGCGGCGGAGTTGATCCGCACCGTGCCGCGCGAGGTGGGGCGCAGGTTGCAGGGGCTGACGGTGATGGCCGGGAAGCGGTGCAGCGGCGTGCCGAAACGGTCCAGCGACAAGGGCTGGATGTGGTATTGGACGTTGGCGCGTTCTTGTGACGGATCGGAGCGGGTGATCATGCACAGTTGTGATGCCGCCATAGTCATCGGTCCGCGCCGCGCAAGCGCATATTGAAGCCCCATCCACGGACGGCCCAGCAATGAGTAATAGATTTCGTTGAGGGTTTTTACGCCCTTCACATGATACATGGCGCGCAGTTGTAGATGGTCCTGCAGGTTCTGACCTACGCCTTCCAGCGCGCGCAGCACCGGGATGCCCGCTTGGCTCAGCCATGCGCCCGGACCGACACCGGAGCGCTGCAAGATTTGCACAGAACCGATGGCGCCCGACGACAACAGGACTTCACCGCTGGTCCGCGCCTCGAACAGCTGATTGCCCTGGCGGTAGCGCACGCCAGTAGCGCGCTTGCCGTCAAAGAGAACCCTCTCCACCTGCACGTCGGTCACCAGCCGCAGGTTGGGACGGTACAACACCGGCTTCAGGAAACCGCGCGCCGCCGACCAGCGCCGCCCGCGCTTCTGGTTGACGTGGAAATAATAGCTGCCTTCATTGTCGCCCGTATTTGGGTCCGCGCTTTTCGGGATACCAATCTCTTCGCCGGCATCCACTATGCGGTCCAGTATCTCCCAACGCACCCGCGGTTCTTCCACCGAAAGTTCGCCGTCGGCGCGATGGTGCTCGGTGTCACCCAGGAAATGCCGGTCCAGTTTCTTGAACAACGGCGCCACGTCATTCCAGCCCCAACCGGTCAGGCCAAGCTGGCGCCAATGGTCATAGTCGCCCGCTTGCCCTCGCATGGAGAGCATGGCATTGATGCTGGAGGAGCCGCCTATGGCCTTGCCACGCGGATAGTTGAGCTTGCGGCCGTTCAGGCCGGGTTCTGCCACCGTCTCGAACATCCAGTCACTGCGCGGATTTCCGATCAGATAGAGATAGCCGATCGGGATGTGAAACCAGATCCAGTCGTCATGCCCGCCCGCCTCCAGCAGCAAAACGCGCTTGCTGGGATCAGCGGACAGGCGGTTGGCCAGCACGCAGCCCGCCGAGCCCGCACCCACCACGATGTAATCGTAATCGCCCTCAAGCATCATCAGTCCAGATAGAATACTTCCTGCCTCATGGGGAAGCGCTCGCCGGGTTTGCGCTCAGCCATGGGCGCGAAAAACGGCGCCATCGCCTCCTGCCAGCGGGCATTGACCGGGCTTTTCTCGATTTCGCCCCACGTCTTTTCGAAATCGACGCAGGTGAAAGATTGGGCCTGTGCAATTTCGGGCAAAGCCGCGCCGATCAGGGCAGCGGCTTTCAGCAGGTCGCGCTTGGAGAGCATGACCGCCCCTAGCGCGCCGTCACGCCCAGAGCGGGATCGGGACGCGGGAAGATGGTCCAGCGCGAATCCTGCCGGACGTCGCCCGGCGGCGCGGTCCATGCCAGCGCCGAAAGTCCGTTCAGATCATAGACGATCTTGCCGTCCTTCAAGGTCAGTTCCGCCACCAGCTTTTGCGATCCGTCCACTCTTGTATTGCCCATGTCGGTATAGCCGAACTTGCCCTTCTGCACGCTGATGACCGCGATATCGGCCACCGAGCCGGGCGACAGGTTGCCCAGGTCCTCGCGCTTGATCTGGCGCGCGGGATGGGCGGTCATGTCGGCAATCACTTCGGGCAGCGGCAGGCCCAGCGCCATCATCTTGCTGGCGACATTCAGAATGTCCTTGGTGGCGCTGTTCATGCTGCCGGTATGCAGATCGGTGGACAGCGAATCCGGCTTGAAGCCCTGCTTGATAATCGGCGCCGCCAGCATGAATTTGAAACTGCCGCCGCCGGTGCCGGTGTCGAAATAGATGCCGCGAGCGCGCCCTTCGACAAAGGCCTTGCTGGGCCCCTGGGTCGCCGGGTCCTGCTCCTGGCGTAGGCCGGAGAACATGTGGGTGTAGATGTCGCCAGGACGCAGCTTCTTGGTCAGCAGATCATAGAGCGGACGGGCGGGCTGGTCGGTGCCGAAATCCACCATCACGGGAAGCTTGGCGCGATTGCCGGCGATCACCGCCTCGTCGATCGGCTTCCATTCGGGCCCACCAAAGTGGGCGGACTTCACGCCGACAATCACGTTCGGATAGCGCTGCGCCATTTTTGCGGTCGCCTCGCCGTCCATATCGGCCATGTCCTGTTCCCATTTGCCGCCGCGCATGCCGTGACCCACGATATTGAGCATGGCCAGAACGCGGGTCCTGGAACGGTCGATGATGCGGTCCTTGAAATCCTCGAAATTGCGCCAGCCGGCGCACCCGGCATCGATCACCGTGGTAACGCCGCTGCGGAAGGTGAAGCCATCCGGCGGCACGCTGAGATCGCCGGCATAGGAGCCCTTCTCGCCGGTGCCGTTATAGACATGGACATGCAAATCAATCAGCCCGGGCGAAACCACCATGCCGCGCACATCGATGGTCTTGATCGCATCGCCGGCGAACAGGCCCGGCGCCACGCGGGCGATCTTGCCGTCCTTGATGGCGACGTCCATCACCCCGTCGATGCTGTTCCTAGCGTCGATGACGCGCCCGCCGCGCAGCAGCAGGTCGTAGCTGGGAAGCGGCCGGGCGGCCGAGGCTCCCGCGATCAGCAGCGCCACCGCGGCGCAAGCAAGAAACTTGTTCTTCATATGCGCACTGCCGTCCATGGAACCACCCCGTATTCGCCCAGATCCACCGTGCCCACCATAGTGTTACCATTAGCGGTCCCCTTGAAGCGCCAGTCGATACCGCTCAATCCGCCGGTCGCCCGGCCGCTGCTGCCTGACACCGGCATGTAGCTGCGCATTTCGATCGTGTTGGCGCGTACCATGCCCGTCAACGTACCCTGGTAGATTTCGCCCTTTTGCATACCAGTCAATTCACCGCCCGACTGCTGCAGGGTGAACTGATGCTCGCCCTGGCCGCGCACATATTTGATCGTCACGGCCCAGTTGCCGGCCAGCGAAGCCAGCAGTCCTTTGGAGACTGGCGGATTAGAGTAAGTGCCTGGATTGCTGAGTGCCGCATGAAGCTCATCCGCCACGATCCGCTCCTCGCCTGGGTCCATCATATAGGGCATGATAGTGATATAACTAGCCATCGGATTCGGACGGGTACCGGTGCCGCCTTGTACCATAATGCGCGGCGTTCCCGCATCCAGCTTCGCCACCAGTTCGGTACCGGTGATGCCCAGCGCCTCAGCATCCCAGTGAATGCGCAAGCGCGTGGACTTGTTGGAAAGATCCTCGGGCTGAAGATATTCAAACCGGGTTGATTCCAGCGACTTCAGCCGCGCCTCGATATGCTCCAGCCACTGGCGCCACATACGCTGCTCGCCGTCATGATCGCGCTGATACCATTGGCGAACCGCCGCCAGCAGGCCCATGGATTCTTCTTTGGAGCATTTCAGCGGCCGGCCATAATTATGGTGCGGCGAGGCGTTGAAATAGGCTGCCTTGCACAGATCCTTCGGCCCCAGCAGCATGCCGGAAGATTGCGGACCCCGCATGCACTTGCCGCCGGAATAACCCACCATAGTCGCGCCCGCAGCCAGGTGGATGTTGGGCTTGACCGGCTCTTCCGCTGCCGCGTCTACGAAGGTCGGAATATTTTTCTCTTTGGCGATTTCGCAGATGGCCTTTATTGGTAGCACGCTCTTAGCCTCTTCCGGCGAAGACAAGATGTAGATCATCGCGGTGCGTGGGTTGATAGCGCGGTGTAGGTCTTCGGCTGTCTGGACCTCGACCACCTCAGCGCCCACCATGCGCACCCCGATGTCATACTGGTTGCGCGAGTGCCATGGGATGATCACCTGGTCCTTGGCCTTGATGTGCGGCAAGGCTTGGGCCTTTTCGACATCAGTGCCGACCATGCAGGCCACAGTCGCCTGCACGATTGCCGCCGCACAGCCATTGGTGGTGATACCCCAGGGCGCGTTGGTCAGCTTCGCAAGCTCAGCGCCGATGCCGTCCATAAGCTCATCGAGATGGACGTGATAGTGAGAGGCTTCGAACATCGCCTGCTTGACCTCAGGCAGCGAGCGCGAGCCGGAGATGATGGTATAGGTGCCGCGCGCGTTCAAAATCGGGCGCACACCGATACGGGTATAAAGATTGTCACGTTCGTTTACGGCATGGGCAGGCAGCCCTTGCGCCGCTGCCGGTGCCGGTGCCGCTACCAGCACCACGGGCGCAACCGCGCCGGAACTTTTGAGAATGTCACGCCGCGACCACTTGCCAAACATGCTTTTGCTCCTTTTAGATGTAGGCGATGACGTCAATTTCAACCAGGGAATTGCCGGGGATGCCGCTGGCTGGCGCCACCGTGCTGCGTACCGGCGGGACTGGACCCCAGTCATAAGAGCGGTAGACCGCATTCATCGCATTATAATCGCCTAGGTCGTTCAAAAAGACGCTGACCTTGAGGCACTTCTGCAGCGAGGAGCCAGCGTCAATGAGATTCTTGGAAATCTCGTCCAGCACCGTCTTGGTATGTTCTTCGATGGTGCCGAAATAATGCGCCCCAACGCCCGACAGGAAGAGCATGTTGCCGTAGGCGACGGCGCGCGAATACATCGGCCGGGCGACCGGCGGATTGGGCGCCGGATAGGGCGAGCGCTTTTCCAGTTTCGGCTGCGCCTGGGCCTCGTTGCCCTTGCCCAGCATCGCCGCGCCCGTGGCGGCAACCGCGGCGACCGCGCCTTTGGTTAAGAGGCCGCGCCTTGATTTTTTTTCCATGTAACATGCCCGACTATGCTTTAGGCCAATGTCCCCCGGCCATAGCGGCAGGCTATCACAAAATCCGGGACCTCCAAGGCCGCCGGTCTTGCTGCGGGGCGTTCAAATCCGTCGGTGCAACCGTGGCGCCTAGTCCGCGGGCGCAACATCGTCGGTCATGGTCGACATCGCAATGCCGCGTTTGCGCTTCTTCAGCCACATGATGGTGCCGGTGATGACGAACAGCAGCGGCACCAGGCCCGACAGGAAGACCAGGAATTCCCAGATCGGGCCCAGATTGCCCTGGCCGTCATGCATCGGACGCTGCAGCGCCATGAAGCTGTCGCCGCCGCCATTGTTGGCCACGTCGCGCACAGCGATTACCGCGCCGGTGTTGGGATGGATAGAGACTGTGGCGGTGGTGCCGAAGCGCGAGGCGACCGCGGCGGTCAGCGGCTCGTCGGCCTTGGCCGGCATGGTGACGCTGCGCAACGCCCTGCCCGGCATCGCCTTTTTTGCGATCAGCACCGCATGATCGGGGCCCAGGCGCCTGGCCCCCGCCACCAGTTGGACCACGGGCACGGGCGCGGGCGTACTGGCCGAGACGATGGCACGCATTGTCTGGGGGAAGGTGATGGCGACGCCCGAAAAGCTCACCGCCATGAAACCCACGAACATCCAGATGCCGGCGGCGGCGTGCAACTCGCGGTGGAAGCGCAGGCCGGTGGCAGTGCGGCGCACCAGGAAGGCATACTTCCATTGGCCGCGCTTGGGCCACCACAACACGATGCCCGTCAGGCCGAGCAACACCATGCCGACGCCCAGCCAGCCCACCACGGGGTGGCCGAACTCGCGGCCCAGCTGCAAGCTGCCGTGAAACTGATGCAGCCAGTGAAAGACCGGCAACCGGCCGTCACGGCGCACGTCCAGCGTCACGCCAGAAGCCGGATCGACATAGAGCTGAAGGTTCACCGGCGCTTCCAGTGAAGCAGGAACCTTGCGATGCTTGCCGCTCAGACGCACCAAAACCGTCTCGCCAGGTTCAGCTGGTGGCAGGAACTGGATCTGGCCGCCCTCTTCGGCTTGCACCACGCGGCGCGCATACTCCCCGATGATGGTCAGTGGCACGGGTGGCCCCGCCGTGACCGCCTTGGGGGGCGGCGCGATCCAATCGGTTAGCTTGTCGTCATAAACCAGGATACTGCCCGACAGGCTGACCGCGACGAACAGCACGCCCAAGACAAGCCCGACCCACAAATGAATCTGAAACAGGGCACTGCGGAAGGTAGCGAACTTCATGGCGTCATCCTCATGCGTCCACCTGTGCGGCGGAGAAAGTTATGGTTGGGGCCACCGATCCGGTCGCTGACTTCCACGCGATGTCGCGGGGCCCTGAATGGGTGCGGAATATCAAGCATACCGCCAACGCGGTTTGCAAGTGACTTGCAACCTCACCTTGCGATGGCTGGCCTGATTACAGCCGAAAGCTCACCAGCTGGCCTGGCATGCCGCCGGACACCGCGACGGCGATATATTGCGTGCCGTTGACGGCATAGGTCATGGGCGAGCCGGTGACCCTGGTGGGAAGCGGCACCGCACCCACTTCCTTGCCGGTCGCCTTGTCATAGGCGCGCAGCCACCCACTCAGTTTTCCATCCGGTCCGGTGGTGGCGGTGCCGTCGCCGGCAATAATCAGGTTTTTTGTCACCAGCACGCCGACTTTTCCCTTCGAGCCGGTGCGAGGAATGGTCATGCCTTTCAGCGCGGGATTGTTGCGCACTTCATCCGGGGTTTCGCCATGCGGCACCTGCCAGATGATCTCGCCCTTGTTGAGGTCGATTGCCGTGATCTGGCCGTAAGGCGGCTTCATCAGTGGCATGCCCTGCACCGTCGTCCGGACGATGCCCGGGCGGGGCGTCTCGCCCGCGACTGCAGGCGGCGAGGCCACGCCCAGCATCCAGCCGACATCGGTGACGGCGGGATTGGCCGGGATGTGGCCGGTGGGACTGTAGGAAAGGTTCGAGAATATGTAGAAAATGTTGGTGTCGGGATCGAAGGCGCCGCCCGGCCACTGCGCCGCGCCATCGCCATTGGGATTCATGATGGTGGCCAGCGGACGCGGCCATTTGCTGGCGGATGGTGGCGTGAACAGGGGCCCGATGCGGTAATTGAAAACCAGCTGCTCGGCCTCGGCGCGCAAGGCGGGCGTGAAATCAATCAGATCTTTGACAAAAATCCCCTGGCGGTCGAACGCTGGCGGCTTGGTCACATGTGGCTGGGTCGCCGGATACCATTCGCCGGGCACATCGCCCTTGGGGACGGAACGTTCGGGAATCGGCCAGACCGGTTTTCCGGTGCGCCGGTCCAGGACATAGAGCCAGGCCTGCTTGGTGGGCTGGGCGATGGCCTTGATCTGCTGCCCATTCACTGTGATGTCGCAAAGGATGGGCGCGCAGGGAATGTCGCGGTCCTGAACCCCGTGATGCACCGTCTGGTAATGCCAGCGGCGCTCGCCTGTCTTCACATCCAGCGCCACGATACTTTCGCTGAACAGATTGTCGCCGGGGCGTGCGCCGCCATACCAGTCACCGGTCGGCGCTTCGACGCCAATATAGACAAGGCCCAATTCCGGGTCAGCGCTGTTCTGGCACCAGTTTCCAGTATTGCCGGTATATTCGTCCGAGCCGTTCAACCAGCTGTCATGGCCGAACTCGCCCTTGCGGGGGATGGTGTGAAAAATCCACAGTCGCTTGCCGGTGTGCGCATCATAGCCGCGGATATACCCCTTTACGTGACGCTTGAACGGCGAACGGCCCGGTAAATGTCCCGCGCCAACCACGATCACATCGCCCACCACCAGCGGCGTGGCGTGAAGACCGATATCATCACCGGCCCGCTCGCCGGTCAGGTCGATCTCCTGGTCCATTTCCGTCTTCAGATCGACAATGCCACCCGTGCCGAAGTCCGGCACCGGCAACCCGCTCTGTGCGTCGAGGCAGACCAGCTGATAGCCGACGGTGACGAATAGAATGCGTTCCTTGGTGCCATCGGTCCAATAGCTGAGGCCGCGGCCCGAACCTTGGCGCGGCGCGTTGGTGGCGCGCTTTCCTTCATCGATATTGTATTTCCACTTCAGTTCGCCCGTGGCGGGATTGAGCGCCACCGCGGCGCGGCGCGAACCTGCCGTCAGGTACAGCGTACCGTTGGCCATCAACGGCGTGGCCTGCAGATTGGGATCGGGCACCGGACCCATATTGTCGGGGCGGAACGTCCAGGCCTGGCGCAGTTTGCTGAAATTTCCCGCATTAATCTCGTCGAGGGCGGAATAGCGCCAACTTCCCAGATTGCCGCCATAGGTGCGCCACTCGCCATTGGCGGTGTCATAGGGCGGGGCGGCCGCAAAGGCGGGCAAGTGGGACGCCGCCATCGCGGCCATTCCGGTAGCGCAAACGTCACGGCGCGAAATCTTCCTCACTCTTCCACCCCTGATTTTTTATATATAAAGAACATGCCACACTTTTCATGCCATGGGAATTTCCTTCGTGCCTCTTGATCACACGATGAGTCTTGTGCTGCTGGCCCTGGTTGCGGGCACCGGCATGTCCCGCGCCCAGGCGCTGCCGCCCGGCCCGATGCGCGATGTGGTGGATCAGGCCTGCACCCGCTGTCACCTTGCCACCGAATTCACCACGAAGCACAAGACCGCCGACCAATGGGCCCAGACCGTCAACCAGATGATCGACAAGGGCGCCGTCATTGGCGACAACGAATTTGACCGGCTGGTCGACTATCTGACGCAGAATTTCGGACCCGAAAAGTAGCCTAGGCCTGCGCCGCTTTCACGCGCAGAACCTTTCCGGTTTCTTTTTCGGTCAGAACGATAAAGCCGTTTTCGGTTTTCAGGGTGGCGACGCCGCGAAAGCCGGTGGGGATTTCCGCCAGGAAAATCGAATATGTCTGGCTGCGTTTGGCACGGCCACCGATCCAGCTATATTGCGGCACGCCAAAATTCTTGCCCTGCATCACCGCGTTCCTGGCGCCCTGAATCAGGCTGTCGCCCCAGCAAAAGCCACGCGCCAAGACTTTGCCGTCCCAGGGCTTTTGCATGTTGGTGCGGTTTTGCTGCCAGTCCAGCAGCCAGGGATTGGCCGCGGCCTCGAAAATATAGCCAATCAGCACATTGTAATCGGCGTGATAAGCGGTGACCCAGTTCATGCCCTCGCGCTGGAGAAGCCATTTTCCTACATCGCCGCTGAACACCCGATAGTCATGCGCTGCGCCCTTTTCATTCACGCTGTTGGGCCAGGCCGCCAGGGTGGCGCCATCGCCCCAGCCCAGCATCACCTGGTCGACCGAGGCGTCGGCGAACATCTTGTCTTTTTCGACAAAGGGCGGGCCAAAAGTAACGTGCTGCACCCATTGCAGAGGGCGGTCGCTGATCATCAGATTTTCCGCCGTCTCGGTGACCGTGGCCACCGTCTCGTCCGGCAGCATCTTGATACTGCGCTGAAAACGGTACTGTGTGCGCGAAAGGTCTGCACTCATCACCAGATCTGCCGATGGCTCGCGCCGCCATTTCACCGTCAAGGCTTCGCCATGCTGGCTGTAATCGGCGGCCTTGAACTCTTCGGGCTGATTGCCGAACTGTGGAAAGCAGGTGAAATGGCCCATATAGCCCGACATCAGCCGCGCCTGGACATCGGTGCCATAGGCCGCGCCATCGCGCGCATAGGTAAAATTATAGGGATCGATAGTGGGATAATGCGGCACGCGCATCGTGCTAATGTCGGCACTGGCGCGGCCGCTGGTCAGCCGCACCTCGCCGATAAAACCGCCGCCCGGCAGGACACTGAGCTGCATTCGGCCATTGGCGATGGTCAGGGCGTCACGGCCATGCAGGCGGGTCTGCGAAACATGCGTGGCGGCGGCCGCGCCTGTCGGTATCGCCGCCGCCCCCAGCGTCGCGCCGATCACGGCGCGACGATTCATGTCACCAATAGCCAAAGCCCTTACCGACTCGGCACCAGCCGCGCGATCGAGCCGCCGACCGGATCGCCGTTGCGGTTCTGCAGCAGTAGATAAACGTTGCCGTCCGGGCCGGTGACCACCTGGCGGATGCGGCCATGATCCTGGAACACAGTCTCCTGCGAGACAATCTGGCGGTCCCTGATCTCCAGCCGGATCAGCTTCTGGCCCACCATGGCGGCGATGAACATGTTGTTCTTCCAGCCCGGGAAACGATTGCCGGTATAGAAGCTGGTGGCGCCCGGACCGATGGACGGATTGTAGTGGGTCACGGGCGGCGTCATACCGACCGCTGTCTGGCGGGTGATGCCCGGCTCCAGACCATAGGTCACGACGCCCCAACCGTAATTCTTGCCCGGCTCGACGATGTTGATCTCATCGCCACCGACCGGACCATGCTCGGTTTCCCAAAGGGTGCCCGTTACCGGATCGAAGTCCAGGCCTTCGGGATTGCGATGGCCATAGCTCCAGATGCTGCCCAGCGCGCCCGGTGTGCGGACAAAGGGATTGTCCGACGGAATGGAGCCATCTTCATTGATGCGGTGGATCTTGCCCAGCGGCGAGGCGAGATTCTGCGATGCCTGCATGTCGTGGCGTTCGCCCATGGTCCAGAAGACATGACCCTTGCCGTCGAACAGGAAGCGCGAGCCGTAATGATCCGCCGGGAAGGTGTAGAGATCAGCCGGCGCCTGGAACAGGATCTGCTGCTCGACCCATTCATTGTTGGGATTGACCTTGCCGCGCACCACCGTGGTCATTGTCGGCGGCGCCATCAGCGGCGCCTTTTCCGTGCCCGTTTCCGGCGTGAAGCCAGGGGGCACGTCGGAATAGGACAGATAAATCCAGCCGCTTTTCGCATAGTCGGGTGGCAGCGCGACATCCAGCAGGCCGCCATCCTGGCGCTCGAACACTTTGGGCGTGCCCTTCACGGCGTCAGAGACCTTG
The DNA here is from genome assembly GCA_945860165.1 of Rhizobium sp. Q54. Classification (GTDB taxonomy): domain Bacteria; phylum Pseudomonadota; class Alphaproteobacteria; order Micropepsales; family Micropepsaceae; genus Rhizomicrobium. Next base: position 68,423 of record CAMAPL010000012.1, read on the forward strand.
CCGTCCTTGCCCAGGAAGCGCAGGGCGCCGGACCGTTCGGTGAAGATGATGCGGCCATCGGGCAGGAAGCCCAGGCCCCAGGGCTGATTGAAGCCCTTGGCCAGCACTTCCACCTTGAAAGTGGCTTTCTGGCTCTTGATGATCTTGCCGTTGGGATCGGGCGTCTCGCCGACCTTACGGTTCAAAATGCCGCCGCGGATGCGCAGGTAGGCCGGGATCTGGCCGATCTCGCCGGGAAGATACAGTGTCTTGAAGCCGTGATTGGCGACACCCGACGGACCGTCGGCGGTCGCCTGCAGGATTTGCGCGTCGGTGTGTGAGGACAGGTAGCCCTCGGTGAACAGGCTCTTGGCGCTGCCAGCCTCGAGCGTGTTGGTGTGGCAGGAGGCGCAATTGGTGGTGAAGACCTCATGCGCCCGGCTCTGCAGCAGCGCCGGCACTGGCGGCGCCAGGCGGCGCGGCGGCGGCACCGGCGGATTAACCGGCGCGGACGGCACTGCGGCCTGTTGCGCCAGCGCGGCGCCGGCAAGGCCAGTGATCAACAGCATAGAAAGAAGAGATTTTTTCACGAAGACGTATCCTACCAGATGGCCTTAATGGCGCTTTCGAATTGCTCGAGGGTGAATTGCACATCCGCATCGCTATGGGCGGCGGACAGTGAACATTGCTTGGTGGCGATGGGCACGAAGAACACGCCGCGCTGGATCAGCGCCCGGCGCAAGGCGACATCGCGCACAAAATCATGCCCTTCAATGATATCGTGCAGGTCCCTGGGCGGCTTGGACATCATATAGAAGGAAAAGGCCGAGCCTTGCCGCGCCACGCAGGCGGCGATGCCGCACTTGGCGAAAATGCTGGTAATGCCCGCTTCCATCGCCGCGCCCATGGCTTCCATCCGGGGATAGATCTCGTGTTTGTTGGCGGCGAGATATCGCACGGTTTCCGTAGCCGCGGCCACCGCCACCGGGTGCCCGTTATAGGTGCCGGCCACGAAGGGGCGGCGCGTTGGGTCGGGGTCAATGATGGAGTCCATATACTCGGTCTTGCCGCCGACCAGGGCGAGCGGGAAACCGTTGGCCACCGCCTTGCCATAGACCACCAGGTCGGGCGTCACGCCGCAGATCTGGCTGTAACCGCCCAAAGCGTGGCGGAAACCGGTCTTGACCTCATCGAACACCAGCAGAAAGCCGAATTCGTCGGCCAGGTCGCGCAAACCTTCCAGGTAACCGGGCTTGGGCTTCACCACGCCGATATTCTGGAGCAGCGGCTCGGTGATCAGGGCCGCAATGGGAAAGCGGCGGCAGATATAGCGCACCGATTCCAGGTCGTTGTAATTAATGGCATGGACGAAATGAGTCTGCTCGATGGTGGTGCCGGCGCCCAGCGGGCGCAGCAGATATTCGCCGGGCGACACACGCGGCCCGATATCTGCCAGTGAATTAAAGACATTGCAGGCCAGTTCGTCTTGATTGCCGTTATATCCGCCCTGCATCACGATGATATGCGAGCGCTGGGTTACGGCGCGGCCGATGCGAATGGCCAGCGAGGTCGCTTCGCTGCCGGTGTTGAGAAAGGTGACTTTTTCCACCGCCGGGACATTGCGGCAGATCAGTTCCGCCAGCTGGCCCTCGGCTTTTGAAGGCCCGGCGCCGAACAGGCTGTCGCCGCTTTTGAGCGCAACCGCCGCCGCGTCATTGATGGGCACGAAATTATGCCCCAGGAAATACGGCCCAAACCCGGCGTGATAATCGATGTAGCGCTTGCCCGCCGCGTCCCACAGATAGGCGCCCTCGCCCTTGATGAAGGTGATAGTGGGATCGATGGCGCGATTGACCGAGGAGATGCCGCCGGGAATGTAGCGGCGGTTATGCTCCAGAACGCTTTCGTGATGCAGAATATTATCCATGGGCGGTTTCAAGCTGCTTTAAGGTTTTGGCGGTGTCGTCGATCACCTGCTCCATGCAACCGGGCTGGAACAGGGAAATCTTGATCTGGTAGAGGCCCGGCTTGTCATAGGTCTCAGCGGGCGCGAGATAGCCGACATTGCCGTTGACGATATTGAGCATCACCACGGCATTGTTGGGGAAGCGTTTGCGCAATTCGATCTGGAAGGCGCTATAGGGTTCGGCGGGCGCGCCGACGAAGAAGGCGTCGCCCACCTGCCACAGGGTCATGCGCACCTTGCGCGATGTCCCGTTGCCCACATCGCGGCGGACCATCAAGCGGCGTTCCAGGCGCTCTTTCAACGCGCGATCATTGCAGCCATGCAGAGACTTGAGAAGTTCAGCTTCGGTCGGCAGGTCCACATAAGGCAGGTCGGTGTCCGACACCGTCGCATGCAATGTAGTGCTGGCGGGCCTGGGGCGCAGGCTCCAGCGGCCCAGGCGGGCGCCGGAATCCTCGATGCGGTCGAAGGCGAATTCCTGCTCCGGCGGTAGCATGCCGGTCAAAGTGGAAAGTGCGGCATAGCCCAGCTGGCGGCCATTCTGGTCGGCAATGGCGGTGTCGGCTTCATAGGAACGCAGCGGTGTCATGTCGCCAGACGCGCCGTGCAGGAAGAAACAGGGCGCGCCATCGGTTTCGCGTTCCACCACTTCGCGCATCGCGCCATAATAATCGGGCGAGATCAGCTTGTTGCCGCCGCCCAGCGACACGGGATGACAGGCATAGTTCACCAAGGTGGCGATGATCTTGCCCTTGGCATCGGTGACGCGTCCCACCAGCACGGTATCGTCGGTGGGACCGTCGGGATTGATGCCGCACAGGAAGGTTTCGCTGTCCAGCACCAGGTCACGGTTGCGCGCCATGTCGCAGCACCCCTTGGCCCAGGACATCACCGCCGGCTGCACATTTTCTTTTGAGCCCAGAATCGCAGCGACGGCGCCTTCCACGATCTTCTCGCGGTAAGGCGGGATCAGATGACCGCCTTCGCGGTCCAGGTTCTGCAGGTTGGAGGCCGGGCCGGCATGGGTGTGGCCCATATGGGTGATCAGCTGGTCGTTGCGAATGCCGGATTTTTCCAGAATCTGTTTGCGGATCTCCAGCTCATGGGCGTTGTCGAACCACCACCCCAGATCGAAGCAGACCAGATATAATTCCTGCTGCGGATCGCCGCCGCGCAAAAACATGCTGGTGACGACCAGCGGCCGGTGGATGCCTTCGGCGGCGTCATGCTTGGCGCTGCCCCAAGAGCGGGCATATATGTTGGCGGGCGGGGTGATGTCGGCGCGTGCCACCCCCATCTCGCCTTTGAATTCGGACTGGCGGATCACCAGGTCGGACAGATTGCGTTTGTTCATGGGCCAGCTCCCGTCGGGAAGAATACTTGCGAAAATATCAGCATGCAGGCGCAGGTCAGCACAAGCAG
>CAMAPL010000013.1 GCA_945860165.1 Rhizobium sp. Q54
TCGACCCTAACCTTGGCAAGGTTATGCTCTAGTATACAGGAATAACGTAAACACCCGACATCGCTACGATAAGCTATATATCAAAGGGACTATTGCCGCAACCAAACGACAGCCATATCCTATTGCGGTGGGTACTTGGTGGGTACTCGTAGCTTTTGGGGGATTTATGGCAGTCGTCAATTTAACAAAACGAACGACCGACAGCGCCGATCCCGAAGCCAAGCCGTACTACCTGTTCTGCGACAAGGTTTCGGGCTTCGGCCTTCGTGTAATGCCCACGGGCATTAAGACCTTCATATTTCAATTTCGGGTTGGTCACGGCAGAAACGCCCTAAAGCAGCGCGCCGTCATAGGGCGCTACGGAAGCCCCTGGACAGTCGAGACTGCACGGCGCGAAGCGCAGCGCCTCGGGGGCATTGCGTCCACTGGGACCGACCCAGCCGCCACTAGGATAGTTGAGGAGTCAGCTTCAAAGACCGTCGCCGAAGTCTGCGCGGAGTACCTCGCGGTAGCCGAAGCAGGTCAAATGATGGTCAGCAGAAAGCTTCGTTCTCATCCAAAAAGAGCCACGACAGTCATGGTGGACAGGGGCCGCATCCACCGGCACATCATCCCGCTCATTGGTAAAAAGTTGATGCAGGAACTTACTGAAAATGATGTTCAGCAAATGCTGTTCGACATTGCCTCCGGTAAGACCGCCACGGTTGAAAAAACTGGATCACGCGGGCTTGCCCGAGTAACGGGGGGGGAAACGGCGGCGACCAGAGCAGTGGGCCTTCTGGGAGGCATTTTTACGTGGGCAATCAAAATAAAGAAGTGCTGCACCACAAATCCAGTCAAGGGCGTTCAGAAATATGAAGATCGCAAAAAAGAACGATTCCTTACCGCCGAAGAAACGGCACGACTGGGGACGGCGCTTAAAAACGCGTTAGCTGCCGAAAAAAACCCTTACGCCATCGCCGCCGTTCAGTTGTTACTTCTGACAGGCTGCCGGAAAATGGAAATCCTGTCCCTGAAATGGGAATGTGTCGATTTTGACCAAAGCTGTTTGCGCCTGCCGGATTCAAAGACGGGCCAAAAGAATGTCCAGTTAGGCGATACGGCAGTTGCCCTACTAAAGAGCGTTCCACGACTTGCCAAAAATCCACATGTGTTCCCTAGCCGCGCTAAGAGCCATTATGTCGGATTGGCCAAATTCTTTGGTAACATCAAGGCGGACGCGAACCTGAAAGGTTTTCGCCTACACGACCTGCGCCACAGCTTTGCCAGCGCCGCCACCGAGAACGGCTTTAGCTTAAAATATATTGGGACGCTGCTCGGCCACAAAGATAGCAAAACGACTGAACGGTATGCTCATCTAGGAGAGACGGCAGTAAAGACGGCAGCGGATAAAATCTCGCGCGGGATTGCGGCTTCATTGAATGGTCGCCGCAAATGAAGGCGCAAGATCACATCGAAGCAGCCCTTCAAGAGTTTGCCAAAGCCGAGAAGGCAAACGCGAAGGCTCAGTCAGAAAAGCAAAGGCGTTTGGCAGGGCGCCAGGCCTATGAGGCAATTGCGGCGATCTGCGAAGCCTATAGCTCCGACCCTTCAGGTCAGACGAAATTCCCGCCCAAAATTGCCCAAGCTCTTGGGATTTTAGTTTCAAACGCCCTTGCTGGCCGCCCGACAAAGAGTTTTAGAGACCTGTTCGCTACCGGAAAAAAGAGCGCACCGCGCCTTAGCGCCTCGGAAATTAAAGTCATGAAGATTGCGCTCGCCTACTTGCAAGCCGTCAAAGAAGGGCTGGTCGACGACAAAACTCCGGTGAAAACTGTAGCCACGTGGAATGCCGTTGCGGAACGAACGATTCATAGCTGGAAGAATAAGCTGGGAACGGCTGATATTGCTAAGGAGCTATTTCCGGAGGCTGGCAAGGCTGACCGAGCCGAATTAATCGCAAGTCTAGCAAAGAAGTGCGGTGCGTTCGTTGCCCGTCACGGCCGTGGCTACGCAGCGTTAAATGCGCGAAAGTCTAAGTCTAGGTCGGAATCTAAGTAGGCACTTCGCAGCATAGCAGCGCCTCTAGCCCCCGCTGCTACTCCATAGCCGTCGCGCTAACGCGGCAGGGCCTTGGAGGCACCATGAATATTTATTTGACGGAATCAGAAGTAGCGGAGCAACTCAAAGTCTGCAAAAGAACATTGCAGCGGTGGCGTCAGACGGGGCTTGGCTTGCCGTTCCGACGCTTCGGGGGCCTTGTGCGGTACGATCAGGCCGACATTGAAAGTTGGGCCGCCAAACAATCAGTCCTATCGACTACCGAAGTGCGGCAGTCAGTTGGCCGCAAATGAGCGCCTCGGACCCGCGCAACGCTTTCAGCAGCGACAACACCGTGGCAGGTTCGCAATGGCGGCCATGGCACCAGAACACGGCGACAGTTTCCTCAGCCGAGCCATCTGAACCCGGTAAAGGCGGTAAAGGCGGTGATTTCCGGATAACGAACGCAGAATTCATCGCTGGGGTTTGCCCGAATCTGCCCGAAGGCGCCTTTGCCGCGGTGTGCTCGAAGAATGGCGACCCGAATATGGGCGGGTGGCCAGCCATTCGCGCCGATCTAGTGGCCAATAAACTTGCCGCCGAGAACAACAATTACCTGTGCTGTTCGAGCTTCTTTCCCGGCGATGACGGATCGTTTAAGGCGCGCAAAGCCCAATTTGCAGCCTACCATATCCTGATGCTGGACGACTTGGGCACCAAGGTGCCGCTGGAGCGTCTTGACGGTTTCGAGTTGTCATGGCTGATCGAGACAAGCCCCGGCAATCATCAAGGCGGAATCATCCTAGCCGAGCCGATAACCGATGGCCCAATAGCCGTTCGCCTTCTCAATGCGGTGATCGATGCCGGTCTTTGCGACGCGGGTGCGGCAGGCCCACTGAGCCGTTGGGCGCGATTGCCTGTGGCAGTCAACGGCAAGCAGAAACATGTCGGTGAGGATGGCTCGTTATTTCAATGCCGCCTGCTCGAATGGAACCCTGACAATCGTTACACCCCGCAGGAGATTGTGGATCGGCTGCAATTGGAACTCGCCCCAGCGGGGAGGCCGAAGAAAACGGGGAAACCATCGGCGTCGTTTGATGGTGCTTCGCTCGGGATCGGAAATGATGCCGACGATGTTCTGACGCCCAAGGCGGCGGAAAACCCGGTCGTCGCGGCACTGAAGGTGCGCGGCTTTTATAAGACGCCGCTTGGCTCAGGTAAGCACGATATAACTTGTCCCTGGGTGCAGGAGCATACCGACGCCCTAGACACTGGCGCGGCCTATTTTGAGCCCGACGAGCTTTATCCCGTCGGGGGCTTTTGCTGCCAGCACTCGCACCGCGATAAGTACCACATCCGTGCGCTGCTCGAATTTCTCGGTGTGCGCAACGCAGAGGCCCGGCACAAAGCTCTAATCCGCGTGATGGCGGGGGACCTGCACCGCGTCGTGGATGCGGCGGAAAAGGAACTGGCGGGCCGTGGGCATCATTATCAGACAGGCGGTCTGATTGTTTCCATCTCGTCCAATCCTACCAGTGGTGATCCGTCGATTGTGCCGACCAGCGCACCGGCGTTAACGCGCGAACTCTCGGTCGCGGCGACATGGGAGAGGTATGACGGGCGCAAGGAAGCCTGGGTCCGTTGTGATCCTCCTTCGCGCCACACGGCTATTCTCTACGACGCGCAGAACTTTCGCCACCTGTTGCCACTGGCTGGCTTGGCGCGGCAACCGTATTTTCGTGAAACTGACGGGGAACTGGTCATGCGGCCGGGCTATGACAAGGTGGCCCACCGTTTCGGTGTGTTCGCCCCGAAAGAGTTTGTAATCCCTGACGCGACGCTTGAAGCAGCGCGGTCGGCGCTCGCCTTGCTCGAAGACTTGCTCACCGAGTTTCACTTCGTGGCCACCACCGATAAGGCGGCGGCTCTGGCGGCGATCTTCACCGCCGTGGTGCGCCCGACGCTGCGACATGCACCAGGGTTCCACGTCCGCGCGCCGGTATTCGGTTCCGGCAAGACCTATCTGTGCGAACTGATTGGCGCCTTCGCCGGGCCGGGCGGAAACGCCAAGGTGAGCTATCCGACGACTTCGGAAGAGGCAACTAAGGTCATTCTGGCACTGTTGCTGACCAGCCCCGCGTGCGTCGAGTTCGACGACATGGATACTGACTGGACACCACACGGCATCATTAAGAGAATGCTGACGGCCGAACACATCACAGATCGCATTCTGGGCGTGAGCAAGACGGCGACGGTCAGCACCCGCACCCTGTTTCTTGGTTCTGGGAATAACGTCGGTCCAATACGCGATCTGCTTCGCCGCGTGTTAACGATCCACATCGACCCACGATGCGCGACACCGGCGACGATTAATTACAAAGGTTCCCCGGTTGATAAGGTGCGCGGGAACCGTGGCGTATATGTAGCGGCGGTGTTGACGATCATCCGAGCATGGCGGCGGGCGGGTTCGCCTCGTGCTGAGGTGGACAGCATTGCCACTTACAGCGACGCCTGGTCCGACTATTGCCGGCATCCACTGATGTGGCTCGGACACCCAGACCCCGCGACGGCGTTGCTAGACCAGGTGCGTCATGACCCTGATGGCGATGCTCTTAATGGTCTGATGTGCGAATGGCATGCCGCGTTCGGGTCAGCCGCGACCACTGTGCGTAAGGCGGTCGAAGCTGCACATTATAACCACCCCGCGTTACTTGATGCGATGCGCGAATTCCCAGTCGAAGAACGCGGCGAGATCAATCGCTCGAAGCTCGGCTGGCTGTTGAAGAAGAATGCCAACCGAATCGTAGGTGGCTTTGAGTTCCAGCAGGCAGTAGCGGACGGGCGTGTCGCATGGCGCGTGGTGGCGGCTTGAACACCGGCTTTACCGGCTTTACCGCCTTATGCCGCCCTGGCTGAGAAAAGTGTCGCCCCCCCCCGACCAGCCCCGCCACAGCCATCCCCAGCCCCGCCTCACATCCGCCCGGCTAGGCAGGGATTCAGCCGGGGCAAATGGCCGTCAGCGGACGCGCTAGAGTCTGTGGCCACCTACCAGCGATAGGCGACGTTACCCGTTCCTTGGAGGATGGTCGTCCCTGAGCCGACCTGACTGTCTAGGCGAACGCCGAAGGACAGCCCCGTGGCTTTCTGCGCCTGAAGGTTAAGGCCGAGGACTGCCGTGTCGTTGGCGGGCTTGATGCCGTTAAGCAGGAAGCTGGAGCCGCTAAGCGACTGGAACGAGACCGTGCTGACCGGGCTGTAGCCCAGCTGATGGGACCAGCCGATGGTTCCCTGCGCTGACAGGGTCGAGCCGTCGTCTAGCTGGAAGCTACGCTCAAGGCGAGCTCCAGCCTCGAAATAGCTCAAGGTGTTATTCTGGGACAGGTAGGACAACGCGAAGCTAGATGTACCAGACTGCACAGTCTCCACGTATGCGGGCGTGACGATGTTCTGGAGCGATCCGGCCAGATAGGGCGTCAGGCCGAACTGATCTTCGACGCTAAAGCGGTAGCCGCCTTCGACACGTCCGCCGAACTCATTGGCCGTAACGTCGCCCGACAGGACGTCGGTGCCTGCGACTGTGACGGTGCGAGTGGTTGTGACGTCAAGGTTGCCATAGCCCAGAGAAGCCGAGACGTAGCCATGGTCCATAATGGTCTTATGGGCATAGATACCTAGCAAGACGTCCCGGCTTGTGCCGGTGCCATTGCCAGACGAGAAGGACTGCTGACCGATGGCAATGCTGCCTCCAAAAGCGCCAGAGCCGTCTACTGCGTTCTTCTGACCGCCCACCGCGAGCCCGACATTGCTGCCTGACAAGCTGGCTGCGCCGGTTGTGACGTTGGCGGATATGCCGGTATGGCCGCCATAAACTGTGCCCCAGACGCGTGAGGTTGCGCCCTGATCAGGAGCGCCCTGTGCCATCATGGTCTTCAGGAAAGGGGTAAAGCTCTGCGTCACAGAGGTGGCTAGGTTGGTTCCAACTTGACCTTGCGCCTGTGTGATCGAGTCAGCGAGTGCAGCGCCTGTCTGGCTATAGAGCGCCAGCATGCCTGTGCTTGGTATACCGCCAGCGGTCACAGCCGCATCAATAGCCGTTGCCGTATTGGTCAGGTTCGACGCAGAGCCGGTGACCGTGCCGGTGGTGGGCATCGCCCAAGTTGTTGCCGTATTAGTCAGGTTCGACGCAGAGCCGGTGGGCAGCAATGGCGTCAGGTTTTTCGTTACAAGGTTCAAGTAAACGGAATTGCTCGTATAGCTGAGATTGTCGGTTAGGTAGACCGGAAGGGCCCCAGCGTGGGTGAGTGATGCGAAGGAGCCGGTCACAAGGCCAGTTGATTCAACAATCGCAAACTTCTGGCCAACTGTATAATTACCCGCTGCAAAGGTTGCCGTGACCGCGCCGTTAACATTGGCTGATCCAGATGCAATCGCCTTGCTGGCTGCAGTCGGTGTAACTGCCACAGCGTAATTGGCCCCCGCCAGCATCGTCAGGTCCCCAGAGACGTTCAGGGTGCCGAGCGCACCATTAATACCGGGCGACAATGTTGAGCCGCTGGCAATCGTCGTGGTTCCAACCGTACCCGTACCCTGCAGCGTGCCGCTCGTAACTGTGACAGCGCCAATCTTGCCCGTAACGGCGAGCGTTCCGCCGGAAACGGTCGTGCCGCCGGTGTAGGTGTTCGCACCAGTGAGCGTGAGCGTACCGGCGCCTGACTTGGTCACTGAGCCAACCACATAGTCGGGTAAGCCCACTATGTCGGACGATAATTCTATAAGTCGTGTCAAAGTCTGGGCGGAGCCAGTCGGCGTGTTGAGCGTCAGGGGACCCAAGAAATCGACCGTGCCGGTAACTACGGCGCCAGCATTGAGGGTGATGGTGGTATTGCCAAGAGCGAGAATGGCATGGCCGGAGGTCGCGCTCACCACTGCGGTTGACAGAAGATTAATATCTGAAGTCGAACTGGCGCCTCCCCAAACCCAAATACCTGCGGCAGGTAAAATATTCTCTCCACCAAAAAAAGGTGAAGAAGCCCCCCCCGTAACCGGGCCGGAAACTGTCACTGATGTTGTAGTACCGTTCAGGTTTATCGCAAAAATGCCGAGGCCGTTTGTCGCAGTCACAGTACCGGTTGAGGTTATGCTCAGCGCGCCAGTGTTCTGGGCACCAATGCCGAGATAACTGCCAGTGGCATTGTTCGAAGTGACCGTGAGGTCAGTGCCACTATAGTTGACGGCTAAAATGCCGAAGGCGTTTGTCCCAGTCGCAGTACCGGTTGAGGTTATGCTCAGCGCGCCAGTGCCAGCGTTCTGGGCAACAATGCCGTAACCACCGCCAGTGACATTGTTTGAGGTGAGCGTGAGGTTAGTGCCTGTAGAACTGTTGTAGGCACCAATGCCGGAGCCGTTTGTCCCAGTCGCAGTACCGGTTGAGGTTATGCTCAGCGCGCCTGCGCCAGCGTTGATGGCAGAAATACCTCCATCAGCGCCATTTATCACCGATTGGTAGTTGTCGGTGAAGATAAGGCTATTCGTACTAGTAAGATTTATACCATTTCCGGTTAGCGTTGTGACGCTGAAGGTTGCATCTGTGGCAACGTTCAGGTCCGCAGCTGAGAATGTTTGGGTGACGGTTTGTGCCCCGGACAGTGTCTGGGCCAGAGCCGGTGCTGCAATGCTTAGGGCAGCAAGTGATGCGCCACCAAGAAAAACCACTAGAAGGCGGGTCAAGGATTTCGGGCTGTGTGTCATGGCGGCGCTCCTTGCAAAGGAAGCCTCCAATCAGCAGGTGGTATCCGATATGGATACTTTTAAGGTATCCCCGCCCCCAAGTCACCCTTCGTCCCAAGCATACCGTCACACGCAACTACACAAACCGAGCCCTGACAGTTCCCAGCTACCCACCCCGTCCCCAGCACACCGGATCGACCGAGCAAAATCGTAAGTATGGGGAGCGTAGGTACCATCTGAGAAAATGGGGGGGTGCCGGGGTAGTGGGGTCTGGCCTAGGGGGATTTTGGAGGGCCTAGATGATGTCGTGAGACTAGGTGCTAGCTGGGCGGTGGCTAGAGGGCGCTTGTGGGCGCTGGTTAGGCTGGGTTTAGCGTTCAATTTTGTCGCGCATGTAAGTGTAGAACGCGACCAAGTCCCAGCGGGTCCGCTACAGGTCCGCAGCTAACAGGTAATCAGGACCTGTTTCATACGGGCACTGTAAGACACTGATTTCAGGGGGGAAAGTGGTGGGTGATGCAGGGATCGAACCTGCGACAAGCTGATTAAGAGTCAGCTGCTCTACCAACTGAGCTAATCACCCACGCTGCCCGGCGGGTTTGGTCGCACCGTCAGGGACCGGCCTCATAACAGAGGCCTATCCCCCTGTCCATAAAGGCTTATGGAACCGGCTGTGTGTCCTTTTTCGGCTCAGATAATCCCGCCGGAATGGCGCGGAATCTCTACCTGGCGGTGGATATGGACGCTCATCAGGATGCCGAAACCCAGCATCACGGTCAGCATGGCGGAGCCGCCATAGGACAGCAGCGGCATGGGGATGCCGACCACTGGGATCATGCCCATCACCATCATCCCGTTAATCATGATGTAGAAGAAGAAGTTCAGGACCACGCCCATGGCCACCAGCCGGCTGAACTGGCTGCGGGCGCTCATCGCGGTCTGCACCCCATAAAAAATAACCACCGCGAACAGGATCAGCAGCGCCAGGGCGCCGACAAAGCCAAACTCCTCGCAGAAGCTGGTCCAGATGAAGTCGGTCTGTTTTTCCGGCAGGAAATTGAGGCGGCTCTGGGTCCCTTCCAGGAAGCCCTTGCCCGCCACCCCGCCCGAGCCGATGGCGATCTTGGCCTGGGTGATGTTCCAACCCTTGCCCAGCGCATCAGCGGCGGGATTGAGGAAGGTCTCCACCCGGGCCTTCTGATAGTCGTGCAGCACGAATTGCCAGGCCAGCGGGATAGACGCCGCGATGGCGCCCAGGGTGGGGCCGATCCACCACCAGCTCAACCCCGCCAGGAACAGCAGCGCGCAGCCATCCATGATGATGATCAGGGTGGTACCCAGATTGGGCTGCAGAAAGACAAAGATGGCGGGAATGCCGATCATCGCCAGCCCGATGGCTAGCGGCAGCGGCTTGGAGACATCCTCCATGCTTTTGCCATGGAGGAACCGCGCCAGCGCCAGCACCAGCGCAATCTTCATCAGCTCGGACGGCTGCAGCTCCATCGGACCAACAGAAATCCAGCGCTGGGCGCCCATTCCTATATGGCCAATGGTTTCCACCGCCACCAGCAACAGCAGGGCGACGCCATAGGCCGGATAGGCCAGGCTCATCCACACCCGGATATCGATCATCGCCGCCATCAGCAGCACGATCAAGCCCAGGGTGAAATGACCCAGCTGGCGCAGCGCCCAGGGCTGGAACTGTCCGCCCGCGACCGAATAGAGCATGGCGATGCCGGCCATGCCAATCAGGGCGATCAGCAGCACCAGGCCCCAGTTCACCTCGAACAGTTTGTCGGCGAAAGACAGCGTGCGCTTGGCCGCGGCGTAGGGACGGGGCGCCATCAGCCCCCCGCTTTCGACGGCGGCACCGGCACGGCCTGGCTCTGCTTTTTGGGCGGCGCGTCAGCGGCGGCGGAGGTCACCGGATAGGCGTTGGGCATCCGCGCCGGATCGCGCTGCTGGCAGAAATGCAGGATGTCGCGGGCCATCACCACATGCGGATGGCCAATGGCGCCATGCTCGATGATGTTGACGATGGCGTATCTGGGATTGATCACCGGCGCATAGCCGACAAACAGCGCGTGATCGCGCATTTTCCATTCCAGATTTTCGTTCTTGGTCAGGCCGCGGGCGCGTTCTTCCCGTGTAAAGACGCGCACCTGAGCGGTGCCGGTCTTGCCCGCCATCTCAAAACCCGGCTCGGTAATACGCCAGGGAAAGCCGGTGCCGCCCGGCTCGTTGGTCACCTTGCGCAGACCTTCGCGCACCGTGGCCAGCGCCTCGTCGCCGAAATCCAGCTTGGCCGGCGCTTCGCGCGGCATCAGCCGCCCGCCCACCGAATGCACAATGCGGGGAGAGACCGCCTTGCCGCTGGCGACGCGCGCTGTCATCTGGACCAGTTGCAGCGGCGTGACCGTGACATAGCCCTGGCCGATGCCGACACTGAGCGTGTCGCCCTGCTGCCAGGCCCATTTGTAGGTCTTCTGTTTCCATTCCCGGCTGGGAATAAGGCCGCCGCGCTCGCCCGGCAGCTCGATGCCGGTGGGCGCGCCCAGTCCCAGCTTGCGGGCGGCGGCCTCGATCCGGTCGATGCCCAGCCGGCGCGAGGTTTCATAGAAAAACACGTCGCAGCTGTGCTGGATAGCCTGCTGCAAGTCCATCGTGCCGTGGCCTTTCCTCTGCCAGCAATGAAAGGCATGGCCGCCGAAATTGTAAACGCCGCTGCAGGTCACGTGATAGTCGGTGGTGGCGATGCCCGCTTCAACGGCGGCCAGGGCCAACGCGATTTTGAAGGTCGAACCTGGCGGATAGGTGCCGCCCACCACCTTGTTGAGCAGCGGCTTGTGGTCGTTGGTGGTGAGTTCGCGCCATTGCGCACCGGAAAGGCCGTTGTTGAACCAGTTGGGGTCGAAGCCGGGGGTGGAGGCCAACGCGATCACATCGCCATTGTGGACATCCATCACCACACAGGCCGCGCTTTCCTCGCCCAATTTGCTGGCCACCATCTGCTGCACCTGGCGGTCGATGGTGAGATAGACATCATCGCCCGGCTCGCCGGCATCCTTGCCCAGTTCGCGGATGATGCGGCCATAGGCGTTGACCTCAACGCGCGACGTGCCGGCGCGCCCGCGCACCGGTTTGTCGAATTCCTTCTCGATGCCGCGCTTGCCAGTGTGATAGCCCGGCAGGCTGAACAGGGCATCACTTTCCGCGGCCTTTTCCTTCGGCGATACCGAGGCAACATAGCCCAGTATGTGCACCGCCTCCTTGCCGAAGGGATAGTCGCGGCTTTCGCCGACATCGGGCTGCACCCCAGGCAGATAGGGCAGGTGCAGGTTGATGCGGGAGAAATCCTCCCAGGTCAGATTCTCCGCCACCGGCACCGGCACGAATTTCTTGTTGGCGGCTATGTCTCGCAGTACTTTCTTCTTCTGCTGGTCGGTGAGGTGGATCACCTTGCCGATCTGCTCCAGCGCATGTTCGGCGCCCTCGCTCGCCTGTTCCGACACCAGGAGCACGCGATAGTTGCGCCGGTTGTTGGCCAGCTCGACACCGAAGCGATCGACGATGCGGCCGCGCGGCGGGGCCAGCAGCCTTTGCGAGACGCGGTTGGCTTCCGCATCCTCCAGATACTGGTCGCCGTCGCGGATCTGCAGCTGGTAGAGGCGGCCCGCCAGAACCGCAAACACAGCTGCCATGCCGCCGCCCATGCCCACCGAGCGGCGGGTGAAGGTGGCATAGCGGCTTTTGTCCTTTTTATCGAACAGCGGCATCAGAAATCGCTCCGCGAAGCGCCCACCAGGCGGTGGTGGATGATCCCGAAAACATAAACGGTCGGGACATAGAACAACACCGTCATCGCCAGTTCGCTGAGGATCGGCGCCAGTGGCTGGAAGTGCCCGTACAGCGCCGCGATGGTGAAATAGGCGGATGCGCAGGCGACGGATGCCGCAGCCCCGAAACCGACCACGGCCACCAGGCCGGAAAGCCCGGCGAAACTATCGCGCTGGCGTGCCACCACGGCATAGGTCAGGACAAAGGCCAGAGACCAGACGCCCGGCGGGCCGCCCGACAAGATGTCCTCGGCAATGCCGATCGTCAGCGCTGCGGCGGGTGTCATCAGGTCGGGCCGCACCAGGCACCAGAAATAGATCGGCAGCAGCCCCAGCAGCGGCGGCGGCACCGCCCCACCCAGCAGCGAGATGGGAATATTGGCGATAAAAACGCCCAGAAGGCCGCACAGCAGCGGCAGTAGGACACCTAGAAGACGCTGGGTGGTCGTGCTGCCGGGACGTTCGAGCGCCGCCATGGCTATTGATCTTCCGACTCGGCCGCTTCCGGCGACGGCGACGCGTTCGTCGCCATCGGCCTGGCCACGACGACCGGCTTGGGGGCAGCCAGAACCAAAGCCGGCGTCGCGGCGACCGGAGGCGGAGGCTGTGGCTTCAGGCCCGCGGCTTCCGCCGGCAATTGCACGGTGGGGGGCAGCGCCTCGGGCGGCTGGGAGAAATTGAGGATTTCGACATCCTGGCTGGAGGACGCATCGGCCAGCAGGGCGACACGCCAGCCGCCACTGCCGTCATCGACCACTGTGCCGATGGGCAGCCCCGCCGGCAGCAATCCGCCGTCACCGGAACTCACCACCTGGTCGCCGGCATGGAGCGTCGCCTGCCGCGAGACGATATCCAGCACCGGCATCGTCGTATTGTCGCCGGTCATCATCGCCTGGACATTGCCGCTGCTGCCCACCGCCGAGGAGATGGTGACGGGAATGCGCGAATTGAGGTCGGTGAGCAGGATCACCCAGCTGGTGCGCTGGCCCGTGAGATAGATGCGCCCGATCATGCCGCGCGCATCCACCACTGCCTGGCCGGGCATCGCCCCGTCCTGTTTTCCCGCGTTCAGCACCATGGTCTGCAGGAAAGGCCGGCTGACCCGCCCGATCACCCGCGCCAGCACCGCATTGAGCTTGGGATCTGGCACGGCATGCAGCAGGATCTGGTAGCGCGTCACCCGCCCCTGCAGCACGGTCGCCACGTTGCGCCACTGGCGCAGGCGGGCGTTTTCTTCCTTGAGTTTCAGATTCTGCTCATAGACCGAGAATACCTCGGTGATGGAGCCGACGAAGCGGCCGAAGTCCTGCACCGGGGCACGGACTTTCTCCAGCCCCGGGGCTATCCAGTCGGTGACCCAGGCGCGGGCCTGGTCGAACATGCCCGATTGCGCCTTGCCCAGCAGCACCAGGACGATCGCCAGCGCAATGACAATGACCAGCGGCAACTGGGCATTGCTTTTGCGGGCGATCTTCCAGGCGTTTGCCATGCTGCCGCGGCCCCTGCCAGCGTATCTTTAGAAAGCGGTGGACAGGACGTGCCGCATGCTCTTGGAATTTTCCAGGACACGGCCCGTGCCCAGCGCAACGCAGGAAAGCGGATCATCGGCGATGGAAACCGGCAGACCGGTTTCGTCGCGCAGCACCTGGTCCAGGTTGGCGAGCAGCGAACCGCCGCCGGTCAGGACAATGCCCTTGTCAACGATGTCGGCCGCCAGTTCCGGCGGGGTGGCTTCCAGCGCCACCTTCACCGCTTCTACGATCGCGCCCACCGGTTCGGCCAGGGCTTCGGCGATGTGACGCTGGGTGATGGTGATTTCCTTGGGCACGCCGTTGAGCAGGTCGCGGCCCTTGATCTCCATGGTCACGCCATTGCCGTCCATCGGCAGGGCGGCGGAACCGATTTCCTTCTTGATACGCTCGCTGGAGGCCTCGCCGATCAGCAGGTTCTGGTGGCGGCGGATATAGGCGATGATCGCCTCGTCCATCTTGTCGCCGCCAACGCGCACGCTGCGCGAATAGACGATGCCGCCGAGCGACAGCACCGCGACTTCGGTGGTGCCGCCGCCGATATCCACCACCATCGAACCGGTGGGTTCGGACACGGGCAGGCCCGCGCCGATGGCCGCCGCCATGGGTTCTTCGATCAGGAACACGCGGCGGGCGCCGGCCGATAAAGCCGATTCCTGGATGGCGCGGCGTTCGACGGCGGTGGAGCCGGACGGCACGCAGACAATGATCATGGGATTGGCGAAGGAACGGCGATTATGCACCTTGCGGATGAAGTGCTTGATCATCTCCTCGGCGACTTCGAAGTCGGCGATGACGCCGTCGCGCATCGGGCGGATGGCCTCGATGTTGCCGGGCGTGCGGCCCAGCATCATCTTGGCGTCATTGCCGACGGCGCGGACGGATTTCTTGCCGCCCCGGGTGGTGATGGTTGCCACCACCGACGGTTCGTTGAGGACAATGCCGCGCCCTTTGACATAGACCAGCGTATTCGCCGTCCCGAGATCGATGGCCATATCGCTCGAAAGCGCGCCAAGAAGTCTGCCGAACATGCTTAAATCCTGTCCATACCAGAGAAAACCAAATCCAAAACCTGCAAGCGCCGTTCCCTTGAACGGACCCGGAGCGCTATTCCCGGAGCCGCGCATTTTAACAAAATCTTATCTCGCGACCGTTAACGCCTCGGGCGCGTGTTTTTCCCGTTTCACCAGCAAATTGTTCAGTGCATTCACATAGGCATAGGCGGCGGCCACCATGGTGTCGGTATCGGACGCCTTGCCGGTCACAGTGCGCCCATTTTCCTCCAGACGCACGCTCACTGTGGCCTGGGCGTCGGTGCCTTCGGTCACGGCGTTGATCTGGAAAAGCTGCAGGATGGCGGTGTGGGGATAGGCCTCGCGGATCGCCATGAATATGGCATCGACTGGGCCGTCGCCGCTGGTTGTGACGCTCTTGACCGTGCCAAAGGCCTCCAGGGTCAGCGACGCCACCGGGATGATACCGGTACCCGATTCCACCCGCAGCGCCTTGATCGAAATGGCGTCATGGCCGCGCACGATCTCGTCGTCCACCAGAGCGGCGATATCCTCGTCAAAGATGTGCTTTTTCTTGTCCGCCAGTTCCTTGAAGCGCTTGAAGGCTTCCTCGAAAGCGTCGGTTTCCAGGACGTAGCCCATGGCTTCCAGCTTGTCGCGGAAGGCGTGCCGGCCTGACAGCTTGCCCAGCATCAGCGAGGTGGAATGCACCCCGACATCCTCGGGCCGCATGATCTCGTAGGTTTCAACATTCTTCAGCATGCCGTCCTGATGGATGCCGCTTTCATGGCTGAAGGCATTCTTGCCGACGATGGCCTTGTTGTACTGGACCGGGAAGCCGGTGACGTTGCTGACTAGTTTCGAGGCGCGGTTCAGCATGGTGGTGTTGATGCCGGTGGTAAAGGGCATGATGTCCCTGCGTACCTTCAGCGCCATCACAATCTCTTCCAGCGCGGCATTGCCGGCGCGTTCGCCGATGCCGTTGATGGTGCATTCCACCTGCCGCGCCCCCGCCAGCACGCCGGCCAGAGAATTGGCCACCGCCAGGCCCAGGTCATTATGGACATGGGTAGAGAAGATCACCTTGTCGGCATTGGGTACGCGGTTGCGCAGCATGGTGATGATGTCGAAATATTCCTGCGGCGTGGAATAACCCACCGTGTCGGGCACATTGATCACCGTGGCGCCGGACTGGATGGCGACATCGACGCAGCAGCACAGGAAGTCGGGCACCGTGCGGGTGGCGTCTTCGGCCGACCATTCCACTTCGCTGGTATAGTTGCGGGCCCGGACCACGCTGGCGCCGATGGCTTCCAGAACCGCGTTTTCGCCCATGTTCAGCTTGTGCTTCATGTGCACTGGGCTGGTGGAGATAAACGTGTGAATCCGGGGCCGAAACGCGCCTTTCAGAGCTTCGCCAGCGCGGTCGACATCCTTGAATCCGGCGCGGGACAGACCGCATACGCTGGCGCGTTTGACGATCTTGCTGATCTCCTGCACCGCCCGGAAATCACCGGGCGAGGAAATTGGAAAGCCGGCTTCGATGACGTCAACGCCCATTTCATCCAGCAGTTCGGCGATCTGCAGTTTTTCTTCATGCGACATTGCTGCGCCGGGCGACTGTTCGCCGTCGCGCAGGGTCGTGTCAAAGATTTGAATCGGTGTCGTTTCGATATTCGTGGTGGCCATATCAAAAGTCCTTCTGTTCGTCGCAGCTCGCGACTTCAATTCTCCTGTTGCGTTGATCCCCTAACCACCCGGCGCGCGAACCATTCGCGCATCGTAAGCGACTAGGGGCTGCTAAGAAGAAGAAGCGCGTGCGAAGAACCGAGGGAATGACGGGGTTGAATGTTGGCGCACGCGAAATCGCTGGCGGAATATCCACCCGTCGCGATTTCGATATGCACGCCTTCCGTCATTGACCTGTCGCCGTTCCGCCCGTGAATATTTACCGGTGCCTGACGCTGTAACCAACGGATAAATCACCGTTTTTTCCTAGCGTCTGGGCGTTTTTACGCCGATTTTGTCCTGTGGCGCAATAGCGACAGGGGCATGGCCGGAAAAACGCCTCGCCCATCCCGACGTAAATTTATATTGTAAACAACATCTTGCTTACCGCCCCCTGAAACAGGGACAGACGACCGACCTTCCGCCTACGGAAAAGCGCCGGGGTTCCGGGCGGCCAACCGCCCATTTTTGTGACATTCAAAGTGGTTGCCTCGGCCCTCGAACGCGCCTATCGGGGCGGACGAACTATCGTTTGACCCTCCACCCCCTTTCGAGCACGCGGACATGAAAATCCTGCCGCCCGTCTCGATCGAAGCACGACGCTTGCTCCCCAGCCGCTGGGACCTGCTGGCGGCGATTCTGGTGCTGGGCTTTATCGTCGCCTTTGCCGATGCCAGCCGTCTTCTCGTGCAGCCTCTGTCGAGCATTTCTGGGGGCAATCTGAGCCTCGATCCCGCCCTGCTCCCCGGCTACGCCCTGCGCACAGGCTTGCGGATGCTGCTGGCGATGGGGGTCTCGCTGGCCTTCACCTTCATCTATGCCACCTGGGCGGCCAAGAATCCGCGCGCCGGCACGCTTCTGGTGCCTTTGCTGGACATCCTGCAATCGGTCCCGGTGCTAGGCTTCCTGTCGGTGACGGTGGTGTGGTTCCTGTCGCTGTCGCCGGGACGCATCTTCGGCGCCGAGCTGGCCTGCGTCTTCGCTATCTTCACCAGCCAGGCCTGGAACATGGCCTTCAGTTTCTACCAGTCGCTGCGCACCGTGCCCGAGGACCTGACCGAGGCCGGGCGGATGTTCGGCCTTTCCGCCTGGGCGCGGTTCTGGCGCATCGAGGCGCCCTTCGCCATGCCGCCGCTGATCTGGAACATGATGGTGTCCATGTCCGGTGGCTGGTTCTTCGTCACCCTGTCCGAGGCCATCAGCGTCGGCCAGACCAGCATCGCCCTGCCAGGCATCGGCTCCTACATTGCGGTGGCCATCGCCCAAAAGGACCTGACCGCCATCCTCTATGCCATCCTCGCCATGCTGGTGGTGATCCTGATCTACGATCAGCTCCTGTTCCGCCCGCTGGTGGCCTGGGCCGACCGGTTCAGGATCGGCGACGAACAGGCAGATGACTCGCCGCAAAGCTGGGTGTTCAACATGCTGCGCCGCTCGCGCCTGATCGACTGGATGACGGCGCCGTTCGAGCAGATGATGCGCTGGAGCTACCGCTTCCAGCCGCCCTCCTTCGGCGTGCGCGCCGCCCTACGGGACGGCGACAGCAAGCTGGCCGATATCCTCTGGTACGCGATCCTGGGCGTGCTGGGCCTGTATGCCGCCTTCCGCGTCACGGCCTTTGCCTATGCCAATCTTAGCTGGGGCGACCTGGGCACGGCGGTGGGCCTGGGGTGCCTGACCCTGCTGCGGGTGATGGTGCTAATCGTCCTGGCCAGCCTGATCTGGACACCCATCGGCATCTATGTCGGCCTGCGCCCGCGCCTGACCCGCATCGTGCAGCCGGTGGCGCAATTCTTCGCCGCCTTTCCCGCCAATATCCTGTTCCCGCTGGCCGTGTCGGTGATCGTGGCCTGGTCGCTCAATCCCGACATCTGGTTGTCGCCACTGATGGTGTTGGGGACCCAATGGTACATCCTGTTCAATGTCATTGGTGGAGCCAGCACCATCCCAAAGGAGCTAATGGATGCCGGCGACAATTTCGGCGTCAAGGGCTGGCTGTGGTGGAGAAAGATCGCGCTGCCGGCGGTGTTTCCCCACTACCTGACCGGCGCGATCACCGCCTCGGGCGGCACTTGGAACGCCTCCATCGTGGCGGAGGTCGCCAACTGGGGCGATACCAAGCTGCGCGCCCATGGCCTGGGCGCCTATATCGCCGACGCCACCCAGGCCGGCGATTTTCGTCTTGTCGTGCTCGGCATCGCGGTGATGGCCTTTTTCGTGGTGGTGGTGAACCGCCTCGTCTGGCGACCGCTTTATTGGTACGCCGAACGCAAGTACCGTTTGACCTGACATGAGCAATCTTCTGGAAGTGCACAATGTACGGCGATCCTTCCCCCGCGGCGGCGGCGAGGAATTGCTGGTGCTCGACGACGTCAACCTGACCCTGAAAGAAGGCGAGATTGTCGGCCTGCTGGGCCGTTCGGGTTCGGGCAAGTCCACCCTGCTGCGCCTGATCGCGGGGCTGGCGCGGCCGCAGGGCGGCAGCCTGACCTACATGGGCGCGCCCATCGAAGGCCCGGCGCAAGGCGTCGCCATGGTGTTCCAGGGCTTCGCACTGTTTCCCTGGATGACGGTGCTAGAAAATGTGCAGCTGGGGCTGGAAGCGCTGGGCCTGCCACAGGCCGAAATCCGCAGTCGCGCTTTGGCCGCTATCGATCTGATCGGGTTGGACGGTTATGAAAGCGCCTATCCGCGCGAACTGTCCGGCGGCATGCGCCAGCGCGTCGGCTTCGCCCGCGCCGTGGTAGTGCATCCCAATATCTTGCTGATGGACGAACCCTTCAGCGCCCTGGATGTGCTGACCGCCGAAAACCTGCGCACCGATTTGGTCGAGCTGTGGGGCAACGGCAAGCTGCCGATCAAGGGCATCATCCTGGTCACGCACAATATCGAGGAAGCGGTGCTGATGTGCGACCGGGTTCTGCTGTTCTCGTCCAGCCCTGCCAAGGTCAGCGCCGACATCGCAATCAACCTGGCCCAACCGCGCGACCGCACCAGCCGCGAGTTCGAGGATTATGTCGACCAGATTTATGTCGAAATGACCGCGCGGCGGATCGAGCGGCTGCGCCAGGCGCAAAGCGACACCGGCACCAACATGGTGCTGGCCCATGTCTCACCTAACCAGATTTCCGGCCTGATCGAGGCCCTGGCGGCGGCGCCCTATGACGGCAAGGCCGACCTTCCGGATATCGCCTATGAACAGGAACTGGAAGTGGACGAACTCTTCCCGGTGGCCGAAGCCATGCAGCTGCTGCGGCTGGCGGAAGTCGAAGGCGGCGACATCAAGCTGACCCACATGGGAAAACGCTTTGCCGACGGTGAGATGAACGAGCGCAAGGAGATTTTCTCCCGCGCCCTGATGAGCCATGTGCCGCTGGCCGCCCATATCCGCAAAGTGCTGGACGAACGCGCCAGCCATTCTGCACCCAAGACCCGCTTCCTGGACGAGCTGGAAGATCACATGCCCGAGGATACGGCGGAGGAAACGCTGAAGACGGTGGTGAGCTGGGCGCGTTTCGGAGAGCTGTTCTCCTACGACGACGACGCCGCGTCATTCAGTCTGGAAAATCCGACCTAGTTTTTGTCATTCCCGCGCAAGCGGGAATGACAGTTAGGCGGGTTTCGGTTTGACCGTAGCCGCCGCCAGCTTGGCACGGGCGCGGGCCTGGTCGGTATTGTCGCCGCGCGCCAACGCCACGCCCATGCGGCGCTTGACGAAGGATTCCGGTTTTCCGAACAGGCGCAGGTCCGTTCCCGGCACTTTCAATGCGTCTTCCACGCCTACAAAACGCATCGCCTTGGCATCCACGCCACCATAGATCACCGCCGAGGCGCCGGGCGACGACATTTGCGTGTTGACCGGCAGACCCAGGATGGCGCGGGCATGGAGGACAAATTCCGATTGGTGCTGCGAGACCAACGTCACTAGGCCGGTATCATGCGGCCTTGGAGAAACTTCCGAGAACCACACCTCATCGCCCTTCACGAACAGTTCGACACCGAAAACCCCCAAGCCCCCAAGCGCGCCTGTGACCTTGGCAGCCATGTCGCGAGACCGCGCTTTGGCGGTATCGCTCATCGGCTGGGGCTGCCAACTTTCGATATAGTCGCCGTCCTTCTGGACATGGCCGACCGGCTCGCAGAAATGGGTGCCGTCGGCGGCGCGCACGGTCAGCTGGGTGATCTCGAAGTCGAAAATGATCTCGGCTTCCACCATCACGCGGGCCTCGCGCACCCGTCCGGCGCTCAGCGCCTTGTCCCAGGCGACCACCACATCGTCGGGTGATTTCAGCCGCGACTGGCCCTTGCCCGAGGACGACATCACCGGTTTCACAAAACAGGGAAAGCCGATCCGGGCAGAAGCCACCTTCAACTCGGCCAGCGAGGAGGCGAAAGCATAATCAGAGGTCGAGAGCTTCAATTCTTCCGCCGCCAGCACCCGGATGCGCTCACGGTTCATGGTGATATGGGCGGCCCGCGCCGTGGGAATGACGGTGCAGAGCTTGTCGGCCTCGATCCGCACCAGTTCGTCGGTGGCCAGCGCCTCGATCTCCGGCACCAGGAAATCAGGCCTTTCATGCTCGACCAGGGCGCGCAGCGCGCGCGCATCGGTCATGTCGATCACATGGCTGCGATGGGCGACTTGGCTAGCGGGGGCGTTGGCGTAGCGGTCCACGGCGATGGTTTCCACCCCCAGCCGCTGCAATTCGATAATCACTTCCTTGCCTAGCTCACCGGATCCCAGCAGCATCACCTTGACGGCAGCTTTCGATAGCGGCGTGCCCAGGGTCATGGCAGTTGTTCGCCATACACTTTGGTGAAGGCATCCATCAAGATTTTGCGGTCGGCGGGCTGGCCGGCGACCTGGATGGCGTCATCGCGCATCACCACACCGGGCGAGGCGCGCTCGATCCAGATATGTGAGGTCGGAACGACCCAAGTGGAATCATCCAGCGTGCCTGCCGCGATGAAGACCAGCGCAGAAGACGCCATATTGTGATGAAACAGGCGGGTGCCGCAGACGGCGCAGCGCTTGATGTCCAGCTCACGCCCGGAATCGGCCCGCTTGCGGAAGCTGTGGGTTTCGCCGGTGGCGGAAAACGCCGCGCTATCGGCGATCAGCATGATGACATTGGTGGCCCCGGCCGTCTTCTTGCAGTCCGTGCAGTGACAGGCATTGACCGCCAGCGGCCTGCCCTTCATCGCATAACGCACTGCGCCGCAGAGACAGCCACCAGAATAGGGCGGCGGCGGAATCTGCGGGCGCTGCGTCATGGTTTAATTCTTCGCGACGTCGACGAGCTTATTTTTCGCAATCCAGGGCATCATGGCGCGCAGCTTGGCGCCCACTTCCTCGATCTGGTGGGCGTCGCCGATGGCGCGGGTGGCCTTGAAGCTGGACTGGCCGGCCTTGTTTTCCAGCACCCAGTCGCGGGCGAACTTGCCCTGCTGGATGTCCTGCAAGACGCGCTTCATCTCGGCCTTGGTTTCGGCGGTGATGATGCGCGGGCCGGTGACATACTCGCCATATTCCGCGGTGTTGGAGATGGAGTAATTCATGTTGGCGATGCCGCCTTCATAGATCAGGTCGACGATCAGCTTCACTTCGTGCAGGCATTCGAAATAGGCCATTTCCGGGGCATAGCCGGCTTCGACCAGGGTTTCGAAACCAGCGCGGATCAGCTCCACGAGGCCACCGCAGAGCACGACCTGCTCGCCGAACAAATCGGTTTCGCATTCTTCCTTGAAGTTGGTCTCGATGATGCCGGCGCGGCCGCCGCCGATGGCGGAGGCATAGGACAGACCCAGATCATGGGCGTTGCCGCTGGCGTCATGGTGGACGGCGATCAGGGTCGGCACGCCGCCGCCCTTGAGATATTCGCCGCGCACGGTGTGACCGGGGCCCTTGGGGGCCACCATCAGCACGTCCATATCGGGTCGCGGCTCGATCAGCTTGAAATGGACATTGAAGCCATGGGCGAACAGCAAGGCGGCACCATGCTTCATGTTGTTCTTGAGCTCGTCCCTGTAAATGTCGGCCTGCAATTCGTCGGGCGTGGCCATCATCATCACATCCGCCCACTTGGCGGCGTCAACGACGCTCATCACCTTGAAGCCCGCGCCTTCGGCCTTCTTGGCCGAGGCACCGGAACGCACCGCGATCACCAGATCCTTGACGCCGCTGTCGCGCATGTTCTGGGCATGGGCATGACCCTGCGATCCGAAACCGATCACGGCCACTTTCTTGTTCTTGATCAGATTGAGATCGGCATCCCGATCGTAATAAACGCGCATCTTTTAGCTCCTAAACCCTTTTTGTCATGGCCCGGTTTATCCGGGCCATCCATTTTAAAACCAAACATCGTCCCAGCTGGGTGGCCCGCACTCCGGCGGGCCATGACAGCAGGTCGATTACATAGCCTCCGGGCCGCGGGAAATCGCGGCGACGCCGGTACGGGACACATCTACCAGGCCTAGCGGACGCATCAGTTCGATAAAGCTGTCGATCTTGGCGGGGGCGCCGGTGATCTCGAAGACAAAGCTGGCATGGGTTGTATCGACGGGACGGGCGCGGAAGGCGTCGGCCATGCGCAGCGCCTCGACCCGCTTTTCGCCGGTGCCGGCCACCTTGATCAGCGCCATTTCGCGCTCGATGCCGGCCTTGGCGCTGGTCCAGTTGGTCACGGCATGGGTGGGCACCAGGCGGCGTAGCTGGCTTTCGATCTGTTCGATCACCTCGGGCGTGCCGCTGGTGACGATGGTGATGCGCGATGTGCGCGCCATCGGATCAACTTCGGCCACCGTCAGGCTTTCGATATTGTAGCCGCGGCCCGAAAACAGCCCGACCACGCGCGCCAGCACGCCCGCCTCATTGTCCACCAGGACAGTAAGGGTGTGGCGCTCATTCTCGGCGCTCTGCTTGATCTTGGTATCGTGCATCTCAGACCAGCATCTTTCCGGCGTCGCTGATCTCGCCCCCATCGTCCGGCGACAGCAGCATCTCATTATGCGCCGCACCAGACGGGATCATGGGATAGCAGTTCTCGGTCGGATCGACGCGACAGTCGAACAGCACCGGCCGCCTGACGCTGAGCATTTCCTGGATCTTGCCGTCCAGTTCCGACGGCTTGTCGGCGCGCAGACCGACGCAGCCAAAGGCATCCGCCATCTTGACGAAATCGGGCAGCGCCTCGGAATAGGAATGCGAATAACGCTTGCCGTGCAGGATTTCCTGCCATTGGCGCACCATGCCCATATATTCGTTGTTCAGGATGAAGATCTTGATCGGCAGTTCGTACTGCATCGCGGTCGACATTTCCTGCATGGTCATCTGCACGCTGGCTTCGCCGGCGATGTCGATCACCAGCGCATCCGGATGGGCGATCTGCACGCCCACCGCCGCCGGCAGGCCATAGCCCATGGTGCCGAGGCCGCCGGAGGTCATCCAGTGGTTGGGCTCGTTGAAATGGAAACGCTGCGCCGCCCACATCTGATGCTGGCCGACTTCCGTCGTCACATAGACGTCCGAGCGGTGCTTGGTCAGTTCATACAGCCGGTCGATGGCATGTTGCGGCTTGATGATGCTGTCGGAATTTCGATAGGACAGCGACTTCTTCCCGCGCCACTGGTTGATCTGCGCCCACCACTCCTTCAGCGCCGCGCCCTGGACCTTGTGCTTCTGGGTCTTCCAGAAGCGGACCATCTCGCACAACGCCTTGGTGGCGTCGGCCACGATGGGCAGGTCCACCCGCACGATCTTGTTGATCTGCGAG
Organism: Rhizobium sp. Q54; assembly: GCA_945860165.1. Taxonomy (GTDB): domain Bacteria; phylum Pseudomonadota; class Alphaproteobacteria; order Micropepsales; family Micropepsaceae; genus Rhizomicrobium. The sequence goes on from CAMAPL010000013.1 coordinate 23,625, forward strand.
GCGTCGATATCCAGGTGGATCTTCTTCGACTTGGGCGAGAAGGAACTTACCTTGCCGGTGCAGCGGTCGTCAAAGCGCGCGCCCAGGCAGATCATCACGTCGCAATCATGCATGGCGTGATTGGCTTCCCAGGTGCCGTGCATGCCCAGCATGCCCAGCCATTCCGGACGCGATGCCGGAAAGGCGCCCAGCCCCATCAGGGTCGAGGTCACCGGAAAGCCGGTCAGGTCCACCAGCTCGCGCAGCAGCGCGGACGCCTCAGGCCCGGAATTTATGATGCCGCCGCCAGTATAGAAGAGCGGCTTCTTCGCCGCCGCCATCATCTCCACCGCCTTGACGATGGACGACAGGTCGGGATCGGTCTTGGGGCGATACGTGCGGTGATGGACAGACTGCGGCCCCAGATAGGAACCAGTCTGGAACTGCACATCCTTGGGAATATCGACCAGCACCGGACCCGGGCGGCCCGTGGTGGCGATCTCGAACGCCTCGTGCAGCACGCGGCTCAGATCGCCGATGTGCCGCACCAGCCAGTTGTTCTTGGTGCAGGGCCGTGTGATGCCGACCGTGTCGCATTCCTGGAAGGCGTCGGTGCCGATCAGATGCGTCGGCACCTGACCGGTCAGCACCACCAGCGGAATGGAATCCATCAGCGCGTCGGTCAGGCCGGTCACGGCATTGGTGGCGCCGGGACCGGAGGTCACCAGCACTACGCCGGGCTTGCCGGTGGAGCGGGCATAGCCTTCGGCGGCATGGACCGCGCCCTGTTCGTGGCGCACCAGCACATGGGTGATGCCTTCGACCTGGAACAGCGCGTCATAGATCGGCAGCACCGCGCCGCCGGGATAACCGAAGATGTGGGTGACGCCCTGATCCTTGAGCGCACGGATGACCATCTGCGCCCCGCTCATCGCCTGGGCGCTTTCCGCGGCAGCCACCGCGTCCTTCAATGTATCGTCCATGTCCATGACCGTCCCTCGAAATTCCAATGCTCGTAATTCCACCAAAGATAAAGGGGCGTTTCCGCCCCTTGTCCGCATGGCCGCCCTGCCCAAAACGAAGCGTCAGCTTCGTTGGGTGTGCGGCCTGGAAATTACGAGCTTTGCGTTCATGGCGGCGGAACTTAAGGATGCTGCGGCGCGGCGTCAAGCAATTTCACGCAGAAATTTTGCCAAATTTCGCAATAATATTACTATTTAATGGGTCATACCAGATATAATGTGGCATACGGTTGCGAAACCACGTCATCTGGCGTTTGGCGAATTGCCGTGTCGCGGTGATGGCGGCGCCCAGCGCCTCGGCCTGGCCCAGATCCCCGGCGGCCAGGGCCTGCAGGGGCCGAAGGCCCAGAAGCTTGGCGGCCGGCAGGGCGGGGTCCAGACCGGCCAGCGCGGCGGCCTCTTCAAGCCCGCCCTGCTCCACCATCTGTTCAAAGCGCCGGGCGATGCGGGCGCGCCGCTCGCCGCGCGGCGGGTCCAGCACAAAGGCTGCAAGCCTGCCGCCCAGGATGGGTTGGGTGGGGGCGCCTTGCCATTGCGCCAGGGGACGCCCCGTCGCCTCGAACACTTCATAGGCACGCAGCACCCGCTGCGGATCGCTGGGCCGCAGCCTCGATGCGGTCAGCGGATCGCGCTGCGCCAGGCGCGCATGCAAGGCCTCCACCCCCATCTCTTCCAGCAGGCCACGCGCGGCATCGCGTATGGCGGCGGGGATTGGCGGGATGTCGGCCAGGCCGTCGGTCAGGACGGAAAAATACATGCCGGTGCCGCCGACAAAAATCGGAATGCGGTTCATGGCGCGCACCTTCGCCAGCGCCGCGATGGCATCGTCACGCCAGCGCCCCACCGAATAGACCTCGCTTGCGCTGACATGGCCGTACAGAAAATGCGGCACGCGGGCCTGATCTTCGCGCGATGGCTGCGCCGTAAGGATGGGCGCTTCGCGATAGACCTGCATGGAATCGGCATTGATGATTGCGCCGTTGATCGCTTGCGCCAGCGCCAGCGCCTCGCGCGACTTGCCGCTGGCGGTGGGGCCTGCAATAAGAACGGCGTCAAATTCCATGCGTGAACAATGTTTGTTCTGAACGTCATCGGCAAGGGCGCGGACCCCAAACTGTTCGCAGGCCTGGGCAGCGGCGACGCGCAAACCCTGTCGCCCGGCCATGCCTTCGACCTGCCAGTTGTCGGCATCGCCGCGCTGATCGCGGCGCGCGACATCGCCGCCGACCTGCCGCTGGACATCAACCTGGTGAAGACGGCGCAGCGGCGCAAAAAGCTGCTGATCGCCGACATGGATTCCACCATCATCAATGTCGAATGCCTGGACGAATTGGCGGACATGGCAGGCCTGAAACCCCAGATCGCCGCCATCACCGAGCGCGCCATGCGCGGCGAACTGGAATTCGAAAGTGCGCTGCGCGAGCGGGTGGGAATGCTCAAGGGCCTGAAGCTGGATGCGCTGGAGCGCACTTATGCCGAGCGGGTGCGTCTCAATTCCGGCGCGAAATCCCTGCTGGCCACGATGCGCAACTCTGGCGCCCACACCATGCTGGTCTCGGGCGGCTTCGGCTATTTCACTCAAAGGGTAGCGCAGGCGGCGGGCTTTCATGCCGAGCGCGGCAACATCCTGCTGGATGACGGCGTGGCACTGACCGGCGAGGTCGCCGCCCCGATCCTAGGCCGCGAAGCCAAGCTGGCGGCGCTGGAAGAAGCGGTTACAAGTTTGAAGATTGAATTTTCCGAAACCCTGGCGGTGGGCGACGGCGCCAACGACCTAGCGATGATCCAGCGCGCCGGCCTCGGCATCGCCTATCACGCCAAGCCGGTGGTGGCCGAAGCTGCGGGCGCCGCAATTGACCATAATGACCTGACGGCCCTGCTGTACCTGCAAGGGTACAGCGACGCGGAAATCGTTAGATCGGATTGAAATGCGCGAAGGCGTGCGGGGCTTCGGGCAGCGATGCCAGAGGCACAAAATCCATCCCCGCGCTCATCGCCTTCCATTGGGCGCCGACCTCGGCGATGCCGGGCGCACCACGGGATTTCTCAAGCGATTCCCATGCGAAGGTTTCGACCAGCTCGCCATCCTTGCCGACGCCCTGCACCACGGCGCGGTCGGTGATGAGATTGTGCTGCCGCAGCAGCGGCACATGGTCCTGCATCAGCAGGCGAGCCTCATCCTCATGGCCGGGATGTGGCTTGTAGGAACAGACGACAAGTATCCCCATCACACTCTCCTAATTCAGTCGCAACCCCACAAACGTCAGATCACCGCCCCGGCTGATCAGCAGCAGCGCCACTTTCTTGCCCGCCTTGGCGTCGGCTTCGACCTTGCGGGAAATCTCGTCCGGCGTTTTCACCGGCTGGCTGGAAATTTCCACGATCACATCGCCGACCTTCACATTTTTTTCCGACGCGGGACTGCCGCTTTCCACCGCACTCACCAGCACGCCCTGCACGCTGCCGCCAACCTTGAATTTGGCGCGCGCGGCGCCGTCCAGAACGCCCAGCGACAGCCCCAGCTGCGCCAGCCGCGACTGGGTCTTTAGCGGCGCGGGCGGAGCCTTCCCCGCACGGTCAGGCTTGGCGTCGTCGGCCAACTTCAGAACCGTGATGCGCAAGTTCTGCTTCTGACCCCTGCGCACCACGTCCATGCTGACCGTCTTGCCGATCGGCGTGTCGGCCACGATGCGCGGCAGGGCGCGTTCATCCCCCACCGGCTTACCGTCAAAACCGGTGATCAGGTCGCCGTTGCGCAAACCCGCCCGCGCGCCCGGGCCGCCGCCGGTCACGTTGGTCACCAGCGCCCCGCGCGTATTGGACAGTCCGAGGCCCTCAGCGATTTCCGTCGTCACCTGCTGAATCTTCACGCCGATCCAGCCGCGTTTCGCGGTGCCGAACTGGCGCAGCTGCCCCACCACCTGCCGCGCGAGGTTGGAGGGAATGGCAAAGCCAATGCCGACGCTGCCGCCCGAGGGCGAGAAGATCGCTGAATTGATGCCAATGACATTGCCGTCCATGTCGAACAGCGGGCCGCCCGAATTGCCGCGATTGATCGGCGCATCGGTCTGGATGAAATCGTCATAGGGACCGTTGTTGATGTTGCGGTTGCGCGCCGAGACGATGCCCGCCGTGACGCTGGAGCCGATGCCGAAGGGATCGCCGATGGCAATCACCCAGTCGCCGATCTGTGCCTTGTCGCTGTCGCCGAACCGGGTGGCGGGCAGCGGGCTTTGCGACGTCACTTTCAGCAGCGCCAGATCGGTCTTGGCGTCGCGCCCCACCACCCGGGCCGGGAGGGAGATGCCGTCGCTGAGGATCACCGTGATAATGTCGCTGTTGTCGATCACGTGATTGTTGGTGACGATATAGCCGCTAGGATCGATGATGAAACCGGAGCCCAGCGACGTGACATGGCGCGGCTGGTTGGAGCGCGGCCCGATAAAATTCTTGAATAGGTCTTCCAGCGGCGAGCCGGGCGGCAATTTCGGCAGCGCGGTCTGGGGCGGCGCCTTCAGGGTCTGGCTTGTGGAGATGTTTACCACGGTCGGCAGAAGGCGCTTGGCCAACTCAGCGAAGGAATCCGGCGCGGTCCGTGCCAGCGCCACGCCCGTAAAACCAGAGCCCAGCGCGAGCGTCAGAATGGCACACAGAATCTTCAGAACGCGCATGTGTCCATACCTGGGAGGAATCGCCTGCCACTCTAGGCAGAGGAAAACGGAACAAACAGGGCAAAAACCTGCATTGGCCGAGGTTTTTTCGTAGCCCGCGCGCCAGTCACCGCGACGCAGGTTCCCGGGCACGGAGATTGAATGATCGAAGGCCATTAGCCCCCTCGATGCCCATGGTAAATTGCTGACCCTGCTGTGCGTAGTGCTGGTGACCAGCAGCAGCCTGCTGCTGCTGTCGGGCTGCGGCGGCGGCCTTTTGCCCGAGCAGAAGGTGCAGACCGCCAACCCGTTCCAGACCTAGGACCAGGTGGTGGAATCCTTCGACCAGATCGTCCCGAACATGACCCGCGCCGACGATCTGCCCAACCTGGGCTTCGACGCGCGCACCAGGAATGCCGATATCCTGTCCTATCTGGGCCTCCAGACCCGCTTACTGCCCGCCGCCGGCGTGCACTGGGAACATCTCAATCCCGCCGTGCGGGCCTGCATCCGCGCCGAGCTTTACTGTACCGGCTATGTCTTTCGTCCCAACCGCACCACCAGCAAGCGCATCGGCAATACCGTGGCCGACCTGCTGGGATTTTAGCGCATCACCCACAGCACCCGCTGGTCGGCCGAGATCATCCTGCTGGTGATGAATGGCCGTGTCGTTCACAAGGTCTTTTCCTGCAATCCGCGCACCGACAGTCTGGAAGACAACCGCCAGCTGCTGGGCCCGCTGCAGGATGTTGGTGGGGTACTGTCGCGCGCGGCGGGCAGCGCGACTTCTTTCTAGGATTTTGGCGGCACGGGCGTTATATCCTGCGCCCATGACAGTCATCCGCGACGATGTGCTTAAAGCGCTCGACCAGGTGGTGGACCCAGCCAGCGGGCGCACCGTGGTGCAGCAGGACATGATCCAGGGACTGGTGGTCAAGGATGGGCATGTCGGTTTTGTGCTGGAAGTCGTGTCCGGCAGCGCCCCCCAGTCAGAACCCTTGCGCAAAATCTGCGAAGCGATGGTGCTGGGCGTGAAGGGCGTGGAATCCGTCACCGCCGTGCTGACCTCTCATGACGCTCATGGGCATGACGAACAGGGCCATGCCCATCACGACCATGCCCATGCCCCCCCCGGCGCGCCACAGGCGCGCCAAAATCAACAAAAGCCTGCCGTCGCCCGCCAGGCCCCGCCGCCGCCCGCCGGCATTCCCGGTGTCACCAATATTATCGCGGTGGCGAGCGGCAAGGGCGGCGTCGGAAAATCCACCGTCGCGGTCAACCTGGCGCTGTGGCTGTCGCGGCTGGGACTGAAGGTCGGATTGCTGGACGCCGATGTCTATGGCCCGTCGCTGCCGCGCCTGATGGGGATCACCGAAAAACCGGAAAGCGACGGCAAGAAGCTCAGGCCCATCGAGAAATACGGCATCAAGACCATGTCGATCGGCTTCCTGGTGGAAGAAGACCAGGCGATGATTTGGCGCGGCCCCATGGTCCAGTCCGCCCTGACCCAGATGCTGAGCGATGTCGAATGGGCGCCGCTGGACGTTCTGGTGCTGGACATGCCGCCCGGCACGGGTGATGCGCAGCTCACAATTGCCCAGCGCGTGCCGCTGAAGGGCGCGGTGATTGTCTCCACGCCGCAGGACATCGCCCTGATCGACACTAGGAAGGGCATCACCATGTTCCAGAAGACCCAGGTGCCGATCCTGGGTGTGGTGGAAAATATGAGCATGTTCGCCTGCCCGGATTGCGGCTCGTCCCACGACATCTTCGGTCATGGCGGGGCCCGCGAGACGGCGGAAAAACTGGGCGTGCCGTTCCTGGGCGAGATTCCGCTGGTGCCGCGCATCCGCGAAACCTCCGACGCCGGCACGCCGGTCAGCGTCTCGGTCCCGGATAGCCCCGAAGCGCTGGCCTTTTTGGAACTGGCGAAGAAAGTGGCCGCCTCGCTGCAAACCGCCAGCAAGCCGGCACCAAAGATAATTATCGAGTAGTTTTTTAATGGTCGCGCAATTTCGCGCCTACGGCGCATCGCGCTTCAATGTAACGTAACTGTAGCTTAGCCCGTCCGGCGTGACATGGTTTTCGCGCGCCGTTTCCACCCAGCCAAAACGGTCGAACTCAAACCTGGCGGCACCATCAAAGGCCTGATGCACTTCGGTGAGTTCGATGCGCATCGCCATGGGCAGAGCGGCGGCATAGATTTCCCCGCCGCCGATCACCATTATATCGCTGGCCGCTGTCCGGATCACTTCGTCCAGCGACTGCGCCGCAACAGCACCATCTGCACGCCAGCTTTTCTGTCGGGTCAACACGATGTTGGTGCGGCCGGGTAGCGGCTTCCTCGGCAAACTGTCCCAGGTCTTGCGCCCCATCACCACGGTATGGCCCATGGTCAGCGCCTTGAAACGCTTCATATCTTCGGAAATACGCCACGGAATGGCGCCGTCCTTGCCGATCACGCCATTCTCGGCCGCCGCCACCACCAGCACGATCTCGCTCATGGGCTTGCCAGTTTTTTTAAGGCGTCACCCTGCAGCCGATAGGTGACCCACGCCTCCTGCGGCTTGCCGCCCAGACTCTTGTAGAATTCGATGGACGAGGCGTTCCAGTCCAGCACCCGCCATTCCATGTAGCCGCCTTCGCGCGCGGCCACCGCCGCCAGATGCGCCAGCAAGGCCCGTCCCAACCCGCCCCCGCGAAATTCAGGCCGCACAAAAAGATCTTCCACATACACGCCGCGCGCCGCACCGAAGCTTTTATTGGCCCAATACCAGCTGACGATTCCCGCCGGCGCGGTATCAAAAAAGGCGAGATCGCAGCGGCAGACCGGCTTGTCCCCCAGCATGTCGCGGACGATGGCGGCCTCGCTCAGTGTGAAGGGCTGCTGTTCATACGCCGCCAGTTCCCCCAGCAGGGCCAGGATGACGGGCGCGTCGGCGGGCGTGGCGCTCTGGATGAAAAAATCGCTCATGGGCCGATCCTAGCGTCGAATGGGGCTCTTTTTACTGGGCTTTTGGGGCCATCCACAACATGCGGCACCTTTGCCCTTACAGCCCGCCAGCTACCTGCTATAAGCCGCCACCGTGCCCGTGGTTCCCCATGGGTTGAGCGCAATCAGGGTACGGAAAATACAGCATGTCCAACGTGACGGTAATCGGCGGCCAATGGGGCGACGAAGGCAAAGGCAAGATCATTGACTGGCTGTCGAACCGCGCCGACATGGTGGTGCGGTTCCAGGGCGGCAACAATGCCGGACATACCATCGTGGTGGGCGAGAAGACCTACAAGCTGTCGCTGTTGCCGTCCGGCGTGGTGCAGGGCAAGCGCTCGATCATCGGCAATGGCGTGGTGGTCGATCCTTGGTCTCTGCTGGAAGAGATCGCCAAGGTTGGCGCCGCCGGCCTGCGCGTGACACCCGAAATTCTGGTGCTGGCGGAAAACGCCGTTCTGGTGCTGCCGCTGCACCGCGAACTCGATGCGCTGCGCGAGGAAGCCACCACCCAGAAGCTGGGCACCACCAAGCGCGGCATCGGTCCCGCCTATGAAGACAAGGTCGGACGCCGCGCCATCCGCGCCATAGACCTGAAAGACCCCGCCACCCTGCCCGGCAAGATCGAGCGGCTGCTGGCGCATCACAATGTGCTGCGCAAAGGCTTCGGCGTGGCGGAAGTCGATGCCGGCGCGTTGCTAGCCCTGCTGAACGAGATCGCGCCGAAGATCGCGCCGTTTCTGGGTTCGTCCTGGCGCGAGTTGGATGCCGCGCGCAAGGCGGGCAAGCGGGTGCTGTTCGAAGGCGCCCAAGCGGTGCTGCTGGACATCGACCATGGCACCTATCCCTTCGTCACCTCCTCCAACACGGTGGCGGGCCAGGCGGCGGCGGGGGCGGGCGTTTCGCCCCGCGCCATCGGCACCGTGCTGGGCATTGTCAAAAGCTATACCACCCGGGTGGGCGAAGGCCCATTCCCCACCGAATTGAAAGACGCCACCGGCGAGAAGCTGGGCGAGCGCGGCCATGAGTTCGGCACCGTGACGGGGCGCAAGCGCCGCTGTGGCTGGTTCGATTCGGTGCTGGTACGCCAGACGGTGATAACCGGCGGCGTCGACGGCATCGCCCTGACCAAGCTGGATGTGCTGGACGGCTTTGACGAGATCAAGGTCTGCATCGGTTATTCACTGGATGGCGAGGCGATGGATTATCTGCCCGCCGACGCCAATCTGCAGGCGCGGCTGACGCCGGTTTACGAGACGCTGGAAGGCTGGCATGAAACCACCCGCGGGGCGCGCAGCTGGGCCCAGCTTCCCGCCAACGCCATCAAGTATGTCCGCCGGGTGGAAGAACTGATCGGCGCGCCGGTGGCGCTTTTGTCCACCAGCCCGGACCGGGACGACACCATTATGGTGCAGGACCCTTTTGTTGATCGTTGACCCCCTCCTCCGGCCTTCGCAGCGCAAGCGCTGCTACGGCCACCTCCCCCGCCTGCGCGCTACGCGCGCGCAGGGGAGGCTGGCCTGAGTTCGTGTCTCAGGCCTTATGATTTAAAGGTCCGTGGCCCCGACCCAATCCGGGGGCGGTCCGGATCGCGTTCTGTAAGAACAGATGGGCGCGGCCGACGGCATCCAGCAGGGTGCGCTCCTGCGCCAGACCGCAGGCAATCGCCGTCGCCAAAGTACAGCCGGTGCCATGGGTGTGGCGCGTATCCTGACGGGACACTTCGAACAGCACGAATTCGCCGGCGCTCCACAGCATATCGCGCACCGTTGCACCTTCCCCATGCCCGCCCTTGAACAGCACACTTTCCACGCCCAGCATCTTGAAAACCATGGCGGCGTTTCGGATGCGATGCTCGCTTTCGGGGTAGATGCCGGTCAGCACTTCGGCCTCTGGCAGATTGGGTGTGATCAGCGTGGCCAGCGACAACAGGCGCTTTTTCAAGCTCTCAACCGCGGCATCGTCCAGCAGCTTTGAGCCGCCCTTGGCGACCATCACAGGGTCCACAACCAAGGGAATGCCGGGGGCATGCTCGATCAGGGTCTGGGCCACCATTTCTACCATCTCGGCACTGCCCAGCATGCCGGTCTTGATGGCGTCGGCGCCGATGTCGGAAAGACAGGCGATGATCTGCTCGCGCACGATGGCGGGCGGCACAATATGGGTGTCCGTCACGCCCAGCGTGTTCTGCACGGTGACGGCGGTGATGGCCGTCTGGGCATAGACGCCAAAGGCCTGCGCCGTCTTGATGTCGGCCTGAATCCCGGCGCCGCCGGATGAATCCGACCCGGCAATCACCAGAAGGCGCGGAACCATCACGTCTATGCGAATCTTACCCCTCGACAAGCTCAAGGTGAGGACTTTACGCTAATCTGCATGCTGAGCTTGTCGAAGCATGAGGATCAAGCCGCCACTTCTTCGATCACACTGGCGATCTGGCGCACCACGGCGCGCACCAGCTTTTCGTCCTCACCTTCCGCCATCACGCGGATCAGCGGCTCGGTGCCCGACTTGCGCACCAAGATGCGGCCCGTCGCGCCCAGCTTGGCATTGGCATCTTCAATGCAGGATTTCACCCTGGCGTCATCCAGCGGAGAGCCCTTCTTGAAGCGCACATTTTCCAGAATCTGGGGCAGCGGATTGTAGAGATGCGCCGCCTCGCTGGCGGGCTTGCCCTCCTGCGCCAGCACCGCCAGCATCTGCAGCCCCGCCACCAGTCCGTCACCGGTGGTGGAAACGTCCGACAGGATAATGTGGCCGGACTGTTCGCCGCCGACATTGAAGCCGCCCTTTTTCATCTCTTCCAGCACATAGCGGTCGCCGACCCGGGCGCGCGCCAGCTTCAGGTCGAGCGAGGCAAGATAGTGATCGAGGCCCGCATTCGTCATCACGGTGCCGACCACGCCAGCGCCCTTGAGCTTGCCGCTCTTCGACCAGCTCTTGGCGATCAAAGCTAGAATCTGGTCGCCGTCGATGATCTCGCCCTTTTCGTCGGCCATCACCACCCGATCGGCGTCGCCGTCCAGGGCGATGCCCAAATCCGCCCGCGTCTCGCGCACCCGAGCACACATCGCCTGGGGCGCGGTGGAGCCGCAATCCAGATTGATATTGGTGCCGTCCGGCGTGACGCCCATGGCCACGATATCGGCGCCCAGTTCCCACAACACTTCCGGCGCGACCTTGTAGGCGGCGCCGTGCGCGCAATCAATCACGATGCGCATGCCGTCCAGCCGCAGGTTGCGGGGGAAGGTGCGCTTGGCGAATTCGATGTAGCGCGCCTGGCTGTCGTCAACGCGCTTGGCGCGGCCGATCTTGGCGCTGGGAGCAAGGCCCTGTTCCAGGCCCCCCGCCATCAGGCGTTCGATTTCCATTTCGACATCGTCCGACAGTTTCTGGCCGTCGGGGCCGAAGAACTTGATGCCGTTATCCTCATACAGATTGTGCGAGGCTGTGATCATCACCCCGATATCGGCGCGCAGGCTGCGCGTCAGTATGGCGACGGCCGGCGTCGGCAGGGGACCGAACTGGAACACATCCATGCCGACGGCGGTGAAGCCCGACACCAGCGCGGATTCGATCATGTAGCCGGACAGGCGCGTATCCTTGCCGATCACCACCCGGTGACGATGCTCGCCACGGGTAAATATCCGGCCCGCCGCCATGCCGGCCTTCATCGCCACTTCCGGCGTGAGTATAGCGGTGTTGGTGCGGCCGCGGATGCCGTCGGTGCCAAAATATTTGCGGGTCATGCGGGGGTCCTGATGCGAGACGGCTATTTTGTCACAATCGGGTTTACAAAGGTTAACGCCCGGTCTTTTCTAGGCCTTCCAGGCCCTTAAGACCATCCCGAAGCGCGGCAGGCGCATGGGTGCGGATATAATCCGCCCCGCCCCGATGGACCGCCATGCCTTCCGTGGCGGCGCCCATGCTTTCCAGCCAAGTCTCATCATTGTCCACCAGGGTCCGCAGGAAGGACTTGCGCGAGACCGACACCAGCAGCGGCAGGCCATAGCGGCTTTTCAGCTCCGGCAGCCGTTCCAGCACGGTGAGCGAGGTTTGCGGATTGGTGCCCAGGAAAAAGCCCATGCCGGGATCGAGGATCAGCCGCACGCGGGCAATGCCGGCGCTTTCCAGTGCTGCCAGCCGCGCATCGAAGAAGACGTTGATGCGGTCCATGATCGCTTCCGGCGGCACATCCTCGCGGGTGGCGATGCCGCGGGCCTGGATGGCATGCATCACGATCAGCTTGGCGGGTGACGCCGCCAGCACGGGATACAGCGCCGGTTCGGAAAAGCCATGAATATCGTTGAGATAATCGACGCCCTGCTCCAGCGCCCAACGCTGCACATCAGGCGCAAAACTGTCGACCGACAGCGATAGTCCCTTCGCCTTCAGGGCGGGGATCACCGACGCCAGACGCACAATCTCTACCTCCGGCGCGACCGCCCCGGCATCGGGATTGGAGGACGCCGCGCCGATATCGATGATGTCAGCCCCGTCATCCGCCAGCGTCTGCGCATGCGCCAGCGCCGCCTGTGGCGCCAGGTACTTGCCGCCATCCGAGAAACTGTCGGCGGTGATGTTGAGAATGCCGAGGATTTTCATGGCGGCCATCAATAAACAGGACAAAAGAAAAGAGCGGCCGAAGCCGCCCCATCCTTTATCAGATTGCGCCTAGTGCGGCTGCGGTTCGAGCGAGATGATCGGCCCCGGTCCCGCCGAACGGGACTTGCCCGCCACCGGCACACTGGTGCCTTCGCCGCGCGCTGGCATCACCGGATCTTCATAAGGAGTACGGACCGGCGGAATGCCCTTGAGCAGGGCGTTGATCTCGTCGCCCGTCAGGGTTTCATATTCCAGCAAGCCGCGCGCCAGCAGGTTCAGATCGCTCTGGCGGCTGATCAGGATCTCCTTGGCGCGCTGATAGCTCTCGTCGATGATCCGGTGGATTTCATCGTCGATCTTCTGCGCCGTGGCCTCGGAGATGTTCTGGGTGCGCGAGACGCTGTGGCCCAGGAAGACTTCTTCCTGGTTCTCGGCATAGGCGATCGGGCCCAGGCTGTCCGACATGCCGAAGCGGGTCACCATGGCGCGGGCCATGCGGGTGGCCTGCTCGATATCGCTCTGCGCGCCCGTCGTCACCTTCTCATGGCCGAACACCAGTTCTTCCGCCAGTCGTCCGCCGAAAGCGACCGCCAAATCGGCCAACATCTTCTGGCGGGTCAGCGACAGCGCATCGCGTTCCGGCAGGCGCATCACCATGCCCAGGGCGCGGCCGCGCGGAATGATAGTGGCCTTGTGGATCGGATCGGAGCCTTCGACGCTGATCGCGACGATGGCATGGCCGGCCTCGTGATAGGCGGTGAGCTTCTTTTCCTCGTCGGTCATCGCCATGGAGCGGCGCTCGGCGCCCATCATCACCTTGTCCTTGGCGTCTTCCAGCTCGCTCATGTTGACGACGCGCTTGCCTCGCCGCGCCGCCAGCAGCGCGCCTTCATTGACCAGGTTGGCGAGGTCGGCGCCGGAGAAACCGGGCGTGCCGCGCGCGATGGTACGTGGGTCGACGTCGGGCGCCAGCGGCACCTTGCGCAGATGCACGCGCAAGATCTTTTCGCGGCCCGCCAGGTCGGGGTTCGGGACGACGACGTGACGATCAAAGCGGCCGGGACGCAGCAGCGCCGGGTCCAGCACGTCGGGCCGGTTGGTGGCGGCGATCAGGATCACGCTTTCATTGGCTTCAAAGCCGTCCATCTCGACCAGCAGCTGGTTGAGGGTCTGTTCGCGTTCGTCATTGCCGCCGCCCAGGCCGGCGCCGCGATGGCGGCCGACCGCGTCGATTTCGTCGATGAAGACGATACACGGCGAGTTCTTCTTGGCCTGCTCGAACATATCGCGCACACGGCTGGCGCCGACGCCGACGAACATTTCGACAAAGTCCGAACCCGAAATGGTGAAGAAGGGCACATTGGCTTCGCCCGCGATGGCGCGCGCCAGCAGGGTCTTGCCGGTGCCCGGCGGGCCGACCAGCAGCACGCCCTTGGGAATGCGGCCGCCCAGACGCTGGAATTTCTGCGGGTCGCGCAGGAAGTCCACGATTTCCTTCAGATCGTCCTTGGCCTCGTCCACGCCCGCCACGTCTTCAAACGTGACGCGGCCCTGGCGCTCGGTCAGCAGCTTGGCGCGCGATTTTCCGAAGCCCATCGCTTTGCCACCGCCCGACTGCATCTGACGCATGAAGAACAGCCACACGCCGATAATCAGCAGCATGGGGAACCAGTTGATGAGGATCGACAGGAGCGACATGCCGTTATCGGCCGGCGTCACGGCGGTCTCGACATTGTTGGCCTTCAGGACCGGCCACAAAGTGGTGTCGTTGGTCGGCACCGTGGTGACAAAAGGCTGGCCGCTGACCAGCTCGCCCTTCACCTGGTCGCCCTGGAAGGTGACTTTCTTGACCTGCTTGGCCGCGACCTGCTCGGTGAATTTGGAATAAGTGATGGCCGAAGCCGTGGACTGGGTACCCGCCCCCTGGAACAGGTTGAACAGGAACACCAGCAGCAGCGCGATGACGATCCAGAGCGCCAGATTTCGCAGATTATTCAAAGGCCGTCCTTCCAAACATTCTGGCGCTTTCGTGCACGGCGCAGGTCCCATGGGACCATAAACGGGCAGCGGTGCCGCGCCGTATTAGATAGGGCGTTTCTAGCGCATTGCCAGCCATCAAAACGTTAAGAGTTTTGAGGATGCCCCGCAACACGCTGGGCGCTTTCGCCTCAGGCGCCAACTTTGCCAGTTTTGAGGGAACCGCCTGTTTTCCTTGGGTTTTCCGGCCGCACCAGCAGGGCGAGTTCCGCCCGCACCTTGGGCGCGGGACCAATGTGACACCCATGCAAGGTTGCGCCTTTGCCCAAACTGCCCGCAACCACCTTGTCGAAAAGCCGCTCCAGCGCGTCGAATCGCGGGCGATAGGGCTGGCCTGATACCGCCATCAACATCGCCGCCAGGGCCCGGAGACCAACCTCGCGGGGCGCCGCCGCCAGCACGGCCGGATCGAGCAGCCCCCCCCCCTGGCCCTGGCCCGCGGCGCGCGCCAGCACCGCTTCGGTGACGGTTTCCAGCGCGGCGCGGGCCCGGGCCAGATGGGTCGCGGCAGCGGCGATGCGCGAAGGGGTCAGCCCCAGATCGGCCAGGGCGCCGCGCGCCTTGCGGATTTTCACCCGGTCGAACGCGGCGTCCTCGTTCATGGGATCGTCCTGCCAAGCCTGGCCCAGCGCCGTCAGATACACACGCAGATCGCCGCGCGTGATGCCCAGCAGCGGACGTTCCACCGACAAAAGCGGAAATCCCGGCACGGGCCAGGGCGCGCGCGCGCGCATCGCGGCCAGCCCGTCCAGCCCGCTGCCGCGCGCCAGGCGCAGCAGAAAAGTCTCCGCCTGGTCGTCGATTGTATGTCCGACATAGAGGGCGGCGATCTTGTGCTTGGCCAGCCAGTCGCCCATCAGCCGGTAGCGCGCCTCGCGTGCCGCCGCCTCGACACCGGATTTCGGTTTGGCGCCGCGCCACGACAGGACATGCGCTGCCAGCCCCGCCTTTTTGGCCCAGGCAGCGACTTGGCGCGCCTCCTTGCCGGAGGTCTTGCGCAGCCCATGGTCTACCGTTAGCACGATGGGAGATTTCAGTTTGTGCGCCTTGGCAAAAGCCGACAGCAAATGCATCAGGGCAAGGGAATCGCCGCCGCCCGAAACGGCGACGGCCAACGGGCCGTCCTGCTGCGCCATCGCAGCGGCGAAAGCCGCTTCGAGCGTCGCGCCCGCCTTACTTGCTGCAGGCCGTTTTGCGCAAGGTCGCGGCCTGGGCGAGGGTTTGCGGCGAGGCGTTGGGGTATCTGGTCCTGATGAGCCCAAGCGTGGTGCAGCCTTCCGATTTCTGGCCCATCGCCATGAAGGACTGGGCCAGCTTGAACATAGCGCCCGACGCGCGGGTTGCCTTGGGATATTTCTTGATCACCTCGGCAAAGGTGCGCGCCGCGCTGGCATAATCCTGTTGGAGAAACGCTATATTGGCCACCCAATAGATCGCCTGGGGCGACAAGTCGCTGTCGTCGGGATTGGCATCGGCATAGCCGCGAAAGGCGGCGGCGGCTTCGGTATATTGGGCACGGCTCATCAGATTCATCGCCGCGTCATACTGGGAGGTGTTGCCGGGTGCCGCCAGCGAACCGTTCAGCGGCGCCGGTCCGGCCGGCAGTGTGCCCGGCGGACGGCCGCGCATGGGTGGGGGCGCCGGATCAAAATTGCCGCCGGTGGCGTCAATCGGCGGCAATGGATCGCCGGCCCGCATGCCCTGCGGCGGGTAAGCCTGGGGTACCGCCGAGGCGGTGCCGCCCGCGGCGCAATTCATCGCATCGGCCGCGCCCAGCTGCTGCGCCGACAGGGTGCAGAGACGATAGGAAAAGTCCTTCTGCATCTCGTCAACCTTCTGGTTCTGCTGGCGGATTTGATGCGCCAGCTCCTCATTGGTGCCGGTCGCCTGGGACAGGCTTCTGGTCAGACCGCGAACGCGGTCCTCCAGCTGCCGGATGCGGTCATTGGCCTGGGTGATGGCATTGTCCTGGGCATCCTCATGCGCCCTGACCGCCGCCTTCTCCTCGTCGCTGGGACCAAAGAGCTGGGCGCTGGCCGGAACAGGGCCGAGGGCGAGGCAAATCGCCAGTAAAGAAACCGCGATGCGCTGGATCATCATGAGCGACTTTCTACAAGTCTTTCCCTGTAACAGGGCTTTAAAGCAAAAAAGGGGCGCGGGATTTTCCCACGCCCCTTTTTATTCACATGCGCAAATCAGGAGTTCGCGCCGCCGCTGACGATGGTGACGCCGCGACGATTCTGCGACCAGCAGCCTTCGTCGGACGAGGTGCAGACCGGACGTTCCTTGCCGTAGGAGACGGTTTCAACCCGGCCGGTGGAGACGCCCTGGCTGACCAGGTATTCCTTCACCGCATTGGCGCGGCGCGCGCCCAGCGCCAGATTGTATTCGCGGGTGCCGCGTTCGTCCGCATGGCCTTCGATGCTCACGCGCACCGCCGGGTAGCGCTGCAGCCAGGCGGCCTGGCGACCGAGAAGGGCCTTGTCACTTTCCTCGACATTGTACTCGTCCAGAGCGAAGCGGACGGTGTCGCCGACATTGACGCGCAGGTCTTCGGCGCTGCCCGGAATGATGCTGGACGTAACGGGCGCGGGCGCGGGCGCGGGGGGCGGCGCGACAGCCACGGGCGGCGGGGCGGTGGTGACCGCTTCCTGCTTATGCGTGCAGGCGCCCAGCAGGAGAGCCGCCGACAGGCAGGCAAATTTCACGGACGTTGAAAATCGGATCATTACGGAATCTCCTGGCAGCGCAGACCACCGGTGCGGGCACCCACGCTTAAGAATTAAAATTGCACCTCAAACTCCAAACGCACTAAACAGCAAAAAGACCCAAAAAGGGCGTTCAAGATCACTCTACTATAAGAAAATTTTCCTAGTGGATCAAGGGCGACCAGGCCGGGTCCGATGCCGATCCGGGCGTCAGCACACGCCGCTGGTTGCGTCCGGTAACATCCACCGACCATATCTGTGAACCTCCGCCGCCACTCAGGCCGCGCGAGTACATCAGCACACGCCCATTGGGCGCCCAGGTGGGGCCCTCATCGCGCCCGCCCGAGGAGATCAGACGCTCGCCCGAGCCGTCAGTACGCATCACACCGATGGTGAACTGGCTGCCCTGCTGCTTGGTGAAGGCCAGAAGATCGCCGCGCGGCGACCAGACCGGCGTACCGTTATTGCCCTGGCCGAAGGTGATGCGGCGCTGACCGGAGCCGTCCGCATTCATCAGATAGACCTGCTGGCTGCCGCCACGATCGGACTCAAACGCGATCTGCCTTCCGTCCGGGGAAAAGGACGGCGCGGTGTCGATGCCCGGATCGCTGGTCAGGCGCTGGACGGCGCGGCTGCGCAGATCCATCACATAGACATCGGAATTGCCGCCGGTTTCCAGGGTCAGCGCCACCTTGTTGCCGTCGGGCGAAAAACGCGGGCTGAAGGTCATGTTGGGGAAATTGCCCAGCACCTCCTGCTTGCCGGTCTCGATATCGAACAGGTACACACGCGGCTTGGTGGCGATATACGACATGTAAGCGATCATCTGCGCTGTCGGATTGAAGCGCGGGGTCAGCACCATATAGCTGCCATTGGTGAGGAAAATCGGGTTGGCGCCGTCCTCATCCATGATCGCCAGCCGCTTGACGCGCTTGAGCGCCGGGCCGGTCTCGGAAATGAAGACAATGCGGGTATCGAAATAGCCCTTCTCGCCCGTGATGCGCTCATAGACGGCGTCCGACACCATGTGTGCAATGCGCCGCCAGTTCTCCGGGGTGGTGAAGAATTGCAGGCCCAGCATCTGGCTTTCGCCGTAAACATCCCACAGTCGGAAATCCACCCGCAGGCGGCCATCGGGCTGCTGCGTGACCTGACCGGTCACCAGGCCCTGGGCGGTAATACTGCGCCAGCTGCCGAAATTGGGCACGGCATTGATATTGGTGATGCGTTCGGCAAAGCCCTTCTGGTCCAGTGGACGGAAGAGGCCGGAACGTTCCAGATCGGCCCGCACCACGCCGGCGATATTGGCGCCGGCGTGGTGATCGCCGACGAAATCGGGAATGGCGATGGGCAGCGGCTGGGCATTGCCCTGCGTCACATCAACACGCAACTGCGCCAACGCCGGCGTGGAAGCCAGAGCCACCAGTCCGGCCAGAACCATCAGGAATTTCTTCATCGCAATCTCCAAAGACATTGGCCGCCCTATTGTTCCATCATCTGATGCGGATCGAAGCGCAAGGGGTTGATTTCCCGCCAAACATTATAGCGCTCGGCCGGCAGCCTGTAGGGCTGGCACTGATAGATCGCCCGGCTGGCCGCTTCCGCCGCGGCGCGGGTATAGGCGTTGCCAGCGGCCGTCGCCGCTGTGCCCGGCGTCAGTTGCAAACCGCCCACCGTGCCGTCGGGGTTGAGGCGAAGGGCGTAATCCACCACCAGGTCGCGGGCATCCGGGGCGCCAGTGGGCGGCGACCAGCAGCGATAGATCTGGCTTTTCAGCGCGTCGGCAATATTGGCCGTCATGGCATTGCCCGATCCGATGCCGGGGATAACACGCTCGGCAGGCTTGGTGTTCTTCACCGGTTTTTCGGGAGTGGTCAGCTTGTTGAGCAAGGCATCAAAATTCACCGCCGCAGTCTTTTTGGGCTCCACCGGTTTTTCGGCGGGTTTCACGTCTTTTTTCACATCGAACTTGGGCACCGGTGGCACCGGCGCCGGCTCGACCGCCTGCAACTGCGGCTCGGGCGGCGCTTCCAGAGCGGGTACCGGGATGTCGAGTTTTTCCGGCTCCGGCGCAGGCAGCGCCTGGGCGGCGACATTGGTGACATCGGCGATGGTCACCAGGTCCACCGGCACGACATTGCTGTCTTCCGGCATGTCGAAATTGCGCTGAAAGGTGAAAAGCGCGGCGGCCACCACAGCTGCGTGAAACGCAACGGAAACCAGTACTCCATAGCGCGGTCCGCGCGCCGTGGTCGGGTGGGTGCGCCGATAGGTGGCGGTCGCCGCCGCCCTAGCGCGCGTCGGGCTGCTTGACGACATCCGTTACCAGTCCGATATGGGTAAAGCCGCTGGCTGCCAGCAGCCCCATCACTTCCATCACCTTGCCGTAATTGGCCAGATCATCGCCGCGCACGAAGATGCGCTGATCGTAGCCATTGGCGGCGACGGCCTTGAGCTTGTCGACCAGCGCGGCCTGGGCAATCTGTTCCTTCTGCAGGAAGATGACGCCATCGCGGCGAACCGTGATGGACAGCGGCTCGCGGTCCTGCCCCAGCGCCGGCGCCCGTGTCTTGGGCAGATCCACGGCCACGCCGACGGTGAGCAGCGGCGCCGTCACCATGAAGACGATCAGCAGTACCAGCATCACGTCCACAAAGGGCGTGACATTGATTTCCGCCATGGCGCGGCGGCGCATCCGTCCACGGCCGCGCGACGAGGCGTGCTGGATGCCCGCTGCCATCAGGGCATCGCCTTTTCATCGAGCTGGCGCGACAGGATGGCGGAAAATTCGTCCGCGAAGGCATCCAGTTGGTTCACATACCGGCCGATATCGGCCACGAAACGATTGTAGAAGATAACTGCGGGAATGGCGGCCAGAAGGCCCATGGCGGTGGCGAACAGCGCCTCGGCGATGCCCGGCGCCACCACGGCCAGGGTCGTGTCATGACGCGCCGCGATCGCCGCGAAGGAATTCATGATGCCCCATACCGTGCCGAACAGGCCGACAAAGGGCGACACCGAGCCGATGGTGGCCAGCAATCCCAGCTGCTTTTCCATGCCGTCCGTCTCGCGCAGGATGGTGACGCTCATCGCCTTGTCGATACGCTCCTTGATGCCCGGCAAAGAGGATTCGCGCGGCGTGCCGCTTTCAAAGGCCCGGCGCCATTCGCGCAGGCCGGCGATGAACATCGCCGCCAGCGGATGATCGTTGTGGGAGGCGAACTGCTGATAAAGCTCGTCGAGTGACTGGCCCGACCAGAACAGCTTATCGAAGCGGCGCGCCTTGCGCTTGAGGTTCGACAGCAGCATCAGCTTGTTGAAGATAATGGTCCAGGACCAGAGCGAGGCGGCCAGCAGCAGGATCATCACCGCTTTGACGATGATGTCGGCGCGCAGGAACATCGGAATGACCGAGAAGCTGGTGGCGACGTCGATGGCTGGTACGCTGGTGACGCCAGGCGCCGCACCCAGCGCCTGGGTCTGGACGGCGGGACCGACCGGGGCGGCGATGGGCGCCTGGGCAAAGCCGGGGGCGGCGAACGCCAATGTCAGAATCGCGACGAGTGCGGCGGCAATGAATCTGATAGTCATTTGAAAACCTTTTGGCGCCGTGAGCAGGAGCTATTGGCCCCAGATCTTGGCCGAAGTTTGACGAATAAATTCAAGTTTCTTCTGTGGTTACGAAAGGCGCAAGTGTCTCGACAACGTTTTTGGGCAAACGGCGCGCCTTGCCCGTTAACGTGGTGATACAGGCTTCGATCCGCCCCTCTACCAGCAACGTATCGCCGCACATCACGCGCTGGGTGGCGCGCATGCGCGCGCCTGACAGGCCGGTGAGGATGGTGCGCACCGTCACGGCATCGTCCAGCCGCGCCGGACGGTGATACTTCACCGCGATGGAGCGGATGGCCCAGGCGGTCGGTTCATCCTCTTCCAGCCCCGCCATCTTGGAGATGCCCGCCAGGCGGAAGAACTCAGTGCGGCCCCGTTCCATGAAGCGCAGGTAATTGGCGTGATAGACCACGCCGGACAGGTCGGTGTCCTCGTAATAAATGCTGATGGGCAGGACATGGGCCTTGCCGTCAAAATGGCCCAGGCTATTGAGCACTTTATTCATCGCTGTCGCTCGCAAACAGGGCGGCCTGGGAGCCGGGCGGCGCGGCAAGGCCAAGATGGCCATAGGCGGCACCCGCCAGCACCCGGCCGCGCGGGGTGCGCTGCACGAAACCCTGCTGCATCAGATAGGGCTCGACGATTTCCTCGATGGCATCGCGCGCCTCGCCCAGCGCGGCGGCGATGGTCTCGATACCCACCGGCCCGCCGCCGAAATTCTCGGCAATCAGAGACAGGTAGCGGCGGTCGAAGGCATCCAGGCCCCGCGCGTCCACCTCGAGGCGCGTCAGGGCGGCATCGGCAATATTGGCGTCCACCTTGGGCTGCTTTGCGACAGCCGCGAAGTCCCGCACCCGTTTCAGCAGGCGGCCCGAAATGCGCGGTGTGCCGCGCGAACGGGCAGCGATCTCGCGCGCGCCGTCCTTGGTCAGTTCAAAACCCAGCACCCGGGCGCCGCGCTCGACAATCGAAAGCAGTTCGTCGGGCGTGTAGAAATTCAAGCGCACCGGAATGCCGAAACGGTCGCGCAGCGGCGTGGTGATCAGGCCGGAGCGGGTGGTGGCGCCCACCAGCGTGAAAGGCGCCAGCTGGATTTTCACCGACCGCGCCGACGGCCCCTCGCCGATCACCAGGTCGAGTTCGTAATCCTCCATCGCCGGATAAAGAATTTCCTCCACCGCCGGACTGAGGCGATGGATCTCGTCGATGAACAGAACGTCGCGCGGCTCGAGGTTGGTCAGGATGGCGGCAAGATCGCCGGCCTTGGCCAAAACCGGGCCGCTGGTGGAGCGGAAATTGACACCCAGCTCGCGGGCCACGATCTGGGCCAGGGTGGTCTTGCCCAGGCCCGGGGGGCCGTAGAAAAGCACATGATCCAGCGCTTCGCTGCGCGCCTTGGCAGCATCGATGAAGACGGAGAGGTTTTCGCGCGCCTGTTGCTGGCCGACGAAATCGGCCAGCCGCTTGGGGCGCAGCGAAACCTCGAGCGTGTCGTCGTCGCTGCGTTCGGGCGTGACGAGTCTTTCTTTGGTCATCGCGCCATGCCCTTCAGGGCTTCACGGATCAGGACGCCCGTTTCGGTGTGCTCGCCCAGCGCCTGGGCGGCGCGGGCCACCACCTCAGCGGCGCGGGCATCGCTGTAACCCAGATGGACCAGCGCCGATACGGCATCGGCCTCGGGGCCACGCGGCGCGGCGGCCATGGCAATCGCGCCCGCCTCTTCGCTGCCCAGCATCATCCCCCCAGACATCAATGAAGCCGCCTTGTCCTTGAGTTCGGTGGCGATGCGCAAAGCCAGTTTCGGTCCCACCCCAGGCGCGCGGCCGATCATCGCCTTGTCGCCCAGCGCCAGGGCGCGGCTGAGATCGCGCGGCGACAAAGTGGACAGCACCGCCAGCGCCACCTTGCTGCCGACATTCTGCACCGTCTGCAACAGCCGGAACCATTCACGTTCCTCGACGGAGGCAAAACCGTAAAGCTTGATGGCGTCCTGGCTGACTTTCATCTCGACCATCAGCGATGCAGGACCGCCCACTGCCAGCAGTGACAAAGTGGAAGACGGGCAGCCCACCAGATAGCCGACGCCGTTCACATCCAGGATCACGCACTCCTCGCTGATGGAATCCACAATCCCGGTCAACTTACCGATCATGGGCCACCTCCAACGCGCCGGCGCGGTTCTTCGACAAGGATCATGCGGGCGCGGGTGGTGGAAAGGTGCGCGTGCGCAATGGCGCAGGCCAAGGCGTCAGCGGCGTCGGCCTGCGTCACGCCGCAGGCGGGCAGCAGCCGCTTGACCATGAACGCTACCTGTTCCTTGCCGGCATGGCCAGCGCCCACCACGGACTTCTTGATGTGGTTGGGCGCGTATTCGGCGATATCGAGACCGGCCTGCGCCCCCGCCAGTAGCGCCACGGCGCGGGCATGACCCAGTTTCAGCGCGGCGCTGGGATCGCGCGCCACAAAGGCCTGCTCGACCGCGATGGCGGATGGCGTGTGCTCAGCGATCACCGCGGCCAGTTCGCGGTGCAGCAGCAGCAGCCGCGCGCCCAGACCCAAAGCCGGCTTGGTGACGATCACGCCATGGGCGACATGGGACAGACGCGAGCCCTCAACGTCGATTACCCCCCAGCCCATGGCCGAAAGGCCCGGATCCAGGCCAAGGATGCGAATCGTCACGCCCATGGCCCGTTTGTACTCTTTATGTTCGGAAATTTCCTACTGGCTCGCTACTGTTTCTGGGCGAAATCCAGCATGGCCAGCGCGATTTCCCGCTCGCCCATCACCACCTTGCTGGCGCCATGCGACAGCAGATGGTCGACCTCGGCGTCGAAATGGGCCCGCGCCACGATGGGCAATCCGGGATTGGCGCGGCGCGCCTGCTGCACGATCTGGCCCGCCTCAAAGGCTTCGGGAATGGCGACAAACAGCAGCTTGGCCGCGCCCAGATTGGCCGCTGCCAGCACATCCTCCTTAGCGGCATTGCCCCGAATATGTTCGAGGCCCGGATCACCCACCGCGCCTTCTTCCACCACCAGCAGCGGCATGGTGCCCTTGATGCCGTAGGCAATAAGCTTGCCGACACGGCCATAGCCCACCAGCACGGCATGGCCGGTCAGCCGGGTCGGCTCGGGCGCGGGACGCGGCATATCCGGCGCCGGGGGGACATTGGGCGAGGCTTCGCGCTTAGCCGCCAGCGCAAACAGCAGCGGATTGAGCAGAATGGAGAGAATGGAGGCGCCTAGTATGAGATCGCGCGCGGCTTCCGACAGCAGGCCCAGCCCGATGCCGAGATCGGCCAAGATGAAAGAGAATTCGCCGATCTGCGCCAGGCTGATCGAAATGGTGACGGCGCTGGTGCTTTTCACCCCGAACAGCCGCAGCAGCAGATAACAGGCCGCGCCGCCCACCAAGACAATGCCGAACGTTGCGGCCAGCGCCAGCGGTTCGTTCAGCACCACGCGCGGGTTGAACAGCATGCCGACCGAAACAAAGAACAGCACCGCAAAGGCGTCACGCAGCGGTAGGGATTCTTCGGCCGCGCGCTGCGACAGCGCCGACCCCGCCAGGATCATGCCGGCGAAGAAGGCGCCTAGCGCGATGGAGACGCCGAACAGCATCGCCGCGCCGAACGCCACGCCCAGCGCCACCGACAGGACCGCAAGCCGGAACAACTCGCGGCTACCGGTGTGGGCGATGTAATGCAGCATGGCGGGAATGACCCGCCGACCGACGAGCAGCATCAGGCCCGCGAAAAGCGCCAGCTTGCCGAAGGTGAGGCCCAGACTCTTGGCCAGGACCATCATGTTGATGTCGCCGCCTTTCAGCATGGCGGCGATGGGCGGCAGCAACACCAGCACCAGCACCACCTGCAGGTCCTGCACCACCAGCCAGCCGATGGCGACCTTGCCGCGTCTGGTTTCCATCAACCGGCGGTCCTGCAGGGCGCGCATCACCACCACGGTGGAGGCGACCGAAAGACAGAGACCGAACACCAGCCCCTGCGCCAGCGGCCAGCCCAGCAACATGCTGGCGCCGACGCCCAGCGCGGTGACGGCCGCCATCTGCAGGGCCGCGCCAGGGATGACGATGCCTTTGACCTCCAGTAGGTCGCGCGGCTTGAAATGCAGGCCAACGCCGAACATCAAAAGGATCACCCCGACATCGGCGAGTTGCAGTGCCAGGTTGGTGTCGGCGATGAAACCGGGGGTGAACGGGCCGATCATGACCCCGGCCAGCAGATAGCCGACCAAGGGCGGCAGCTTCAGGCGCAGCGCCGCGGTGCCCATCACAAAGGCCAGGCCCAAGCCCACGACGAGAATAGCGATCAGAGGCGACATTTCATGCATGGCGCCACTATAGAAAGATAATCTGCGCGGTCGGAACGATTATTTGCCTTAAGCCGCTATTTTGGCGCACTTTCCGGCCACTCGCCTGAGCGTCCATACGCTGTCGCTATGGACCGTTCGCCGCTTTCGCAGGTCCACCAGACCTGCTCACGCAACCGCGGCTCATCCAGCGAGTTTGGCCATCAGCGCGTCCGATAACTCATGATTGCCATAAACGTTCTGGACGTCGTCGTGATCGTCCAGAACCTCCACCAGCTTCATCAGTGTCTCGCCGGTGTCATCGGCCACCGCCACCATGGTCTGCGGCCGCCAGATGATGCCCGCCGACTGCGGCGCGCCCAGCCTAGCTTCCAGCGCGTCGCGCACGGCCGCAAAACTTTCAATCGAGGTGAGGAATTCATGCGCCTCCGCGGTGGAGACGCATTCGTCGGCGCCGGCGTCGAGGGCTGCTTCCAGCATTGCGTCCTCGCTGCCCTTGTCGGCCGGATAGGTGACGGTGCCGGCATGGTCGAACAGGAAGCTGACCGAGCCGGTTTCCGCCATCGCCCCGCCATATTTGGAGAAGGCGGCACGGACATCTGCACTGGTGCGGTTACGGTTGTCGGTCATGGTTTCGACGATCAGCGCCACACCGCCGGGGCCGCGCCCCTCATAGCGGATCTCGTCGTAATTCTCGGAATCGCCGCCCACCGCTTTGGCGATGGCGCGCTGGATATTATCCTTTGGCATGGACTCCGCCTTGGCGGCGAGGATGGCGGTGCGCAGGCGCGGATTGTGCGCCGGATCGGGCATGCCCAGCTTGGCAGCGACCGTGATTTCGCGGGACAGCTTGGCAAAGAGCTTGGAGCGCTCCTTGTCCTGCTTGCCCTTGCGGAACATGATGTTCTTGAACTGACTGTGACCGGCCATTTCGCTTTTCCCTGTTGGGGGCTGAGATACCGTTCCCGCCCCCCTCTTTTCAAGTCCGCCCGCCAAGGGGCAGGATAGCGGCGATTTTCAGCATCTCTTTCAATTTTTGCATTTGCAGGCCAATTCATTGCAGGAGAGCCCCGTGACCAGCCTGAGCATCGACGCCCTCACCCTTACCCATGTCGCCATCGCCAGCTGACTGGTGATCCTGGACCAGATGCTGAAAAACACCATGGCGGGCGGCTGGACCGGCGTCTTCCTCACCACCACGCTTTTGACCAGCATCACCGGCTTTGTCTTCTTCCAGCCCGCCAATGCGCCGGCCCAGGCGACGGGCGTGGTGGCGCTGCTGGCGCTGGTGCCCACGCTTTATGCCTTATACGTGAAGCACCTCACAGGCCCGTGGCGGCTGGTCTATGTGATCGGCGCGATGTTCTCGCTCTATCTGAATGTCTTTGTCCTGGTGGTGCAGCTGTTCCAGAAAGTGCCGGTGCTGCAGTCCCTAGCGGGCAATCCGCCCGGCGGCTCGGTGTTCGGCGCCGCGCAGGGCGTGGTGCTGATCGCCTTTGTCTGGGCGGGCTGGCGGGCCGCCGAACGCTTCCGCCTCCTGATCGCCGTCGCGGTGGTCACATGAAACGCTTTGCTTTCGCCGCCGCCTTGGTCCTGACGTGCGGCGACGTACAATCTGCGCCCGATCCCTTCGCCCAGACGCGGCTGGAATGGAACAAGCCGCTAAAGCCGTTTCACGTGATCGGCAATATTTATTATGTCGGCGCTGCCGGCGTCAGCGCCTTCCTGATCACCACGCCTCAGTGCCATATCGTCACCGACGGCGCGCTGCCGGAATCGGCGCCGCTGATCGAGGCCAATATCAAGGCGCAGGGCTTCAAGCTGTCGGACGTGAAAAACCTGCTCAACAGTCACGCCCATTTCGACCATTCCGGCAGCTTGGCGCGGCTCAAGCAGGTGAGCGGCGCCAGGCTGGTTGCCAGCACGGCGGACAAGCCGATCCTGAAAAGCGGCCATATCAGTTTTGGTCCTGCGGCCAATGCCGATTCCATACCGGTGAAAGTGGACCAAGTGGTCGCGGATGGAGGAACGGTGTCGCTGGGCGGCGTCACCCTCACCGCCAATGTCACCTCCGGTCACACGCCGGGCTGCACCACCTGGACGATGAATTTTCGCGACGGCAATGTGACGCGAAAGGTGATGTTCTTCTGTTCCATAAGCGTGGCGGGCAATCCGCTGATCGGCAACAAGCATTTTCCCGGCATCGTGCAGGCCTATCGCACCAGCTTCGCGCGGCTGAAGACGATGCAGGCCGACATCTTCCTGGCGCCGCACGGCGCACAGTTCCGGATGGAGGGAAAACTGGCCATGGTGAAACCGGGTGCGGCCAATCCCTTCATCGATACCGGCGAACTGCCCCGCTTTATCGTCAAGGCGGAAATAGACTTCGACGCCGAACTGGCCCGCCAGCAGGCCAGCGCACCGCCCAAAATCTGAAAGCGCCTGCGACAGAAGGCGCGCAGTTGTGCCTTGACATTAATTTAGAATGTTTCTAAGTATTGTTCGCATAAAAACGGCTTTGGAGTAAGAAATGCTGACGATTGGCGACAAATTTCCTGATTTCACGGTAACGGGCGTGGTGTCGGCCGACCCGAATACCGCTTTCCAGCCCTTCAACCAGGACAGCGACAAGGGCAAGTGGAAGCTGGTCTTCTTCTGGCCGAAGGACTTCACCTTTGTCTGCCCGACCGAGATCGCCGGCTTTGGCAAGCTCAAGTCCGATTTCGCGGACCGCGACACCGTCATTTACGGCGTCTCGACCGACAGTGAGTTCGTCCACCTCGCCTGGCGCCAGAACCATGCCGACCTCAAGACCCTGCCCTTCGCCATGCTGGCGGACACCAACCGCCGTCTTTCCAAGATGCTGGGCATTCTTGACGACGAGGCCGGTGTCGCCAAGCGCGCCACCTTCCTGGTCGATCCCGACGGCATCATCCGCTTCGTCTATGTCACCGACATGAGCGTCGGCCGCAATCCGGCCGAAGTGCTGCGGGTGCTAGACGCGCTGCAGACCGACGAACTCTGCCCCTGCAACTGGCAGAAGGGCGAGGACGTCATCAAAACTGCCGCTTAGTGAATTGATGAACTGACGCTCCGCACCCTGCCCCCCCGACCCCGGCGGAGCATGCTTACCCTCATCCCCAAAAGGGATGAGGGTCTTTTTTGAGAGATTTTGCGATGTCGATCGAAGCCCTGAAGCACGCCTTGCCCGAATATGCCAAGGACCTGAAGCTCAATCTGTCCTCACTGGCGAGCGAGAGCCTGCTCACAAAGCAGCAGCGCGGCGGCACCTTCATCGCCTGCGCCCTGGCATCGCGCGAACGCACCGTCACCAGCGCCATTCTCAGCGAATTCGCGCCACATCTGTCGCCCGAGGCGCTGACCGCCGCCCGCGCCGCCGCCGCCATCATGGCGATGAACAATATCTATTACCGCTTCACCCATCTGGCCTCGGCGCCGGACTACAAGACCCTGCCGGCGCGACTGCGCATGAACGTCATCGCCAAGCCCGGCGTCGACAAGGTGGATTTTGAGCTGTGGTGCCTGGCGGTGTCAGCCATCAATGGCTGCGGCGTCTGCATCGACAGCCATGAGAAAATCCTGCGCGAAGCCAGCCTGTCCCCCGAGCAGATACAGGCGGCGGTGCGCATCGCCGCCACCGTGCACGGCGTCGCCGCCACGCTGGATGGCGAGGCGCACAGCGCCGACCTGCCGCTTAACACGGTCGCGGCCCATGAAAAAATGTAAACATCAATTCGCAAGGATCCGAAGGTCGCGCCGCTAT
This sequence comes from Rhizobium sp. Q54, assembly GCA_945860165.1. Lineage (GTDB taxonomy): Bacteria > Pseudomonadota > Alphaproteobacteria > Micropepsales > Micropepsaceae > Rhizomicrobium. Next base: position 52,342 of record CAMAPL010000013.1, read on the forward strand.
GAAGCCGCACGGTCTTCGCTTTTTCGCCGCCCGCGCCCAGTGCAACAAACAGCGGCATGAAATGGTCTTCGGTGGGCTGCGCCAACGCGGTATGCGGCGCCAGCTTGCGATAATCCGCAGGGGCGGCTTCATCGCCTGCCATCAGTTTTTCATGCATCCAGTCCGAAAATTCGCGCGACCAATCCGGTTCCGGCGCGCCAAGCGGCGCGATGCGACGCAGGTTATGAACGAAGCCGCCGGTGCCGATCACCAGCACATCATCCAGGCGCAAGGCGGCGATGCTGCGGCACAGCGCGATGTGAGGCGCCGCGCCCAGATGGCGTTGCACCGACAATTGCACCACCGGGACATCGGCACCCGGATACATCAGCATCAACGGCGCCCAGGTTCCGTGATCCAGCCCGCGTTGCGCGTCCAGCGTGCCGCCGGTCAGCGCGGCAACCTGCCGCGCCAAGCGCGCATCGCCGGGCGCGTGATAGCGAAGATCGTACAGGGCCGGCGCAAAGCCGCCGAAATCATGGACGGTGTCGTTCACCGCCACACTGTTCGCCTGCGGCGCGGTGGTGTCCCAATGCGGCGACACGGCGAGGGGCTTGCCGATCTGCTGTCCCAGCCCGCGCAGGAAATCGCGGGCCGGCACATCATCAAATGGCAGGCTGGGCGCAGTTCAACTGCGGCGCTTACAGTTCCGGCACGGCCTGTTTCAGGCGGCCGCCGACGCGTACCGGCTCGATCCGCGTCGCAAGCCCCTTGGGCCCGGTCTGCACGAAGACGCCGCACAGCGTGGCGGGGCCGGTGGCGGGCGAAAAACGCTGGCTGGACATTTTGCGGGTGAAGCGCTGCAGCGGCTCGGCCTTGTCCATGCCGATCACGGAATCATAATCGGCGCAGGCCCCAGCATCGGTCTGATACGCGGTGCCGCCCGGAAAAATCTGCGCATCCCCGGTCGGAACATGCTGGTGCGTACCCACCACAAGACTGGCGCGGCTGTCGCAGAAATGGCCCATCGCCATTTTCTCCGACGTGGCTTCTGCGTGCACATCCACGACAATGGCGTCGGCGCCCTCGCCCAGTGGGCAGGCGTTCAACTCCCTGTCCACCGCCGCGAAAGGATCGTCCAGCGCATCCATGAAGACGCGGCCCATCACATTGACCACCAGAACGCTGCCGGCGGGCGTCTGATAGAGATTGGCACCGCGACCCGGCGTGCCCTTGGGGTAGTTGGCGGGCCGCAGGATGCGGTCTTCGCCATCGATGTAAGTGAGGATTTCCTTCTGGTCGGCCCAGTGATTGCCGGTGGAGATCACATCGATCCCCATGCCGAAGAATTCTTCGGCGATGACGCGGGTCAGGCCAAAGCCGCCGGCCGCATTCTCACCATTGGCGATGACGAAATCGAGCTTCAACCGATCCCGCAGGCGCGGCAGTTCCACATGCGCCACGTCGCGCCCCGGCTTGCCGATAATGTCGCCCAAGAAAAGAATGTTCATCAAAAATGCCTGATACCCTGCTCGGTAAGGACCATGACGAGGGTCCTATCATGCGCTTCGTGCGGAATCGAGGCGACTTCCTGCCCCGCATAGGCGATGCCGATGGCCGGGACATCCAGCAGCGCAAGCGTGCGGTCATAGAAACCGCCGCCATAGCCCAGCCGGTGGCCGGATGCGTCAAAGGCCAGCAGCGGCACCAGCAGGACAGCGGGTGTGACGCGCGACCATATGGCCAGCGGCTCATGAATGCCGAAGATGCTGGGCGCCAGCACGCCATCGTCCGGCACGCGGTGGAAATCCAGCGGCTGGCCTTTGGCGCTCACGCGCGGGAAGGCAATAGGAAACCCCATTTCCACCAGCCGCTCCAGCAGCAGATGCGGATCGGCTTCCTCGGGCAAGGCATGATAACCGCCGATGATCGCGCCCTTCGCGATCGGCAGGCTTTCGGCATGTCGCGCGATCGCGTGCGCGAAACCGGCATGGACCAGCGTCTTGCGCGTTTCGCGCGCGATATAACGAAGCTCGGATTTTTCCTGCGATGTCATGGCCCACCAGGTGAAGGATACGCCGGCGCGTCAAGATGATCTGTCTTGGAATTGTGGATGGGATCACCTGGGTGGCCCGCATTCGCGGGCCATGACAGTCCTGAAAATGAAAGTGGACGGTACCGTATTCGCCGTTGGTATCGGATCTCATGGGCCTGCAAGTGCAGGTGGGCGTCGTATGTCCGGAACCACGGCTCCAGCCAGGAACAACTCCCGATGAGTACAATTAAGGCCCCTGGGCATCGCAACCTGACGCGCGAGACAGTGACCGTCCGCCTCTAACTTAGGCGTGCGCAAGCCTTGCTGCAATGTCTTCAAGTCTTTTGGCAGCGCTTTCCAGCGCATCGGCCGCGTCACTTTCGGCCTGTTCCGCCCGCAAATGGAGATTTCTTCTCTCATCGTCACTCGCGGAACCTGTGCCGAGCTTACCGGTTATCTCCTGATTTTGGTCGGCGATCAGCAGCGCCGCCATCAGCATCATGCGGGTATCGCCCACCTGGCCGACCGAACCCAGAACTTCGCGCACCTTGGCATCGACCTGGGCAGCGAGGACCTTGAGATGCTCTTCCTCGCCCTCATCGCAGGCGATGGTATAGGCGCGTCCGTTCACCATGACATTGACCAACGGCATGATCTCTACCTCGCCAGCGCGGCGCGGATTTCGCCAATCGCGCCATCCAGCCGGCCTTCCACTTCTTCGGTCAGGCCGGACAAAGCGGCGATTTCATCTTCCAGTTCGGCAATGCGCGCCATCAGGCGCTCGCGCTCGGCTTCCAGTTCGGCGACGCGTTCTGGCAACTTGGCGGCTTGGTCAAGATTCTCGCCCACCGCACCCGCAGCATTTTCGATGCCTTCAAGTGCTGTCCGGAGGCGCGCTTCCGCCAATTTCAGCCGGCTCATAAGGGCCTCATCGCTTAATTCCCACAAGACCTTAGGCCCTGGGCGGAAATCGGGTCAACCACTGCGCATTTCCGGCATATCCTCGGCCCTTGACGGGGGTAGCGCGTGATCGCTAAGGCACCACACTTTCCCGCTGAAAGACCCCATTATGACAGCGCCCGATCAGGCCCAAATTCGCCGTCTTGCCAATGCCATCCGGATTTTGTCCCTGGATGCGGTCGAGACCGCCAAATCGGGCCATCCCGGCCTGCCGCTGGGCATGGCCGATGTCGCCACGGTGCTGTTTTCCCGCTTTCTGAAATTCGACGCCGCCACCCCTGGCTGGGCCGACCGCGACCGCTTTGTCCTGTCGGGCGGCCATGGCTCGATGCTGCTCTATTCCCTGCTCTGGCTGACCGGCTATCCCAAAGTCACCATCGAGGACCTCAAGCATTTCCGCAAAGTCGGCAGCCCCACCGCCGGCCATCCAGAGCATGACGACCTGCCCGGCATTGAAACCACCACCGGCCCCCTAGGCCAAGGCATTGCCAATGCCGTCGGCATGGCGCTGGCCGAACGGCTGCTGAACGCCCGCTTCGGCGACGAGCTCGTCAGCCACAAGACCTATGTCATCGCCTCGGACGGCGACCTGATGGAAGGCATCAGCCACGAAGCCATCAGCCTGGCCGGGCATCTGAAGCTCTCCAACCTGATCGTGTTGTGGGACGACAACAACATCACCATCGACGGGGCACTCGCCCTGTCGGACTCCACCAACCAGTCCAAACGCTTCCAGGCGGCGGGCTGGACGGTCGACAGCTGCGACGGCCATGACGCCGCCGACATCGCCCGCGCGCTGGGAAAAGCGCAGAAGGCCGACGGCCCGGTGATGATCGCCTGCCGCACCATCATCGGTTTCGGGATGCCGGGCCGCCAGGGCACCCAGAAGGCGCATAGCGATGCGCCGGGCGCCGAGATTGTGGCGGGCGCGCGCAAGGAACTGGGCTGGGAATACGAACCCTTCATCGTGCCGGACGATGTGCTGAACCAGTGGCGCGCCATCGGCAAGAACGGCGTCGCCGAACACAAGGCCTGGGCCGCGCGCAAATCCGCCAGCAAGCATGCCAAGAATTTCGACGAAGCAATCAGCGGCGCGATCCCGGCCTCGGTTGGCACGGCATTGACGGCGCTGAAGGAAAAACTGTCGGCCGAAAAGCCCAGCGCCGGCACCCGCAAGATTTCCGAAAAGGCGCTGGACGTCATCAATGCCGAACTCAAGACCACTATCGGCGGCTCGGCCGACCTGACGCCGTCCAACAACACCAAGACCAAGAATATCGACGGCGTGACGCCCGGCAATTTCGCCGGCCGCTACATCCATTACGGCATCCGCGAGCATGGCATGGCCGCTGCCATGAACGGCATGGCGCTGCATGGCGGCATTATTCCCTATGGCGGCACCTTCATGGTGTTCTCGGATTATTGCCGCCCCGCCATCCGCCTCGCCGCCCTGATGGGCATCCGCGTCGTGTTCGTGATGACCCACGATTCCATCGGCGTCGGTGAAGACGGTCCCACCCATCAGCCGGTCGAACATCTGGCGGCGCTGCGCGCGATCCCCACCTTGCTGGTGATGCGCCCCGCCGACGGCGTGGAAACCGCTGAATGCTGGGACCTGGCGCTGAAGAATGACCGCCGCCCCAGCCTGATCGCGTTTTCGCGCCAGGATGTGCCGACCCTGCGCGACACCCACACCACCGAAAATCTGTCGGCCAAGGGTGCCTATGAACTGGCGGGCGATGCCAATGCCAAGGTGACATTCCTGGCCACCGGCACGGAAGTCAGCCTCGCCATGGAAGCCCGCGCCAAGCTGGCCGCCGAAGGCATCGCCGCGCGCGTCGTCTCCATGCCCTGCTGGGCCTTGTTCGAGGAGCAGCCGGAAGACTATCGCAAAAAGACGCTCGGCCCGGGCACCATCAAGGTCGCCATCGAAGCCGCCGCGCGCCAGGGCTGGGACCGTTATATCGGCTCCGAGCTTCTCGGGGATGGCGGCGCCTTTGTCGGCATGACCAGCTTCGGCGCCAGCGGCCCCTACAAGGATGTCTATGCCAAGTTCGGCATTACCGCCGACGCCGCCGTGACCGCGGCGAAAAAGCTACTCAAGATTTAGTGCAGGAGAATTGAAATGGCGCTGCGTGTTGCAATCAATGGCTTCGGCCGTATCGGACGGCTGGTGCTGCGGGCGATTGTGGAATCGGGCCGCCGCGACATCGAAGTCGTGGCCGTCAACGATCTGGGCCCGGTGGACACCAACGCCCATCTGCTGCGCTATGACAGCGTGCATGGCCGTTTCCCGGCCCAGGTCAGCGTCGACGGCGAATACATGATCGCCGCCGGTCACAAGATCAAAGTGACCTGCATCAAGAATCCCGCCGAGCTGCCGCACAAGGAACTCGGTGTGGACATCGCGCTGGAATGCACCGGCATCTTCACCTCGAAGGAAAAGGCCGCGGCGCACCTGACCGCCGGCGCCAAGCGCGTGCTGGTGTCGGCGCCGTGCGACAATGCCGACCTCACGGTCGTCTATGGCGTCAATCACGACAAGCTGACCAAGGACCACTTGGTCGTCTCCAATGCCTCCTGCACTACCAACTGCCTGGTGCCGGTGGCCAAGGTGCTGAACGATGCCGTGGGCATCGAGCGCGGCATGATGACCACCATTCACAGCTACACCAACGACCAGCCGTCGCTAGACCAGATGCACAAGGATCTGTATCGCGGCCGCGCCGCGTCGCTGTCCATGATCCCGACCTCGACCGGCGCCGCCAAGGCCGTCGGCCTGGTGTTGCCGGAACTGAAAGGCAAGCTGGACGGCATGTCGGTGCGCGTGCCAACCCCGAACGTCTCGCTGGTGGACCTGAAATTTGTCGCCAGGCGCGCCACCAGCGTTCAGGAAATCAACGACGCCATCAAGGGCGCCGCGCTAGGTCCGCTGAAGGGCATCCTGGACGTGGTGCATGAAAAGCTGGTCTCGGTGGACTTCAACCACAATCCGGCTTCATCCAGCTTCGCCCTGGACCAGACCAAGGTGATGGACGGGACCTTCGTCTCAATCATGACCTGGTATGACAATGAATGGGGCTTCTCCAACCGCATGGCCGACACCGCCATGGCGATGGGCAAACTGATCTAGATGGCACAGCGCGTAGCGAAGGGGCGCCAATGAATAATTTTCGCACGCTCGACGACCTGAACGTGAAGGGCAAGCGCGTGCTGGTGCGCGCTGACCTCAATGTGCCGGTCGCGGACGGCAAGATCACCGACGCTACCCGCATCACCCGCCAGGCGCCGACCATCAAGGAATTGGCCGAAGCGGGCGGGCGCGTGATCGTGCTCAGCCATTTCGACCGGCCCAAGGGCAAGGTCGTGCCGTCCATGTCGCTGAAGGTGCTGGTGGAGCCGCTGGCCCGCGCGGTGGGCCGCAAGGTCGCTTTCGCCGAGGATTGTATTGGGCCCCAAGCACAATCTGCTGTCGCCGCCCTGAAGGACGGTGACGTGCTGCTGCTGGAGAACACCCGCTTCCACAAGGGCGAGGAAGAAAACGACCGTGCCATGGCCGAACAGCTGGCGGCGCTGGGCGATATTTTCGTCAATGACGCCTTTTCCGCCGCGCATCGCGCCCATGCTTCGACCGATGGCGCGGCGCGGTTGCTGCCCAATGCCGCCGGCCGCTCGATGCAGGCCGAACTCACCCATCTGCAAAAGGCGCTGGGCAATCCCGAACGCCCCCTGCTGGCGGTGGTGGGCGGGGCGAAAGTCTCGACCAAGATCGCGCTGCTGGAAAATCTGGTGAAGCGGGTCGAGGTGCTGGTGATCGGCGGCGCCATGGCCAACACCTTCCTCGCCGCTCAGGGTATCCCGGTCGGCAAGTCGCTGTACGAACCGGACCATCTGGAGACGGCGCGCAAGATCATCCATGCGGCCAACGAAAGCGGCGCGGCGATCCTGCTGCCAACCGATGTGGTGGTGGCCAAGGAATTCAAGGCCGGCGCGGCGCACCGCATCGTGAGCGCCCGCGAAATCGCCGACGACGAGATAGTGCTGGATGTCGGCCCCGCCAGCATCCAGGAATTCGAGACCCGCCTGAACGGCACCCGCACCCTGGTGTGGAACGGACCGTTCGGAGCCTTCGAAACCGCGCCCTTCGATCAGGGCACCGTCGCCGCCGCCAAAGCCGTGGCCAAGGCGACCAAGACCGGCGAGCTTCTGTCGGTGGCGGGCGGCGGTGATACCGTCGCGGCGCTGGCCCATGCCGGTGTCGAAGATGATTTTACCTATGTCTCCACCGCCGGTGGCGCATTTCTGGAATGGCTGGAAGGCAAGAAATTGCCGGGCGTTGAAGCGCTGACAGCCAAATGAGGGCGACATGAATCTCGACGAACTGAACGCAATCGCCAAAAAGATGGTGGCGCCCGGCAAGGGCATCCTGGCCGCCGACGAATCCACCGGCACCATCCAGAAGCGCTTCGACAAGATCGGCGTGGAGAATAGCGAAGACAATCGCCGCGACTATCGCGAGCTATTGTTCCGCACCGACACCGCGATGAAGCAGCATATCGGCGGCGTCATCCTGTTCGACGAGACCATCCGCCAAAAGGCCAAAGACGGCACGCCGCTGGTCAAGCTGATCACCGACGCCGGCAGCACCCCCGGCATCAAAGTGGACAAGGGCGCCGTGCCGCTGGCCGGCGCGCCGAACGAGACCATCACCGAAGGCCTAGACGGGCTGCGCGGACGCTTTGTCGAATATCACAAGCTGGGCGCGCGCTTCGCCAAGTGGCGCGGCGTTTACGAGATTGCCGAAGGCAATCCCAGCCATGACGCCATCCATGCCAACGCCCATGCTCTGGCGCGCTATGCCGCGCTGGCGCAGGAAAACGGCATTGTCCCGATCGTCGAGCCGGAACTGCTGATGGACGGCGACCACACGATTGCACGCTGCGAAGGCGTTACCGAATGGATCCTGAAGGAAGTCTTCCAGGAACTGTATTATGCCGATGTGAAGCTGGAAGGCATCATCCTGAAGCCCAACATGGTCGTGCCGGGCAAGAAGTGCCCCAAACAGAACTCCGTAGAAGAGGTCGCAGAACGCACCATCAAGGTGCTGAAGCGTTGCGTGCCGGGCGCCGTGCCGGGCATTGCTTTCCTGTCGGGCGGCCAGTCGGACGAAGACGCCACCGCGCATCTGTCGGCGATGAACGCGCTTCCCAGCCTGCCCTGGGCGCTGACCTTCTCTTATGGCCGCGCCTTGCAGGCAGCGCCGCAGGCCGCCTGGAGCGGCAAGGCCGAGAATGTCGCCAAGGCGCAGGCCGTCTTCGCCCACCGCGCCCTGATGAACAGTCTGGCCGCCACCGGCAAATGGACCAAAGACGCAGAAAAGAAGGTCGCGTGAGCGGCTGCAGGCTTTATCTGGTTTCGCCGCCGCGGATCGCGCCGAATGATTTCGCGCAGGTTCTGAAAGGCGCGCTGGCGGGCGGCGATGTCGCCTCGTTCCAGCTGCGCCTGAAACACGCCAGCGACGACGAGATCCGCCGCGCCGCCGACATCCTGCGCCCCGTCGTGCAGGCGCAGGGCGCAGCCTTCATTCTCAACGACCGGCCCGACCTCGCCGCCGAACTGGGCTGCGACGGCGTGCATGTCGGGCAGGAAGATGCCTCTTACGCGGAAGCGCGTGCGGCGCTGCCCAATGGCATTGTCGGCGTCACCTGCCATGACAGCCGCCACCTCGCGCTGGAAGCGGGCGAAGCCGGCGCTGACTATGTCGCCTTCGGCGCCTTCTTCCCCACCCAGACCAAGGAGCCCGAGACCCAGGCCGACATCGAACTCCTCGAATGGTGGGGCGAGATGATGGTGGTGCCCTGCGTCGCCATCGGCGGCATCACGGTGGACAATGCGCCCGCGCTGGTGGAAGCGGGCGCCGATTTCCTCGCCGTCTCGTCCGGAGTCTGGGACCATGCACAGGGTCCCGAAGCCGCGGTGCGCGCCTTCAACACATTGTTTGAACAGGTCAGGCAGGCTGAAAAAGCCAAAAAAGCCTGACGGCTGGAAATGCGCCGCCCGGCCTGCTATCACCCGCCCGCTCTTTGAACCTGCAGACCTCTCATCCCGCGCCACGGAGGCGTTGAACTATGGCCAAGATTTCCGGCAATGAAGTGCGCCCCGGCACCATGATCGAACATCAGGGCCGCTTGTGGATGGCGGTGAAGAGCCAGTCGGTGAAGCCCGGCAAGGGCGGCGCCTACAACCAAGTTGAACTCAAGGACATCGAATCCGGCACCAAGCTGAACGAGCGTTTTCGCTCATCGGAGATGGTCGAGGAAATCCATCTCGACAAGAAGGACTTCCAGTTCCTCTACGCCAAGGACGACATGCTCACCTTCATGGACATGGAGAATTACGAGCAGATCGAACTGGCGACCGATTTCGTCGGCGACCAGGCGGTGTTCCTGCAGGACGGCATGAAGACGCTGGTGCAGATGTATGAAAGCAAGCCCATCGGCATCAAGCTGCCGGTTCAAGTCACCCTGACCATCGCCGAAGCCGATCCGGTGATGAAAGGCGGCACCGCCGCGCCGTCCTACAAGACCGCGGTTCTGGAAAACGGGTTGAAACTCCAGGTACCCCCTTTCATCGGGGCGGGCGAGAAGATCATCGTGTCCACCGAAGACGGTTCCTACGTCCGCAGGGCTGATTAAACCATGGCATTTTCCTCACCCGCCCTGAACGTGATGGTGGCCGCGGCCCGCAAGGCCGGCCGCCCGCTGATCCGCGATTTCAACGAACTGGAAAATCTGCAGATCTCGATGAAGGGTCCGGCCGATTTCGTCACCAGCGCCGACAAGCGCACCGAAAAAATCCTGATCGACGAACTCAGCAAGGCCCGCCCCGGTTATGGCTTTCTGGGCGAGGAAGGCGGCGCGGTGAAGGGCGCCGACGGCACCCACCGCTTCATCATCGATCCGATCGATGGCACCACCAATTTTATGCACGGCATTCCGCACTTCGCCATTTCCATCGGGCTGGAGCGCGAAGGCCAGATGGTGGCGGGCCTGGTCTACAATCCCGTCACCGACGATCTCTTCACCGCCGAAAAGGGCCATGGCACCTATCTCAACAACAAGCGCCTGCGGGTCGCGGCGCGCAAGGAACTGGCCCCGGCCGTGATCGCCACCGGCCTGCCCTTCCTGGGCAAGGACGGCCATGCCCGCGCCGGCGCCGAGATGGCCGAAGTGATGAATGTGACGGCGGGCATCCGCCGCTTCGGCGCCGCCTCGCTCGATCTCGCCTATGTCGCGGCAGGACGTTTCGACGGCTTCTGGGAACACAGTCTGCAGGCGTGGGACATCGCCGCAGGTATCGTGCTGGTGCGCGAGGCGGGCGGCATGATCACCGATCTGCGCGGCGGTGCCGAGATGCTGACCCAGGGCACGGTGCTGGCGTCCAACGAGAACCTGCACCCGCAGCTTCTCAAGCTGCTGAAGACGGTGAAACCGGCCTGAAAATTGGCGTGGCCTAGCGCACTTTTCCCGCCGCATTTTCCACCACCACGTCCGTGACCTTCGCGGTCAGCGGCGTGGCCGGCAGGTGCGAGGTAAAGCCAAGCCCGACATAGAAAGGCCCGCTGGTCTTGAAGGTGACCGGCGCGCCTTCGGGATGGATGGGCTCGCCCTGCCAGCTGACCCAGAGCTGGAACTGGTCGCCCTTTTTCTCAATGCCGAAACGGGCGGGATGCAGCGCCTGCGATCCCTTTTCCGCCGTGCCGGGCGTGGGCTGGCGAGCGGCGCGAAAGGCGATGTCGCGCATCAGGCCGGTCTTCTCACCGCGCCAGGCGATATGGACCATGCCATTACCATGCTGGGCCGCGACGATCTCGCGGGAGTCGTCGTCCAGGCTGTCGCGGATCACCAGCGCCACCTTGCGGTCGTGGAAATCGTCCATATTGGGCCACGTCACGCTGCCGGCCAGCGAGACATCGCCGCTCATCTTCTTCCAGAGAAAATGAAACTCGTCGCGCTGGTACCAGATGTTATAGCCGGCGGCGCTGATGGTGTAGGTCTTGCTCGCCGCGTCATAGCTGGCGCTGCTGGGCACCAGCGGCCCGCCCACATCGGTGCTGTTCTCGAACTGGCCAACCGGCTTGTTGAAGCTGACGGAGGCGCGGTGGAAATCCTGCGGCGGCGCGATCTGCTTGTGGGTGGGCGAATTGGGCAACGCCCAGTCCGGCACATCGATGCCGGGCGGCGACGGCGGCGGGACCATGGACGATTGCGCCCATGCCGGCAAAACAAACAGCGCAGCCACGACCGCAGATAGAAGAACGCGCATCAAGCCTCCCATGCAGGGCTTGTGTGCCCCGTCGGCGGCTAACGTGCCGCCAAACGGCTGCGCGCGCAAACAGACAAATAATCAGAATTCGATAACTGTTCGAATGCTTTCGCCCGAATGCATCAGGTCGAAGGCTTCGTTGATACGTTCCAGCGGCAGTTTGTGGGTGATCAGGGGATCGATGGAGATTTTTCCTTCCATGTACCAGTCGACGATCTGCGGCACCTGGGTACGGCCGCGCACGCCGCCAAAGGCGGTGCCTTTCCATGTCCGCCCCGTCACCAGCTGGAAGGGACGGGTCTTGATCTCCTGGCCCGCGCCCGCCACGCCGATGATGATGCTTTCACCCCAGCCGCGATGGGTGCATTCCAGCGCCTGGCGCATCAGGTCGACATTGCCGACACATTCAAAAGAATAGTCCGCGCCGCCCTTGGTCAGTTCAACCAGATGGGGCACGACATCGCCCTGCACTTCTTTGGGATTGACGAAATGGGTCATGCCGAACTGGCGGGCCAAGGTTTCACGGGCCGGATTGATGTCCACGCCCACGATCATGTTGGCGCCGGCCATACGGGCGCCCTGAATCACGTTCAACCCGATGCCGCCCAAGCCGAACACCACGACATTGGCGCCGGGCTCGACCTTGGCGGTGTTGATCACCGCACCGATGCCGGTGGTGACGCCGCAACCGATATAGCAAACCTTGTCGAAGGGCGCGTCCTCGCGGATTTTCGCCAGCGCGATCTCCGGCAGCACGGTGTGATTGGCGAAGGTGGAGCAGCCCATATAGTGATGGATCTTCTGCCCGCCGATCGAGAAACGCGACGTGCCATCCGGCATCACGCCTTGTCCCTGGGTGGCGCGGATGGAGGTGCACAGGTTGGTCTTGTGCGAGTTGCAGCTTTTGCACTGACGGCATTCGGGCGTGTAGAGCGGAATGACATGGTCGCCCTTTTTCAGAGACGTCACGCCGGGGCCGACATCGACCACGATCCCCGCCCCCTCATGGCCGAAGATGGCCGGGAAAAGACCTTCGGGATCGGCGCCGGAGCGGGTGAATTCGTCGGTGTGGCAGACCCCACTTGCCTTGATCTCGACCAGCACTTCCCCAGCCCGGGGACCTTCCAGGTCCACCGTCTCGATCATCAGGGGCTTTCCGGCGGCATAGGCGACGGCGGCTCTTGTTTTCATTGGCGTAAAGGTTCCCTTGACCGGCCCAGAATGTGCGGCATTTGGGTAATGGTTGCAAAGTGTTAGATTACGGATAGGCTGCGTTTTGGCACCTTTCCTGAGCTGTCGACGTCATGCGTTCCTTGTCCCTTCTGGGCCTCTCGGCTGGTCTTTGGCTTGCGTCCCTCAGCGCGGGTGAGGCGCAGGGCGTTTCCACCGGACTGGAAGTGTGGGTCAATCCGGGGCCCGGCCGCAGCAGCGGCGTCCTGCTTTATCCCGGCGGGGAATATTCTCGCATCGTGCCGCAGCTGCTTCATGCCGGCCAGCGCGACGGCCCTGTCAGCCTGCACCCACCCGGCACCCGGCGCATCGTGCGGTCTACGCCCCGCCCGGTCCGCATGGCCAGCGCCGAGCCGCCTCCGCCGCGCGTCCAGGCCGCACCGCCGCGCCCACGTGTCCAAGCCCCGCCATCCGGCACCAATCCCTTTTTGGGCACGCCCAATCTCAGCAATGTGTTCGGCAGTGCTCCCACGCCTGCCAGGCCAGCCCCGCCGCCCGCATCCGACACGGCCGGCCTGACCAAGCGTAGCGTGATCCTGTTCGCCAGAGACGCCTCAGAACCGGCCGATGGCGCGCTGGGCGCCATCAAGTTTCTCGCCGTCGATCTCAACAGCGCCATGACCCGCGCCTCCAGCCGCGTAGAGCTGCAGGCCTTTGGCGGCGGTAGGGGCGACAAGGGCTCCGACGCGCGCCGGCTGTCGCTCAAGCGGGCGCTGGCCATCCGCCAGGTGCTGATCAACGACGGCGTATCGCCCGACCGTATCGACGTACAGGCGATGGGCGGCGCCGATGATTCCGGGCCGGCCGATCGCGTGGACGTTTACGTCAGGGCCTGACCGCAGAGCCGTTCAGAGCGGCACATCTAATGAGGTTCGCCATGCGTTTCGCCGTTCTTGCCGCAGTCCTTCTCTGTCTCGGCGACCAAGGCGCGGCGGCAAAGGAAAACAAAACCATCACCACGGCAGGCACGGGGATCGCCATAGCGTTGCCGGTGATCGCGGCCGGTATCACCGCCTACAAACAGGACTGGACCGGAACGGCCGAGCTGGCGGCGACCACGATTGGCACGGTTGGCACCGCCTTTGCGCTCAAACAGATCGTACGTTCGCGCCGGCCCGATGGCAGAGACTACAAATCCTTCCCGTCGGACACCACGGCGCTGGCGGCTTCGGGATCGTCATTCCTGTTCCGGCGCTATGGCTGGCAATATGGCCTGCCGGCCTTTGCCGCCAGCCAGTTCGTGTCCTACAGCCGCGTCCAGGCCAACAAGCATCGCTGGTACGATACCCTGGCCAGTTCGGCGCTCGCCCTGGGTTATGCTTCGCTTCTCACCACGCGTTTTCAAAAACGCTATAATGTCTATTCCGAGCTCGAGCCCGCGCCTGACGGCGCCATGCTTCATCTGTCTTATCGTTTCTAGAACGGGTCGATTCTAGGCCAGGACCGGCACCGCGACGTCGCTGAACTTGTTCACCTGACGTAACGGCGGGAAAAACTTCATCCACAATCCCACCACCAGCAGAGTGCCGACACCGCCCGCCACCACGGCGGGCACCGTGCCCAGCAATGCGGCAGTGGTGCCGGATTCAAATTCTCCCAGCTCGTTCGATGCGCCGATGAACAGCATGGAAACGCTGGAAACGCGCCCGCGCATGGTATCGGGAGTGGAAAGCTGGATCAGCGAAGAGCGGATATTGACGCTGACCATGTCAGACGCGCCCAGAACATAAAGCGCCACCAGCGACAGCGGAAACCAGCTCGACAGGCCGAACACGATGGTGGCGACACCGAATATCGCCACCGCGGCGAACATCTTCGACCCGACCTGCCGGCGGATTGGCCAATGGGTCATATAGAAGGCCATGGAAAAAGCCCCCGCCGCTGGCGCGCAGCGCAGAAAGCCCAAGCCCACCGGACCGACATGCAGGATATCGCGCGCATAGACGGGCAGCAGCGCCGTGGCACCGCCCAGCAGCACCGCGAACAGGTCCAGGCTGATGGCGCCCAGCACCACGGGGCGTGAACGCACAAAGCGCACGCCTTCAGCAACGCGCTCATAGCGCGAGGCTTCCGTCGCTTCGGGCTTGAAACGCCGCCCACCCAGCCGCGCCACGATCAGGCCCGCGCCCAGAAATCCGGTAATGCACAATGCATAGACCGGCACCGGACCCAGCGCATAAAGAAACCCGCCCAGTGCGGGTCCAAAGATCACCGCCGCGGTGAAGAAAGACGAACTGAAGGCCATGGATTTGGCCAGCTTTTCCGGCGGCACCAGGAAGGGCAGCAGCGACGAGCCGGACGGTCCGGCAAAGCCGCGCGCCGCACCGAACAGGACCAGCACGATATAAAAGAGCCAGGCGCTGTGGGTGTGAAACAGCGACAGCGCCAGGAACAGCGCGCTGCACACAGCCTGCAGCGCCGCGGAAAGGCTGTAGACGCGGCGCTGGTTGAAACGGTCGGTGATGTCACCCGCCGGCAGGGTGAGGAGGAACATGGGCAGGAACTGGCACAGCCCCACCATGCCCAGCGCCAGCGGCGTGCGCTCCATCTCATAGATCTGCCAGCCGATGGCAACGGACTGGACCTGAATCGCGAGGGTGGAAAGGAAGCGCGCACCCACAAAGAGATTGAGGTCGCGGTCGCGATACGGGCTGGCGGGAGTGTCGCTCATGAGACCTATGTGCCTTAGCACGCAGGCGCCAAAAGGAAAGACGTTACTTCGTCACGATCAGCTGGCGTTTTGCAGGTGCAAGGTCTGCATGTTCATGCCGTCGGCGACGTCGAACTTTGTCCTCGCGAAGCCCGGCTTGGACAGGACCGGGCGGGCATTGCGCGAGAAACCGTAGGGCTCCAGCGGAAGGCCGATCCAGCTGGTGTCCATGCGGTCATTGCTGTTGGCGTCTTGGTAGGCCTGGATGGCGTAGGTGCCGGGCGCGATATTGTTGAGGGTGACGGTGGTGCGGCCCGCTTCGGCCTTCACATCGGCAAAGGCCACCGGCGCGGACTTGTCGTCGGGATAGCGCGCCTCGTCATACAGGCCCAGCCGCAGGATGCCGCCCTTTGGCGAGACATTCTGGACATGGATCACCAGGGTGGCGCCTGGAGCCTGAGCCTGGGGTTGACCCTGGGCCTGGGCCGGCGCGACCAGCCCCACGGCAAGCATCATCAGGCTGACCGCCAACAGAGCGACCGCCGTCCACACCAGCGCAAGCCACTGGAAAACCATGGTTTTCGCCCTCCCGAGCGCAATGATCGTCATTGGCATCAATTTTTCGCAAGGGTCCTTGCGGGTGGCAAGCCGCAAGGACCCTTTGCGGACGTGCCGCAGGGTCTCATATCCCGATGAACTGAGGCTTAAAGCTGAGAAATCAAGTCAGCCTGGGTTCCAACTTCTTGCAGGCGTCGATCAGGCCCTGCACGGCACCGGACGAGCTGGTCAGCCCCGCCTTCTCGGTTTCGGTCAGATCAAGCTCCAAGATCCGCTCCACGCCCTTCTCGCCGATCACCACCGGCAGGCCGACATAGAGATCCGTGATGCCATAGGCGCCATTCACATGGACGGCGCAGGGCAGTACGCGCTTCTGGTCCTTGAGATAGCTTTCAGCCATGGCGACCGCCGAGGTGGCGGGGGCGTAATAGGCCGAACCGGTCTTGAGCAGGCCGACAATCTCGGCGCCGCCATTGCGGGTGCGGTCCACGAGCTGGTCCAGGCGGACCTGCTTGATCCAGCCCATCTTGACAAGTTCAGGCAGCGCGATGCCAGCCACGGTGGAAAAACGCGGCATCGGCACCATGGTGTCGCCATGGCCACCCAGCACGAAAGCCGAAACGTCTTCGACACTGACATTCAGTTCGTCAGCGATGAAGTGGCGGAAACGCGCGCTGTCCAGCACACCCGCCATACCCACGATCTTGGCATGGGGCACGCCGGAGAATTTCTGCAGCGCCCACACCATCGCATCCAGCGGATTGGTGATGCAGATCACGAAGGCGTTCGGGCAATTGGCCTTGATGCCTTCGCCCACCGCCGCCATGACCTTGAGATTGATACCGAGCAGGTCGTCGCGGCTCATGCCGGGCTTGCGCGGCACGCCGGCGGTGACGATCACCACATCAGCGCCGGCAATGTCGGCGTAACTGTTGGTGCCGCTGAGCTTCGCATTGAAACCATCAACGGGGGCCGACTGGGACAGGTCAAGCGCCTTGCCCTGAGGCAGGCCTTCGGCGATATCGAAGATCACCACATCGCCCAACTCTTTAAGCGCCACGAGATGGGCGAGCGTGCCACCGATCTGTCCGCCGCCAATAAGAGCGATTTTCTTGCGCGCCATGGTCAAATCCCCGTTGCAAAATCCGCAGGCTACCTAGCCGCTGGCGGCGTTTCCGGCAAGCTGACAGATCGCCCTAGGTTCTGTACTCATAAAGGGATTTCGTTTTTAGGCGAACAGTGATTCATTCTTCCGGTCCTGGGGGATGAGATGGCACAGTTCGATCTGAGCGATGTGGAATGGGGGTTGATCCACCCCCTGCTGCCGAACAAGCCGCGCGGCGT
>CAMAPL010000014.1 GCA_945860165.1 Rhizobium sp. Q54
ACCGAGTAACCGCCATACGCCTTGGCGATGTTGTTGATCAGTTCCTGCATGGTCACGGTCTTGCCGACGCCGGCGCCGCCGAACAGGCCGATCTTGCCGCCCTTGGTGTAGGGGCAGAGCAGGTCGATGACCTTGATGCCGGTGACCAGAATTTCCGTGGCGCCAGCCTGCTCGGCGAAGGTCGGGGCTTCCCGATGGATGGAGGACATGTGGGTCTGGGCGATGGGGCCGGCTTCGTCGATTGGCTCGCCGATCACGTTCATGATGCGGCCCAGGGTGGCGGGACCGACCGGCACACGGATGGGTGTGCCGGTGTCGATGACTTCCTGGCCGCGGGTCAGGCCCTCGGTGGTGTCCATGGCGATGGCGCGCACGGCGTTTTCGCCCAGATGCTGGGCAACTTCGAACACCAAACGGACTTCCTTTCCGGTCTTGGCGTCGATGTTCTTGGTTTCGAGCGCGTTCAGGATCGCCGGCAGTTCGCCATTCTCGAAGGCGACGTCGACGACGGCGCCGATCACCTGGAGGAGTTTGCCCTTGGCTTTGGAAGAGGGGGCATTGGTCTTGGTGCTCATGGTCTGTCTTCTTTCTCTTAAACGGCGGAGGCGCCGGAGATGATTTCAATCAGCTCCTTGGTGATTTGCGCCTGACGGGTACGATTCATCTGGATGGTGAGGGCTTTGATCATGTCGCCGGCATTGCGGGTGGCGTTGTCCATCGCCGTCATCTGGGCGGCGAAGAATCCGGCCTGGTTCTCCAGCATCGCGGTCATAATCTGGACGGAGATGTTCTGCGGCAGCAGGGCTTCGAGGATCGTGTCTTCGTCGGGTTCGTAATCGTAGAACGGCGCGGGACCGCTGCCGGCTTCCACCTGCGCCGGGATCAGCTGGCGCACGGTCGGGGTCTGGGTGACCACCGACTTGAAGGAGGAATAGACAAGCGTGACGACATCGAATTCGCCGGCGGTATAGGCTTCCAGCACGCGGCTCGCGATCGGCTTGACCAGCGCCAGGCCCGGCGCCTTGGGGCCGACTTCATAGCTTTCGATAGTGTGTTTGCTGTAGTTGCGCTTGAGCTGGTCGCGCGCTTTGCGGCCGATAGTGATGATCTTGACGTCTTTGTCGTCGGCGAGCAGTGCCGCGATCTTTTCGCGCGCGGCGCGGACGATGCCGGAGTTGAAGCCGCCGGCCAGGCCGCGATCCGAGGTCGCGACGATGACCAGGTGACGCTTGTCGCTGCCGGTGCCCGCAAGCAGCAGGGGGGCGGAGGGGCCCGATACACCGGCGGCTAGGTTGGCGATCACATTCGCCATGCCGCGGGCATAGGGCCGCGCCGCTTCGGCGGCCAGCTGGGCGCGGCGTAGCTTCGCCGCCGCCACCATCTGTAGCGCCTTGGTGATCTTCTGCGTGGACTTCACGCTTCCGATCCGTGTGCGCATTTCCTTTACGGATGCCATTGGGCGCCCAACTTCCTTTTAAAAAAAGTTCCTTTAGGCGAAGGTCTTGGAGACTTCGGCCAGTGCGTCCTTCAGCATCTTTTCCAGATCAGGCGTCAGCGTCTTTTCCTTGGCTATGCCTTCCAGGAAATGCGGATAGCCGGACTTCAGCTTGGACAGCAGCGCGGACTGGAACGCACCGACGCGGGCGGTGGGGAAGGGATCAAGATAGCCGCGGGTGCCGGCGTAAATCACCGCCACCTGCTCTTCGACCGCGAAGGGCTTGTACTGGGGCTGCTTGAGCAGCTCGGTCAGGCGCTCGCCGCGCGCCAGCATCTTCTGGGTCGAGGCGTCGAGGTCGGAACCAAATTTGGCGAAGGCCGCCATTTCGCGATACTGCGCTAGTTCGCCCTTGATCGGGCCGGCGACGGTCTTCATCGCCTTGATCTGGGCCGATGAGCCCACGCGCGACACCGAGATGCCGACGTTCACGGCAGGGCGAATGCCCTGATAGAACAGGTCGGTCTCGAGGAATATCTGGCCGTCGGTGATCGAGATCACGTTGGTCGGGATATAGGCCGAGACGTCGTTGGCCTGGGTTTCGATGATGGGCAGGGCGGTCAGCGAACCGCTGCCATTGTCTTCGTTGAGCTTGGCGGCGCGCTCGAGCAGGCGGCTGTGCAGGTAGAAGACGTCACCCGGATAGGCTTCGCGGCCCGGCGGGCGGCGCAGCAGCAGCGACATCTGGCGATAGGCGACGGCCTGCTTGGACAGATCGTCATAGATGATCAGCGCGTGCATGCCATTGTCGCGGAACCATTCGCCCATGGCGCAGCCCGAGAACGGCGCCAGGAATTGCAGCGGCGCGGGTTCCGACGCGGTGGCGGCGACGACGATGGTGTATTCCAGCGCGCCGGCATCGGCGAGGGTCTTGACGATCTGCGCCACGGTCGAACGCTTCTGGCCGATAGCAACATAGATGCAATAGAGCTTGGCCTTCTCGTCCGTGCCGGCGTTGACCGCCTTCTGGTTGATGATGGCGTCGATGGCGACGGCGGTCTTGCCGGTCTGGCGGTCGCCGATGATCAGCTCGCGCTGGCCACGGCCGATCGGGATCAGTGTGTCGATTGCCTTGAGGCCGGTCTGCACAGGTTCATGCACCGACTTGCGCGGAATGATGCCCGGGGCCTTGACGTCGACGCGGCGGCGCTCGGCGGCGCCCTTGATTTCGCCCTTGCCGTCGATGGGGTTGCCCAACGGGTCCACGACGCGGCCCAGCAGGGCCTTGCCCACTGGCACTTCCACGATGGCGCCGGTCCGCTTCACGGTGTCGCCTTCCTTGATGGTGCTGTCGTTGCCGAAAATCACGCAGCCGACATTGTCGGTTTCCAGGTTCAGGGCCATGCCCTTGATGCCGCCCGGGAACTCGACCATCTCGCCGGCCTGGACGTTGTCAAGACCGTGCACGCGGGCGATGCCATCGCCGACGCTCAGCACTTCGCCGACTTCGCTGACTTGCGCCTCGGCCCCGAAATTCTCGATCTCGCGCTTCAGGATGGCGGAGATTTCAGCGGGTTGAATGTCCATTTTAGTGTCCTTTCATGGCCGCACGCAGGCCATCGAGCTTGGTGCGAAGCGAAGAATCGATCATGCGCGAGCCGACCTTGACGACGAGGCCGCCGAGCAAAGAGGGATCGATTTTGGTCTGAAGGCGCGGTTCCTTGCCCAGACGGGACTTGAGCATCGCCTTGAGTTCGGTGATTTCGGCATCGTTGAGCGCGCGGGCGGCGGTGACTTCCGCTTCGGTTTCGCCGCGCGACTTGGCCACTTGGCTTTCATAGGCCTTGATGACGCCGGTGAGGATAAACAGGCGGCGCTTTTGCGCCAGCAGCAGCACAAATTTGGTGGTCAGTTCATTGGCGCCCATCTTGCCCAGAATGGCCTTCAGGGCCTTGGCGTGATCCTGGGCGCTGAACACCGGCGACTTCACCAGACGGGCCAGATCGGGGCTGGTTTCAAGGGCCTTGCGCAGGCTGGCCAGATCGGCGCTGACCGCGTCCAGAGACTTCTGATCCTGGGCCAGCTCGAACAGGGCATTGGCGTAACGCCCTGCCAGTCCGCCTTCCGCCGTTTCGTTCGCCACATTCATCCTTCGCGGCTGGGACGCATTGATGCGTCGGTCTGCCGTCGCTTGTTGTATTAAGCTATTGAATTAACTGTATTTTTATGCTGTCCCGCGAGTCACCTCACGTGAAGCGGTGCCAGTTAGCATGGGGGATGACGGCGGCGCAATATTGCGCGCATGGCCATGCTGTCGCGGGGTTTCAGGTGATTTTCTTGAAGAAGCGGGGCAGGCGCAAAAGTCCAGGCCAGCTGGCCGGTCCGCGCATGTTGAGGAAGTCGAAGGAGCCGACCACGAATTCGGCCCGGCCGATCAGGTTGGCCACTGGAACCAGCCCCACGCCGCCATCTTCGACCGCGACGCGGCTGTCCAGCGAGTTGTCCCGGTTGTCGCCCATCACGAACAGTTGGCCCGCAGGCACGGTGACGACGGGGGTATCGTCCACCACGCCATCCCAGTGCCGTTTGAAAATGGGGTGACGCACGCCATTGGGCAGAATTTCGACAAACTGCCGGATCGCGGTTTTATCGCCGCGTTTATTTTGCGCTTCGCCGGTGCCGGTACCGCGCAGTTCCAGTGTCCGGCCATTGATGACCAGGCGGCCCTGCCGCATCTGCACCTGATCGCCGGGCAGGCCAATGACCCGCTTCACCAAAACCGTGCGCGGGGTCTCGGGATGCCGGAAGATCACGACATCGCCCTGCTGGGGATTGCGGCCCAGAAGCCGTGCCCCCGGCGCGCCCCAGGACATCGGCAGCGATGCGGTACTGTAGCCATAGGGGAATTTGCTGGCGATCATCGCGTCGCCGATGCGCAAGGTCGGCTCCATCGAGCCGGACGGAATATAGAAGGGCTGGGCGATGGCGGTGGTGGCGCCGAAGGCCAGCACCAGGATGGCCGCTGGTTCAGCCAGCCATTTGAGGATTTTGCGGACAGGATGAGTCATGCGGTCATTCTGGGCCGAAAGCAGGGCCTTTCAATCCCTTTTCGTGTTAATCCTTGACGGTCCCAACCCGAGCCGCCAAAAGCCCGTATCAAGCGGCCCATGGGGGCCGCTTGATTTTTTTAATTGCCTACCGCTTCGCACCTTGAGGCCCAATGATCGAACTCAGCCAGGAATTCGGCTTTGACGCGGCCCATTATCTGGGCAATGGCGCGGCGGAAAACCGCCGGCTGCACGGCCATTCCTTCTATGCTGAAGTGACCCTGCGCGGTGAAGCCAATCCGGCCACCGGTTTCCTGCGCGATCTTGGGGATGTGGATGCGGCACTGAAGGCGATCCGCGCGACGCTGGATCACCGCCTGCTCAACGACATTGAAGAGTTGGGCATCCCGACTTTGGAAAATCTGGCCAAGTATATTTATGTGCGCGCCAAGGCGGCGTTGCCGGAAGTGGTGCGGGTGAAGCTGCGCCGTCCTTCTTACAGTCAGACTTGCGTGTACGAGGGCTAGTGCGATGGCAAAAAAACTCACCCAGCTCGGCCGCCAGGTGCAGCAGCCCGCATCGCCCGACAAGGCAGTGCTGGAAGCCGTCGCCAATCCCCATGCCGATACCGATTACCTGATCCGCTTCACCGCGCCGGAATTCACCACCCTGTGCCCGATCACCGGCCAGCCGGACTTTGCGCATTTCGTTATTGACTATGTGCCGGGCGCGAAAATCGTCGAATCCAAATCGCTCAAGTTGTTCCTGACCGCGTTCCGCAACGCTTCCGGTTTTCACGAAGACTGTTCGCTCAAAATCGGCAAGCGCATTGCCGCCACCATCAAGCCCAAATTCATCCGGGTCGCGGGCTACTGGTATCCGCGCGGCGGCATACCGATCGATATCTTCTGGCAGAGCGGCAAACTTCCGTCGGGCGTGTGGCTGCCCGACCCGGGTGTCGCTCCGTATAGGGGGCGCGGTTGACCGTTAGGGGGCGCGGTTGACCGTCGCCTGGGCTCCGGGCGTTCGCCGCGCGAAACGGTCCACTGGACCGTTTCGTAAAGCGCGGTTCACCGGCTGATATTCTGTCGGGGTGCCCCGGCTGTTCACCTTCAATCCTTGTGTTAGCGTCCGTCAGCGGACCGGGAATGCCCGGCCGGGGTCGGGGGGCTTCATGTCACAAGACGATATTTATCTGCTGGCCATCGCGTTGGCCGTCATCGTCGCGGTGGTTGTGGCCATCGCAAAATTCAAGATGCACCCATTCCCCGCGCTGATGATCGGCGCACTGGCCTTGGGGCTCTGGACCGGGGCCGATCCGGCGCAAATCCTCAAAAGCTTCCGCACCGGCTTTGGCGAGACTTTTGCCAATGTCGGCGTCCTGCTGGCGCTGGGCGCGATGTTCGGCGAATTGCTGGCCAGCTCCGGCGGCGCCGAGCGGATATCCAACGCATTGCTGCGTGCGGGGGGCACGCGGCTGGTGCCCTGGACCATCGGCCTGGTGGCGATGCTGCTGGGGCTGCCGCTGTTCTTCGAGGCCGCGGTGGTGCTGATGATGCCCATCGT
This sequence comes from Rhizobium sp. Q54, assembly GCA_945860165.1. GTDB lineage: Bacteria > Pseudomonadota > Alphaproteobacteria > Micropepsales > Micropepsaceae > Rhizomicrobium. The sequence goes on from CAMAPL010000014.1 coordinate 6,049, forward strand.
CCTGACGGTCGGCGCCCAACTGGCGCGTAATCCCGGCGGCCTCAAGGGCAATCCCTATCTGCTGGCGGGCCTGCCGGTGTTCGCCGGCATCGGCGTGATGCATGTGCTGGTGCCGCCCCATCCGGGACCCATGGTGGCGATTGACGCCATCGGCGCCGACCTGGGCGCCACTTTGCTGATCGGCATTCTGTTGGCTTTCCCCGTCGCCATCGTGGCGGGACCCTTGTTCGCTTACTGGATCGCGCCGCGCGCCAGTGCTTCGCCACCAATAGACCTAGTGGCGCGCCTGACGCGTCGCGATGACCAGTTCCGTGCGCCCGGCATCGGCGTCACTGTGATGACCATCCTGTTTCCCATCTTGCTGATGATGGGCAAGGCGGGGGTGGATCTAGTGCTGCATGCTGGCCACCCGGTTCGCACTCTGTTCGAATTCATCGGCCATCCTATCGTCGCGCTGCTTCTGGCGGTTCTGCTCGGCATGTGCACCTTCGGATTTTTCCTCGGCAAAGACACAAAGCTGGTCGGCAAGCTGCTGGGCGATGCGCTGCCGCCGATTGCCGCCATCATGCTGATTATCGGCGCCGGCGGCGCACTGAAACAAATGTTGATCGATGTCGGTCTGGGCCGGACCATCGCCAATGCCTCGCAACTTGTCGAACTCAGCCCGTTGCTGCTGGGCTGGTTCACGGCGGTGATCATCCGCCTGGCGACGGGGTCGGCGACGGTGGCGACCGTGACGGCAGCGGGGTTGATGGCGGCCACGATTACGGTCAATCCCGACCTGAATCCTGCGCTGCTGGTGCTGGCGATCGGGGCGGGCTCGATGTTCTTCTCCCACATCAACGATGCCGGCTTCTGGATGGTGAAGGAGTTCATGGGCATGACGATGCCGGACATGTTCAAGACCTGGACCATGGTCTCCAACATCATTTCAGTGATGGGCTTGCTGCTGGTGTTGGCCCTGTCGCTGTTTATCTAGGCGCGGCGTAAGGCGCGCTAAGCGTTATTTCGCAAATCGCGCTAGATTGGCGCGATGAACCGGCAGATGCTGATTGGAGTGGGATGTGGCGTGCTGGCGGGCGCGCTGTGGGGGCTGGTGTTTCTCGCGCCCAACCTGACACCAGATTTTTCGCCCCTTGAGATTTCCGCCGCGCGCTACCTGGCCTATGGCGTTATGGCGTCGGCATTGATCGCACCGCGCTGGCGGACGCTGCGCCCCAAGTTGAAGCGCGATGACTGGCGGGCGCTGGTCTGGCTGAGCCTGGCCGGCAATATCGTCTATTACGTTTTCCTCGCCAGCGCGGTGCAACTGTCCGGGCCCGCGCCCGCGGCACTGATCGTCGGGCTTTTGCCGGTGGTGATTTCGCTGATCGGCAGCCGGGAAGAGGACGCGGTGTCCGCCCGTCGCCTGGCGCCTTCCTTGATACTGGCCGTGCTGGGCGTGGCGCTGATCTCGCTTGAATCCTTGGCGGGCGCGCAGGGCAGCTGGCAAAGCCAGGCACTGGGTTTGGTTTGCGCCGCGGGCGGGCTGGCTTGCTGGGCGGCCTTCGCGGTGGGCAATGCCCGCCGCATCGCGAAACTGCCGAACGTGTCGTCACACGACTGGTCACTGCTGTTGGGTGTGGTGACAGGCGCGCAGGCCCTGGTGATGACGCCCGCCTTCGCGCTGTCGCTGGGGGAGCATGACAGCCACGACTGGCTGGGACTCGTATTGATCAGCAGCGCCATCGCGCTTCTGGCGTCGGTGGCGGGCAATGCGCTGTGGAACAGCGCCAGCCGCCGCCTGCCGCTGACAATGACCGGTCAGATTGTGATCTTCGAAACCCTGTTTGCGCTGCTTTACGCCTGCATCTGGGAGCAGCGGCTGCCGACTTTGCTGGAGGTGGGCGCCATCGCCGCGCTGGGGACGGCGGTGCTGTGGTGCGTCTCAAGCCACCGAATGCCGCGTCCGCATGAGTGACCGAATATCTGGCGATGTTGGAAAGAATGGCTCCCCGGGCAAGATTCGAACTTGCGGCCAACCGGTTAACAGCCGATTGCTCTACCACTGAGCTACCGAGGAACAGCACACTCTTGGGAGGCGCTATCTAGCGCCTCCATTTTACCATGACTACATCAAACTGCGAAAATATGAAGAATATTTCCATGAGGCCAAAGGGATGACCAAGAAACACTCTATTCGGCTGGGAAAATACCGGCTGCCCTTGCCCGGCTCCTGGATCGTGCGCGTCCTGATTGGCCTGGTTCTGATTCTGGGCGGATTTCTGGGCTTCTTGCCGGTTTTGGGCTTCTGGATGGTACCGCTGGGCCTGATGGTTTTATCCATCGACCTGCCGTTCGCGCGGCGCTGGCGCCGCCGCATGGAAGTCTGGTGGGGCAAGCGCAAGGCGACGAGGGCGAAGGCTGCGCAGGCGCGCAAAGAAAAATGAGGCCGGGAGTGATCCCGGCCCCAAGGCGTTGGGTAATGGTGGGGTGTCTTCAAGGAAGACGCTGGTAGTATGCCCCGTGACGGTTAATAAAGTTCTTAACCAAGAGGGGGCCGCGCGAAAAAGTTCCGTTTTTCGCCCCTGCCTCCTCGAATCACTTCGGCATCGGTATCGAAGAGCCCTTGTCGCCGCTGCGTTCGGCAATCCAGACCTCGCCTGCGAAGGGCTGGACGGCAGTGGGGGTTTTCAGGCCGTCCTTGATGACGGTGACGGTGGCGGTGTCGCCCTTGATGGTCAGGGTATGCACCTTGCTGCCGCCATTCTCGGCGACGAACAGTTTGCCGTTCGCATAGCGCATGCCGTCGGGATTCCTGACCAACTTGTCCATGAAGATTTCCGTCAGGGTGCCCTTGCCGTCGGCGCCGATATTCACCCGGTAGAGATTGCCAGCGAAAACCGTGTTCACATAAAGCTGGCCGTTCAGGAAATCGATGCCGTCCACGCCGAACAACACGCGGACATTATCGATCACCAGCGATGCTTCCGTGCCGCCCGGCTTTACGTTCCAGATGCGGCCGCGGAAGGTGTCGGTCACATAGAGTGACTTGTCAGGCGCTACCACCATGTCGTTGCAGAGATTGGTGTCGCTGGGCAGGTCCCAGCGCGACTTGGCTACGCCGGTCTTGAGGTCGAAGCCGCGCAGGGTGGATTTGCGGCCATCGGCGGGCGTGCCGTTGTTGATCTGGCATGCCCACAGCGTGTTGCTGCCGGCATCGGCCAGTACGCCCAGGAAAGTGCCGTTGGGGACTTCCGAGGTGACATCGATCCAGACTTCCGCCGTGGCGGCGCCCTTTTTGGCGCGATAGATCTTGGGCGAACTGGCACTGCCCAGGATCACGGTGCCATCCGGGGCCACCGTCAGGCTCTCGGGTTGTGCGCCGGCGGGCGTGGTGACTTCGGCTGCGGTGGCTGAGAAGGCGAATAAAGCCGACAGGAAAACGGCGGCAGTCGTAATGCGGATCATGAAAATCTCCCCGGGTTTATTTTGGGTACTTATAGCCCAAATCGGGGAGATTGTGTGGAGGCCACGCCCGGAATCGAACCGGGATGCAAGGATTTGCAATCCTCTGCGTAACCACTCCGCCACGTGGCCTCACTGACAAACATGCCGGATAGGGCCGGCAGGCGGTTGGCGGCTATAGCAGAGAGGCGGGGGCGAAATAAAGCCGCGTTGTTCGAAAGTGGCGAGGGGCCTATAAGCCGCAAGACACTTCAAAAGGGCCTGCCCATGTCCGAATCCGCGCGCTTTAACATGGTCGAAGCCCAAATCCGCTCCTCCAATGTCACCGACCCGCGCATCCACGCAGCCATGGGCGCGGTGGCGCGCGAGAAGTTCGTGCCCAGTGCCGCCCGGGCCCTGGCCTATGCCGACGTGCCGGTGGCCATCGCCCAGGGTCGCTATCTTTTGGACCCGCGCAGTTTTGCCAAACTTTTGCAGCTGGCCCAGATCAAGCCGGTAGACCGGGTCCTGGATGTGGCCTGCGGCACCGGCTATTCGTCGGCAGTGCTGGGCCGGCTGGCCGCCGAGGTGGTGGCGCTGGAGCAGGATGCCGATTTGGTACGCATTGCCAGTGATTTGCTGGCCAATGTTGTGGGAAAGGTTGAGCTTGTCCAAGGCGGGCTGGTGGAGGGCGTAAAGGTCCATGCCCCGTTTGATGTGATCCTTGTCAACGGCGCCATTGAGCAGGCCCCGGAAACCCTGCTGGGGCAGCTGGCGGAAGGCGGGCGGCTGGTGACGGTGATGCGCGAGGCCGGCCAGGCCAGGGCCTGGCTGTTTTTGAAGCAGAACGGCCAGATCGGCCGGCGGCCGGATTTTGACGCCGATGTGCCCCTGCTGGCGGGCTTCAAAAAAGCGATGGGATTCGTGTTCTGAACACAGCAGACCTCCCCGTGCGCGCACCAGCGCGCCTTCTGGGGAGGTGGCCCTAGCTGACCATAGGGTCAGCGAAGGCCGGATGGGCATGTGCGTTAACGCAATTTTTGTCATCACCACGGCACTGTCCTAGGGTTTGGCCAATACCGCCGATCTTCAGGCGGAGCTGTGGAGCAGCCCAATGTCGAACCCTCAGGACGAACCCACCATGGAGGAAATTCTCGCCTCCATCCGCAAGATCATCTCGGAGGATGCCCCGAAAGGAGCGCCCGCCGAGCCGCAGGCCGCCGGGTTGGCGTCCGCCCCGATGCAGCAGGATGACGTGCTGGAACTCACCCACGAAGTCGAAGCGGCGCAGCCGCCCGCGCCGCAGCCCGTCCCGATGGAAGACATTGTGTTCGAGACCGTGACACCCGCCGCCTCGAGTTCCGATATTTTCTCCGATCATACCCGCAAGGCGATGGAAGACGCCTTCGTCGCTATTCCTGACGAATCCGCGCCGGCGCCTGCCGCGTCCTACCGCGCGCCTGCACCGCTGGCGCGGGTGGACGGCTCGAGTGTGGAAAATGTGTTCGAGCGCGCCGTGCGCGAAAGCTTCGAGCCGGTGCTGCAGAAATATCTCTCGGACAATTCCGCTGTCGTGATAGACGGCATGAAGCCCTTGATCCGCGAATGGATGGACGAGCATTTCCCGCCGCTGCTGGAAGGTGCTGTCCGTGCCGAAGTCGAACGCGTCGTAAAATCGCGCGGCACGAAACGCTGATTCCCGTTTCCTAACAGGGCGGGCTTGACCCGCGCCTGAAAAAGCCGGAAAGCCCTTACGGGCCGGCGGGTCCGCGCGAGCGGGAGTGCCACTTTCCTAACTTCTGGTTTTTCTTATGCTCGACAAGACTTTCAACCCCGCCGACGTTGAGAAACGCATCGCTGCCCAGTGGGAGTCGTCCGGCGCTTTCAAGGCGGGCAACCGTCCCGGCGCGGAGCCTTTTTCCATCGTCATCCCTCCGCCCAATGTGACCGGGCGGCTGCATATCGGCCACGCCCTCAACAACACGCTGCAGGATATCCTCGCTCGCTTCGAGCGCATGCGCGGCAAGGATGTGTTGTGGCAGCCGGGCACAGACCATGCCGGCATCGCCACTCAGCTGATTGTGGAACGCCAGCTGGCCGAACGGCAGATGAGCCGCATCGAGATGGGGCGCGAAAAATTCCTCGAGGAAGTCTGGAAGTGGAAGGCGAAATCCGGCGGCGCCATCGTCGAGCAGCAGCATCGCCTCGGCGCCAGCGCCGACTGGAGCCGCGAACGCTTCACCATGGACGAGGGGCTGAGTCGCGCCGTCACCAAGGTGTTCGTCGAACTGCACAAGCAGGGACTGATCTACAAGGACAAGCGGCTGGTCAACTGGGACCCGCGTCTGCAAACGGCGGTTTCTGATCTGGAAGTCGAGAGTATCGAGATCAAGGGCCATCTCTGGCACATCAAATATCCCATCGAGGACAGCGACCAGTTCATCACCGTGGCCACGACGCGGCCCGAAACCATGCTGGGCGATACCGCGGTGGCGGTGCATCCGGACGATGAACGATACATGGCGCTGGTCGGGCGTCATGCCGTTCTGCCGTTGACTGGGCGGCTGATTCCGATCGTCGCCGACACCTATTCCGATCCGGAAAAAGGCACCGGCGCGGTCAAGATCACGCCCGGCCACGACTTCAACGACTTTGAAGTCGGCAAGCGCCATGACCTGCCGCTGATCAACCTGATCAACAAGGATGGCACGCTCAACGATGACGTGCCGGCGCCCTATCGCGGCCTGTCGCGCGAAGCGGCGCGCAAGAAGATCGTCGCCGACCTGGAAGCTGCCGGCCTGCTGGACAAGGTCGAGCCTATCACTCATGCCGTGCCGCATGACGAAAAAACCAAAACGGTGGTGCTGGAGCCGTTCCTCACCGAGCAATGGTACCTGAATGTCGAACCGCTAGCGGCCAAGGCGATGGCGGCGGTGGAAAAGGGTGAAACCAAGTTCGTCCCGGAGAATTGGGGTAATGTCTATTTCAGCTGGCTGAAGAATATCCGCCCCTGGTGCATCAGCCGTCAGCTCTGGTGGGGCCACCAGATTCCCATCTGGTACGATGCGGACGGCAAGATTTACTGCGCGGAAACCGAGGAAGAGGCGAAAGCCCAGGCTGGCGGTGCGGCCCTGACTCGCGATGCGGACGTGCTGGATACCTGGTTCTCCAGCGCGCTGTGGCCCTTCTCGACCATGGGTTGGCCCGACAAGACCGTCGAACTGGCGCGCTTCTATCCCACCAGCGTGTTGGTCACCGCCTTCGACATCATTTTCTTCTGGGTCGCCCGCATGATGATGATGGGCCTGCATTTCATGGGCGAGGTGCCGTTCAAGACTGTGCTGATCCACAACCGCGTGCTGGACGAACAGGGTGCGAAAATGTCCAAGACCATGGGCAATGTGGTGGACCCGATCACCCTGATCGACGAGTTCGGCGCCGACGCCCTGCGCTTCACCCTGGCGCTGGCGGCGGGCCAGAACCGCGACATGCGAATCGGCCCGACCCGCGTGGAATCCGGGCGCAACTTTGCCACCAAGCTTTGGAACACCTCGCGCTTTTGCGAGATGAATGGTTGCGTCACCGTGCCGGGCTTCGATCCCGCCGGCGTGCAGGAGACGATCAACAAATGGATCGTAGCCGAAACCGCGCAGGCCGTCGGCGAAGTCACCTCGGCCATCGAGGCGCTGCGCTTCAATGAAGCGGCCAGCTCTGCCTATCACTTCGTCTACGATATTTTCTGCGACTGGTATGTCGAGATCACTAAGCCGGTCTTCCAGTCCGGCAGCGACGCGGCCAAGGCCGAGACCCGCGCCACCACCGCCTGGGCAAGAGACGAGATCCTCAAGCTGTTGCACCCCTTTATGCCCTTCATCACCGAAGAGCTTTGGGCCCGTACCAGCAAAGCGCCGCGCGACACACTGCTGGTGCTTGCCGACTGGCCGAAGATCGCCGCGCCGGCTGGCGCGCAAGTGGCTACCGCCGAGATGCATTGGGTCATCGACCTGATCAAGGGCATCCGTTCGGTTCGCTCCGAGATGAATGTGCCGGCGGCCGCCAAGATCACTATGCTGCTGACAGCGGCGGACGCTGTGGCGAAAGATCGCCTGGCCCGCAACACGGACGTGATCCTTTTCCTGGCGCGGCTAACCAGCGCCAACATCGCCGACGCCATTCCCAAAGGCTCGGCCCAGTTCGTTCTGGGTGAATCTGTGGTGGCCTTGCCGCTGGGCGCTGTGATCGATTTCGCCAAGGAACGCTTGCGGCTCGAGAAAGACCTTAAAAAGGCCCAGGATGAAATTTCCCGTTTTGATGCCAAGCTGTCGAACGAGGAGTTCGTGTCCAAGGCGCCGGAAAATGTGCTGGCCGAGCAGCGCGAAAAGCGGGACGAAGCGGCCGCGCTGGCAGTGCGGCTGACGGACGCGATTGGGCGGCTGCAAAATTAGTATTTTTCATTCCCGCGCAAGCGGGAATCCATTTTACCACCCAGCTACTGGATGCCCGCTTGCGCGGGTATGACAAGGGGACGCAATAACTCTTATGTGGGCGCGGTTGCAGCCGTGCTTTAGGCTACATAACTCTTCAGTATCGTCCTGCCTGAGATTTCGATGTCGACCCTGTTTGATCCCCTGAAAGCCGGGGCGCTTGAGCTTCCCAACCGCATCATCATGGCGCCGCTGACAAGAAGTCGGGCGACGGCGGACACGCGCGTGCCCACGCCGCAGCAGGCAGAGTATTACACACAGCGCGCCGGCGCGGGCCTGATCATCTCCGAAGCCACCAGTGTCCGCGCCATGGGCGTTGGCTATGCGGCGACGCCCGGCATCTGGTCCGACGAACAGACGGCAGGATGGAAGACGGTCACGGAAGCTGTTCACAAGGCCGGTGGGCGCATGGTGTTACAGCTCTGGCATGTCGGGCGCGTTTCCGATCCCCTGTTCCTGAATGGGGCGCTGCCGGAAGCCCCCAGCGCCGTCCGGCCCAAGGGGTATGTCAGCCTGGTGCGCCCCGAAAAGGAATTCGTCACCCCGCGCGCCCTGGAGACCTCGGAAATTCCTGCCGTGATCGCCGACTATCGGCGCGGCGCGGAGAATGCGAAAAAGGCCGGCTTCGATGGCGTGCATATTCACGGCGCCAATGGCTATCTGCTCGACCAGTTCCTGCAGGATTCCACTAACCAGCGCACCGATGCTTATGGCGGCAGCCTGGAGAAACGTGCCCGCCTGATGCTGGAAGTCACCGATGCGGTCGCCGAAGTGTGGGGCGCCGACCGGGTGGGCATGCATCTGGCGCCGCGCATGGACAGTCACGACATGGGCGACAGCGACCGGCTCGGCACCTTCACCTATGTCGCGCGCGAGCTGGGCAAGCGGGGATTGGGCTGGATCGCGGCGCGCGAGGCGCGGATCGGTCCCGACACCAAGCTGGTCGACAGCCAGGGCCGTCCCAGGGAGGTCGCCAACCGCGCCAGTATCGGACCGGCACTGCGCGATGCCTTTGGCGGCGTCTATATAGCCAATGAGAGTTTCGACCAGGTCGGCGCAGAAGCGGCTCTGGCGGACGGCGTCGCCGATGCGGTGGCGTTCGGAAAACTCTTCATCGCCAATCCCGATTTGCCGACGCGATTCGCAAGGCGCGCGGCGCTGAACAAATGGGATACCGCCACCTTCTATGCGGGCGGGGCGCAGGGCTACATCGACTATCCGGCGCTGTGAGCCGCGCATTCACCGGGTAGGCGCATGGAACTATGCCCGGCTCAGTACGTTTTAACCCCAGTGAGGGATCCGGCAGCACTGGAATCTACAGGAGATTGAACATGAAACATCTGGCAAAAATTGCCGCCGCCGTCGTGATTACGCTGGGTTTCGGAACCCTCTCGGTTTCTGCCGCCTATAGCCGCCGCGAAATTCGCCAGGGCCGCCGTCACTATTACAATCGCTAAACGCGCCGGCTGAAATTTCTACCCCGGGCCGTCGCAGGCCCGGGTTTTTTTCATGCCTGCCCGGCACGGCGCAGGACTTGAACCGGGGTTGGGGCCAAGGCCATAGTCCGGAGCTTTTGCGGGGAACCCCCATGTCTGAATTCGACAAGCCCAAGTTCGACAAGTCCAAGCTGCCGTCCCGCCACGTCACGGAAGGGCCGGAGCGCGCGCCGCACCGCTCCTATTATTACGCCATGGGGCTGACAGAAGCGGAAATTCACCAGCCTTTCGTCGGCGTTGCCAGCTGCTGGAACGAGGCGGCGCCCTGCAACATCGCCCTTATGCGCCAGGCCCAGTCCACCAAGAAGGGCGTCAAGGCAGCCGGCGGCACCCCGCGCGAATTTTGCACCATCACCGTCACCGACGGTATCGCCATGGGCCATGAGGGTATGCGCTCATCGCTTGTGTCGCGCGAAGTGATCGCGGACTCCGTCGAACTGACCATGCGCGGCCATTGCTATGACGCGCTGGTGGGGCTGGCGGGTTGCGACAAGTCCCTGCCGGGCATGATGATGGCGATGCTGCGCCTCAACGTGCCGAGCGTGTTTCTCTATGGCGGCTCGATCATGCCGGGCCGTTTTCACGGCAAGGACGTCACAGTCGTGGATGTGTTCGAAGGCGTCGGGAAGCATTCGGCAGGCAAGATGCCGGTCGATGAACTGGTCGAACTGGAAAAAGTCGCGTGCCCGGGCGCGGGCGCCTGTGGCGGCCAGTTCACTGCCAACACCATGGCCTGCGTTGCCGAGGCAATCGGTCTGGCGCTGCCGTATTCGTCAGGTCCCCCCGCCGAGATCCTGTCGCGCGATGATTTCGCGCTCAAGGCGGGCGAGACGGTGATGGACCTGCTGGCGAAGAATCTGCGCCCGCGCGACATCTGCACCCGCAAGGCATTCGAGAATGCCGCCATGGTGGTGGCCGCCACCGGCGGTTCGACCAATGCGGCGCTGCATCTGCCGGCCATGGCCAACGAGGCAGGCATCAAGCTGGACCTGTTCGATGTGGCGGAGATTTTCAAGAAGACGCCTTATATCGCCTCGCTCAAGCCGGGCGGAAAATACGTTGCCAAGGATATGTGGGAAGCGGGCGGCGTGCCGATGCTGATGCGCATCCTGCTGGATGCGGGGTTGCTGCATGGCGACTGCATCACCGTCACCGGCAAGACAGTGGCGGAAAATCTGAAAGACGTGAAATTCAATCCCGACCAGAAGGTGATGGTCGAGGTTAAGAACGCGCTGGCCCCTACCGGCGGCGTGGTGGGTTTGCGCGGGTCGCTGGCCCCCGAAGGCGCCATCGTCAAGATCGCGGGGCTTACGCACGTCAAGCATCGCGGCCCGGCGCGCGTGTTCGACTGCGAGGAAGATTGCTTCGCGGCGGTTGAACGGCGCGACTACAAGGAAGGTGACGTTCTGGTGATCCGCTGGGAAGGTCCCCGGGGCGGTCCCGGCATGCGTGAAATGCTGTCGACCACGGCGGCGCTGTATGGGCAGGGGGTGGAGAATATCGCCCTGGTCACCGACGGGCGGTTCTCCGGCGCAACGCGCGGCCTGTGCGTCGGCCATGTCGGCCCGGAAGCCGCCGATGCCGGCCCCATCGGCCTCATCAAGGACGGTGACATCATCGTGATCGATGCCGAAAAGGGCACCATGGATGTCGAATTGTCGGAGGCCGAACTGGCGGAACGCAAGAAAGCGTTTAAGCCCAAGCCGCCGGGCTTCAAGACCGGCGCGCTGGCGCGCTACGCCAAGAATGTCGGTCCGGCGCGCGATGGCGCACTGACGACACCGGGCGCGGATCAGGAAGTGCGCTGCTACGCCGACATTTAGGTTTTTCGTGCTTCGTGTGCGGCTTTCAGCACGCGCAGCACGTTGCCGCCCCAGAAGGCCGATAGCTGCGTCTCAGTATAGCCCAGCTTGACCAGCCGGTCGGTGATCTTGGGGATCGCCGCGACATCTTCCATGCCGGTGACGCCGCCGCCGCCATCCCAGTCGCAGCCGATGCCAACGTGATTTGGCCCTGCCAGGTCCAGTGCATGGGTTACGTGTTTCATGAAATCGTCAATCGTGGCGCGGGGCGTGGCGTGTTGCGTATTCAGGACTTTCACGCTCACCGCGACCTCGCGCATCGCTGCGGACGCCTGGACCGACGTCATGCCGGCGATACTATCCAGCCGGTCGTAAAGCGCACGGCGTGCCTTGTCGCGCTCCGCATTCGGTGGCACCGAAATCAGATAGGCATTGTAGGAATTGATCTGGATGGTGCCACCCGCCGCCGCTAACTTCTTGATGCGGGCATCGTCGATGTTGCGGGGATGTTCAAACAAGCTCTTACAGCCAGAATGCGACAGGATGATGGGCGCGCGCGATGTCTCCAGCATCTGGTCGAAGACATCGTCGCTGGCATGGCTGGCGTCCAAAACCACGCCCAGGTCATTCGCCAGCGCCGCTAGTTCGCGCCCCTTACGGGTCGTGGAAATCCGCCCATGCCGGCATCCTCAACGCCGATCCGCTGCTGCGCCAGTATGTTGGGCCGATCTACTGGGACGCGGGCGGTGACATCGCCATGTCCCGTGACGGCTATGTGATGGCGGCTGCGGACTGGGAATGCTGGCGCATCGGCTGGACTGCAAAGACCTGCGCCAAGGGGTATTTGCGGGAGATTCGCCGTGCGGACGGCGGGGTGGTCCTGATGCATGCCATCCAGGTCAATTCTGCGCCCCTGGTGCGCCGGGTCGTTCCGGCCCTGATCGAGGAGGGCTATCGCTTCGTCCGGCTGGATCAGGTGCCGCAATATCGCCAATATGAGACGCCAAAAGACGAACCAAGCGCCGCCGCCGATGCCCGGGACAAGGCTCCCGTTCGCCTCAGCGCCGTTCGCCCCGAAGATATAAAATAGCGCCGCCCCATCCGGGGTTGACGCAAAACCCTGGGAGGACTGCATGATTTTTCGTACCATGATGGCGACCGGCACTGCGCTGGCGCTGCTCAGCTTGATGCCTGCTGCTGCCGCTGACGCTGTTCTGACCGCCAAGGTTGCCGGGGCGCAGCGCTCCGCCGACAGCAAGGCGCGCGATGCCGCCCGCCGTCCCGCCGAGACTCTTGACTTTTGGGGGGTGAAGCCAGGCCAGACAATTATAGAAGTGTCGCCGGGTGGCGGCTATTGGAGCGAAATTCTGGCGCCCTATGCCAAGGATACCAAAGGCCACTACATCGCCGCCACCGGCCGTCCCGACCAGAAGCTGCCGGCCAAGTTTGAAGACGCCAATGCCTATGGTCCGATCCACTACGCCCTGTTCAACAAGGGGGCTGCAGAGCTGGGCGCGCCGGGTAGCGCCGACGTCGTGATCACCGCTCGCAACATCCACAACTGGATGTGGACCCCCGGCATGGCCGACGCGGTGCTGGCCAATATCTATGCCGTGCTGAAGCCCGGCGGAATTCTGGCGGTGGAAGAACACCGTTCCGATCCCAAGCCGATGGTGAACGATGCCCGCAATGGCTACGTTTCCACCCAGCATGTGATCGACCTGGCGCAGAAGGCCGGATTCAAGCTCGAGGCCCGCTCCGAGCTCAACGCCAATGCCAAGGACACCAAGGATCATCCCTTTGGTGTCTGGACCCTGCCGCCGGTGCGCCGCAGCGCCGAACAGGGCAAGCCGGCCGACCCCAGCTTCGAGCGCGCCAAGTATGACGCTATGGGCGAAAGCGACCGCATGACCTTGCGCTTCCGCAAGTAACAAGGCCGGGGCGGGCGCCAGTCACGGCGCCCGCTGGCCTTGCGCCCCGCTCTCCCTCATAATTGATCCAATGAATCTGGAGGATGGAAGATGAGAAAGTTTGCCGCGCCGCTGGCCGGCGCGCTATTGCTTCCCCTTTGTGCCGGTGCCGTCCCTCTCAAACCGGAGGAATGGCCCGCTTATGGCCATGACTATGGGGATAGCCGTTTCTCCCCGCTGGCCCAGGTTACCCCCGCCAATGTTGCCGGACTGAAGCCGGCCTGGACCTATCACATGAAGCCGTCGGACTTCCGGCGCGGCTACATGGCATCGCAGAATACTCCGCTGGTGGTCGATGGCGTGATGTACGTCTCCACGCCATATGGCCGGGTGGTGGCGCTGGATGCGGAGACCGGCAAGCAACTTTGGGCCTATCAAGTGCTTGGGGGCGACAATCCCGCAACGCGCGGCGTCGCCTATTGGCCGGGTAAGCGGCCTCAGATCGTCTTCGGCACCGCGCGCGGTTCGTTGATCGCGCTATATTCCGATACCGGAGAACCGGTGCGCGGCTTCGGCAAAGACGGCATCGTCAGCCTGAAGACACCCGAGGTGATGCAAGGCTTTCCCGACGCCTTTCTGGGCGTCACTGCCGCGCCCACGATCTACAGGAATTTGGTCATCACCGGTTCGCGCACGCAGGAAGCGCCGCAGCTTGGCGCGTCGGGCCGAGTACGGGCCTTTGATGTGCGAACGGGCCGGGAAGTCTGGCACTTCAATGGCGTGCCGCAGCCGGGCGAGAAATTCCATGACACATGGGAGGGCGAGAGCTGGGTCAAGCGGTCCGGGGTAAATGTCTGGACCGGGGTGATCCTGGATGAGAAACGCGGCATCGCCTATCTGCCGTTCAGCGCGCCGACCTTCGACCAGTCCGGCAACGACCGCAAAACCGACTCGCTGTTTTCCAACTCGCTGGTCGCGGTGAATGCCGCGACGGGAAAATATCTCTGGCATTTCCAGGCGCTGCGGCACGATATCTGGGATTATGACCTGCCGCTCACCACCCTGGTGGATGTGAAAAAAGACGGCCGCGTCATTCCCGCCGTCGCGGTGATGAGCAAGGCCAGCCTTCTGTTTCTGCTCGACCGCGTCACCGGCAAGCCTATTCACGAAGTCAAAGACATTCCGGTTCCGACCGAAACTGACATGGTGGGCGAATCTGTGGCGCCAACACAGCCGGCCTCGGTGACGCCGCCACTGGGACGCACATCCTTCCAGATGTCCGAGCTTGCCAACCTGACACCGCAGCAGAAGGCAGGCTGCGACAAGCTCATCAAGGATCAGAATGTCGTGGCCGCGAAGTACTTCCAGCCGCCGCGAGTGGATGCCGCCGTGGCGCGCTTTCCTGGCAACTGGGGCGGCATCGACTGGAGCCATGGCGCCTTCGATCCCGGCCGCAGCTATTATATTGTCAATGCCAGCGAGATGGGGTCGCAGCAGATGATGATCCAAAAGTCCGACGGCAGCTATGACATGCGCTACGGCTATCAGTGGTTCTGGGACAAGGATTCTCGCATGCCCTGCCAGGTGCCGCCTTGGGGAAATCTCTATGCGATTGACGTGAATAGCGGCGCGATTGTCTGGCAAAGCGTGTTGGGCGTGACCGACGGATTGGCCGATCCAAAAACCGGGCGGCCCAATGTCGGCGGCCCCATCGTCACCGGCGGCGGACTGATCTTCATCGGCGCCACCGACGACAAGCGGCTGCGCGCCTTCGATACCCGAACCGGCAAGGAGTTGTGGACTTTCAAGCTTCCCGCGTCGCTCTACGGCACGCCGCTGACCTATCGTGGGAAGAGCGGTAAGCAATATATCGCGGCGGTTATAACGGGTGGATTTTGGGGAGAGGCGCCAGGAGCCGATAACGTCACAGCTTTTGCGTTGCCATGAACGGCATTGGATTTTCCTGCGCGGTAACAGCCGCGATCTTGTTTGGCGTGGGCGGCACCTTCGCCCAGTTCCTGTTCACCCATCGCGGCATCGACCTGCAATGGCTGGTGAGCATGCGACTGCTGGGGGGCGGGACGATCCTGCTGATCTTCGCCGCGGCGCGCGACGGCCATGCCGTTCTGGCACCGTTCCGGGACCGCAAGGACGCCATCCAGCTTCTGCTGTTCGGCGTGTTCGGCATGTTGTCTGTCCAATACACCTATTTCGCCGCCATCAAGGAATCCAACACCGCCACCGCCACTGTGTTGCAATATACCGCGCCGGCCATGATCGCGGTCTGGGTAGCATTTCGCAAACGAATCTGGCCATCGGGGCGCGAATATGCCGCCATCGCCCTGGCCATGACCGGTACTTTCTTTCTGGTCACCCATGGTGATTTCAGCGCGCTGTCGATTTCGTCGATCGCACTGTTCTGGGGCATTGCTTCGGCGGTGGCGGCGGCGTTCAACTCCATCCAGCCTACTGGCCTGCTGCACAAATACAGCGCCGCCTATATCACCGGCTGGGGCATGTTGATCGGCGGCATCGCGCTGAGCTTTGTCCACCAGCCCTGGAACGTGACAGGCCATTGGGATGCGATCACCTATCTGTTTGTCGCCTTCATCCTGCTGTTTGGCTCGCTTGCGGCCTTCTACCTCTATCTGAAGGCGGTGCGGCTGATCGGGGCGCAATATACCAGCCTGCTCAGCTGCGCCGAGCCGCTGACTGCGGCAGTTCTGGCAGTTGGCTGGCTGGGCGTGTCCTTCGGCGCCATGGACTGGCTTGGAACGGTGCTGATCCTGGCCACTATCGGGTTGCTGGCGAAAAAACAGACGCCCGACATGCAATCCGAAAAAGTGACTTAAGGCTTCTTCATCAATTCTTCGAGGCCGTCCGCGAAATAGATCTGCGGCATCCAACCCAGTGCCGACCTGATTTTCGAAATATCTGCCCGGGTCGCCGTGGAATCGCCTTTGCGCCCCTCGGTGTGAATCTGGTTGGGTGAGATCATGTCGGCCAGTTCCTTGACGGAGATACTGGTGCCGCTCCCGACATTGAACACTTCGCTGCGCCCATGGCTGTTCAGGGCGGCGATATTGGCGGCGACCACGTCCCGGACATGGACGAAATCGCGCCGCTGCTGGCCGTCGCCGTGAATCTCCAGCACCTTGCCCTCGGCATGGCGGCGCAGAAATATTCCCAGCACCAGTGCATAGGCGCCGGTTTCCGGCTGGCGCGGCCCATAGACATTGAAATAGCGAAAGATCGTGCAGGGCAGACCGAATCCTTCGTCGAACAACAGGCAATATTGTTCGCCCACCCGCTTGGTCAGGCCGTAGATGTTGAGAAAGTCGGGCGGATCGCTTTCGCGATGCGGTGGGGTGCGGCTGCCGTAATAGGTGGACGAACCGCTATAGATGAAACGCTTCACGCCGGCGTCACGCGCCGCCAGCAGCATGTTCTGGGTGCCGGTGATATTGGACTGGGTGCAGAGATCGAGGTTCTCCTGCGACGGTCCAGAGCGTGACATGGCGGCGCAATGCAGCACGGCATCTATTCCGGAAGCGGCGCGATGGCAGGCCTCGCCATCGCGGATATCACCCTGGATGAATTCGGCAGCCGCCGGGACCCATTCGCGCTGGCCATAGACCAGGCTGTCAAGCACCCGCACGCGATGGCCCGCCGCCAGCAGGCCTTCGCAAAGATGGCTGCCTATAAAACCGGCGCCGCCGGTGATCAGTACATTTTTCATGTCAGGCGTTCTTATATAGCTTGCGGAAAAAATCCAGATCCTCCGGTGTGTTGATGCCGCGCGCTTCGGTGGCGTCAGCCACTTCCAGCGGCTCTATGCGCCAACCTTTGCTGTTCAGGAACGGCAGGAAAGGCAGGAAATTGATCTCACCGGTAGCGCTGCCGCGCGGTGCCGCCGCCAGATAATCTTGCCAGGCCGATTGCAGGCCCTCGGTACCCAGCAGGAATGTGCCGACATCGGAAAAACCGTTGGGGTGGGTGACATCACCTTCGCGGGTTTGCAGAACCTGGGTCAGGCGGTCGCTGTCAAAGACATACTCGACATAGGGCGTGGCCATGCGCGTGACTGGTAACACGGCATGGCGATGCGGATCATTCAGCGCGGCGATGGCCCGGGTGATCGTATCGGTTGAGACGAAGACCTGATCGCCCCAGACCACCAGTATGGCATCGAACTGCGACCAGATCGGGTAGCCGCGAAAAATCGCATCGCCCATGCCGGTGGGCGCGGGCTGGACACTTTGGGATACGTTGACGGGACGCTCGGGAAATGCCGCCGCGCCATCTGGCGACAGGACGAGGTGGATATGGTCCACAAGCGGCGCCAGCTTGCGGTGCAGGATGGTCCAGAGCGTCTGTGTGTCGGTCAGGGGGATGAGAATTTTGGGTACATCGCTACCCAGCCGCGTCCCGCGTCCGGCTGCCGGAATGACGGCGCAGATTTTCATGCCAGCGCTCCGGCAAAGGCCGCGAAGTCAGCAAAATACAGATCGCTGAGCAGGCGCACGGTTTCATCATGCATGCCGATGACGTTCAGTCCTGCCGCCCGCGCCGAAGCGATGCCTGAAGGCGCATCCTCAATCGCGACAGCCCGGGGGGGATCGGCTTTCAGCTGCGTCAGCGCGGCGAGATAGGGCGTCGCGGCGGGTTTGGTCTCCGTCACATCGTCTGCCGTCACGATGGTATCGACATGCTGCGCCAGGCCGGTGGCGTCTAGCGTTTTCAACGCCGAAGCGTGGCTGGCGGAGGTGACCACGCCGATCACCGCGCCGCGCGCCTTCAGCAGCGCCAGCATAGCCTTGGCCCCGGTCATCTCCCGCACCGCGCCAGCGGCGACCGCTTCGCGATAATGGCTCTGCTTGAGAAGGGTGCAGTGCCGGCTGTCGTTTTCGCTCAGCCTCAGGCTGCGAAACGCTTCCAGCGTCGCCAGCCCGGCAATGGCGCGATAGTCAAAGCCCGGCAGCAGGTGAGGATACTCCCGGCCCAGTATGTGGCGATAGGCACGTTCATGCACCGGACTGGAATCGACCAACGTGCCGTTCAGGTCGAACAGATAACAGGTGGTGTCCGCCAGCCACATGGTCAGAACAGGCTGGCGAGATTGCGCAAGCCGCGCCGTATCCGCCAATAGGAGTCGGTGAAGCCGGAATAGGTGCGATAGATCACCGGCAATTCTGCGACCTCGACATCATGACGGATCAGTTGCCGAACAATGGCCAGCGGCGCCGTCCCCTCCCTGGCGATGTCGGGCAGATGCGCCAGGCGTTGCCGCCGGAAAACCCGCAGGCCGGTCAGCGGATCGGAAAATATCACGCCAGTGCGCAGATAGAATATGAAGCTGAGGAAAAACGCCGCGAATTTCCCAAGCCAATAAAGAATCCGGTTCTCGCCATAGGCGGCCTGAATGGAGTTGATGAACTGCCGCCGGCTCTGGGTGCGCGATCCGAACACGCCTCCGAGCGATTGCTGCTGCTCCAGCAGCTGGATGATCGCCTGGACATCGCGGAAGCGATAGGCGCCGTCGCCCGTCATCAGCACCAGATAGTCGGATGAACCCTGCCGCAGCCAGTCGCGGAAGTAGCCGGCTTCCGGAAACAGGCCTTCCTGATAGACGGTGGAGATGCCGTCGCCGGCTGGATGCGCGACGCGGTTGAGAACCAGACGGGCGCCCGTCCAGTCTGTTTCCAGGAATTCCTCGACCAGTTCGTCGCTGGCGACGGAGCGGTTGTGAATGTCGGCAAATATCTCCACCGAAGCCACGTCATGGCCGCTTCCCGCACCCACCGCCAGAATGCGCTCGGCGATGGCGGTGCCGTTGTGCAGCCCGATCCGCGCCGCCGTGGCGAAGCTACCGCGCAGGATTTGGGCGCCCCGATATTCAGTACCGTCCAGGCCGCCAGCAGGCAGGCGGGTATTCTGGTCGGCAAGGACATGGGTGATGACGGCGCCGTGATCCAGCGCCCGGTCCATGACATCGCTGGCGGTCAGTCCCTGGATGTCGTGGTCGACATCCAGGTTCATCACCATCGCCGCAACCGGCGCGGGCGCCGCCGCCAGCGCGGCGCGGGCGATGCGATAGCTGGGCAGAAGCGAGGAATGCTGGGTACCTGGCCCATAGAGAATGATATCCGCGCCGGCGATGGCTTCCGCTGCGGCGGGCGACAAAGCGGGTATCGCATCGCGCTCCGCCAGCCAGGCCTGTTTTCCGGAAAAATCGCGCGCGGCAAGTGTCTGCGTCTCTTCGACGGTCAGCCGCTGTTCTAGAAGATACAGATTTGTGATCGGGACCGGCGATTGTGCCCCGACCACTTCCGCTTCGCAGGAGAGATAGGTGCCATCATGTTTCAGGCCGACCAGCACGCGGTTCAGCTGGCTGCTGACATTCAGCAGCCGCGCCCGGCTGCCGACCAGATCGCCCACGGTCGCGGCGGCGGCATTGAAGTCGCGGCCTATTTGCAGATAGGCACCCGCGAAAACCAGATTGCCCAGCGAACAGTCGCGATAATCGAAGGCGACATCCGCGCCGGCGGCGTGATCGAAGAACCGCCCCAGCAGCCCGCGCAGGCGCAGCGAAAGCGGGGCGGACAGTTGGGCGAACCAGCCTTTCAGCGGCTCTTCCAGAAATGATGCCGCATTGTTCTGTGCGAAACGGGCAAGGCTTTCAATCTCCCGCGCGCCGGACGAGGCGGGCAGGCGATATTCCATCAGGTTGCGCAGCGCATACTGGGCATTGGAATAATTGCCCAAAAGATAGGACAGGTTTTTGCGGAAGTCCGACGGGCCCAGCATGCCGGGAATGAAATTGCGCAGCGCGCCGGTGGAAAGGCCGTCGTCATAGGCGTTGACGATCAGGGTGAGGTCGATGTCGGTCTGGCGCAGGAGGGCGCGGATGATGGTGGCGCTGCCACGTCCGCCGCAGAACAGAACGACCTTGGTTACGGATGGCGCGCTCATGGCTGCGGCCGCGACAGGATGCCAAGGCCGATAAGCAATTGCCGAAGCGCGATATAACTTACGAATAGCAGGCGATGGATGGCGCCGCGCACCAGTCTCATGCTGGAGACGCCGGTGGCGCGGGGGCGGTGCTCGATCTTGACTTCCGCCAGCGAAACGCCGCGCTCCAGCAGTCGCGACGTGACTTCGGTGGAATAATTCATGCCTTTGGCTTCCAGGCCCAAGCCGCGCAGGGTCGGTCCCCACACCAGTTTGAAGGCGGAATTGAAGTCCCGCACCCGGCTGCCATGCACCAGATTGCAGACCAGCCCACTGGCCCAGCTGCCGAACTGGGCGAACGGCACATCTTTCTTCTGCCGGATGCCGATGGCGGCACGCCCGCCACTGCGGCGCACGGCGGCCAGCATATCCGGCAGGTTCTGGATCGGAAACTGGCCATCGGAATCAATCAGCAGAACCCAGTCGCCGGTGGTGGCGGCAATTGTAGTATTGAGCGCGGCGGCGGCGCCCTGATTGCGCGGAAAATGCAGCACTCGCAGTTGCGGGAATTGCTGCGCCAGACGGTCGAGAATAACGCCGGTATCGTCCTTGCTGCCGTCATTGCAGATCACGATTTCGAAACTGGCGACATCGTTGCGGCCAGACAGAAAGCCATGCCATTCGGCAATCACCGCCTCGATTCCCGTCGCTTCGTTGTAGGCGGGCGCGGCGACAGAAAGCCGGATGGGTAACAGCAAAGTCTGGGATGGGTTGTTCATGCGCGCTCCAGCAGGGCGGCATAGGCGGCTTCCAGGTTGCGCGTGAAGCGCGCGGTGTCGAACAGAGCCGTGGTCGAGCGTTGGCGCGTCAGTTTTTCCTTTATCGCAGCGAGCGCCGCGCGGTCGGTGGCGAGTTTCAGCGCAAGCGCCTCATAGGCCGCCAGATCGGGCGCAATCAGTTCCGGCAGCCCTGCGGCGGTTAGGATGCTGGCGGCGACGCGGGCCGGAAAGGATTGCCCCGGCGTGGTGACGATGGGAAGCCCGGCCCACAGTGCATCGCTGGCCGTGGTGTGGGCGTTGTAGGGCAGGGTATCCAGGAACAGATCGGCAAGCTGCTGGCGCGCCAGATGCAGTTCGGGTGTGGTGCGGTCCGCGAATATCAGCCGCTCTGGATCGACGCCGCGCGCTTGCGCCTCGCGCCGCAGATTAGCGCGGATGGCATCATTGCCCTGTAGCAGCCACAACACGCTGCTGTCGACCTTACCCAGGAGCCGCATCCAGATGTCGAACAGCGGCACGGTGATCTTCCAGTTGTGATTGAAGCAGCAGAAGACAAATTCTTTGTCCGGCAATCCCGCATCCGCCCGGCTCGGCGGCGGCAGCACTTCGTTCTGTGTGTCTGTCACCCACAGCGTGTCAGGCAGGGCGACGATCTTCTCGCTGAAAAAACGGTCCTGATCCGGCGGCACCACCATCCGGTCGGTGATGATGGCATCGATGAAAGCCGAACCGGAGGTGCCGGGATAGCCCATATACTTGACCTGCACGGGGGCAGGGCGATACGCCAGCACCCAGGGCCGCGCCCCGCTGGTATGACCGCCTAGGTCCACCGCGATGTCGATCTCCCATTGGTTCAGCAGCATGGCGACCTCGCGATCAGTCTGCAGCCGTGCGTCATGGAACCGGTCAAAGGCGCCGATCAGGCGTTGGCGCATGGCGCTGTCGTCGTCAGGCCCAAAAGAGACGGCTGTGATTTCGAAACGCTCGCGGTCATGGCGCTCGAACAATTCTACTGTCAGGGCGGCGGTGACATGCTGGTGAAAATCGGCGGAAAGATAGGCGATGCGAATCTTGCCATGGTCATGGCGTTCACCCTTCCACAGCGGCGGCTGGGGACCGGGACCGGTCTGGCGCACATAGTTCTCCGAGCAGCGCAGCTGGAGTTTGTTGTCGTCCCAATAGCCCATCAGCACAAAGGGCTGGATCACCGACTTGCCCGCCAGCACATCGTCTTTCAGTACATCGGCCAACGGGCCTGTGCGCGCCCAATCGCCGATGGTCATGGCGGCATTGGCCAGGCCGCTCAGGGCATTGGGGTGATCCGGCGCAGTGGCCAGGGCCTGCTCGTAACTTTCCAGCGCCTCCTGGGGCCGGCCCATCTCGAGCAGTGCGTTGCCGCGATTGTACAGCGCATCGGCGAAGCCGGGGCGGGCTACCAGCGCCGCGTCGCAATCGGCCAGGGACTCGGCAAAGCGTTTCAGGCTCCACAGCGCGACGGCGCGGTTATTCATCGCTTCGCTATAATCGGCACGCAGTCCCAACGCCTGCTCGTAACTAGCCAGCGCCTCACCCATGCGCCGCAGTTCGAACAGGATGACGCCGCGATTGTTATGGGCTTCCGCAAATCCAGGATGCAGCATCAGCGCCCGTTCCACGCTGGCCAATGCCTCGACCAGCCGCTTCATGTCTTTCAAGGTCAGGGCACGGTTGTTCCAGACATCGGGGAAATCGCGCGCCACCGCCAGCGCGCGGTCGTAACTGGCCAGCGCCTGGTCATAGCGTTTGAGGTCGGACAAGATTACGCCACGGCTGCTCAGCGCCTCGGCATAATCGGGCTTAAGCGCCAGCGCCTGCTCAGTCGCCTGCAGGGCTTCGTCCACCCGTCCCAGGTCGCGCAGAACCTGGCCGCGCTTGGCGATCACCGCGATATAATCGGGTTTGATCGCCAGGGCGCGGTCGTAGCTGTCCAGCGCTTCGGCGAAGTGGCCCTGGGTCTTCAGCACATTGCCGTAATTGGACAGCATTTCCGGTGCGTCGGGCCGTATCTTCAGCGCCTTGCCGATCAGTTCCAGCGCCTCGCTGTTGCGGCCTTGCTGCGCCCGGACTACGCCCAAAAGGTGCGGGGGCGCCGCTTCGCGCGGCGCGGCCGCCATTAGCTGCAGATACAGCCGCTCGGCATCCGCCAGGTTGCCGCTCTGGTGGAAGGCGATGGCCTGGCTGAGGACAGACTGCGGGTTCATGGCCCGTTCTAGATCAAGCCACAGGAACACGGCAACTGCGGGTGGGCGGCAGGGATAATGACTATCCACCCGATATCATTCGCAATCTCGCATCAGCGAAGGAGCGCGTGGGTGTTGGCATAGGAGGGGGGGCTGTGCTCTGTTAGCGCACATGGGGACAGGGCGTCACAGCATGTGGAAAGCATTAGCTCTTGCCGTTGCCGCACTGACGGCGGCCGCCGCGCTGGAATTCTTTCCAGTGCGCGACGCGTCTAAGCCCAGACCTCTGCCCGACGCGCGTCCCACGCAACAGGTGCTCGAGACTTTTGCGGTGATCTGCCGTAGCGAAGAGGTGGTAGACAGCCGCCGCGATCCCGCCTGGCTGAGCCAAAGTTTCGTTGGCGACAATTGCCAGGCGCCGCGGCCGCCCAAAGTCATGGATGGCGCCAAGACCAGTCAGCAGGAAATCGTGGCCGGCATGGCGGCGGCGAAAACCTATGCCGCTGCCGCCGACGCCTTCCAGAAATGCGTCAGCGATTTCGTTGCCGCGCGCAAAGCGGCCCGGCCGCTGACCCCGTCGCAGGCGATTATTCAGAATTACCGAATACTGGTCAGCCAGAAGACCACACAAACGGTGGCGGCCCAGACGCGGGTGGCGATCGTCGCCTTCAACAGATACGGCAGCGAGTGCCCGATGTAAGGGTCAAGGACCGCCCGTAAAAACGGTCCACATGGGGAGGAGTTTTTATGACGTCTTTTAAACATTCACGCAAATTTCTGATGGGCGCCGGCCTGGTCGGCCTTCTGGCGGCGGGGCTTGCCTCGCACCAGAACGCAATCGTCGGCGCGGCCAAGGCGCAAGCCGCCGGTGCTAATGGCAGTGACGTTATGGTGCCGTGGTTCGAGGCCGATCCCTATTGGCCCAAGCCGCTGCCCAACCGCTGGATTCTGGCCGGCGTCATTGGCCTGGACGTGGACAAGCAGGACAATGTCTGGGTCTTCCACCGTCCTCAAATGTTGGAGCAGAAGGAATCCTATGCCACGCGCAAAGAGGCGGACTGCTGCACGGCGGCGCCCGATGTTCTGCAGTTCAATCCCGCCGGCAATCTGATCCGCCACTGGGGCCGCGACCAGAACAGGGGCAAGGGCCGTGACTGGCCCAGTTCCAACCATGGCATCACCATCGGACCTGACGGCAATGTCTGGCTGGGCGGCAACGGCGCCTACCAGCCGCGTCCGTCGCCGGGCAGCGCGGCGCAGTTCGCGGAGACGCCCGCCGCGCCGCCTCCGCTTTATTCCGGTGCCGGGGTCGGCAAGTATCACGACAGTTTCATCGTGAAGTTCACCCCGGACGGCAAATATCTGGGCCAGATCGGCAAGGCCAATGCCAGCAAGGGCAGCCTGGACACCGAGAATGTGCGCGGCGTCGCCCAGATCCGCTTCAAGGACAGCGAAATGTTCCTGGCCGACGGTTACGGCAACAAGCGCGTTTCGGTGTGGGACGCCACCACCCTGAAGTTCAAGCGCATGTGGGGCGCCTATGGCAAGAAACCCGACGACACACCCATCCCGCATTATGACGTGAACTCGCCGCAGTTTGGCAATCCGATGCATTGCGCCCAGCCGTCGAATGATGGGCTGATTTATGCCTGCGATCGCACCAACAACCGCATCCAGGTGTTCAAGACAGACGGCACCTATCTGCGCCAGCACATCGTCAAAGCCGCCACACGGGGTGACGGCGCGCCGTGGGAGATCGCTTTCTCCCGCGATCCGCAGCAGAAGTTCATGTACATCTCCGACGGTGCTAACGCGGTCGTCCATGTCTATGACCGCGCGAGCATGAAGGAGCTTTACTGGTTCGGCGGAGGCGGCCGTCAGCCGGGGCAGTTCTATGCGGTGCACAGTATCGTCACCAACACCAAGGGCGACATCTACACCACCGAGACCTATCGCGGTCAGCGGGTACAGAAGTTCACCTATAAGGGGCTGATCAAGCTCAGCGAGCTTGTCAAAAAAGGCGTTGTCGGCGGCAGCCGGATCAACCCGTAAAGGCGTGGCCGGAGGGGCGCTTGCCCCTCCGGTTTTTCCTGGCTGTTGCCTCGCGCGGGGCTGGGCAGCGATTCGGAAAAAAATTACCGGCGCTGTCATGAAGGGGGCTTTGCAGCCTCTGAAGGGGGTATTAGATACCCTCGGAATCGCTTGAAAGGACATGTCGTGGCCAAGAAACCGACCAAGGCGGTATCCCAAAAATCGACTGCTGAAAAGCCGGCAACTGCGGCAAAAGTGGATGCTCCGCAGGCAGCGGCGCCCGCGCAGGCGCCCGCCAAGCCAAAAACGCCTCCTATTCCGCCGCGGCCTGTGCCTGCCCACCAGCAATTTCTCTCCAGGGGCGTTAAGCCGCAGTCCACCATGAAAGCGCGGATCATTCGGCATCAGGGTCGATAAGTTCGATTTTTTGTGGACGTATATGGAAATCGAGGGGCTTAGCTGCTACGCAACTCTCGAAAATGCCGTCACAAATCGGTTAGATGATTCACCTTCCAGATCTGTCCCGTGCCCTATTGCGATACCGCGAGCCCAACCTGCTGCGCGCCCTATTCGAAGTCGGGGTGACCATCGCGCCGCTCGCAATTCTGTGGCTGCTTATGTGGCTGTCGCTGGACGTGGGATACTGGCTGACATTGCTGCTGGCGGTGCCGACGGCGGGCTTTATGGTCCGGCTGTTCATCATCCAGCATGATTGTGGGCATGGCGCCTTCTTCCATCACCGCGCCGCGAACACCTGGCTGGGCCGCGTGCTTGGGGTGTTGACCCTGACGCCCTATGATTACTGGAAGCGCAATCACGCCATCCATCACGCCACCTCGAACAATCTGGACCGGCGCGGCATAGGCGATATCGACACGCTGACGGTGGACGAGTACCGCCAGAAATCGCTGTGGAACCGCTTCCTCTATCGCTGCTATCGCAACGCCCTGGTCATGTTCGTGATCGGCCCCGCCTACATGTTTTTCCTGCAGCACCGGCTGCCGTTCCACCAGTGGCGGGATGGCTGGGGTCCCTGGATAAGTACCATGGCGACCAATGCCGCCATCGCGGCGTCGATTGCGGCGATGATCTGGCTGGTGGGACTGGGGCCGTTTCTGCTGGTGCATCTGCCTGTTATGCTGCTGGCGGCTTCGATGGGCGTCTGGCTGTTCTATGTCCAGCACCAGTTTGAAGATGTGGCGTGGTCGCGGGATTGCTCCTGGGCGCATCAGGACTCGGCGCTGCTGGGTAGCTCGTATTACGATTTGCCTGCGCTGCTGCACTGGATCACCGGCAATATCGGCATCCACCATATTCATCATCTCAACAGCCGGATTCCCTATTATCGCCTGCCCAAAGTGTTGCGTGATTATCCCGAGCTGAAGACGGTCGGCCGGCTCACCATTCTAGAAAGCATACGCACCGCCCGCCTTGCGCTTTGGTGCGAGCAGCAGAAAAAGATGATCCCGTTCAAGGGCGCGCTGTCACAACAATAATGCCGCCGGGCTATCTGTCCGGATCTGCCGTCTTCTCAATAGCATGGAGGAATTCATGGCCAAGGTTGCCATCGTGGGTGCCGGCTTTGTCGGGCGCGCCTGGGCCATCAGTTTTGCCCGCGCCGGCCATGATGTGATGCTGTGGGATGAGCAAGAAGATGCGCCCGCAAAAGCTCTGTCCTACATCGAAGGCGTGATGCCGGACCTGGTGGCCAATGATTTGCTGAATGGTGATAGTGCCGCCGTTGTGCGCGGTCGCATGCGCGCCGCGACCGCCCTGGACGACGCCCTGGCGGGCGCCGTGTATGTGCAGGAAAACACCCCAGAGAATGTTGAGATCAAACGCGGTGTTTTCGCGCGGCTGGATGCGATCGCCGGACCGGACACAATCCTGGCGAGTTCTACATCGGCCATCCTGCCGTCGCATTTCACCGAATTGCTTGCGGGGCGTGCGCGTTGCCTTGTCGTCCACCCGATCAATCCGCCTTATCTGATCCCGGCGGCGGAAGTGGTTCCAGCGCCCTGGACCGATCCGGCTGTGGTCGAACGCACCGCGTCTTTCCTGCGCGCCGCTGGCCATTCCCCCATCGTCATGAAGCGCGAACTGGATGGCTTTGTGATGAACCGGATGCAGGGCGCGCTTCTGGAAGAAGCCTTCCGGCTGGTCGAAGGCGGCTATGCCAGCATTGAGGATGTCGATATCGGCATTCGCGACGGGCTGGCGCTGCGCTGGTCGTTCATGGGGCCGTTCGAGACCATTGACCTCAATGCCCCTGGCGGGGTGCGCGACTATTGCCAGCGTTACGAGCAGATCTACAAGCGGCTGCATCCCAGCACCCAGACCCGCGCCGACTGGAATGGTCCGGTGCTGGACGTGATCGAAGCGGAGCGGCGCAAGGCGCTGCCCGCCGACCGGCTGCAGGCCCACCAGGCCTGGCGCGACCGCCGCTTGATGGCTCTGGCAGCCCACAAGCGCCGCGCAGACAAGGACATTCCGCGCTGAATTCCAACGCCGACAATGAAAAGGCCAGAACAATGGATATGAAAGACAAAGTCATCATCACCTGCGCCGTGACGGGTGCCATTCACACGCCGTCCATGTCGCCCTATCTTCCGGTAACACCGGAGGAGATCGCCGCTGCCGCCGTCGGGGCGGCGGAAGCCGGCGCCGCCATTGTCCATCTGCATGCGCGCGATCCGGAAACCGGTAAGCCTGACCAGACACCCGAAGCCTTTTCCTGCTTCCTGCCGCGCATCAAACAGGCGACCAATGCGGTGATCAACCTGACTACCGGCGGCGCCCCCTATATGACCGTCCAGGAGCGGGTCAAGCCGGCGGAACAGTTCAAGCCGGAAGTCGCCTCGCTCAATATGGGCTCAATGAATTTCGGTCTGTTTCCCATGCTGAATCGTTTCAAGGACTTCAAACATGCGTGGGAGCGCGAAGCGCTGGAAGCCTCGCGCGACCTGGTGTTCCGCAACAGCTTTTCGGACATCGAGTTCGTTCTGAAAAAGCTGGGCGATTCCGGTACACGCTTCGAATTCGAATGCTACGACATTTCCCACCTTTACAACCTGTCGCATTTCTTGGAGCGCGGGCTGGTTAAGCCGCCTTTGTTCGTGCAGTCGGTGTTCGGCATCCTGGGCGGCATCGGCCCGCATGCCGAAGACGTATTGCACATGAAGCGCACCGCTGATCGTCTGTTCGGCAAGGAGTACAAATGGTCGGTGCTGGGCGCCGGGCGCAATCAGCTCGTCATCGCGGCGCAGGCCGCGGCCATGGGCGGCAATGTGCGCGTCGGCCTGGAAGATTCGCTGTGGGCCGGACCCGGCAAGCTGGCCACGTCCAATGCCGAGCAGGTGCGGCTAGTACGCCAGATCATCGAAGGGCTGGGCCGCTCCATCGCCACGCCGGACGAGGCGCGCGAAATGCTGGCGCTCAAGGGTGCAGACCGGGTCGCGTTTTGATTTAAATAGACGGCGCGCGTTTCTGCCAGTCGGTCGCGTTTTCCAGCGCCCAGCCGATGCGTAGCGCCATGGCTTCGTCACCGCCGCGGCAGATGACCTGCAGGGACAGGGGCAGTCCGCCGCTTGACATGCCGTTCGGCAGCGACAGCCCGCAAAGGTCCAGATAATTCACCCACCGCGTGGACAAGGCCGGCGTGGTGGTCTGGTCGATTTCGGTCAGGGGAATCGCCGCCGTCATGGTGCTGGGGCTGAGGACCGCGTCCACGCCTTCGATCCGGACGGTGAATTCCTGCTTGGCGCGTTCGCGCGCCGCCAGGACATCCCGATACTGGCGGGCGGTAATCGACGCACCGGCGCGAACTCGCACCCGCACCGCTTCGTCCATCGGCAAGGCGGGGTTGTCGACCAGATCGG
This sequence comes from Rhizobium sp. Q54, assembly GCA_945860165.1. Lineage (GTDB taxonomy): Bacteria > Pseudomonadota > Alphaproteobacteria > Micropepsales > Micropepsaceae > Rhizomicrobium. The sequence continues at coordinate 35,025 of CAMAPL010000014.1, forward strand.
CCACCATGGGATAGATTTCGGCAGAAATGATCCTGGCAACTAGATCACCATTCTCCCGGAAGCTGGTACCGCCCGCGGGCAGGTTCTCAATCTCCGCGCCCAATCCCGTAAGCTCCTTCAACGAACGGTCATAGGCCGCCAGCATTTCGGTGCTGAACATCGTCCGTTCGGAGTCTGGCATGCGCGCCAGACGCAGGCCCTTCACACCCCGGCGCAGGTCTTTAATCGGTTCGCTGGGCGGCAAGGCGAAGGTGAGAGGATCGCGGGGATCGCTGCCCTGCATGGCCATCAGCAGGATGGCACAATCCTCGACGCTGCGGGTGATCGGCCCCGGCGTGTCCAGGGTGGGGCTGAGTGGCAGCACGCCATGAGTGCTGATGCGACCGATAGTGGTCTTGAGGCCGGTAAGACCACACCAGGCTGCGGGAATGCGCACCGAGCCGCCGGTATCGGTGCCGATGGCAAAGGGCGTCATGCGCGCCGCCAAAGCCACGGCGGAGCCGGAGGACGAGCCGCCCGGCGTGCGATGTGTCTTCATGTCCCAGGGATTCCACGGCGTGCCCATATGCTGGTTGGTGCCCCAGGCGCCATAGGCGAACTCGACTGTGTGGGTCTTGCCCAGCACGATCATGCCGGCACCGATTAGTTTTTGCGCCAGGGTGGCGGTGTAAGTGGAAACGCGGTCTCGCCAGACGGCGCAGCCGCCGGACGTGTGGTGGCCCTCGAACTCCACCAGGTCTTTCAGCGCAAAGGGGATGCCGTGCAATGGGCCGATGGCGTGGCCGGACCGGATCGCCTTGTCTGCCGCTTCCGCCGCCAGCCGTGCCTCGGCGGCATGGACATGGACAAAGGCGTGCAGCTTCGGCTCCAGCGCTTTGATGCGCCCAAGACAGGCCTCGACCACGTCCACCGGAGAAAAGCGCCGCGCGGCGATCCCAATGGACAAGGCGTGGACCGGGAGTTCGTGGAGATTTGTGCTCATGGCTTTGCCTGCAAGGTTCAATTTCACACGATAGCGCGGACGATAAAATAGAAAATGGACGGTGCGACCAGGCAGCCAAAGCCGGTATGGAATGTGGCGGTGAGGGCGCCATAGGGCACAAGCCGCCGGTCGGTGGCCGCCAACCCCGCGGAAACGCCGCTGACAGTGCCCATCAAGCCGCCGAATACCATCGCGGTCCTGGGATTGTTGAGACCGATCATGCTGGCAATAAACGGCGTGCCGATCATCACCAGCACGGCCTTGAACACGCCGGTGGCAATCGACAGGGCGATCACGGAAGAATCCGCGCCGATGGCGGCGCCTGTGACCGGGCCGACGATATAGGTCACCGCGCCGGCGCCGATCGTGGTCATGGAAATGGCATCAGTATAGCCATAGGCGGCTGCCGCCAGCGCCCCGACGATGAAAGGCAGGATGGTGCCCAGCACCAGTGCCACCGCCCCGATCAGCCCGGCTTTTTTTGCTTTTTCGACATCCACTTCGAAAGCGGTCGCGACGATGGCGAAGTCCCGCAACATGGCACCGCCCATCAACCCGATGCCGGAGAGTATGGAAATGTCCGCCAACCCGCTCTTGCCGCCGGTCATCGTTCCGCCCCAGAAGGCCAGCGCTAGTCCGATCACGATGGCAATGGCCGAGCCATGAACCCTGTTCATGGTGAGATATTTCGACAATGCCGCCGACAGCCACATCACCAGACCGACAAAGGCGAAGGCGGTCAGCAGGGCATTGACCTGAAGCGCGTGGGAAATCGCCTGCGTGATCATCGCACCACGCTCCCCAGACCGTCCTGCTGGGCAAGCTTGGGTGTCAAGGCGCCCTCCCGGGCTTCGATCTCGTCCATGGTCTCGACCTGGCCGCTCAGCCGGCTGATCAGGGCGACGGCGGCGAAGCAGGCCAGAACGGTTCCGGTGGCCGCGATCGCCACCATAGGCCCCGACTTCACCGCCCCGACGACGTTCTGGTTGGCGGCCATGGCCACGACAATGGGAATGTAGAAGGCGGCCCAAAATCCGACGCCGAGCTTGATGCCTTCATTGAGCATCCCGCGCCGCACCAGCCAGTGACGGCCCGCGATCAGCGCGATCATCGCCAGGCCGACGCCGCCGACATTGGCCTTCACCCCCAACGCCATGCCCAGTAGGTCGCCCAGAATGGCGCCAAGCAGGGTGCAGATCGCCAGTAGTGCGACGCCGGAAATGGTCAAAGCTTCGCGCCCCCGCGCAAGATTGCGAAACTAACCGTATACATATGCGCGAAGAACAGTAGAGAATTTTCGATGGCCGACAATCTCTTCCAACGATTTGTGCAAAGCGCGACCGAGCCCGACAAGGCATTTTTGCTGCCGCCGGGGTGTGCGCCGATCAGTTTCATCCAGGCCTTCGCCGCGGCTGCCCGCTTTGCCCATGTCCTGGTTCGGCATGGCGTCCAGCCGGGAGATCGCGTTGCGGTTCAGGTCGAGAAAAGCCCCGAAGCGTTGTTCCTGTATCTCGCCTGCCTTCGCGCCGGCGCGGTTTATCTGCCGCTCAACACCGGATATACGCCCAGTGAACTGGCCTATTTTGTCGGCGACGCCGAACCGCGCCTGTTCGTCTGCGGCGAGAAGAGCAGGGCGGCCATCGCCGTCGCGCTGCCGGCGACGGAATTCCTCACCCTCAGCGATGACGGGACGTCTGGCTCGCTGGCCGCCGAAGCCGCCGCCTGTTCGTCCGATTTTGCGGACGCTGATGTCTCGATGGACGACTTGGCGTCCATTCTTTACACCTCCGGCACCACCGGGCGCTCCAAGGGCGCGATGCTGACGCATGGCAATCTGTTTTCGAATGCGCAGACCTTGAAGGGAGCATGGCATTTCTCAGGCAAGGACGTTCTGGTCCACGCCCTGCCGCTGTTTCATATCCACGGGCTGTTCGTGGCCAGCAATGTCAGCCTGGTATCCGGCGCGGGCATGATCCTGCTGCCCAAGTTCGATCTGGACGCTATTTTTGCTGCCTTGCCGGGCGCCAGCGTGATGATGGGCGTGCCCACCTTCTACACACGGATGCTGCAGGACCCGCGCCTGAACCAGGACAGAGCCCGTCATATGCGGCTGTTTGTTTCCGGGTCGGCGCCGCTGCTGGCTGACACCCATCGTCAATGGCAGGATCGCACTGGTCACGCGATCCTGGAACGCTATGGCATGACCGAAACCAATATGAACACCTCCAATCCCTATGACGGTGCGCGCATTCCCGGTTCGGTCGGTCTGCCCTTGCCCGGTGTCGAAGTGCGGATCGCGGACAAGGGTGGTCAGACCCTCGCGCAGGGTGATATCGGGATGATCGAAGTGCGGGGGCCCAACGTGTTCAAGGGCTATTGGCGGATGCCTGAAAAGACCGCCGCCGAGTTTCGTCCCGACGGATTTTTCATCACGGGTGATCTGGGGACTGTGGATGCCAATGGCTATTTGCACATTGTCGGCCGCGACAAGGACCTGATAATCAGCGGCGGCCTCAACATCTACCCCAAGGAAATCGAGAGCCTGCTGGATGAATTGCCAGGGGTCGAGGAATCGGCGGTGGTCGGACTGCCGCACAATGATTTCGGCGAAGGCGTCACCGCTTTTATCGTAAAAAAGCAGGGCGCGGCCATAACCGAAAAACAGGTTCTGAATGCGCTGGACGAAAAGCTGGCCCGCTTCAAGCATCCCAAGCGCGTGATGTTCGTCGAACAGCTTCCCCGCAACACGATGGGCAAGGTGCAGAAAAGTCTGATGCGCGAGACGTTCAAGGCCCTCTATAGCTAGTTCAGCACGAACCGGCTGTTCACCTCGGTGAGGGGATGGGCTTGCCCTTCCAGACGAATTCTCAGGCCCGGCTACGGAGAGCGCCATCGCCACATAATGAAGATTTATCACGACGTCCCTGATTATTCTTTGGTAGAACTGGATTATACATTCGCAGGAAGCGCCAGCCTCAATAGCCAAAAACAAGGATCACCGCCCATGAAATCGTTTGATGAAAATGCCGCGCGGCAACCCATCCTGTCGCGCCGCCTGGCCATTCAGGGAATGGCCGCCGGGGCGTCGATGGCGCTTGCGCCCGAAGCGCTGGCGCAGGCCCGTGAAACGAGCCCGGAAGATTTCACCCGGCTGATGAAGGAATTGTCCAACTGGAATCGCTGGGGAAAGGACGACGAAATGGGTGCGGTCAATCTGATCACGCCCGCCAAGCGCAGGCAGGCAGTGGGCCTGGTGCGGGAAGGTGCCTCCTTCTCGATGGCGCGAAATGCCGAAACCCAGCCGGCGGTGGACAATCCCACACCCATCATCCGCAAGACCACACGGGCGGGCAAGGATGCGCCCAGCGTGGGAAGCGGCGGCACTGGCGACAGTTTCTTCATTGCCTATCACGGCTATGTCCACACCCACTTGGATTCGCTCTGTCACTTTCTCTATGACGGGAAAATGTACAACGGGCATTCCAAGGACGAGGTGACTGACCAGGGCGCGGCGAAGAACAGTGTCCTCAACTACAAGAACGGTATCATCACGCGCGGCGTGTTAATGGACATGGCGCGCTACAAGGGCGTGGACTATCTCGAGCCGGGTACTCCGATCTATCCGGAAGACCTGGAAGGTTGGGAAAAGCAGGCCCGTGTTAAAGTGCAGCCCGGCGATGTGATGCTCGTGCGCACCGGGCGCTGGGCGCGGCGCGATGCGCGAGGGCCATGGTCGATCCAGCAGGATGGACTGGCAGGGCTGCACATGAGCTGCGCCAAGTGGATGCGGGCCCGCGATGTCGCTATCCTGGGCGGCGACGGCGCGCAGGACGTCCTGCCATCCGGCGTGGCCGGCATCAATCAGCCGATCCATCTGCTTTCCATTGTCGCCATGGGCATGCCGATCTTCGACAATTGCGATCTGGAACTGATCGGGCGCGAAGCGGAAAAGCGCAAGCGCTGGGAATTCCTGGTGACGGCGTCGCCGGCGGCGGTACCGGGCGCCACCGGATCGGTGCTGAACCCAATCGCAACCTTCTAACTGTTCATCTGCGAGTGGGACCGGCATAACCCCGCCATGGAACGGTGGGATGTGGTGGTAGTCGGTGCGGGGGCGGCGGGCATGATGTGCGCCGCTGTCGCCGGCCAGCGTGGCCGCAAGGTGCTGGTGCTCGATTCCGCAAAAAAGCCCGGCGAGAAGATACGCATTTCCGGTGGTGGGCGCTGCAATTTCACCAATCTTCACGCCACGCCGACGCAGTTCCTGTCGGATAATCCGCATTTCTGCATCTCGGCGCTCAGCCGCTACAAGCCCGCCGATTTCATCGCACTATTGAAGCTCTACAAGATCGGATGGCACGAGAAAACTCTTGGCCAGTTGTTCTGCGACGGCTCGGCGGTCCAGATCGTCGACATGCTGCTGTCCGAGATGAAAGCGGCGGATGCAGTGCTGCGGCTGGGCGTCACGGTTCAGTATATCGAAAAGACGTTGTCGGGTTTTTCGCTGCAGCTGTCGTCCGGCGAGGTGCTGGAATTCGGCGCGCTGGTGGTGGCGAGTGGCGGCAAGTCCATCCCCAAGATGGGTGCGACGGATTTCGGTTACCGCCTGGCAGAGCAGTTCGGGCTGCGGCTAACACCAACCCGGCCTGGGCTGGTGCCGCTGACCTTCGATGAGCGGATGCTGGAGCGATTGGGGCCTCTGACGGGTGTCGCGCTTCCGGCCCGTGCAACCTGCGGCAAGGCGGCGTTCGACGAAGCGCTTCTGTTCACCCATCGTGGCCTCAGCGGGCCGGCGATCCTGCAGATTTCGTCCTATTGGCGCGAAGGCCAGGAAATTGTCCTGGACCTTTTGCCGGGCAGGGATGTGCTGGAAGCGCTGCGAGCCGCCCGCCAGCAGAACGGTAAACAGTCGCCCCATAACTTCCTGTCCACCCTGCTACCGCGCCGGCTCGCCAAGGCCATCGCCGACCTGCCGGACGCTGAGGGGCCCCTAGGCGGGCTGCCTGACGAGAAGCTGCGAAAGCTGGCGGCGGACATCAACGGCTGGTGCGTCGTGCCGTCGGGAACAGAGGGTTACCGCACCGCTGAAGTCACCCTGGGCGGGGTGGATACCCGCGACCTTGATTCCAAGACCATGCAGGCAAAGGCGGTTCCGGGCCTTCATTTCATTGGTGAGGTGGTGGACGTAACTGGCTGGCTAGGCGGTTATAATTTCCAATGGGCCTGGGCTTCTGGTTGGTGCGCCGGCCAGGCGGCCTGAGGAAAAATCGGGAACTGGCTTTCCGGCGCGCAGAACCTCTCAGTCCACTGTTTCCTTTAATAAAACCTGATAAGATCGAGTCAAATAACGATACACCGCGCCGTGCGGATGTGTGGCAACCGGGTCGCCCGGTTGGGGGAAGCTTGGAGTAGTGATGTTGCCGACCGCCAAATCCACCGGGCTGGCTGGAAAATTGGCTGCCGCAGCCGGTTTTTTCGCGCTTACGACGGCTGCCGGCCTGGCGCTGCTGGGACAGGCCACGGCCGATACCGTATCTGCCACACCGGCCGTCCATACGGCTGCAACCTTGTCGTCCGTAATGCCTGCGGACCGCCAGCGCATGCTCACCCAGTTCTGCTCGGGCTGTCACAATGACAAGTCCAAAACCGCCGGCATGTCGGTCATGCCGCTGCAGGCCGACAATATCGGCGCCCATACCGCCACCTGGGAGAAAATTCTCCGCCGGGTGAGCCTGGGCGAAATGCCGCCCCGTGGCATGAAACGTCCGTCCAAGGAAGATATCGCCAGTTTCACCCAATGGCTGGAAACCTCCCTGGACAAGATGGGCGCCGCCAATCCCGATCCGGGCCGCGCCACCCTTCGCCGCCTGAACCGGGCGGAATATGCCAATGCCGTGCGCGACCTTCTCGATCTTCAGGTGGATGTGAGCGCCGATCTTCCCATCGACGATTCCGGCTATGGCTTCGACAATATCGCCGATGTTCTGACTGTTTCGCGCACCCTGATGGACAAATACATCCGGGTTGGCAGCAGGGTCAGCCGCACCGCCACCGGCCTGCTGTCGCGCAGCGCCGTGGTGAGCGAGCACAAGCTTTCCAAAGATCCTTACGTCAACGAGCGTGCGAATGACGATCTTCCGCTGGGTTCGCGCGGAGGTGGCTCGTTCAAATTCTATGCGCCCTATGATGCCAATTACACCATCATCGTGAACCTCAATCCGGGGCTGGGTGCCGATATCCAGAAAAATCCCGCCGACCGGATAGAGACCAAGGTCGCGCTGACGGCGGGTCTGCACACCATCGGCGCCTCGTTCCGCAAGAACATGGCGCTGGAGACGACGCTGGCGCCCCGGACCATTGCCCAGCTGCGCATGCCCAAGCCGGCGACGGCGCCGCCGCCTCTGACCCTCGACATTCAGGTGGATGGCGTCCGCAGTAGCAATGTCGCCGTGCTGGCCCAGGCGCTGGGATTCCAGGATGCCGGCATTGCGCACACCGACGTTATTGCTGCCCGCGATGTGCAGTCTATTTCGGTCGCGGGGCCGTATGAGATCAAGGGCGCTGGCGACACGCCCAGTCGCCGGAAAATCTTCATTTGCCGTCCGTCCGAGCAGCTGTCGGAAACCGCCTGCGCCCGCAAGATCCTCGGCACCTTGGCGCGCCATGCCTATCGCCGCCCGGTGACGGGCGCCGATATCGCGCCGTTGATGACCATGTACAATGAAGGCCGCCGGGCCAGCGATTTCGATCATGGCATCGAAGGCGCTCTGGAAGTCATTCTGGCCTCGCCCAATTTCCTCTTCCTGCGCGAGACCGATCCGCCGCGCAGCAAGCCGGGCAGCGTGCGTCGGATCAGCGATGTCGAACTGGCCTCGCGGCTGTCGCTGTTCCTCTGGAGCAGCATTCCGGACGAAGAACTGCTCGCCACGGCCGAGCGCGGCCAGCTCGGCAAGCCCGCGGTTCTGCAGCAACAGGTCACGCGCATGCTGGTTGACCCGCGCGCCAAGGCGCTGACGGCCAATTTCGCGGGCCAGTGGCTGCATCTGCGCCGCCTGGAAGCCCAGAAGCCGGACAAGGCGGCATTCCCCGATTTCGACCAGCGCCTCCGCACCGCTATGCTGACGGAAACGGAAATGTTCTTTGAAACCGTGATCCGTGAAAATCGCAGCGCGCTGGATTTTCTGGACGCCGATTACACCTTCGTTAACCAGCGGCTGGCCGAGCATTACGGCATACCGGGCATCTATGGCACGACGTTTCGCAAGGTGAAGCTCGATCCGGCCCTGCGACGCGGCGGCTTGCTGGGGCAGGCGAGCATTCTCACCGTGACCTCCTATAACAACCGCACCTCGGTGGTGCTGCGCGGCAAGTGGATTTTGGAGAATATCCTGGCCGCGCCGCCGCCGCCGCCGCCGCCGGATATTCCGGCCCTGAACGACGCCAAGAACGGCAAGCTGCTGAGCGTCCGTGAGCAGATGGAAATGCATCGCGCCAATCCGATTTGCGCCTCCTGCCACACCAAGATGGACCCGCTGGGCTTCAGCCTGGAAAATTACGATGCGGTGGGCGCCTGGCGGGCCAGTTTTGCCGGAAAGCCGATCGACGCCACGGCGGTGCTGCCGGACGGCACGAAATTCGAGGGTCCCGCCGGGCTGCAGACCATCCTGATGGCCCGCAAGGGCCAGTTTGTGGAGGCGCTGACCGAGCGCCTGTTGACCTACGGCCTGGGTAGGGGCGTAGAATTCTACGATATGCCAGCCATTCGCGCTGTGCGTGACCAAGCCGCCAAGGATGATTATCGCATGAATGCGATAATCATTGGGATTGTCCAAAGCGTTCCATTCGTCATGAAAAGGATACCGGAAAGATGATGATCACACGCAAAGCCATGGGCCGCCGCACTGTGTTGCGCGGCATGGGTACAACCGTCGCGCTGCCGCTGCTGGAGGCGATGGGCTCTTCGGCCAGTGCGGTGGAAACCGCCGCGGCGTCGCGCAAGCGCCTGCAGGTCATCTACACGCCGAACGGCATGGTGATGAAAGACTTCTTCCCGGCACAGACGGGTGAGGGCTATGCCATGTCGCCCATCCTCAAGCCGCTCGAACCCTATCGCGACCGTTTCGCGGTGGTCAGCGGGTTGGATCATATCCAGGCAGAAGCCCTGGGCGACGGCGCGGGAGACCATGCCCGCTGCTGCGGCACGTTCCTGACGGGCGTCCATGTCAAGAAGACCGACGGCGCCGGCATCAGCAACGGCATTTCGATGGACCAGGTCGTGGCCAAGAAGTTCGCCGAATACACCCAGATACCGTCGCTGGAGCTTGGCCTGGAATCCCCCAGCTTGGTGGGAAGCTGCGACAGCGGTTACAGCTGCGCCTATACCAACACCCTGTCGTGGTCTGGCCCGGCCTCGCCGATGCCGATCACCACCAATCCGCGCGAAGTGTTCGAGCGGCTGTTCGGCGAAAGCGACGTTGCCGATGCCAAGACGCGGCTGATGGAACTGAAGCGCCAGGCCAGCATCCTGGACCTGGTGTCGGAAGACGCCAAGCGCCTGTCGGTTTCGCTGGGCGCCAACGACAAGAAAAAAGTCGAAGAATATATGCAGTCCATCCGCGATCTCGAGCGCGGCATCCAGAAGCTGGAGCAGCGCGGCGCGGCGGTACAAATGCCGACCTATGCCCGCCCCGCCGGCATCCCGGATACGTTCCAGGACTATGCGCGCATGATGATCGACCTGCAGATCCTGGCGATGCAGGCGGACCTCACCCGCGTTGGCACGTTCATGATCGGCCGCGAGGGTAGCAACCACTCCTATCCGGAAATCGATGTGGCGGACGCCCATCATCCGATCAGCCATCACGGCAACGATCCGGAAAAGCTAGCCAAGCTGTCCAAGATCAACACCCTGCACATGGACCAAGTGGCTTATTACCTGAAGCGGATGAGTGAAACCAAGGAAGGTGAGGCCAGCCTGCTGGACAGCACGCTGTTCCTGGCCGGCGCCGGCCTGGCCGACCCCAACGAGCACAACCACAAGAACCTGCCGCTGATCGTTGGCGGTGGTGCGATCAAGGGCAATCGTCACTTCGACGCCAAGAGCGTGCCAATGACCAACCTGATGCTTTCGATGATGGACATGCTGGGTCTGCATCAGGACAGTCTGGGCGACAGCACCAGCCGCCTGACAAACCTCGCATAGGTTCGGGCGGCGTAGAGCAGATGAAAAAAACGCTCGGCATCGGGCTTGTGCTTCTGGGTGCCTTCTCAGCAAATAGCTGGGCAGGGGTTGCGGAAGATCGCCTGATGCAGGCCGTGCGGAGCAATGACAACGCGGCCGTGAAAAGCCTGCTGGCGGGCGGCGCGGACGCAAATGCTCTGCTTCCCGACCAATCCACGATCCTGGGTTGGGCGATAGACCGCCAGAATAACGAAGCGGTGAATCTGCTTCTGGCGGCTGGCGCCAAGCCCAATATGCTGGACCCTGCCGGGATTTCACCGCTGGCACTGGCCTGCGAGCTGGGCGATCCCGCTATTGTCACCAGTCTGCTGGCAGCCGGCGCCAACGTGAAGGTTGCCCGTCCTGAAGGCATCACGCCACTGCATCTGTGTGCCGGCGCATCGACACCCTTGATGCTGGCCGCGCTGATCGCCAAGGGCGCGGACGTCAATGCCGCCGATCCCCAGGGACAAACGCCGCTGATGTGGGCGGCGATGTACGGCAAGCCCGACAATATCGCGCATCTTCTGAAGAATGGCGCCAAGGTCAATGCGGTGGAGAAAAACGGCTTCACGCCGCTTTTTTTCGCGCTGCGCAGCAAGGCGCCGCAGGCATCGATGCGGCTTCTGGATGCCGGTGCCGACGTCAATGCGGTGGTCACGGACGGCGCCTCGGTGGTCGAGGCCGCTGTCATCGTTGGCAATATTCCTTTCGCCATGCAGGCTGTGTCGCATGGCGCGGACCTGACGCATCGTGACGGACAGGGACGGCAGGTCATTCACATTGCCGCGGCAACCGGCGATGCGGCCTTTGTGAAACTTGTCCAGTCCAAGGGCGGTAATCCCAATGCCATGACGGTGCAGCCGCCGCCGCCCAAGCCTGTCGCCGTGGCTGCTGTGGTCTCGCCCAAGCCGGCGGCCGGCGTGGCGCCGATTCCCGTGCGCGGGCCGCCCAAGCCGTTGCCGGTGCCTGCCACGCCCTTGCAGTTCGCGGCAAAGGCCGGATCGGTGGACGCCATGAAGGCCCTGGTTGCGGCGGGCGCCAAGCCCAACATCAAGGGACCGGACGGCATGACCCTGGCCATGGCCGGTGCTGCCAGCGGAAAGCTGGCGGCGATGAAATATGCCTATGAGCTGGACCCGGATCTGGATGTCATCGCGCGCGGCGGGCGCAGCATCATGCACATCGCGGTGGCCAACAAGCAGGCCGAAGAACCCGAAGCACTGGTCCACTTCCTGATCGACAAGGGTGCAAAACTAGACGTGCAGGACGAGCGAAAATCCACGCCGGGTGACGACGTGAACCGGGGCGGAGCGGAGAATATCCGCATCTTCTTCATCCAGCTCCTCCGAGACAAGGGTATCGTCAGCCTCGCGCATTAGCACCGGTTCCGGCAGAACAATCAGCCGGCATCGATTGAAGTACCCCGATCCCGTCTAATAGTATTAGCAGCGGCTTCGGGTTAAAGTCGGTATGAAGCATAAATTGCTTTATATCCGTGCAGGGCGACGTTGTGTCTCTGCGGAGCGTGCCACCAATAATGTTCCGCACGGCTGGGCGGGCGCGGTTATGTTTGCCGTCCTTGTGCTCTTCGGCGCCGGACAGATTTTTAATCCTGCACCGGGTCTCGTCAGCCAGCCTTTTCGCCGGTTTGGCGGTGCTGCTGCTGCTGGTCGCCGCCGGTCTTATCTCTCGTCTAATTTCACCGCATACTGTAGGATGTGAGGGCCAGCGCGGGGGAGCCATAGCCGGCCTGTACCCACCTGTTCTCGAACGGTCATAGGTGGGGCAGGCAGGGCTAGCACAGCTCCATGCCAGTGGCTTAGGATAAGAGAAAAGAAGAGGACGGGGCACATGAAGACTCTTGTAAATGCGGCTTTGGTTGTGGCTTTGGGCGCGACGCAGGCCAGCGCACAGATGAATGCGGGTTCGCAGGCGCCTGTAACGGACCTGCCCTTCAACATGACCTCGGTCGCGACATTCAACCTGCCCTGGCGTATCGCCTTCCTGCCGGATGGCCGCATGCTGGTCACCGAAAAGGTCGGCCCCGTCTGGCTGGTCAGCGAGAAGGGCCTCAAGCGCCCGGTTCTGAACGTGCCGGCGGCGCAGTATGCCGGTCAGGGCGGCATGCTGGGTGTCTATGTCTCGCCCAACTTCGCCAACGACCAGAGCGTCTATCTGACCTATTGCGAGCCGGGCAACGTCGCCGGTTACAACGGATCGAGCCTGGCGCTGGCCAAGGCCAAGCTGGTGATCTCTGATACCCCGGCCACGGTGAGCCTGGAAGATTTCAAGGTGATCTGGCGTGATGGCGCGCGGGGCCGTGGCGGCCAGTTCGGCGCCGCCGTGGCTTTCGCGCCCGATGGCAAGCACCTGTTCCTTTCGGTCGGCGAGCGCCAGCGCATGACGCCCGCCCAGGACCCCAACCAGCCGCTGGGCAAGATCCTGCGCCTGACCCTGGACGGCCAGCCCGCGCCAGGCAATCCGGGCGCCGGCAAGACCGGCTCGGGCAGCGTCGGCATCATCAATCCGCCGGCCGATACCGAAGCCGCCAAGACCGCGGCCACGGTCTACACCTATAATTTCCCCGGCCAGAACAACACGCCGGCAGAAACCTGGAGCCTCGGCCATCGCACGCCCTATGGCCTGGCATTCGGTCCCGATGGCAAGCTGTGGGAGATGGAGCATGGCCCGCGCGGCGGCGACGAACTGAACCTGATCGAGCCTGGCAAGAATTATGGCTGGCCCGTGGTTTCCTATGCCACCAACTATAACGGCACGCAGATCCCCAGCCCGGATGCGAATCCGCCGGCCGGTCTGACCAAACCCGTCATTTACTGGAATCCCGTCATCGCGCCGGGTAGCCTGACCTTCTACAATGGCAAGATGTTCCCGCAATGGCAGGGCTCCGCCCTGGTTGGAGGCATGGTTAGCCAGTCGATCAACCGCATCACCTTTGATGGCAAGGGCGGCGCGAAGACCGCCGAACGCTGGGCAGTTGGTCGTCGCATCCGCGACGTCGCCGTCGCGCCGGATGGTGCGCTGTGGGTGGTCGAAGATACCACTACCGGTGGATTGTTCCGCGTGACGCCGAAGTAATCAGGCGCGAAAGACTTGGGCAGATCACTGCCCAAGTCTTTCGCATCTCTGATGTGGAAGTTGCGCGGCGGCTGTTACCGGACGCGCTCGACCCTGTAGCTGCGGGGGGTGTTGTCGGTGTGCAAGGTATAGCTGCCGAACGAGCCCTGCCGGATCGTGACAAGATAGGCCGAGGGTTTGCGCGTCCATGTCACGATGCCGCCTTCCACATCGGTCTGGCGCCACTCTTGGCCATTTTCCAGGGTAACGACAAACGCGCCATTCCTTTCCTGGCTGTATGATCGCATCCGCGATTGCGCAAAGGGCGGCACATCGCTGACCAGCGATTCAAAAAATCCCGGCTTGCGGCGCGGTACTGGTTTGGCCGGGGGGCTTGCCGCGGAGCGTATTGCCGCAGACGTACCGCCGGCAGAAGCGGGTGGCACCAGGCGTTGCTGAAATTCGGGCGCCGGGGGGAGGGCGAGCCGGGAGCGCATCGGCTGCTGTGCGCCATAGACGCACTCCAGCCATACCCGGTCATCCTGTATGCCGCCGCAACGCATGACGCCCGCCAGGACATCATCACGCGTATCTGCTTGTAGTGACGTCGTTGTCGCGATCGAAATTCCGGCACATGCGAGCGCCAGAACAAAAATCCTGCTATTCACGTTTCTGCCCCGCTTTTTGTCCGACCAAAACGATGGCCGGGGACCGTGTTCCCAGTATAGAGTTTTGTAAGATTTCAGGTCAAATCAATGTCTCCCCAAAAACCAATAGATATCGGCGCTGTTTTTTCTCGCGCTACCGCGCTGTATCAGCAAGGCCAACTGAAAGAAGCCGCATCCCTATACCGCAAAATTCTCTCGGTGGAGCCGGCCCATTGCGATGCCAACCATATGCTTGGCCTTCTGCGGATGCAGGAGGGCCGGTTCGTGGAAGCGGCCGAAGCTCTGGCCAATGCTCTCAAGGCGCAGCCCCACAATGCGGAGGCGCTATCCAATTATGGCAATGTCCTCAAGATCCTCGGACACTTCGAAGAAGCCTTGATGAGCTACGAGGCAGCCCTGTCTCTTAGCGAAGTCCCGGTGTTCTGGTTTAACCGTGGCCTTGTCCTGATGGACCTGCGACGCTTTGAGGACGCTGTTGCAAGCTATGACAGTGCCTTGTCTATTGCGCCGGATTATGCCGAGGCATTTCAGAGCCGGGCCGCGGCATTGTGTGAACTGGGCCGGTTCAGCGATGCACTCACCAGCGCCGACGCCGCGTTGAGGCTCTGCCCGGATCTTGCGGATGCCTTTTACATACGAGGCATTGCGCTATGGCGGCTGAAGCGGTTTGAAGCAGCGCTGGACAGCTACAATCTCGCGCTGGGAATCGCGCCGCGCGCGCCGAGGATTTTCAACAGCCGGGGTTTACTGCTCTGCTCCATGGAGCGCTACGAGGCGGCGTTGGAGAGCTTCGATGCCTCGCTAGCCCTGCAGCCCGACTATATCGAAGCGCTTGTCAATCGCGGCGTTGCGCTGGCAAGCCTTTACCGCCACGAAGACGCATTGGAAAGTTACGACCGGGCGCTTGCCTTCAAGCCGGGCCATGTCGATGCCCTGAACAACAAGGGGGGAATCCTGACGGCGCTGGAGCGCTTTGAGGAGGCTCTGGCCAGCTACGCGGCTGTTCTCACAGTTGAACCCGACAACAGTAATGCGCTGTACAATAGCGCGATAACGCTCTCCCATTTGAATCGGTTCGAGGAGGCTCTGGCCCGGTTCGACGCCACGCTTTCGTCCAGCCCCCGGCATCCCTATGCCCTGAGCGCGGCCGCCAATGCGGCGCTGAATCTTTGCGACTGGGCGCGAACCGGCGCCCTGGCCGGCAGGTTGGCGGCGGATGTGCGGGAGGGCAAGTCCTTGGTTTCGCCTTTCACCCTGCTGGGGTACAGCACGGATGCGTCGCTCCAGCTTCGCTGCGCCAAGACCCATCTCAAGAACCATGGCGCCGAATGCCGCGACGTGGCGCGCCCGGCAATCGCGCATCGCCATGCGAAGATACGCATTGGATATGTCTCGTCGGATTTCGGAAATCATCCTGTTTCCCATCAGCTTGTGGAGCTTCTTGAGCGGCACGACCGGTCTTTTTTCGAGATTTATGGAATTTCCCTTGGCGCCGACGACGGCAGCGACATGCGGGCCCGGCTGGTCGGGGCATTTGATCATTTCGAAGATGTTCGCCTGATGCAGGACCGCGATGTCGCCGATCTCATGCGCCGCTACGAGATCGACATAGCGGTCGATCTTAACGGTCATACCCAGAACGGACGCCCTGGCATATTTTCTTATCGGGCGGCACCGGTCCAGGTGAACTATCTGGGATATCCCGCGACTACCGGTTCGGCATGCATGGACTATATTATTGCCGATCCTGTTATCGTGCCCTTTGGCGACCAGCACGCTTACACCGAGGCGATCGTCCACTTGCCGAACAGTTTTTTTGTGCAGGATTCCCGCCGGGTGATTGGCGCGCGCCCGGCGCGACAGAGTGCCGGATTACCCGAAAAAGGCGTGGTATTCTGTTGCTTCAACCAGAATTGGAAAATCACGGCCCCCCTGTTTGAAGTCTGGATGCAGCTCCTGCGCGAAGTTCCTGAAAGTATCCTTTGGCTGCGGGACTGTGGGGATGCGGCGCGGTCCAATTTGCGGCGAGAAGCGCAAGCCAGGGGCGTCGATCCGGATCGTCTGGTTTTCGCAAGCAGTGTGGCTTTCGATCACCACATGGCCCGCCTGCAGCTGGCGGATATTTTCCTGGACACGCTTCCCTACAATGCGCATGCGACCGCCAGCGATGCGCTGTGGGCGGGCGTTCCGGTGGTGACTTGCAAGGGCGAGGCCTTCGCTGGCCGCGTGGCATCGAGCCTGCTGCTGGCGGCAGGGCTCCCCGAGCTCGTCACCGCCACGCTGGCAGATTATGAAGCGCTGGCGCTGAAGCTAGCGCGCGATCCGGCGGCGCTGGCATTGCTGCGGGAAAAGCTGGCCCGCAGCAAGGTGACGGCTCCGCTCTTCGATACCGATCGCACCCGGCAGTGTATTGAAGCTGCTTACCGGCAGATGCTGGAACGTGCGGCACGCGGCGAGCCGCCCGCAAGCTTCAAGGTGGCAGGCGAAATTCACCGCACGGCGGGGGCGGATCAGCTGATTTCCTGAAGGGCGCTGTTGACCGCGAAGCTCCTCGGCGCTTCTCCCCTTGTCGCGACATCACACATGGTCGTGTAGGCCGCCTCGATATTCCGCCGGAACAAGTCGGTATCAAACAGCGGGCAGGCCAGCCTGTTGTGCGCAAGTTTTTGCTTCAACCCACTGATGGCGCCGATGTCCCGCCCCAGCCGGATCGCCAAGGCCTCATACGCATCTTGGGCCTCCGTTATCAGTTCGGGCATCCCCACTGCGGCAAGCAGACTGGCGGCCACCCGGCCGGGAAAAGTTGTGCCGCGGCAGGTGAGTAGGGGCAGTCCAGCCCATAGCGCGTCACTGGCTGTGGTGTGGGCGTTGTAGGGAAGCGAGTCTAGGAACAGGTCGGCCAAATTCAGACGGGCTAGGTGCTTTTCGAGCGGCAGGGACGGAGCGAAGACAAGACGGCCCGGCGCCACGCCATGCCGCTGTGCCACCTGTGACAGGTTTTCGGCAAAAGGCGGTTTACTATTGAGAAGCCACAACACGCTCCCCTCCACCTCCTTGAGAATGCGCATCCAGCTTGCGAAGGTCGAAGGCGTGAGCTTATAGCTCTGGTTGAAGTTGCAGAAAACGAACGCCTTGTCGGGCAGGCCCATAGCCGCGCGGCTGGGCACCGTCCCGTCGATGAAACGCTTGCGGTCATTTGCCTGGTAGCAACCCGGAAGATAGACGATCTTTTCATCGTAATATTGCCGCTCCTCTTCGGGTATCACGACTTCGTCCGCAAGGATGTAGTCCATATAGGGCGCCCCCAGGGTCGCGGGAAATCCCAGATAGTTGACTTGGATGGGCGCCGCGCGCTGCGCAAATATTCCCATACGGGGCTCGCCGAAATAGCCATTCAGGTTCACCAGAATGTCGATTTCCTCGGCCCGGATCAGCTTCACGGCCTCAGCGTCCGTCATCTTCGTAATGTAGAGAATCTTATCGAAACCCGTTTCCAGCCGTCTGCGCATTTCGCTGCCATCGCCGCCGCCATTGTCGATGGCGATGACTTCGAACTTTTCGCGATCGTGCAGTTCATACAGGCCCGCCATGAGGTAGGCGGTTGCCTGCTCTCGGAACTCTCCAGAAACATAGCCAATGCGAATTCTGTCATGACGGTATGTAAAACTACGCTGCCGGGTCCATTGCGGGAAAAGACTTTCAGCAAAAATACGCGAACAGGCCTGCAGGTCCGCCGGTGAACGGGATAGCGCCTGATAGACAAAGGGACGAACGATGCGGCGCCCGCTTCGAACGCCGTCATCTATTGACGCCACATCGGCTTCAAAATCTGTCCAGTCCGCGCCATGCATTTTCAGATGCAGCAAATCCCCGGCGGCGTATGGCTGGCCGGGGTCGGCGGTGAGGGCCGCCTGCAAGTCCGCTGTAGCGCCGACATAGTCGCCGCGCTCCGCCCATCGCAGATGGGAGCGGTTCGTCAGGGCATCCGCAAAATCCGGCTTGAGTTCCACAGCCCTGTCAAAATTTTCCAAGGCTTCGCGGTTGCGCTTCAAGGCATGCAGAACGGCGCCGCGGCCGTTCCATGCGCGCGCATCCTTTGAGTCCATCGCAAGGACCTTGTCATAATCCGCCAGCGCGTCGCTGAATCGGCCCATCTCCTGAAACAGCAACGCGCGGCTTAGAAGGGTGGATGCGTGGCCAGGATTTTGCGCGAGCGCCTGGTTGTAGCTTGCCAGCGCTTCGCCCGACCGTTTCAAATGCCACAACGCCACCCCGTGATTGCTCAGCATCTCGACGTCGTTGGGGCGCACGGTGAGCCCCGTCTCGAAACTCGCCAATGCCTGGGCAAAGCGTTCCTGCCAGAGCAGGGCAAGGCCGTGATTGAACAGGGCATCGGCAAACAGGGGCTGGAGGACGAGGGATTTTTCAAAGCTGGCGATGGCTTCATCGAAGCGGCGCAAATCCGCCAGCGCAATTCCCCGATTGTACAGGGTGCGAAAATCGCCCGGGGCAAGGGCCAGCGCCCTGTCGTAACTCTCCAGTGCCTGCTCCGGCCGCCCCAGTCCCCGCAACGCATTGCCGCGATTGTCGTACGTCGGCGCAAACTCGGGACGGAGCGCGAGGGCCTTGTCGTAGCTGGACAGCGCGTCTTTCAGCCATCCCAGAGCAGCCAGGGAAATGCCGCGATTGTAGAAACATTCCGGGCTGTTCGGCCGTAGCCTCAGCGCCTTGTCATAGCTGGCCACGGCCTCTGCGAAGCGCTTCAGATGGGCCAGGGTGACGCCGCGATTGTAAAGCGCTTCGTAAAAATCCGGCTTGAGTGACAGGGCTCTGTCCAGCTTGTCGAGAGCGTCGTCATAGCGGCCTGCCGCAATAAGCACCGAGGCGTAATTGGCCAGTGTCCCGAAATCTTCGGGTTGCAGCCTAAGCGCGGCTTCCGTCAGCCTGACTGCCTCGGTATTTCGTCCCTGCTGTCCGCGAAGCGCGCCGAGCAGCTGCAACGCCGCGGCGTTCTCTGGCTGTTGCTGGAGAATCTGCTCGTACAGATTCGCTGCTTGGTCCAAATGCCCTTGCTGATGTGCACCCACAGCGCGCTGGATCAATGGATTTAGGTCGAACAATTTTTGCCCCCCCCTGCCGTCAGCAAAAATACTGCTTATCGCATCTCTTTTGCGAAAAGTTGGCCAATTCGCTTAAGCGAAGCGGGTTTTTACCCATATTATTTTGCGACGCAGCAAGAGAATTTTTGCTTATTTGTGATAAATATGTTACGTGAAAATGAAAATATTGAAGCTATAAATAAAGCAGATTTGGTCATTCTAAATCTCAACAAAATCTAGGGGGATGCTAATTATGTCTTTAAAAGATTACAGCTTCGTCGGCGGCGACAATCAAGCGAAACTGAGCCTTTTAAAGAAGAGTTCGCTCTTCGTTACAGCTGCCGCAAGCGCCCTAATGGTAGCTTCCTCCGCCTATGCGCAGGACCCGGGCGTCGAGTCGGTGACAGTCTCATCTTCGCGTATCGTGAACAGCGGCATGCAAGCGCCAACCCCCACCACAGTCATGGCCGCCGATTTTATACAACAGCAGAACAAGGACAATATTTTCACGGCCGTCACGCAACTGCCCTCCTTGATGGGTAGTACTGGTGTGCAGAGTAACGTCAACGCCACCAGCGGTGGTACCAACGGCTTGGCTTCGTTCAACGTGTTCGGCCTTGGAACTGTTCGTACCCTCACGCTGCTAGATGGACAGCGCTTTGTTCCCGGCAATGTCGCCGGCATTAATGATATCAACCAGTTCCCCCAGATGCTGATCCAGCGAGTTGACGTGGTGACCGGCGGTGCCTCGGCGTCCTGGGGCTCGGACGCCATCGCGGGCGTGGTCAATGTCATCACTGATAAAACATATATCGGTTTCAAGACGAATGTATCGACCGGTATTTCGAACTATCGAGATAATGCTACGCTTACCATCGGTGCTGCCGCCGGCACTAGTTTTGCGGGCGGTCGGGGGCACTTCACGGTGTCGGTGGATTACAGTCATAGCGACGGAGTGGAAGGCAATTGGAAAAGGTTGTCCTGCTGCGGTGGCGCTAGCCTGACAGACTCGCAGGGAAATGGGCGTTCCTGGTATGTTGCGCCCTCGATATTGGCTTATAATAGTCCTGGCGTAACCCCTGCCGGTCAGCCGCAATTCTATTTAAGGGATAATGGTACGTCTAATCAATTTGGGCGCACCGGTATGATAAACAGTGGCCCGCTGCAGGGGATCGGGTTCAACCCCGACGGAACGACCTATCGCCGTGACTTCGGCGTAGGTCCCAACGGCCTTCCGGGTGTTCCAGCCAAAAATGGCTCTGCTGGTTCGGCCGGTACGGTCACCAACTGCCCGGGAACACTCTGTATCGGCGGAGATAACTCTGCCCAGACCGGCTCGGGCGGCACCATGTCATCGCCGATTACGCGCGGCAACTTCTATGCCCGCCTGTCCTATGACATCGCGCCAAAATGGAATATTTATACCACGGTAAGCATGGGTGAAACTCAGAGCTCAACCAATCCAAATTCTAATCAATGGAGGTCTGGCCTGCCTGGGCTTGCTGGCGCCGCCACCCAGACCACAGCTGCGGCTCTGACTTCAACAATTTACTCAACCTCGCCCTTCAATGCAGGCCAGATGCTGGTGGCCCCGGGTATCCAATGCGGTAACGCTGCGGGCGGCGCAAACGCATATCTGCCTGCTAGTATCAATCAAGCATGTATCGATAATAACATTACGTCTTTCGGGTTCGGTTCACTCTTTTATGGGCTGGGACCGCAAAAGGTCCATTCACTGCGTAACAGCAAGCGCTTCGCCTTTGGCCTTGACGGGTCCTTCGAGCTCATGGGTACGGAATGGAATGCCGTTGCCTATGCCCAGCATGGTAAGAACAACACCCGGATCAATGTCAACGGTATCGCAAATTTACCCAATCTTTATCATGGCGTAGATACGATCAAGGATTCCCAAGGTGTTGTAGTCTGTCGCAACACCGTCGCCCGTACGTTGGGGTGCATAGCGGTTAATCCATTTACCGACGAATTTACCCAGGCTCAGAAGAACTGGGTATATGGCGGAAAAGTTAATGGTCCGGGGCCGCTCCAGATCTCGAAACAGCACCAGAACAACGCAGAATTCGTTATCAGCGGTTCGCCCATCAAGAACTGGGCAGGCGATGTTTCAATCGCGGTTGGTGCTGGATGGCGTGAGGATGGCTATACGGTCCGCGGCGACGCTGCTGGCAATGGTCTAAAGCTCGGCCCCAAGGGCGCTCCTGGAACCCCCTGTAACAACCCGGTGCAAAATTGCGCCAACGGTACGAACTGGTATGCCGGCAGTTTCCACAATGCTAATGGTTACTTCAGCGTCCGTGAAGCCTTTACGGAAATAGAAGTTCCGCTGTTAGACTCGTCGCAATTTGGCAACGTCGACCTGAGCCTGGCTGGCCGGCATGCCGATTACAGCACTTCTGGTTCTGCAAATACCTGGAAGGTCGGCATGACCTGGGACACCCCGATCGACGGCGTTCGGTTCCGCGCCATGCAATCGCGCGACTTCCGTGCACCGAACCTGTCTGAACTTTATGCGGCGCCCACCACCGCAAACTCTTCCAACTCTGATCCTTGGAGAGGGGGGACTATTCAGGTTATCGGCGGCGCTCTTGGTAACCCAAACTTGAAGGCTGAAAAATCCCTCAATACCCAGCTCGGCGTGGTGTTCACGCCAAGCTGGTTGCCTGGCTTCAGCACCTCAATTGATTATTACCGCATCGGTGTTGGTGCCCAGATCAGCGCCGTTGATCGGCAGACTAGTGTCAACAACTGTTATGCTGGTCTGACCCAGTACTGCTCCGCAATTATAGTGGCGGGCGGTCTTAGCCCCGCGGTCAGTACGAACTGGGTCCAGGTCAATCAACAGGCTTTCAACACCGCCAGTACGACGACAGACGGCTTCAACGTGGAAGCGACCTATCAGTTCAGCCTTGCCGACGCAGCTTATGTGTCATTGCCGGGCGATTTTACCTTCCGCAACCTGGTTACCTATGTCACCAAGTTCGTAAACACGCCTGGTATCGCCGGAACGTTCCCGCTCAACACGGCTGGCGCCGCAGCCGGTGCAGGCGGTTTCGGCATCGGCTTCGGCAACGTACCTCATGCCAAGGGCTTCTTCACGCAGCAGTATGAAGAAGACAATTGGGAAATCCATGTCTCGGAAAACTGGGTTTCGAAGGGCAAGTTCAACAATAATTGGGTTCAGTGCGTACCCGGATCTTGCCCGGTATCGACGCTGAAAAATGCGACAACCGATAGAAACAACTACCCGGCGATTGTTTACTTCAACGTCGGTGGTTCTGTGAAATTGGACGATCACTGGACGGTCTATACCCAAATCGACAACGTTTTAAACGAGGATCCTGTGATTACCGGGCACACTACTGCCTTCAACGCAGCGAACAATGGAACCAATCCAACGCTCTATGACACCGTCGGTCGCATGTTCCATGTTGGTGTTCGCATCAATAACTAAATCTGACGCCGTCGTCAGAAGCGCAAGCAAAAGCGTTTTTACGTCGTTTATAATATAATAAAATGACGGCAGACATGACCGGACCGTGACAGGTTCAGATAGTGTCTGCCGTCATTTTTTTGGTCAGCGCGATGGGGTTGCAGGAGATTCTTCACCAGGCCCTGGATGCACAAAATTCCGGCAACCTCGCTGAAGCGGAACGGTTGTACCTTGCCGTCCTTGACGCCGATCCACACGAGTTCAATGCCAATCACCTGATCTGAATGATACGGTTTCAGCAGGGGCGCGGCGCCGAGGCGCTGAAGTCTTTTTCTTGGTCATCGGCGCTTGAGCCGGGAAATCCCGAGATTGCGTTCAACCGTGGCCTTCTCCTGCGCGACTTGGGGCGCTGCTAGGATGCGGCCGCTTGTTTTGGCAAAGTCCTGTCGGTATAGCCGAATTATGCTGCGGCGCTGAACAATCTCGGTCTTGTTCTTTTCGAATGCGATCGGGCCGGGGAAGACATGCAGCTGTTCCGCCGCCATGCTGAACTGCGGTATGGCGACGGGGATTTTCCCCGATGAACCGGCGTCCGAATACAAAATGTGGCACGACCGGGAACAGCAGGATTATCGGGCCAGCCGCGATGGCGTTGCTGGCCCCCTGTCGCGATTTCATCTCGCAAGCGGGGAGCGGTTGGTTACGCCCGGGATAAATCCCGGCAACAACAGTGAACAGATTTGCGGGCGCTGGCGGACAGCGCGGCCGCAAGTTGTGGTGATAGACGACCTGCTTACCCAGGACGCACTGGAAAGCCTGCGCCGGTTTTGCTGGGAATCCACGGTATGACGAAAAGCCTATGCCGGTGGCTATCTGGGGGCGCTTCCGGAACATGGCTTTTCATGTCCGCTGCTGGCCCAGATCGCCGAGGAATTCCGCAGCACATATGGCAGCATTTTCGGTACGCATCATCTGCGCTACCTGTGGGGCTTCAAATATGACAGCGTGCTCAGCGGCATCAACATTCACGCCGACTTTGCCGCCGTGAACGTGAATTTCTGGATCACGCCCGACCAGGCCAACCTGGACGCCGAAAGCGGTGGTTTGTTAATCTGGGATGTCGCCGCGCTGCTCGACTGGGACTTTGCTAAATACAATGACAATGAGGCGGCGATACGCAGCTTCCTAGCTCAGAGCGGCGCGCGGGCGATGACCGTTCCGTACCGCGCTAATCGCGCGGTCATCTTCGATTCCGACCTGTTTCACGAAACAGATCGGATCGCGTTCAAGGGGGGGTACACCAACCGCCGCGTGAATATTACTCTGTTGTATGGTCGGCGAAGATCGCATGAGGGCATTGCGCCATCGCCACTTCATGGCTGATGTGGCGGAACGGTCGGGGAGGCCTGCTGGCGTCTCGTCATTTACGGTGAAGGGATTCGGAATTATCGAATGTTTCTATTGTAATCATAATTGATCAAAGCCAGTTTATTTCCTAAAAGCGTCTAAAAACGTACTATTGTAAGTGCAAAAGCAGGCTTTTGTTGCCGATATGTTGTTAAATGCCCACTGGATGGTGTAAAAAAAAAGATATAATTGGACTCAAGACGGCAGCAAAAAAAAGTGCGCCGAAAGCGCAGTAAATATTAGGCTTGGAGAGTATCTAGTGCGCAGCAAACTTACCCTCATCATTGCATCTTTTGTGGCCTGCGGCACCTGGATCGGTGCTGCAGCCTTGGAAGCAAGCGTCGGCCAGGTTGTTGGCTTGCGTCGCCTGACCCAGAACGAATATCGCAACTCGATAGCGGACATTCTCGGCAAGGATATCTCGGTGCAGGGCACCTTCGAGCCGGGCATCCGCATCGGTGGCCTGACTGCGGCAAGCACCGCAGTACTGTCGATTACGCCTGCCGGCTTTGAGTCTTACTCAAAGATGGCGGACACGATCGCGGCACAGGCGACAAACGAAGAGAACCGCAAGCGGCTGGTTTCCTGCCAACCCAAGTCCGCCAAGGCGCCGGATGATGCCTGTGCCGCACAGTTTCTCGGCCATTACGGCCTGCAGTTGTTCCGCCGCCCCCTCACGGCCGAAGAGCTACGCTCGCGCGTGAGCCTTGCGCGGACGATGGCAAAGTCCTCCAGCGATTTTTATGCGGGCCTGCGCTATGGCCTTGCCACGCTGCTCCAGTCGCCGGAATTCCTATTCCGCAAGGAAATCGCGGTGCCGGAAGGCAAGGGCTACGCGCTGGAACCCTATAGCCGCGCCGCGCGCCTCAGTTACCTGATGTGGGACTCCACGCCGGATGCCGAACTGCTGAAGGCGGCCCAGACCGGTGAACTCATCACGGCGGCAGGGCTGGAAAAGCAGGTCGACCGGCTGATGGCATCGCCCCGCCTGGAAGTCGGTATGCGCGCCTTCTTCGCTGACATGCTGATGCTGTCGACGTTCGACAACGTGTCCAAGGATGGCCTGTTCTATCCCAAATGGGCCGGCCCCATGGGCGGCTCGGCTGCAGAAGAAACGCTGCGCACCACTATCGCTCTGGCGCTTCACGAGAATGGGGACATGCGTGACCTGATGGTCACCCGCAAGACCCAGATCAATCGCATGCTGGCATCAATCTATGGCGTGCCTTTCTCCTTCAAAGGGGAATGGGCGCCATACGAGTTCGGCCCGGAAACTGGCCGCAGCGGCCTCGTCACCCAGATCAGCTTACTGGCAATGTTTTCCCATCCCGGTCGTAGTTCGCCCACCAGGCGCGGCGTGGCTTTGAACGAAATCCTGCTTTGCGAGCCTACGCCGACGCCGCCCAACAATGTGGATTTTTCTGAGGTCAATGACACCAATGGGCCGCGCAAGACGGTGCGCGAACGCCTGATGGCCCATGCCAACGACAAGACCTGCGCCTCCTGCCATAACGCTGTTGATCCACTCGGCCTGTCGCTGGAAGGTTTCGATACAATTGGCGGACGCCGGGAGCGGGAGAATGGCGAGATGATCGACGTTTCTGCCACCCTTGCGGGCAAGTCTTTCAGCGGCGCTGAAGGCCTGGGCAAGTTTTTGTACAGCAGCCCGAAATATCCCGCCTGCGTCGCGCGCAAGCTCTATTCCTATGCCAATGGCCTGAACAGCGAAGAGGTGGAGCCTGCCGCGTTTAAGGACGGACAGGAATCTTTCCAGAAGTCAGGCTATCGCCTTCGCGCCTTGATCAAGGGCCTCGTCACAAGCCCCGGCTTCTTCATTGCCACGGCCGAGCACATCAAAACCGTATCACCCTAGAAACTAGGAGACACAGTCATGAAATTAGATCGCAGGTTCCTTCTTCGCGGCATGTTCCAGGGTTCGGCCGCCACAATGATGGTGCCGTTCCTGGACTGTTTCCTTGACAGCAAGGGCCAGGCGCTGGCCGCGACGGGGCAGAAGCTCCCGACGCGCTTCAACACCTTCTTCTTCGGCTGCGGCCTGACAAAGTCGCTCTGGGTCCCCAAGACTGCCGGAAAAGATTATGAAATGACCGTCCAGCTCAAGCCGCTGGAAGCTTACCGCAACAAGCTGAACGTGTTCAGCGGCCTGCGCATTCCGTTCGACGACAATCCCAATTACCAACACTGGTCGGGCGTTGCCGCCGCGGCCACCGGCATTTCGCCGACCAAGCAGGGGCAGTTCGATTCTAAGACCATCGACCAGCAGGTTGCCGATGTGATCAGCCGCGGTGCACGCTACAAGTCGGTAGCAGCCGCCGCCTCAGGCAATGCGAAGGAAAGCTATTCGAGCCTGGGTGGCCTCAACACGCTGCCTCCCGAAACCACGCCGCTGTCGCTGTATACGCGACTGTTCGGCCCGGGATTCCAGGATCCCTCTTCGCCTAACTGGAAGCCCGATCCCTCGATCATGGTGCAGCAGAGCGTGCTGTCGGTGGTTGCAGAGGACCGCAAGCGCGCGATGATGCATCTGGGCGCCGCCGACCAGGCCCGCATGGATCAGTACTTCACCTCGGTGCGCGAAGTTGAAACCCAGATGGCGACCCAGCTGCAGCGCCCCGAACTCACCGCAAAGGTCGAGATCCCGGGGGCACCTGAGAGCGATTTGGTCGTCAATAACGCGCTCCCCAACATCCGCAAGAACGTCCCGCTGATGTCCCGGCTGGGCGCGTTGGCCCTGGCCACCGACCAGACCCGGGTGTTCAATCTCAGTATTTCCGAGCCGGGTTCGCAGATCTTCATTCCCGGCGATTCCCTGGGCTATCATCAGTCAACGCATGAAGAGCCCATCGACCCGATCCTGGGCTATCAGCCACGTGTCGCCCAATACAATGTTCACAGCATGGAGCTCTTCGCCATGATGCTGAAGGAGCTGGACGGCGTTCAGGAAGGCGACGGTACACTGCTGGATCACAGCCTGGTCTTTGCCTACACCGACCAGAGCTTCGCCAAGATCCATGCGGTCGACGGTCTCCCGATCTTGGTTGCCGGCCTTGCGAGCGGGCGCATGAAGGGCGGTTACCATATCGCTGGTGACAACAGCACGGTGTCGCGCGTGGGCTTGACTGCCATGAAGGCGATGGGTGTCGGCGTCGACAGCTGGGGCGCGAACTCAATGGAAACCAAGAGTCCGTTCACCGAATTGCTGGCCTAGTTAGTTTTATTCCAACCGAAGGCAACCGCAAGCTGCCCTAGCTTGCCTTCTGTTTTGTCCGCCCGGAGATTGTTTACGTTATGTTGCGTTCTGTTCTTTTCTCCCGCGTCGCGGGCGTTGCGTTTCTTTTTTGTGTTTCAGCTACCGCTATCGTTACGGCAGCACCCGCAGACATCGCCCAAATTAAATCCAGGCAGGACAAATTGCGCGATATGGCAAGCGCCCTTAAGCAAATCGACGATGAGCTCAAGAAGAGATCTCCCGACTGGGAAAATCTCATCCAGCCTAACGTCCTGATACTCCAGGAGCGTAGCCCCTTCCTGCTGAAATGGTTTCCCAAAGGCAGCGGCCCCGAAGCCGGCGCCAAGACTTATGCCCTGCCAGCCATCTGGCAAAAGGGCGATGATTTCGCCAAGCACGGCAGGACGATGATGGCCGAAGCGGTAAAGTTGAGCCAGGTGGCCGCCAAAAAGGACAACGGCGAGCTCAAGGCGCAGGTCATTGCATTGGGTAAGAGCTGCAAGGCCTGCCATGAGGATTACCGCTCACCGGACTACGAAAAAGACGCAGAACAGTAAGAGATCCTATGAGTTTGCCGGGAGACATCGGGGTAGGGCAAAAGGCATCTCGGACAATGTCCCTTTTGCGCATCTGGGATTCGCCAACCCGCGCCATGCACTGGCTGCTGGTGATCTCCATCGCGGTCTGCTGGTGGACAGCCGAGAATGGTGAGCTTGAATATCACGCCTATAGCGGCTACGTCGCGCTCTGGGTCATCCTGCTGCGGCTATACTGGGGCTTTGTGGGGTCTTCCACCGCCAAGTTCGTCAACTTCCTGCGCGGCCCCAGGACTGTTTTCAACTATGCGCTTACCCTGCACAAACGCGACACGGCCCCGGCATTGGGACATAATGCATTGGGCGCGATCAGCGTCCTGGTGCTTTTGGCCTCGGTTCTGGCGGTGGTCGTCACCGGCTTGTTCGCCGTGGACTTTGACGTCATCTATTCGGGGCCGCTGTCTAGCTATGTCGATTATCGCCAGGGCCGCCGCATCGCGCGCCTTCATGGTGGCACGCTTTTCGATGTTCTCCTGGTGATCATTACACTGCATCTTCTGGCGGTCAGTTTCTACTTCGCCTGGAAACGCCAAAATCTGGTTGGCGCCATGATCACGGGTAAGCGCAAGGGTGACGCGGACGGGGGGGAAGTTCAGGTCGCGCCGGTCTGGCGGCTTCTGCTTGGCGCGGTGTTTGTTTCGGTTATCGTATGGGCGGTGACGACGGGGTTCTATTTTTAGATGTTGTTCTGGTATCCTTAAAAAAACACTTCTAACCGGGCGGGAAAACAATGAGACGCAGCACGATTTTTGGCTTTGCAATGATAGTTGTGTGTGCAGGGATGCCGCTGGCCGCTCTTGCGCAAGTTCCGGCCGCCAATCCGACCCCGCCGCCGGCCGATGCTATGCCAATGGTCCCCGCCGCCAAGCCCGGCGTCTTTGCCCTCAAGACGGTCAACCCGACCCGGTTCACCCTGACGGTGACGGGAAAAACCTTCACCTCGCGCGAGGCGGTCGAAAAGTATCTCGGCTGGCGCGCCGCCGAACACACACTGGCGCAGGGCGGGACCTGGTTCACGCTCGTCGAAGGACGCATGAAGGGCGATGCGGGTTCCGACCCCGTGAACGACGATCCGGCGCGTGCCGGAAAGTCCTATAGCTTTCGCATGGTCTATTGGCGGCCGGTCTGGCGCTACAAGATGGCCGGCTCTGCCGCATGGAGCACATGGAGTCCCTTTGCCGGCGCGGCCTTCTTTGCTGACGGCAAGGACCCCAAGACTGTGACCGATTTTGAAGTCAGTGCCGACATTGTGGTCCGCAAGGGCGTCAAGGACGGCAAGAACCCGCTGGGTTTCGAGGCTGCCGCACTTTCTGATCTGCTCATAAACCAGGTTTCGCCGCCCGAATAACAACTGCTGCAAGGAAGAACTCATGGGAATTCATCGCCGCGCATTCGCCCAGTTTCTTGCCGGGTTTGGCCTGTCCGTAATGGCGGTGCCGGCTCTTGCACAGGAAAAGACAGTCGAGGTCAGCATGGGGCGGGCAAAAATGGTTTTCCTGCCGACATCCGTCACGATCAATGTCGGCGATACGGTGAAATGGACCAACCCCGCCGTGGTGCTCCACAGCGTGACGTTCGATCCCAGCATGGCGACCAAGCCCGGAAATGTTGTGCTTCCCGCCGGTGTGGTGCCGTTCGATTCCGGCGACATGCAGCAGGATGCCGTCTTCAGCCATACCTTCACGACAAAAGGCACCTACAAGTATATCTGCAAGATGCATGAAGGGATGGGCATGATCGGCTCGGTCATCGTCTCCTGATTTTCAAGTAAATTCAGAGTCTTAACTTAGGCCGATTGGCAGTCGGTTGGTTAAAAGTGATAGAATATTGAGTAGTGCTTCGCCAAAGGTCGGCATAAGACCGGTTCAGAGGAGTTCACCATGATCTCGCAAAAACGCGTTCTGCTTTGCTCGGTTGCCACTGCGGCGCTCGCCGCCATGGTTCAACCCACAACGGCCGCGCCTTGGTCGCGCGGATATGTCGTCGCAACCTATGAGTATGCCTTCCGCTATGGTGGACGCGCAGGCTTCGAACGCGCCGGTGAGATCGAACCTGGTTCCGATTGCCTCCATGGCGCCAGCCTTCATTTCGCCAACGACAAGAATACGGAAGCCGCGATCAAGCAGCCGTTCCGCAGTAAATACGAGATTGAAGCCATCTCCAGGCCGCCGGGGCTCGAGATGGTCAAGGCGCCAGTCCTGACGCGCTTCCATATCTGGAATCGCGCCATCACCTATCGCGCCTGGAAACGCGGCATCGAAACCTATGTGAACCCCTGGGCGGCGGAAGATCCCGGCCAGCCCGAAGTGACGGGCAAGATCGCCACCGGCTTTAACCTGGACGGCAATCCCAACACCGGCGGCTTTGTCGCTGAGGACGGTGAAAGAGGGATCGACAACGCCCTGTACCGCGCCTGGGGCTGCGACGCGCCGTGGCGCGGCAACGGCAACGCCACGCTGCATCTTCGCGCCAACGACAAGAT
>CAMAPL010000015.1 GCA_945860165.1 Rhizobium sp. Q54
ATCAATCCCCACCTGCTGCGCGACTGTGCTGCATCGAGCATGTGGCCAAGGTCACCTTCAGTTGCCTTGGCCGCCGGTCATCTTCTCGGCCACACCAATTTCAGGACCACCGAAAAATACTACATCCATGCGAAGCAAATCGAAGCCGGCCGCAAGGTAAGCCAGGTGCTCTGTGAACTAAGCGAGGGCACCTAGGTGGTCTTTGGGCCTGTGCAGCCCCCCACCTGTCTGCCGCCGCTCAGGCGCGCCCCGCGGGCCGCTTACCGGGCCCTGAGCAGCCCAAAGGCAGGCTGCCGATGTACGAAACTGGAAAATCGGCTAAAATTGCGTCCCCGATCGCTATGGTTCGCTATTGTTCAAGAGCAACCGCGACAATTGGGGGTACCAATGGGGGTACCAATTCTACAAGGTAAAATTATAATCTAGTATAATCAAATAGATAGGTCTGATTTGTTTCTTCTCATCGATAACTACGACAGCTTCACCTACAATATTTTCCACTATCTGGGTGAGCTGGGGGCGGAGGTGCGCGTGGTGCGCAACGATGAAATCGCAGCTGGTGAGGCGCTGGCTCTGAAGCCCGAAGGCATTGTCCTGTCACCCGGCCCCTGCACCCCCAACGAAGCCGGCATCTGCCTGGACATTATCAAACAGGCCAATGGCGCGATGCCGATCCTGGGCGTTTGCCTGGGGCATCAGGCCATCGGCCAGGTTTATGGCGGCAAGATCGTGCGCGCCCCCGAACCGATGCATGGCAAGCTGTCGCGCATACATCACAGCGGCAAGAGCGTGTTCCGGGGTCTCAATAACGACTTCCTCGCCACCCGCTATCATTCCCTGACCATTGATCCGCCGTCGATGCCGGAGAGCCTCGAAGTCACCGCCACCAGCGATGACGGGGTTATCCAGGGCGTGATGCACAAGTCCCATCCCGTGCACGGCGTGCAGTTCCATCCCGAAAGCATCGCTTCCGAAAACGGCCATGCCCTGCTGAACAACTTCCTGACCATCGCGCGCGACTTCGCCAAAGTCCCGGCATGACAGTGACCAGTGCTCCGGCCGATTTTCCCGCCGCACTGGCCATCGTGCGCGGCGGCGGCTCCCTCGACGCCGAGGCTTCCGCGCGCGTCTTTGAAACCATCATGTCCGGCGCGGTGCCGGACGATGATCTCGCCGCCTTCCTGATCGCCCAGGCTGAACGCGGCCCCACCGTGCCTGAGATTGTGGGTGCGGTGCGGGCGATGCGCGCCGCCATGCGTGCGGTGGACGCGCCCGAAAACGCCATAGACCTGTGCGGCACCGGCGGCGATGGCCATGGCACATTGAATATATCCACGGCGGCGTCCTTTGTGGTGGCGGGGGCGGGCGTTCCGGTCGCCAAGCATGGCAACCGTTCCGCCTCTTCCAAGAGCGGCGCCGCCGATATCCTCGAAGCGCTGGGCGTGAAGATCGGCCTGGAACCGGATGCAGCCGCAAAGGTGCTGGCCGAGACCGGCATCGTCTTCCTGTTCGCCCAGGTGCATCACCCGGCGATGCGTCATGTCGCGGCGGTGCGCAAGAAAATCGGCCGCCGCACCATCTTCAATCTGCTGGGGCCACTGGCCTCGCCCGCCCGGGTGACGCGCCAACTGGTTGGCATCTACAGCGCCGACTGGCTGACTCCGTATGCGCAGGCCTTGCAGGCGCTGGGCAGCAGCCGCGCCCTGGTGGTGCATGGCGAAGACGGGCTGGACGAACTGACCACCACCGGCAAGACCTTTACCGCCAGCCTGGAAGATGGCCGGATCACCCGCGGCGAGATCACGCCGGAGGATGCCGGGCTGAAACGCGCCAGCCTGGCTGACCTGAAAGGCGGCGATGCGGCGCAAAATGCGGCAGCCCTGCGGCGCCTGTTCGACGGCGAACGCGGCGCATACCGCGATATCGTGCTACTAAATGCGGGCGCTGCCCTCATGGTGGCGGGCATGGCAAAAGAT
This sequence comes from Rhizobium sp. Q54, assembly GCA_945860165.1. Classification (GTDB taxonomy): domain Bacteria; phylum Pseudomonadota; class Alphaproteobacteria; order Micropepsales; family Micropepsaceae; genus Rhizomicrobium. The sequence continues at coordinate 1,977 of CAMAPL010000015.1, forward strand.
GTAAGCTCCGGTGTTTCCCTGGCGGAGCAGGCTCTGGACAGCGGCGCGGCCAAAACCAAACTTGCGGCATTGATCGAAGCAACCAATTCATGAGCATCCTCGACAAGATCCTCGGCTACAAAAAGGAAGAAGTCGCCGTCGCCAAGACCAAGGCGAACACGGCGGAACTGGAGGCGCGCGCCAAGGATGTCGAAGCGCCGCGCGGCTTCCTCGCCGCGCTGGACGACAAGAAGGACAGCGGCGAATACGGCCTGATCGCCGAGATCAAGAAAGCCAGCCCGTCCAAGGGCCTGATCCGCGCCGATTTCGATCCGCCCGCGCTGGCCATGGCCTATGAGGAAGGCGGCGCAGCCTGTCTTTCCGTGCTCACCGACGCGCCATCGTTCCAGGGGGCACCAGAATATCTGACCCAGGCTCGCGAAGCCACCCGCCTGCCCGTGCTGCGCAAGGACTTTATGATTGAGCCCTATCAGGTGATCGAGGCGCGCAGCTGGGGCGCGGATTGCATCCTGGTCATCATGGCGACCCTGACCGACGACCAGGCCCGCGCCCTGCTGGACGAGGCGGCACGCTGGAAAATGGACGCGCTGGTGGAAGTGCATGACGAAGCCGAGCTGGAACGCGCGCTTGACCTCGATGCCCACCTGATCGGCATCAACAACCGCAACCTGAAAACCTTTGTCACCGACATGGGCGTGACCACGCGGCTGGCGAACAAAATTCCGCGCGACATGCATGTCGTGTCAGAAAGCGGCATCTCCGCGCCCGCCGACCTCAAGCGCCTGGCCCAGGCGAAAATCACCACCGTGCTGGTGGGCGAAAGCCTGATGCGGCAAAAAGATGTGCGCGCCGCCACCGCTCTGCTGCTGGGCAACGGCTTTCGGTGACAGATAAGGCTCCGCCGGTTCGGCGCTCTGCAGGCATGCGCGGCACCCCCAGCAATGACGCGCCAAAGCCGCCGCCGGCTCCGGTGTTGAAAGCACGTGCGGTGGCGACCCAGCCGGTGCGCACCACCGCATCACGCTTTGCCAAGCCAAAAATACTGATTGGCGAAACCGATGCGCCAAAACTCGGCAAGGGCGAAGCGATCCGGGCCCAGCGCGATGCCTTCCGTGCCTTCATGACCAAACATCGCCTGCGCCCCACGGCATGGGCGCGCGAAGCGGGCGTTGCGCCCGGCGAAATCCTCGGCTTCCTGACGGGACAGACCCGCAGCATCGCGCCCGCTACCTTGGATAAACTCGCCGCCGTGGCCAAAGCCTCTCCCGACGACCTGCTGCGCTGAAGAAAACGACCTTCAGGAAATCCACTTCCCCACTTGGGATGCGTTGACGGCGTGGGTGGAACTAAAGTAGAACGATTCGCATCGTACCGGCTTTGTTCGCGCCGGTTCTCTGGGAGAAAACCGATGCTGACCCGCAAGCAATATGAACTGCTGATGTTCATCCACGAGCGCGTGCGCGAAAGCGGCATCCCCCCCTCCTTCGACGAAATGAAGGAGGCGCTGGACCTCAAATCCAAGTCCGGCATCCACCGTTTGATCACCGCACTGGAAGAGCGCGGCTTCCTGCGCCGCATGGAAAAGCGCGCCCGCGCCCTGGAAGTGCTGAAGCTGCCCGACAACATGGCCGAGACCATCCGTCCCGCCACCACCCGCAGCCAGGCCCAGCGCAGCACCAGCAGCCGCATGGGCGGCCATGGCCGCACCGATATCCGCATGGCCGATGCCCGCTCGCCCGCGCCGCGCCGCAGCTATGGCGAAGGCGGCGAAGGCACCGTCAATGTGCCTCTGGTCGGGCGCATCGCGGCTGGCACCCCGATCGAGGCGCTGCAGACCAAGATGAGCGACATTCCGGTGCCCGGCGGCATGCTGGGGCGCGGCAGCCACTACGCCCTGGAAGTGACCGGCGACTCCATGGTCAATGCCGGCATTCTCGATGGCGACACCGTGATCATCCAGGAAGCGGACACCGCCAACACGGGCGAGATCATCGTCGCGCTGGTTGACAATGAAGAAGCAACGCTAAAGCGGCTGCGCCGCCGGGGTGACTCCATTGCCCTCGAGGCCGCCAACCCCGCTTATGAAACCCGCCTCTATGGCGCCGACCGGGTGAAGGTGCAGGGCAAGCTGGTCGGGCTTATGCGGCGATACTGATCTCGAGTTAATAAAGCTTCGCCACCCACGGCCGGTCGCCGCGCCATTCACGCACGCTTACGGCTGTCGGCGGCGATGACAGGGTGATTTCCCAGCCCTGCCCGTCCGCTGCGGATTTCTGATCAATCACGATTGCCGGACCCTTGCAGTTACCTGTTGCTGTGCTGATCACGACCGATGCGCGGGCGCAGTCCTCCGCCAGAGCTTCCGGCCTGAGCCCTGCGGCAATCATCGGCGGGCGGTTCACCACGCAACCCAGGCCACCGCAGCGAAGGCCCGGCATCCCGACCGCATCGGCAATGTCGCGTCCGTCACCATCGCGCTTCAGCCATTCACGAACGGCGAACTTATCTTTTGGCTTGCGCAAGAAATACAGCAGCCCGTCACTCCCGCGCACCGCGATGGTCATGGCGTCACGCGCCACCAGCATGTCCGGCTGCGGCGCGAAGCCGGCCAGCAAAGCGCCCGCCAACAGCGCCAGGCCGCCCCACCAGCGCCAGGACTTGCGCCAGATCGCCAGCCACAATCCGCCCAGCGAGACCAGCACCAACGCGGATAGCGGCATGGCGCTGGACAACGAGACCGCACCAGGCAGCTCCGAGACCCAAAGCCCCATCGCCACCATCACACCGATCCCCTCGCCCAGCAGGCCGGTTGCTAAATGCTCCAGCCCGTACGGCATCAGCACCACCGCCAGCGCCGCGGCGGGCATGATCCAGAAGCCCATCACCGGCATGGCGATCAGGTTTCCCAGCACGGCGTAATGGGCCGCACGTTCGAAGTGAAACAGGGTGAAAGGCAAGGTGGCGAGGCTGGCGAACAGGCTGGTCACGAAGATGCCGCGGGCATAGCGCAGCAGCATTCCGCGCGGCGCGTTGGTCGCCCGCTGCTGCTCCCACTCCGCCACCGCCACCAGACCCGCCACCGCCGCGAAGGACATCTGGAATCCCGCCTCGATGATGGTTTCGGGCCGCGCCAGCAGCAGGACGGCGGCTGCCAGGCCGAGGCTGCGCATGGTCAGGGCTGGACGGTCGAGCAATACCGCCGTTATCACCGTACCCAGCATGACAAAGGAACGCACAGCAGGCGGCGCCGCGCCGCTGAGCACCAGATAGAAAGCCGATGCCAGCAAAGCAAAAGCCGCGGCCCATTTCTAGACCGGATAGCGCAGCGCCACGGCCGGGATCGCCGCCAGCAATGCCCGCACCAGCCAAAATATGCCGCCACCGACCAGCGCGATGTGCAGGCCGGAAATGGACAGCGCATGCGCCAGGCCCGCGTAACGCAGCGCCGCGTCATCCTCATCGCTGATGGTACCGCGCGTGCCGGTGATCAGCGATGCCGCGATGCCGCCCGCGCTGCCCGGCAAACCCGCATGAATCCGGTCCGTCATTCGCACCCGCAGACCTTCCACCGATTGCGACATGCGCTCTGACAGGGTTGCGTCACGCGCAGGCGGAATGGTGCGCGCCCGGCCATAGGAAAATCCCGTGGCGCCGATGGACTGGAAATAAAGCCAGCGTCCGAAATCGCTGGTGCCCGGCGCCACCGGCACGGACGGTGTATCGAGCCGGGCTGTCAGGCTGAGCCATGCGCCGGGATGAAAATCCGCGCCATTCGGCAATGTCACACGTATCCGGCGCGGCGTCTGTCCCGGCGCAAAGGCGCCAGAGCGGACCTCGTCCATTACCAGCCGCGCGTCGCGTTCGCGCGGCTCGATGCTGACGATGCGCGCTGTCAGATGCGCCACGATGGCATGATCGAGCACCGGGGTGGCGATGGCTGCCTCGCGCAGCTTGGCCAAGCCGAAGCCCAGGAGCACCGCCGCCAGCAGGGCCATGGCAACGCGCGCCCGTCTGGCAAATGCGATTGTGATTGCCAGCAGGGCAGCGGCCAGCGCCGCCCATCCCATAGTGATTGAAGGCTCAACCGGCAGGGCAAAATAGCCGCCGGCGCCAGCGCCCAGCGCCACCGGTAGCCATAACGGCCACCGATCCCGCTCATCGGCCCAAAACGCAATCAGTCCTAGGTTCATCGCAGGGGTTTTGCTAAACGAAGGCCCCCGAGCCCACACTGAAAGATCATGTCGCAAAACCCCAAACCTGTCCTGCGCTTCGCCCCCTCACCCACAGGCATGCTGCATATCGGCGGCGCCCGCACCGCCTTTTTCAACTGGCTCTATGCCCGCAATACCGGCGGCAGTTTTTTGCTGCGGATCGAGGATACCGACCGCGAACGCTCCACCCCCGAAGCGGTGCAGGCCATCCTGAACGGCATGACCTGGATGGGGCTGAACTGGGACGGCGAGGTGGTCTATCAATTCGCCCGCGCCGCCCGCCACCGTGAAGTGGCCGAAAAACTGCTGGCTGAGGGCAAGGCCTATCGCTGCTATGCAACGGGCGAAGAACTCACCGCCATGCGCGAAGAACAGAAGGCCGCCGGCAAATCGATGCGCTATGACGGCCGCTGGCGCGATCGCGCCCCCGGGCCTGACGAAAAAGACAAGCCTTCCGTCGTGCGGCTGAAGGCGCGGCAGGATGGCGAGACCATCGTCCATGATAAGGTGCTGGGCGACGTGCGGTTCGAAAACAGCCAGCTGGACGACATGGTCCTGCTGCGCAGCGACGGCAACCCCACTTACATGCTGGCGGTGGTGTTGGACGATGCTGATATGGGCGTTACCCATGTGATCCGCGGCGCCGACCATCTCAACAATGCGGCGCGGCAGCTGCAGCTCATCGAAGCGATGGGCGCCGCCGTGCCGGTGTACTGCCATCTGCCGCTGATCAACGGCCCGGACGGCGCCAAGCTGTCCAAGCGCCACGGCGCCCTGGCGGTGGAGGCTTACCGCGACATGGGTTACCTGCCAGAAACCATGCGCAACTATCTGCTGCGACTGGGCTGGAGCCATGGTGATGACGAAATCATTCCCACCGCGCAGGCCATCGAATGGTTCAACCTGGATTCTATCGGCAAGAGCGCCGCGCGGATGGATTACAAGAAGCTGGACAATCTGAACGGCCATTACATCCGCGAAACCGCCAATGACGTGCTGGTGGCGGAAGTCACCGCCTTCCTGGCGCGCGAAACTCCTCCGCGCATCCTATCGATGACGGCGCGGCAACGTCTGGAATCGGCCATGACCTCGCTGAAAGAGCGCGCCAAGACCCTGGTCGAACTTGTTCAGGGTGCGGAATTTCTGTTTACGGACGGTCCCCGCAGCCTGGACGCCAGCGCCGACAAGCTGCTGCCCCCCGAAGCCCGCGCCGCGCTGGCCCAAGCCCTGCCCGCACTGGAAGCGACCGACTGGTCAGGACCCGCGCTGGAAGCCGCCGCCCGCAATTTTGCGGAAAGTGCCGGACTCAAGCTGGGCCAGGTTGCCCAGCCCTTGCGCGCCGCCCTGACCGGAAAGGCCTCCTCGCCGCCACTTTTCGAGATGTTGGCACTGTTGGGCCGTGAAGAATCACTAACCCGCCTAATGGCTTACACCGCTTAAGGAAATAGTGTGGTGCGGTGCCGCAAAAGGAGTGACGGACTATCAAAAGCGTGGCTTTATTGCGGCGCAAGATAAAACCGGCCAGACCGGTACGAAGGGGACTGTCATGAGAGAGAGCAAGATCAAGCCAGCAGGCAAAGCCAGCCTGAACTATGAGGGCAAGGACTTCGAACTGCCGGTGTTCGCCGGCACCCAGGGCCCCAATGCCGTGGACATCCGCAAGCTCTACGACCAAGCCGACATCTTCACCTACGACCCCGGCTTCACCTCGACCTCATCGACCGAGTCCAACATCACCTTCATCGATGGCGACAAGGGCGTGCTGCAGTATCGCGGCTATGCCATCGGTGACCTGGCCGAACATTCCAGCTTTCTGGAAACCTGCTACCTGCTGCTCTACGGCGAACTGCCAACCGGCGCGCAGATGGCCAAGTTCGACCATTCCATCACCCACCACACTATGGTGCATGAGCAGCTGGCGACCTTCTTCCGAGGCTTCCGCCGCGACGCCCATCCCATGGCGATCATGTGCGGCGTGGTCGGCGCCCTGTCGGCCTTTTATCACGACAGCACCGACATCAACGATCCCAAGCAGCGCGAAGTCGCCAGCCACCGCCTGGTCGCCAAGCTACCGACCATCGCGGCGATGGCGTTCAAGTATCACGTCGGCCAGCCCTTCGTGTATCCGCTGAACAAGCTGGGCTATACCGAGAACTTCCTGCGCATGTGCTTCTCGGTCCCGGCCGAGGAATATGTCGTAAATCCGGTTCTGGCCAAGGCGCTGGACACGATCTTGATCCTGCATGCCGATCACGAGCAGAACGCCTCGACCTCGACCGTGCGCTTGGCCGGCTCATCCGGCGCCAATCCGTTTGCCTGCATCGCGGCCGGCATCGCCTGTCTGTGGGGCCCGGCCCATGGCGGCGCCAATGAAGCGGCGCTCAATATGCTGGAGGAAATCGGCACCGTTGACCGCATTCCCGAATTCGTCGCCAAGGCGAAGGACAAGAGCAACGGCTTCCGCCTGATGGGCTTTGGCCATCGTGTCTACAAGAATTACGATCCGCGCGCCAAGGCGATACAGATCCAGGCCCATGCCGTGCTGGACGAACTGGGGCTGCATGACGATCCACTGCTGAAGGTGGCGATGGAGCTGGAAAAGGTCGCACTCAGCGATCCCTATTTCATCGAAAAGAAGCTTTATCCCAATATCGACTTCTATTCGGGCATCACCTTGAAGGCGCTGGGCTTCCCCACCTCCATGTTCACCGTGCTCTTCGCCCTGGCCCGCACCGTGGGCTGGATCGCGCAGTGGAAGGAAATGCTGGAAGACCCGCACCAGAAGATCGGGCGTCCGCGCCAGATCTATACGGGGCCGACGGAACGCAGCTACGTTCCAATGCCCAAGCGGAAGTAGCTTTCAGCTTTCGACGAAATCGAGCAACACGCGGGCGGCGCGGGTGGAAGGCGGTTCATCGCCCTCCCCCAGCCGGTGCGCGAATTCGTTCATCGCGGCGACTTGGCTGGCACGGGCGGCAGGATCGGCAAACAGCCGCGCCACCGCATCGGCCAGCGTTTCGGGCGTGGCGGCGGCTTGCAGATATTCCGGCACCGCTTCGCGCACCAAGAGGATGTTGATCAGGGTGAAATGCTTCACCGTCATCATCCAGCGCGACAGGAAATAGGTTAGCCCGCCCACCTTGTACGCCACCACCATGGGGGTGCGTGACAGCGCCAGTTCGGCCGTCACCGTACCGCTTGCGGCCAGCGCCGTATCGGCGGCGTCGAAGGCGGCATACTTGTCGGCTTCGCTTTCCACGATATGCAAGGGCGTTGCCCAACCCGCCGTCGCGGCGCGGACCTTGCCGGCGACATGCGGTACGGTCGGCAGCACCGTCACCAGCCCGGGAATTTTTCGCGCCAGGATATCCACCGCCGCCCGAAAAGCCGGCAGGATAAAACGTATCTCGCTGGTGCGGCTGCCCGGCAGCAGCGCCAGCAGCGGCGCATCCGCCGCGATTCCAAGCCGCACCCGCAAAGCCGCGCCGCCGGTCATGCGGGCGGCGCGTTCGACCACCGGATGGCCGACAAAGACCGCCTTCAAGCCATACCTCTCGAAGAACGGCACCTCGAACGGAAACAGCGCCAGAACCAGATTGAAATAGCGGGCCATCGCCTTGGCGCGATAGGCGCGGGACGCCCAGACCTGCGGCGCGACATAATCCACGGTAGGAATCGAGGGATCGCGTTTTTTAAGGGCGCGCGCGACGCGGTGGGTGAAATCGGGACTGTCGATCACCACCACGGCATCGGGCCGGGTCTGGATGGCGAAATCCACCGCCTGTTTCACGCGGCGCATAATGGCGGGAATGGCAGGTACCACTTCGCGCAGGCCCATCACCGCCGTGGCGTCCAGCGGATAGAGGCTTTTCAGGCCTTCGCGTTCCATCGCCAGCCCGCCCACGCCAGTAAAGGCGATGCGGTCGCCCGCCAGCGCCTTGAGGCCGGCCATCAGCTGGGCGCCCAGCGCGTCACCCGACGGCTCGCCGCACACCAGCATAAGCGTGATAGTCCTCACGGCTTGAGGCCGATGACGAACAGGCCCAGCCGGTCGGCTTCCGCCGCCACGGCCGTCTTGTCTAGGATCAGCGATGCCCCGGCTTCCAACGCGATACCGGCCAGATGCGCATCCGCCGCGCCGCGCACCGTGGCGATGCCGACCACCGGCATGTCGGTCCTGGAGTCCTGGGTGGGCTTCAATGCCTTGACCAGCACGCCGCGCGGCCTAGCCGCCGTGCCTCGCAGGCTTTCGCGCAACGACGAAATGCGGGCCAGCATGGCATCGGTGCCTTCCGCCGCCTCGACCGCCAGAGCCAGCCCATCGCACACCACCGCCGCCTGTCCCACGTCCAGCGCGCCCAGCGCATGCACGATCTTGAAAGCGGAGATGATGTCGGCGCGATGTTCATCGCTGGGCGCAACGCGCCCCAGCACGCCCTCGCCACATACCAAACCGGGGGCGGCCTGGGCCACGCTGATCGCCGCAAGACCCTCGTTTTCGCAGATGCCGACGATGAACCGCAGCAGCGCATCATCGCCCTGCCGCGCCGCCGCCACGGCCTTGGGCAGCAGCATCATGCCCTTGGCGTCCAGCTTCATGTCGGAAAATTTCGGCCGGTCCACCTTGCCGCACAGCAGAATCTCGCTCACGCCATGCGATTTCAGCGCCTTGATGATGCGCCCCGGCTCCCCTGGCGACAGGAATTCATGGGGAAAATCGGTGACCCATTCGCCGGTGGCGCTGCCGACCAGCGGCACGACAAAAACATCGCGCCCGCCGGCGCGCGCCGATTTCGCCACCGCGCGCGGCAGGTCACCACCGCCCGCGATCAAACCTAATGTTTGTTTGGTCGCACCGCCGGACAGCTCCGCTGACGCTCCGCTTGGCGGTCGCTCCGGCGCGCTCACGCTGCGTCTCCGCCGCGCCGCCGCGCCTGACAGAGTTCCTGTTTGGCGTCGGCCAGAACGAAATCGGTGATTTCGGCCACTTCCGTTACATCGGGAAAGCGGGCTTTGGCTTTACGCGCCCGGTCGGCAAGACTGCCGCCACTGGCATGGAATATGGCGCGGAAGGTCGCCCGCATGGCGTTGATGGTGTCGCGCGAAAGCCCGCGCCGCTTCAGGCCGATCAGGTTCAGCCCCGCCAGTTCGGCATGGTCGCCGAACGCCATGGCATAGGGAATGATGTCCCGGTTGACGCCGGTCAGGCCGCCGACCATCGCGCCCCGGCCGACGCGGCAGAATTGCTGGACCGCCGACAGGCCGCCAAAGATCACCCCGTCGCCAATCACCGAATGCCCGCCCAGCGCCACGCAATTGGCGAAGGTGACGTCATCGCCGACAATACAGTCGTGCCCGACATGGCTGCCGGCCATGAAATAGCCGCGCGCGCCTACCTTGGTGACGCCCTGGTCGCGGTTGCTGCCGACATTCATCGAGACTATTTCGCGCAGTACGCAGCCGGTGCCGATCTCGAGCCGTCCGTCGGCGAAATCATTGCCCCGGATCTGGCTCTCGCCGCCCAGCACCGCGCCGGGATAAACCTTGCAACCCGCGCCCAGAGTGGTGACTCCGCTGATGGAGACATGGGAAACAAGCGTCACGCCGTCGCCCAGGGTTACGCGCGCGCCCACATGACAGAACGGTCCGATCTCGACGCCCGCGCCCAGCTTCGCGCCGTCTTCCACCACAGCATTGGGATGGATCGTCATCAGCCCGCCGCGCCGACGGAAATCATGGCGCTGAACTCAGCTTCCGCGCACAGCACATCACCGACAAAGGCCTGGCCCTGGAATTTCCACACCGGCCCGCGGCTGCGTATCAGCTTGACCGGCATCCGCAGCAGATCGCCCGGGCCGACCGGCTTGCGGAAGCGCGCCTTTTCGATGGTCATGAAATAGACCGCTGGGCTGACCGCTGCATTCCGGCTGTGCACCACCAGCGCGCCGGCGGTCTGCGCCATGGCTTCCACGATCAGCACGCCCGGCATCACCGAACGCTGCGGAAAGTGGCCCATGAAAAACGGTTCGTTGATGCTCACCGCCTTGTAGCCCGTGGCGCTCTGGTTCGGCACGATGTCGGCCAGCTTTTCCACGAACAGCATGGGGGCGCGATGCGGCAGCAGTTTCTTGATCTGTTCGACATCCAGAACGGTGTTATCGGTCATTTTCGTCCTGCGTGCGGCGCTTTGCCAGTCTGGTGACGGCGTGAATCTCCCGCGCCCATTCTCTTACAGGTTTCGCCGGAGCCCCGCCATAATCTACCCCGCCGGGCAGGACAATGCGCGAGCCGGTGCCGGACCGCGCGCCCATCCTGGCGCCTGCGCCGACGCGGGTGTGATCGCCCAGCCCCACCTGCCCGGCCAGTATCACGCCGTCCTCCAGCACCACGCTGCCGGCCAGGCCGGCCTGGCCCGCGATCACGCAGTTCCGTCCGATCTGACAATTGTGGGCGATCTGCACCAGGTTATCGATCTTGCTGCCTTCGCCGATGACGGTGTCCCCTAGGGCGCCGCGGTCGATCGTGGTGGCCGATCCGATCTCGCAATCGTCCTGGATGATGACGCGGCCCAGTTGCGGCATCTTGATATAGCCAGTGCTGCTAGGGGTGAATCCGAAACCCGGCTGGCCGATATGCGCGCCCGGCAAGATGACCACACGGTCGCCGATATAGGCATGGAGGATGGTGGCATTGGCGCCGATCTCGCAATTTCGGCCGATGGCGACGCCGGGACCGATCACCACGCCCGGCGCGATCCGTGTGCCCTCGCCGATCTCCGCGCCCGAACCTATTGCCACGCCAGGTGCGATCCGGGTGCCGGCACCGATGCGGGCGTCCGGCGATATCGCGTCCGTCTGCGACCATAAAGGCTGCGAACTTTCGGGATAGAACATCCGGGCGACCATCGCAAAGGCGTGCTGCACGGAAGCCGCTTCCAGCAACGTCATGCCGGACTGGGAAACCTTGCCCGCCTGCGCCGAAGACGAAAGCGGGATCAGGCAGGCGCCGGCGCCCGAGCCGGCGAACGCTTCGCGCAGCAGTCTATTGCCGGAAAAAAACGTGATGTGCGCCGGTGATGCGCCCGCCAGGTCGGCCAGGTCGGATATCGTTTTCGACCCATCGGCGTCCGCCGGAAGCATGCTGCCGATCTTTTCGCAAATCTGCGCCAGCGTGAAGGGCCCGAGATTTTCAAAAAAGCGGGGATCGGCCATACGGCGCCCTACTGCCTCTGCGGCTGCGTCGGCACGGGCGGCGCGTTGAGGTTGACCCTGAAGGTCGGCATTTTCTGGTTCAGCCGCTCGATCACCTCGGCGGTGATGTCAAAGCTATTGGCCGTGGCGAACACCACCGCCTGCTTGTCCACCACGATGTTGGCGCCGCGTTCCTTCACGACTTCCTGCAGGATCGGTCCCAGCGCCTGCTCCATCGCCTGGCGCGCCTGGAAGAAACCAGCCTTGATCTGCTCGTCCTTCTTCTGGGCGGCGCCCTGAAGGTCGCGTTCCCTCGCCTGGAAGGCCGAAAGGCGCTTGGCCTTGGCGTCGGGCGCAAGGATCGCCACCTGCTGCTGCAGGGCGCGGCCCTCGGCCTGCAAGGCCCGGCCCTGGGCGGTCAGGTCGTTCTTGGCCTGGTTGGCGATCGCCTGAACCTGGCGGGCTACATCCTGTCCGACCTTGGACATCTGCATGATGGCGACCTTGTCGATCACCACGAGCTTGGTGGGCGACGGCGCCGACTGCGCCAAGGCCGGGATGGCCAGGCTCGCGAGGCCCGCCAAAGCGAACGCCAAGATTTTCGTCATGGTCAGTATCCTGTGGCAGTGCTGAAGTGGATAATCTGGGCTCTGTCGTATTCGGTCTTGAAGATCGGCAAGCCGAGGTTGATCTGGACCGGGCCGACCGGTGACCGCCACTGTATACTGAGGCCGGCAGAGGCGCGGAAGGCTAGATTGTCCTTCACGCAGCTGCCGACGCCAGAAAATTGCGCGCCGGTGCAGGTGCGGGTGGCGATATTGTCCAGATGGCCAATGGTGCCGAAATCGGAGAACAGGCCGGCCTGGATGCCATAGCTTTCCGGGATCAACCCCGGCATGCGCGCTTCCAGGCTGCCGATGGCGTAGACCGTGCCGCCCAGCGCGCCGGAGTTCTGCGGAGCCACCAGGTCCCGCGCGCCGACACCGGCCAGCGAGAAGCCGCGGAAGGTCTCGCCGCCCATGAAGAAGCGTTCGTTGAACGGCACCAGCGAACCGTCATACCCGGTGATATAGCCGCCGCGGCCCGACAGGCTGGCGACGACACTGCCTTCGAAAAACGGCTTGTAAGTCGAGAAATTGCTGCTTGTGCTGATGTATTTTAGGGTGCCGCCAAACCCTGCAAAGCCCTGGCTGAAAGAAAAGGTCGAGCCGCTTGTGGGCTTACGCGAATCGTCCAGGTCGTTATACGAATAGGAAAAGCCGATGATCGAACCACTGGCCGATCCCGCCGCCAACTGTACGTCTAGGGGCGCGCCCGCAAAAGGTAGGACTTCTTCGATCTTATAAGTATAGCTGACGCCAACGCTGCTGAATTCCGAAATCGGAAAACCCATGCGCGCCACCGCGGCGGTCACGTCGCTCTGATAGGTGGACTGCTCGAAATTTGTCTGCACCTGGTAAAGGTCAAAACCGGCCGCCAGTTCGCGGTCCAGGAACCAGGGCTCGGTGAAGCTGAACTGCGCCGACTTGGTAATATAGGACGCCTGGATGCTGAGGCGCATGTTCTGGCCCCGCCCGAAAAGATTCTGCTCAGTATAACTGATCTCGCCCAGCAGCGAGGTGAACGAGGAATAGCCTAGGCCGACCTGTAATGAACCGGTGGATTGCTCCACGACATTGACAGTGAGGTTGGTGCGGTCCGGCTGGCTGCCCGGCACGTTCTTGACATCGACGTCCTTGAAGAAGCCCAAGGAGCGGACGCGGGTGCGCGACCGGTCGATCAGCACGCGGTTGAAGGCGTCGCCTTCCTGCAGGCGGAACTCGCGGCGGATCACCTTGTCCAGGGTACGGGTGTTGCCGGCGATGTTGATCTTTTCGATATAGACACGCGGGCCCTGAGCGATCTCGAAGCCCAGATCGATGGTGCGCTTTTTCTCGTTGCGCTTGATGCGCGGATGGACTTCAGCGAAGGCATAACCCTGGGTGCCCGCCGCATTGGTCAGGGCATCGATTGCCTTCTGCACCACTTCCTGGGAATAGGTGTCGCCTTCTTGCGCATTGATCATCGGCCGCAGGCTGGTCGGGGTCAGTTCGCGAATTTTGGAATCGATGGTGATATTGCCGAACTTGTAGCGAACACCCTCGTCCACCGTGAAATTGACGTAAAAGCTTTCGCGGTTGGGGGTTAACTGGGCCACCGCGCTGACCACCTTGAAGTCGGCATAGCCGCGCGTGGTGTAATAGCGGCGTACCGATTCCTGATCGAACTCGAGGCGGTCGGGATCGTAATTGTCGTTGGTGGCGAAAAATTTCCACCAGCGGCTTTCTTCGGTGGCGATCTGGCCCTTCAGCGTACCGTCGTCGAATATCTTGTTGCCGCTGAAATTGATACGGCTGACGCCGGTGGTCGGCCCGTCGGTGATGGAGAAAATCAGGTCGACGCGATTTTGCGGCCGCTGGATGATCTGCGGATCGACGCGCGCAGCGAATTTTCCATTGCGGCGGTAAAGTTCGATGATTCGCTGCACGTCCGCCTGGATCTTGGTGCGCGTGAAGACGGCGCGCGGCCTGATCTGGACTTCCTTGGTGAGATCCTTGTCGCTGACCTTCGTGTTACCCTCGAACACCACCTGGTTGACGATGGGGTTTTCGGTGACGCGGATGGTCAACGTGCCGGTGCTGGTCTCGAAGCTGGTCTTGACGTCGGAGAAAAGCCCGGTGGCGGTCAGCGCCTTCAGCGCCTGGTCAACGTCGGCGGGCGTATAATTGTCGCCTTCACGCACGCCGATATAGGTCAGAACCGTGCCGGGTTCGACGCGCTGGGTGCCCCGCACCACAATATGCTGGATGACACGTGGCGCGGCTTGTACAGGTGCCACGGTGGCGGCGGGATTGGCAGCCGCGGCGGCGGCTTCGTTGCCGGCGGGCCGCTGGCGGTTGAGTTCCTCCGCGCGCTCGGCGGCGCCGGGACGCAACTGCGCTCCCACCGGCGTGGACGCCAGTGCCAGGCAAAGGCCCGTTGAGGTCGCGCGCAACAACCTGCTTCTGAGGCGCAATATTCGCATCCCGGTTCCGGCCAACTTGTCCATGGGTCCGCGCGCGGACGCCGTGTTTTCAGAAAAGATTCAGCCGGACCAGGTCATTCCAGGTCGTCAGGAGCATCAGCCCCAGGACCAAAACCAGCCCAAGCCTAAATCCAACGTCCTGGGCCCGCTCACCGAGCGGGCGCCCCAAAACAGCTTCCACTGCATAGTACAGAAGATGCCCCCCGTCGAGGAGCGGAATCGGGAAAAGATTGACCAGCCCGATACTTACAGAAAGTATAGCTACCAGATTGAGCAGCGGCAGGAAGCCGAAATCCGCCACCTGGCGGGTCATGTTCGCAATCCCAACCGGCCCCCTGAGCTGGTCGGCGCTGGCCCGGCCCGTGATCATCTGGGAAACACCCACAATCGTACCGTGGATGATGTTCCAGGTTTCCGAACAGGCGGCGCTGAAAGCTCCGATCGGGCCATAGGATTCGCGCCGCACCGGCGTCTTGGCATCGGGGCGCACCCCGATCACCATCTGGCTGGTGGGGTTGCCCAGAACATCCGTCGTCTTCATCAGCTTGGGGGTGACGTTCACCGTCAGGTCACGGCCCTGCCGGATCAGGCCGATGGTGAGGCGTTGGCCGCCGCTGAGGGAAATGATCTCCGGCAGCTGCTGGAAGTCGGTGACTTCGGTGCCATCGATCTGGGTCACGCGGTCTCCGGACTGGATGCCGGCCAAGGCGGCGGGACTGCCCTTGGTCACCTGCCCGATGACTGGCGACATCACGCTGTGGCCGCTGTACATAAACAGGCCAGTCAACAGCACGATAGCAAGCGCGAAGTTGGCGAAGGGGCCGGCCGCCGCCACCACCGCGCGCTGGCCCACCGGTTTGAACATGAGGGTCGCGCTGCGCTCCGCCGCGCTCATCCGGCTGGCGGCTTCCTCGTCGGGGCGCGAAGAGACATCGGCATCGCCGGCGAATTTCACATAGCCTCCGACGGGAATCCAGCTCAGCTTCCAGCGGGTGCCATGCCTGTCGTTCCAGCCGAAAATTTCCTTGCCGAAACCGACCGAGAAGACCAGCACCTTCACGCCGTAATAGCGCGCCGCCGCGAAATGGCCCAGCTCATGGAAAAACACCACCAGCGTGATGACGAACAGGAACGCAGGCAGCCCCATCGGGGTCCAGGCGATCAGGCTCTGTATCGTGTCCAACATCTTATGTACCTACCCGCTGACAAATTTCTTCGGCAATAATTCGCGCCCGCGCATCGGTGCCCAGCACGCTTTCCAGATCACCCGCCATGCCGTTGCTGCCGCAATCCTGGTCCAGCGCGGCGGCCACCACGCGCGGAATATCGAGAAAGCCGATTCGGCGATCCAGGAATGCCTGCACCGCGATCTCGTTGGCGGCATTCAGAACCGTCGGCGCCAGGCCGCCGGAGCGCATGGAACCGATGGCGAGATTCAGTGCCGGGAAACGGTCGTGCGCCGGCGGGTGAAAGACCAAGCTGCCCAGCGCCGTGATGTCCAGGCGGCGCGATGGCGAAGGGATCCGGCGCGGCCAGCCCAGCGCATGGGCGATGGGCGTGCGCATGTCCGGCGCCGACAGATGCGCCATGGTGGTGCCGTCTTCATACGACACGAGGCAATGGACGATGGACTGGGGATGCACCACCACGTCGAGCTTTTCTGGCGGCAGAGCGAAAAGTAAATGCGCCTCGATCAGTTCCAGGCCCTTGTTCATTAGGGTGGCGCTGTCGAGCGAGATCTTGCGGCCCATCGCCCAGTTGGGATGGGCGACCGCCTCTTCCACCGTCGCGCCGCGCATGCGTTCGAGCGACCATTCACGAAACGGCCCGCCCGAAGCGGTGATGGTCACCAATTCGGCCTCGGACGCATCACCGCTGCCCAAGACCTGGAAAATGGCATTGTGCTCGCTGTCGACGGGCAGTATCTGTGCCCCGGATTTCTCCATCGCGTCGCGGAACACCGCGCCGGCCGACACAACACATTCCTTGTTGGCCAGCGCCACCACGACGCCCCGCCGGATCGCGGCCAGCGCCGGCTCGATGGCCGCCGCGCCCATGATCGCCACCATCACGAAGTCGGACGGGCGTGCGGCGGCGGCGATCACGGCCAGGCGGCCCGCCGCGACCTCGATCCCGGTGCCTGACAGGCCGGCCTGCAATTCGCCGAACTTCTGCTCATTGCCGATCACCGCCAACTTCGGCTTCATCGCCTTGGCCTGCTCGATCAGAATTTTGACATTCTCGCCCGCAGTCAGCGCGGTGATGGGCATGGCATCCGCCCCATGCAGCTTCCTGACATGGGCGATGACATCCAGCGTGTTCACGCCGATCGAGCCGGTGGAACCCAGAACCGCGATGCTGCCCGCCAGCACTTCCTCCAGCGGGGGCAATTCATCGAAAACCTTGGTGGCCGCTATCGCCTTCATACGCGCCCCCCGAACAGAGGATTGAACCCCAGCCCGAAGACCAGCAGAGCCAACACCACACTGGCGGCAAACATGGAATCCATGCGGTCCAATACCCCGCCATGTCCCGGGATCAATCTACCAGAGTCTTTGTAGCCAAAATGGCGCTTCACCAGGGATTCAAACAGGTCGCCGCCATGGGCGACGACGCTGAAGGCAAAGGCGAAAATCATCGCTAAAATTGCGTCGAAGCCAAACCACAACGCGATGTAGAGCCCATATACCAGCGCCGCAGTGATGCTGCCGCCAATGGTGCCGGCCCAAGTCTTGCCCGGCGACAGGCGCGGCGCGATCTTAGCGCCGCCGACCAGCTTGCCGAACACGAGCGCGCCCGTGTCGGTGGCCCACACGATCAGGAATAATCCCAACACATACCAAACACCCTGTGCCGGAAACTCCCGCAAACTCACCAGGGCCAATGACGGCAGCCCGATATAGAATACGCACACGGCATGCCAGACCGGATTGTCGCGGCGCAGGCGGGCCCAGAGAAAAGACGCAGCACTACCTGCAGCCAGGAATACGAAAGCCAGCAGCACAAATTTGAACAGCAACGCCGCCACCGCGCAGGCGATGGCGGAGGCGGAGATGATAGTCTGGATATGGAGCTCGGCGATTTCACGCTGAGCCGGCGAGCGCACCATTCGGTGCCATTCGCGCGCTGCAAAAAGGCCCATCAGCACGGTGACGATGGCAAAGGGCTCAGGCGTGGCCCACAGGACCAGGAAAATAGCGACAATGGCCAGGAACACACCAAAAAGGACGCGCAGCACGCCTTCGCTGTAGGTGCGGCCAACAGGCCCGATTTGGTACTGACTCATGGTCACGCCACAGCTTCTGAATCCAGCGCGCCGAAACGCCGCTCGCGGCCATCGAATTGCGCCAGGGCGCCTTCCAGCGCGGCGCGGTCAAAATCCGGCCACAGCGTGTCGAGGAACAGGAGCTCGGCATAGGCCGATTGCCAGAGCAGGAAGTTGGACAGGCGATGCTCACCCGAGGTGCGGATCACCAGGTCGGGCGACGGCAGCGCGCTGGTGAAAAGACGGGCAGCGAACAGTTCCGTCGTGATGGTTTCCGGATCGATCCGTCCGTCAGCGGCGGCGCGGGCCAGTTCGCGGGCAGCGGCGACGATTTCCTCCTGCCCGCCATAGTCGAAGGCAATTGTCAGGTTCATGCCGGTATTGGTCAGGGTGCGTTTTTCCGATTCCTCGATCAGCTTCTGGATGTCGCTGGCCACCCGGCTACGATGGCCAATGATGCGCATGCGGACATTGCGCCCCGCCAACTCATCCATATCGCTGCGGAAATAGGCGCGCAACAGGCCCATCAGCACGCCTACTTCGGTCTTGGGCCGCTTCCAGTTCTCGGATGAGAAGGCGAACAGGGTCAGGTTTTCCAGTCCCAGGTCGCAGGCGGCGCGCACCGTTTCGCGCACCGATTTCATGCCCGCATAATGGCCCGCCTCGCGCGGCAGCAGGCGCTTGCTCGCCCAGCGGCCATTGCCGTCCATGATGATGGCGACATGCTTGGGAAGGTGCGAGGCGCGTTTGTTTTCCAAGACCATTACACCTGCATGATTTCCTGCTCCTTGGTGTGGAGCGCGGTGTCGATGTCCTTGATATGAGCGTCCGTCAGCTTCTGCAGATCCTCGCCCTTCGTATGATGATCGTCTTCGCTGATCTTCCTGTCTTTTTCCAGGCGCTTGAGCAGGTCCATGCCGTCGCGGCGCACATTGCGGACCGCAACGCGGGCGGCCTCGGCATATTTCGCGGCCAGCTTGGAAAGCTCCTTGCGGCGCTCCTGATTCAGTTCGGGCAGCGGAATGCGCAGCAGCTGGCCGTCCATCTGCGGGTTCAGACCCAGGCCGGCATCACGGATCGCCTTGTCCACCGCCTTGGCCAGGCCCTTGTCCCACACCTGTACCGTGATCATGCGGGCTTCGGGGGTGGAGATGGAGCCGACCTGGCTGACCGGCACGGAGTTGCCATAGGCTTCCACCATGACGGGATCGAGCAGCGCCGGGCTGGCGCGCCCGGTGCGCAGACCACCAAACTCGCTTTTCAGGGTCGCGACCGCGCCTTTCATGCGACGGTCCAGTTCGTCCTTGCTATAGGCCTCGGCCATGTCACTTCGCTCCAACGCACCCCAGGTGAGAGACTACCCTTAAACCGGGGCGCCGCTTCACTTTTCTTCGATAATGGTTGCTCGGCCCCGGCCCTGAAGGACCTCGGCCAGGGCGCCGGGCTCGGCCAGCGAAAATACCAGGATCGGAATGCGGTTCTCCCGGGACAGGGAAATGGCCGCCGCATCCATGACCTGAAGATTTTTGGCTAACACCTCGTGATAGCTCAGAGAATCATACCGCTTGGCGTCCGGAAATTTTTTGGGATCGGCGCTATAGACCCCGTCCACCTGGGTGGCCTTAAGCATGGCGTCACAAGCCATCTCGGCCGCCCTGAGGGCGGCCGCGGTGTCGGTGGTGAAGAAGGGGTTGCCGGTGCCGGCGGCGAAGATCACCACCCGCCCCTTTTCCATGTGCCGGATGGCCCGGCGGCGGACATAGGGCTCGCAGACATTGTTCATGGCGATGGCCGACTGGACCCGGGAGGACACCCCCGTCCGCTCCAGCCCGGCCTGCATGGCCAGGGCGTTCATCACCGTCGCCAGCATGCCCATGTAATCGGCGGTGGCCCGGTCAATGCCCTTGGCCGATCCGGCCAGGCCGCGGAAGATATTGCCGCCGCCCACCACCATGCAGATCTCGCTGCCGGCTTCGGCCGCCTCTTTCACATCGCGGGCGATCCGGTCGATGGTGTCAACGTCGATGCCGAACTGGCCATTGCCCATCAACGCCTCGCCGGAGACCTTGAGCAGGACCCGGCGGTATTTTGGCGCGGTGGGCATAGTTATGGACCTCGGTTAGCGGGTGCCTGCCATCTGGGCGACTTCATCGGCGAAGTCGGAATCGACCTTCTCGATACCTTCGCCCACCTGGAAGCGGACAAAGCCTTCAATCTCGACTAGCGCGCCCAGATCCTTGGACGCCTTCTCGATCAGCTTGGCAATCTGGGTTTCGCCGTCGATCACGAAGGTCTGCTGCAGCAGCACGGTCTCTTCGTAATATTTGCGCATGCGGCCTTCCATCATTTTCTCGACAACGGCTTCCGGCTTGCCGGACTGCATCGCCAGGTCTTTCTGGATCGCATATTCGCGGTCCACGACTTCCTTGGACATATGCGCCTGGGTCAGCGCCAGAGGCGAGGCGGCGGCGACATGCATGGCAAGCTGCTTGGCCAGGGCCGACAGCTTGTCCTTGTCAGCGGTGGATTTGAGACCGACCAGCACGCCGATCTTGCCCAGTTCAGGAGACGACGGATTGTGAACATAGGCGGCGACCACACCGGGATCGACCGACAGCGCGGCAGCACGGCGCACCGACATGTTCTCACCAATCTTGGCGACCATTTCGGTCAGGGTCTGCTGCACAGTGGACGCACCCATCGGGTGCGCCAACAGCTTCTCCAGGTCGCCGCCCTGCTGCAGGGCCAGCTGGGAGGCGTCCTTCACGAAGGTCTTGAATTCTTCATTGCGGGCGACGAAGTCGGTTTCCGCGTTCACTTCCAGCAGCACGCCGGTATTGGCATCCACGGCAACGCCCACCAGGCCTTCGGCAGCGGCGCGGCCGGCCTTCTTGGCAGCCTTGGAGATGCCTTTCTTGCGCAGCCAGTCGATGGCGGCTTCCATGTCACCATCGGTCTCAGTCAGCGCGTTCTTGCAGTCCATCATGCCCGCGCCGGTCTTGTCGCGCAGGTCCTTCACCATGCCGGCGGTGATGTTTGCCATACTCGTCTCCATTCATGCCCGCACGTGCCCCTCTTCGGGAGAAAAGCGCACGTGCGGGCTCTGTCTTTGGGTAATTTAAGCAGTCGCCGGTTCGGCTTCGACCAGCTTGGCGCCGGTGTCTTCGATTTCCGCAGCCGCGCCCAGGTCCACTCCGGCTTCGGTCTGGCCCTGGCTGAGACCATCGATCACCGCACGGGCGGCCAGATCGCAATACAGGGCCAGCGCGCGGGCGGCATCGTCATTGCCCGGGATCGGGAAGGCGATGCCGTCGGGATTACAGTTGGAATCCAGCACCGCCATGACGGGAATGCCCAGCTTGCGAGCTTCGGCGATGGCAATGGCTTCCTTGTTGGTGTCGATCACGAACAGCAGGTTGGGCACACCGCCCATTTCCTTGATGCCGCCCAGCGAACGTTCCAGCTTGTCCTGTTCGCGCAGCAGGCCCAGCAGTTCCTTCTTGGTCAGGCCGGACTGTTCGGCGGTCAGCAGCGTCTCTTCGATCGAGCGCAGGCGGCGGATCGAATGGCTGATGGTCTGCCAGTTGGTCAGCGTGCCACCCAGCCAGCGATAGTTCACATAATACTGGGCGCAGCGCTTGGCGGCGGCCGCGATCGGCTCAGACGCCTGGCGCTTGGTGCCGACGAACAGGATGCGCCCGCCACCGGCGGCGACTTCGCGAAGCGCGACCAGCGCCCGGTGCAGCAGCGGCACGGTCTGGGTCAGGTCGAGAATATGGATGTCGTTGCGCTGCCCATAGATGAAGGGCGCCATCTTCGGATTCCAGCGCTGCTGGCGGTGGCCGAAATGGGCGCCCGCTTCGAGCAGTTGACGCATGGAAAATTCTGGCAAAGCCATAGATTCAGTCTCCTTTACCGGTTAGCCAGATGCGCGGGTTACCCCTTTTGGGAGCACCGGACGGCGACAGCGGAACACCCGCCGAAAGCCACCCGCGCATGCGAGATAGGGGGCTTATAGGGATTCGGGCGGTGTTTCGCAAGCACTGACCCAGCCGGAAAGGCCGAATTTTCCCAGGCTTTTCAAGGTTCCTTAATCGAAAAAAGCCCAAAATCCCGCCATGTCGGCGAAGCGCTTTTGGGGTCTGGACGGGCTGCGCGGGGTTTGTGCCCTGACGGTCGTGCTGCTCTATGCCAGCGGGCTTTTCTGGAGCGGACCGATCTTCCAGCACGGCTACCTGGCCATGGACATGTTTTTCCTGCTCAGCGGCTTTGTCATCGCCTTCGCCCATGAGGGCCAACTGCGCACCGGCCTCGGCCTTGCCCGCTTCCTGAAGGTCCGCGCCCGGCGCCTGTTGCCGGTGTTCTGGATCGGCGCGGTTTTCAATATCGCCATTTTCATCGCGATGGCATCGGCCGGCTATTATCCCGGCTATGGCACCGCCATAGTCTGGCTGATCGTGCCACTTACCACGCTATTGATGCTTCCCGCCTTCGGGACGCCCGGCAACAGCTTCGCGCCCGCCATGATGAGCGTCACCTGGTCGCTGGCGGTCGAATGGCTGGTCAATATCGCTTACGCCGCCTTCGGCTTTCGCTTGCGTGCGCGCACCTTGGCCACCTTCGCGGTGGCGGGCTGGGCGGCCATGGCCATCGCGGGCTATGCAACCGGCAAGGGCTGGTGCGTCGGCATCACCCGCGACGACTTTTTTTCCTACGGCATGATGCGCGGCGCGCCGGCTTTCGCGGCGAGCGTGGTGCTGTTCAGGGTTCATGCGCGGGGCTGGTTCACCCGCCTGCCTGTTGTCGCACCGCAATTGCTGCTGACCTTCTGGTTCTGCATCGCGGCAATGCCGACCCTCACCGCGACCCCGACCTTCGACTGGATCGCCGTCACACTGCTCTGCCCCCTGCTCATCTTGCTACTGCTGCGGGCCAATGACATGGCCCCGCCTTTCTGCAAAAGCCTAGGCGAAATTTCCTATCCGCTTTACGTGATCAATCCGGGAATAATTTTTGCTGGCGCAGAAAACGCCTTTGTTCGGGCTGGACCATGGTCCAGGTTCGCTGCGCGCGCTTCTGGTCGTCGGCCTTTGCGTTGGCGCGGCATGGATGGTGAGCGCGCTTTGCCGCCTGCGCCCGCTGCGCCAGCCCGCCGCCGCCTTAACAATCCAGCCCTGCAAAAAGCACCTGCGACGCCTGCGCAAGCCGTGATAAAGACAGGCCATGCGCCCCATTCGTCCCGTCATCGCAAGTCTTGAACCCAGCGGCATCAGCAAGGTCACGGCGCTGGGATTGGGCAATCCCGATGTGCTGCCGCTGTGGTTCGGCGAAACCGACCTGGTGACGCCGCCCTTCATCCGCCAGGCGGCGGCGCAGGCGCTGGAGGATGGCCACACTTTCTATACCAATGCGCGCGGCATCCTGCCCTTGCGCGAAGCGATCCGCGATTTTCACAAGCGCATCACCGGCGCCAATATCGCAGTGGAGCGCATCACCATTCCCGGCGCCGCCATGCTGGCGGTGACCACGGCGCTGCAGATGTGCTGCGAAACCGGTGACAATATCGTGATCGTCTCACCGATCTGGCCAAATGTTTTTCAGGCGGCAAAAGTTGTGGGCGCCGAGCCCCGGCTGGTGCGGCTGGACGAAGACTGGGTGGCCGGACGCTGGCGGCTGGACATGGACAAATTGTTCGACGCCTGCGACAGCCGTACAAAGGCGATGTTCCTGGCCTCACCCGGCAACCCCACCGGCTGGATGCTGACGGTGGAGGAACAGAAGACCATCCTGGGTTTCTGCCGCCAACGCGGCATCGCCATCATCGCAGACGAAGTCTATGGAACGCTGATTTACGATGGCGCGGCCCATGCAGCATCCTTCCTCACCATCGCGGATGAAAACGATGCGGTGTTCGGGATCAACAGCTTCTCCAAGCCCTGGGCGATGACGGGATGGCGAGTCGGCTGGCTGGTGCATCCCAAAAGCTTGGAAGGGGCCGCCGCCGCCATGGCCCAGTGCAACAATACCGGCAGCACGCACTTTGCCCAGTATGGCGCCCTCGCCGCGCTGTCGCCCGAAGGCGAAGCCTTTCGCGCCAGCCTGCTGGAACGCTGCCGGGCCGGACGCGATGTGGTGGAAAAGTGGATCGGACGCCAGAACCGGGTGCGCTGGATGAAACCGGACGGCACCTTTTACGGCTTCCTGCATGTTGACGGTTTGAAAGACAGTCTGGGTTTCTGCCAGCGCGCGGTGGTGGAGGATCAGGTCGGCGTTTCGCCCGGCTGGGCCTTCAGCTTGGGCGATCCGCAGGACGATTCTTATCTGCGCATCTGTTTCGCGCAGGATGCGGCGCGGCTGGAGCAGGCGCTGACGCGGCTCGAAGGCGCCATCAGAAAACTCTGATTGTCATTCCCGCGAAAGCGGGAATCCACCTTTCGCACCCCGCTGTTACGGAGAGTCTTTCCGCTCGCGGACGCTCGCGAGATGAATTCCCGCTTTCGCGGGAATGACAGTTGGGATTTAAACTGCTTCTACCGACATCACGCCCGGCAAGGCCGCAACGCGGTTGCGCAAGGTCGCACTGACGGCGATGCGCTTGGTCAGCGCGATCTCCACTTCTTCGCCCGTGCCGCCCGGCACCACCAGGCTGACCAGGCCTTTGCCCGGCTGTGCGAGCTCTGCATAGAGAACGCCCAGCGACGAAGCATCCGACAGGCGTATGGTCATGCCCTCGCCCGCCTGTGCCGCCGCCTGATCCAGGTCCAGGATCGAGGCCGCGCGCAGTTTCAGTTCGTCGCCATCCCATTCGGCGCTGGCCGTGATCAAAAGAGACTTGCCCGCTTCCAGCAGCGGCCGGCTGGCCGCCAGCACTTCGGGAAACAGCATGATCTCGAACATGCCGGTGGGATCGGAAAAGGACACAAAGGCATACATCTGGTCGTTGCGGCCACGCCGCTCCGACTTCTTGATCACGGTCCCGGCGATCTTGGCCTTGAAGCCGGCGCGGCGGCGATCTTCCACCAGCGCGGCATAGGTCGAGGCGCCCAGTCGCTTGAGCGCCGGGCCATAGGAATCCAGCGGATGGCCGGAGAGATAAAAACCCATGGCCGAGAATTCCTCGCCCAGCCGCTCATGCACCGGCCAGTCAGGCATTGCCGTCAGCCGCAGCTCTTCCGCCGGACCACTGTCGCCGCCGAATAGCGAGACCTGGCCGCTTTCGCGTTCGCGCTGCGCCGCCTGCGCCCCGCCCAGAATGCGGTCGGAACATTCCACCAGCTGGCGGCGATTGGGATTGAGGGTGTCGAACGCCCCTGCCCGCACCAGGTTTTCAAAGGCCCGCTTGTTGACCAGGCGCGGATCTACCCGCCGGGCAAAATCGGACAGGGATTTGAACTTGCCGCCCTGCGCCCTCGCCTCCACGACATGGTCCATGGCCTGGCGGCCCACGCCCTTCACCGCCGCGAGGGCATAGAACACCGTGTTGGCCTCGGCATCGCAGGTGAACACCGCTTCGCTGACATTGATGTCGGGCGGTGCCACCTTCACGCCCAGCCTCTGCGCTTCCTGGCGGAAAATGTTGAGCCGGTCGGTGGTGCCGATATCCAGCGTCATCGAGGCGGCCAGGAATTCGACCGGATAATTCGCCTTGAGATAGGCGGTCTGGTAGGCGACCTGGGCGTAAGCTGCGGCATGGCCCTTGTTGAAGCCGTAGCCGGCGAATTTTTCCGCCTGCTCGAAAATGGTTTCGGCGACGCTGCGGATGATGCTCCGCTCCGCCGCGCCTTTCATGAATTTTTCGCGCTGCGGAATCATTTCCGCCGGAATCTTCTTGCCCATGGCGCGGCGCAGGATGTCAGCCTCGCCCATCGTATAGCCGGCCAGTTCCCGGGCGATGCGCATGACATCGTCCTGGTAGGTCATGACGCCGTAGGTTTCCTTGAGGATCGGCTCGAGGGCGGGGTGCAGATATTCCACTGCCTCCTTGCCGTTCTTGCGGGCGATATAGGTCGGAATGGCGTCCATTGGACCGGGGCGGTACAACGCCACCAGCGCCACCAGATCGTTGATGTGATTGGGCTTCATCTTGCGCAGAAGATCGCGCATGCCGGCGCCTTCCATCTGGAAGACGCCAACGCTATCGCCGCGGCTGAGCATTTCAAACGTGTGGGGATCGTCGAAATCGATGGTCTGGGTGTGCAGCGCCACGCCGCGTTTTTTCAGCAGCTCTTCGGCCTTGGCGATGACGGTCAGCGTCTTTAGGCCCAGAAAGTCGAACTTCACCAGGCCGGCTTTTTCCGCATCCTCATAGTCGAACTGCGTCACCGGCATGTCGGAGCGCGGATCGCGATAGAGTGGCAGGATCTCGTCCAGCGGGCGGTCGCCGATCACCACGCCGGCCGGATGGGTCGAGGCATGACGATAAAGGCCTTCGATCTGCCCGGTGATCTGGAACAGCCGCTGGGCCATCGGTTCCTGTTCGGCGATCTGTTGCAGGCGGGGTTCGCTGTCCACCGCTTCCTGCAGGGAAATGGATTTTCCCGGCGGATTGGGGATCAGCTTGGCGATGCGGTCCACCAGCCCCAGCGGCATCTGCAGCACGCGGCCCGCATCGCGCACCGCGGCGCGCGCCTGAAGCGATCCCAGCGCGATGATCTGCGCCACGCGGTCGGCGCCATATTTGTCGCGCACATAGCGCACCACCTCGTCGCGCCGCTCCTGGCAGAAGTCGATATCGAAGTCCGGCATGGACAGACGTTCGGGATTGAGAAAGCGCTCGAAGAACAGGCCGAAGCGCAGCGGGTCCAGGTTGGTGATGTCCAGCGCCCAGGCCACCAGCGAAGACGCACCGGAACCGCGCACGCCCACCGGAATGCCGCGTCCCCGGGTCCATTTCATGAAGTCCGAAACGATCAGGAAGTAGCCAGGAAAACCCATCCGGTTGATGATGCCCAGTTCATAGTCCAGGCGCTCGTCATAGACACTGCGTTCCGCCGCCAGCTTGGCGCCGGTCAGCCGCCGCTCCAGCCCTTCCAGCGCCTGTGTCTTCAATTCAGCTTCCGCCGTCAGGCCAGATTCCGGCACGAACACCGGCAGGATCGGCTTACGCTTCATCGGGCGGAAGGCGCAGCGGCGCGCGATCTCGATGGTGTTCTCGATGGCTTCCGGCAGGTCGGCGAACTGGGCCTGCATTTCCGACGGGATCTTGAAACGATGCTCCCGGGTCAGACGGCGTCGGTCGTCCTGGGACACGAAGGCGCCATCGGCGATGCACAGCAGCGCGTCATGGGCTTCATACATATTGGCCCGGCCGAAATGCACGTCATTGGTCGCCACCAGCGGCAGCCTTGCCGCATAAGCCATGTCCAGCAGCCAGTCTTCGGTGGCGCGTTCTTCCGCCAGTCCGTGGCGCTGCAGCTCGACATAGAGACGGTTGGGAAACGCGGCGGCGATTTTCGCCAGCAACATCTCGGCGGCTTCCTTCTGGCCCTCCAGCAGCAACTGGTTGACCGCGCCGCCCGGCCCGCCGGTCAGGGCGATCAGGCCACCCGAATGCGCAAAGAGCTTTTCGGCCTTCACATGCGGCCAGTCGCCTGCTTCCACGTCGAGATAGGCGGCCGACAGGAGCTTGGTCAGGTTCTGGTAGCCGGCTTCATTCTGCACCAGCAGCGGTATATGCGGCGGCTTCTTGCGCGAGCCGGTTTGCAGGGGGCTGCGGGGCGCGAACTCCACCGACAGCAGCGCGCCCACGATGGGCTGGATGCCGGCCTTGGCCAGGGTGTCGGCGATCTCATAGACCCCGAACAGGTTGTTGGTGTCGGTGACCGCTGCCGCGGGGCTTCCCGCCTCACGCGCCAGGTCCGCCAGTTCCTGGGGGCGCACCGCCCCTTCCAGCAGCGAATAGGCGCTTTTCACGCGCAGATGAATGAAGGACGCCATGGTGATCTCGCGAAGGTCTGGGACCAGTTCCGGAGCCAGTATCGCCCGCCAGCTTCCGATAAGGGCGCTGCCTGTGCGCCCTATCCACAGCGATCAGGTGCTGGAACCCAGAATGGCGTGGGCGCCGCCGGCCAGCACAAAGGCCGACACCATGAAAAGAATAAGCCCCGCACCCGCTGCCGCATCCTTGATCCACATGATCGCAATCTCCCGCTTGATCGATTTTTGTTCTACTTTGGTTCCATCCAGAAAACAAGAACAAAACGTGACCGAATTGCGGGAGACCTTGGCGGCGTTTGACAAATAAAGTGGGTTGCGCTGAAAGCTCATGTGCAGACAAGCATCCGCACACGGATCAGTTGCATTCGTTCCGGCAAAATCCGCCCGTTAACGTTTGGCCGCGCCAGAAGTTAACGCGAAAGCTGCGTGCCCTCGATCAGCTTGCCCTGGTGCAGCAGCAAGGCGCGATCCATGCGCGATGCCAGTTCGAAATTGTGGGTCGCGATCAGCGCCGCCAGGCCTTCGGCGCGGGTGATGGCGATCAGGGCGTCAAACACCCCGCCCGAGGTGCGCGGATCCAGATTGCCGGTGGGCTCATCGGCCAGCAGGATGCGCGGGCGATTGGCCAGGGCGCGGGCGATGGCAACGCGCTGCTGCTCGCCGCCCGACAGCTGCGAGGGCAGATGCGACAGCCGCTTGCCCAGCCCCATCACCTCCAGCAGCCGCGCCGCTTCCACCGCCGCATCCTTGCGCGACACACCCGCGATCATCTGCGGCAGGATCACATTCTCCAGGGCGTCGAATTCCGGCAACAGGTGATGGGCCTGATAGACAAAGCCGATCTTCTCGCGGCGTATACGGGTGCGCTCCTGATCCGGCAGTTTCGACGTGGCCACGCCTTCGATGGTGATCTCGCCGCTGGTCGGCGCTTCCAGCAGGCCCGCGATATGCAGCAGCGAGGACTTGCCCGCCCCGGACGGCCCCACCAGCGCCACGATCTCGCCCGGCTTCAGGACCATCGACAATTCGCTGAATACTTCCAACTGGCCCTCACCCTCCTTGTAGAGGCGGGTGATGTTCTCAAGCTTCAGCACCTCATCCATGGCGCAGCGCCTCGACCGGATCGAGCCGCGCTGCCCGCCAGGACGGATACAGGGTGGCGATGAAGGTCAGCACCAGCGCCATCACCACCACCGCCACCACCTCGCCGGGATCCATCTGGGCGGGCATGCGCGACAAGAAATAAACGGTGGGATCGAACAGCGTCTTGCCGGTCAGGCTCGACAGGAACTGCCGGATATTCTCGATATAGGTGCAGAACAGGACCCCGATGATCAGGCCGATTAGGGTGCCGGCCACGCCGATGCTGGCGCCGGCGATGAAGAACACCCGCATCATGGCACCGCGCGTCGCGCCCATGGTGCGCAGGATGGCGATGTCGCCGCTCTTATCCTTCACCAGCATGATCAATCCCGACACAATGTTCAGCGTTGCAACCAGAATGATCAGCGACAGAATCAGGAACATGGTGCTGCTCTCCACCTCCAGCGCCTGAAGGATGGTGTTGTTGAGTTGCTGCCAGGTGACCAGCCGCATCTGCGGCCCCGCTGCCTTGCTGATTTCGGGCACCAGCGCCAGATCGGCTTCGGGATCGCGCACCATCAGTTCGATGCCGTTCACTGCTTCGCCGGTGTTGAAATAGAGCTGCGCCTCGCCCAGCGGCATGAAGATGTAGTTGTTGTCGTACAGCGTATTGCCGATGCGGAAGGTGCCGATCACATGATAGGTCTTGATGCGCGGCGTGACGCCGAAGGGCGTGACATTGCCCCGGGGCGAAATCAGGGTGATGTCGCCGCCCAGCCGCAGGCCCAGCTTGTTGGCCAACCCCTGGCCGATGATGACCGATTCATCGCCTTCAAAATATTGCAGGGCGCGGGGCGAAATTTTCTCGACCAGCACATTCACATTGGCGAGGTCGGCGCGCCGGATGCCCCGCACCAGCACGCCGGAGGTGGCACCGTTCTGGCTGGCCATCACCTGCCCGTCCACGATGGGGACCGCGCGCGTGACGCCCGGGATCGCCTTCATACGCTGGGTGATGGCATCGTAATCGGCCAGGTTGCCCATCTGGGACTGGACGGTGATATGACCCGACAGGCCCAGGATGGAGCGCAGCAGCTCGACCCTAAAACCGTTCATCACCGACATCACGATGATCAGGGTGGCGACGCCCAGGGCGATGCCGATCAGCGAGAACAGCGAGATGACCGAAATGAAGCTTTCCTGCCGCTTGGCACGCAGATAGCGGGCGGCGATCATCCACTCGAACGGCGCGAAAATACCTATCTTTTTACGAAGCGATTCTGGCATGCGGCCAAGGTAAGGGGGCTGCGCAAATCCGTCTATCGCAAAGGCTTGCGCCGTTTTGGCATCGGCCCCATACCCCTCGTGCGATGACCCATTCCGCCGCCCCCAGTGATTCCTTCACCCGCGCCAATCTTACGGGAAGAAGGCGGATCGAGCTGATCGCCCTGTTCGGGCTGCTGACGGTCTTCATCCCCATCGGCATCGACATGTATCTGCCGGCTCTTCCCACCATCGCGCGGGAGTTCGGCGCCCCCGTCGCCGCCATCGAACATTCCCTGGCGGCGTTTTTTCTGGGGATGTGCGTGGGCCAGGCGGTGTTCGGCCCGCTCTCGGACCGGTTTGGGCGGCGGATGCCGATCCTCGTCGGGCTGGGCCTGTACATCCTGGGCGCCGCCGGCTGCGCCTTGGCGCAGGGACCACTCACACTGGATGCGCTGCGCTTCCTGCAGGCCGTCGGCGGCTGCGCCGGCATGGTGCTGGCGCGCGCCTGTGTGCGCGACCTGTTCCCCCCGGCGCAAGCCGCGCGCATCTTCGCCCAGATGCTGTTGATTTTATCGGTGTCGCCGCTGTTCGCGCCCTTTGTCGGCGGCTTCCTGCTGCCGCTCACCGGCTGGCGCAGCCTGTTCTGGATTCAGGCGGGCGCCGCGTTGCTCACATGGGGCCTGGTGTGGTGGCGGCTGCCCGAGAGCCATCCCGGCTCCGACCGCCGACTGCACCCCTTGCATGTGTTGGCCGATTACTGGGCGATCGCGCGCGACCGGCGTTTCTACCGCCTGATCGTTCCCGCCACCTTCACCGGCGCGGGCCTCTACGTTTTCCTGACCGGCTGGCCGAATGTGGTGATCGGCATGTTTCATGTGGCGCCGGAATATTTCGGCTTCACCTTTGTACTGAACGGCATCGGGTTGATCATCTTCAGCCAGAGCTCCGCCCGCTGGCTGAAAAACCATCCCGGTGAGCCGCTGTTCTTGGCCGCGCTGGCCGCCAACGCCACCGCCGCATGTCTGGGGTTGTTGTTCGGCTTGACCG
Source organism: Rhizobium sp. Q54 (assembly GCA_945860165.1). Taxonomy (GTDB): domain Bacteria; phylum Pseudomonadota; class Alphaproteobacteria; order Micropepsales; family Micropepsaceae; genus Rhizomicrobium. Next base: position 33,039 of record CAMAPL010000015.1, read on the forward strand.
GCTGGGGCGGGCTGGTGGGACTGATACCATGGATCTTCGTCTATTGCGCCATGATTGGCTCGATCAACGCTACCGCGGCGGGACTGACCATGCAGCATTTCGGACATGCCGCCGGCATGACCTCGGCCCTGATCGGCATTGTTATGCACGGTGGCGGCTTTCTCGCCTCGCTGCTGATGGGGGCCTTCAACGCCCGGACGCCGGTGCCGATGACCGCCCTGATGTGCCTGTTCGGCCTGAGCGGGCTGGCGACTTATATCCTGTTCAGGCCACCCGCCCCGCGCTAAGAGGGGCGCGGAACTTTGCCGCTTTTGGAGCCTTCGATGCAGCGCGCCCTGGACATAAACCGCAGCCGGTTTGCCGACTGGTACCAGGCGGTGGTGCGCGACGCCGACATGGCCGAAAGCTCGCCGGTGCGCGGCGCGATGGTGATAAAGCCCTGGGGCTATGGCGTGTGGGAACAGATCCAGCAGGAGCTGGACCACCGCATCAAGGCGACCGGCCACGAGAATTGCTACTTCCCCATGTTCATCCCGCTCTCCTTCATCGCCAAGGAGGCCGAGCATGTCGAAGGCTTCGCCAAGGAAATGGCGATTGTCACCCATCATCGCCTGAAGATGATCGACGGCAAGCTGCAGCCCGATCCGGATGCGAAGCTGGAAGAGCCGCTGGTGGTGCGCCCCACCTCAGAAACCATCATCGGCGACGCCTTTGCGCGCTGGATCAAGAGCCATCGCGACCTGCCGCTGCTGATCAACCAGTGGGCCAATGTGGTGCGCTGGGAAATGCGCCCGCGCCTGTTCCTGCGCACCACCGAATTCCTCTGGCAGGAAGGCCATACCGCCCATGCCAGCGAGGCAGAAGCGGTGGAAGAAACGAAGAAGATGCTGGAAGTCTATCGCACCTTCGCCGAAGACATTCTGGCCATGCCGGTGATCGCGGGCGAGAAGCCGGAAAATGAACGTTTCCCCGGCGCGGTGAACACCTATTCCATCGAAGCCATGATGCAGGACGGCAAGGCCCTGCAGGCCGGCACCTCGCATTTCCTGGGCACGCACTTTGCCGAAGCGCAGAGCATCAAGTTCCAGGATGAAGCCGGCGCCCTGTCGCTGTGCAACACCACCAGCTGGGGTGTCTCCACCCGCCTGATCGGCGGCGTGATCATGACGCACGGCGATGATGATGGCTTGCGCCTGCCGCCCGCCATCGCGCCGCGCCAGATCGTGGTCGTGCCGATGCTGCGCGACAAGCCCGAAGACGCCGAAGTTCTGGCCTATTGCGAAAGCCTGGTCGAGGCGCTGAGCAAGCTCAGCGCCTTCGGCCAGCGGCTGCGGGTTCTGCTGGACCTCAAGAAGATCAAGTCGGCGGAAAAGCGCTGGAACTGGGTAAGGCGCGGCGCCCCCATCATCATCGAGATCGGCCCGCGCGATGCCGCCGGCGGCAACATCACCTATATGCGGCGCGACGCCTTGCGTGACGGCGACAAGGTCAAATCCAACGCCGTGGGCAAGCAGGAATTCATCGAGGAGAAGGCGGTGCAGCTGCTGGCCGAAATCCAGCACGGCCTTTATGCCGAAGCCAAGGCGCGGCTGGATGCCAACATCAAGAGCGGCGTCACCGACTGGGCCGGGGTGGAAAGCTATTTCTCCGGCAGCGATGAAGAGTTCAAGGGCTGGCTGCGCGTCTCATGGTCCAAGCCGACTGGTGCGGAACTGGACAAGGTGGATGCCAAACTCAAGACCCTCAAGCTGACAGTGCGCAACGCGCCGCTGCAGCAGCCGGACAGTTTCGCGCCCTGCCTGTTCACGGGCGCGCCGGGGGTTGAAGAAATCCTGATTGCCCGCGCTTACTGATCGAACCGCATCAAGTTAAATGTCATTCCCGTACCCCGGTCCGCGCAAAGCGCGGCCGGAGTATAAACTCCAGCGGGAATCCATTTCACCGCCAGTGTGAAATCAACCATGGATGCCCGCTTTCGCGGGCATGACAACAAGTGGTTTTGCCTGATGAATTCCGACCTAGAGGCGGCTGACCGCTTCGAACACCATGACAATGGCGGCCATCACGGTCAGCAACGGGCCCATGACCGAACGCTTGCGGGGGTGGAAAATCCACTTCTTGGGATGGCGCGCTTCGCATAGACCCCAGCTGTCCTGAAACATCGTCCCGTCCCCAAATCGTCGTCGGCTCTCTTTGATACGACGCTAGGGTGTGGCGGTTACCATCGCTTTAAGAAGCGTCCTAAAATGCGCCACATCGTTATTGCAGCGCGCGCCGGTCGCTGGCGGACCCCGGCATGCGCTGCACCCAGGGCGCGCGGCCCGGCATTTGTGCAATCAGCCCGCGAATATCCACATCCTGCGGCCCGGCTGTCACTCCGGTCTTGCGATCCACTTGCCCGCGCATCTGGGCCTGGACCGCATACCAGCGGCGCTTGCCCTGCTGGTCGGGGCAAGCCTGGCTGTCATCGCCCCAGCGCAGCTCGACACAGTGATAGGGATCGAAGGACATGGCGAACAGGCGGCGGGACATGTCGTCGAAGGTCAGCGGCACCGGGCGCTTGTCGCTGGACAGATAGGTGATGGTGCAGCCCTGGCTCTGCTGGTCATAGGTCCGCAGCAGGTCGGTTTTCAGATCCTGTCCGTCATAGACGATGCGCGGATCGCGGTTCAGCCACAGCCCGATCATCCGCGCCAGGTCGCGCCGGAAAGCGACAAAGCCGGCCTTCAGCCGGCTGTCGCGCGCCGGGGTGGCATAGCTTTCCCACTCCCCGTCATCGCTGCTGTAGATGTTGGGCGGGATCGACGACGGATGCAGCTTGGCCGAGATGCCGTTGGCGACACCTTCGTAAATCAAGGTCATGCCCTCATCCTCGACGCGATCACGGTAGGGAGCGTTAGGACGAGTCGACATAAGGAAAATTGAACGTCTGCCCCGAAGTCGAAAATTCATCCCACGCTGAAGACTCGTGCCTTCGGTTTGGCACATATTCAGGTAGGTAATGACTCCGCCCCGCAATTCAGGCCTCCTGCCTTAAAGCTCTAGCCATCCAAAACCGATAAGGGCGTAGAACACCGCCCACACCACCGCCGCGATGCCGCTCGCCCAGATCATCTTCTTCTTCAGCATGGGATTGAGCGGCGCGCCGGTTTCCGGGTCCATCGGCCCGCTCATGCCGATGGGCAGCAGACAGAACAGGGTGATGAACCAGATCACCACATAGGCGCTGAAAATCACGACATAGTGCAGGCCGTCTGCGATGGTCATCTATATCTCCGCCACCAGTACCCGTGTCAGGGGTTTCTTGCCCCAGGCATCATGGGCGGCGCGGCGGGCGGCGCGGCGGATATTTTCCGCCAGATTGTCCGGGTCGCTGCCCTTGTTGCGGGCGATGGTGCCTTCCACCGCCTTCAGCACCGCTTCCTCGACCGCGTCGGGCATGCCTTCGCCCAGCACCACGGGATCGGCGGCGACCCTGCCCTTGTGATCCACCACCAGCGACACCACCAGCAATCCGGCATAGGCCATGGCGCGGCGGTCCTTGCACAGGCCCTCGCCTTCCGCGATCAGAATGCGCCCATCCATGTGAATACGGCCCGCCGGCACTTCGTCGATCAGTTCAGGGCGGCCCGGCGCCAGGCGGAACATCTGGCCATTCTCGGGCACCATGGCCTGCGGCACCTGCAGTTCGCGCGCCAGCTTGGCATGCGCCACCTGGTGGCGCATCTCGCCATGCACCGGCAGCGCCAGCTTGGGCCGTATCCAGCGGTACATCTGGGCCAGCTCGTCGCGGCAGGGATGGCCGCTGACATGCACGAAATGGTCTTCCGCCGTCAGCAGCACGATGCCGCGCGCCGCCAGGCTGTTCTGCATTTCTCCGATGGCGAGTTCATTACCGGGAATGACGCGGCTGGAAAAGATCACCGTGTCGCCTTCGGTGAGGTGGACATGGGGATGCTTGTCGGCGGCGATGCGGGCCAGGGCCGCGCGCGGCTCGCCCTGGCTGCCGGTGCACAGATACAGGATCTTGTGCGCCGGCATGTCGGCCACCTCGGTTTCGTCCAGCACGGTCGGGAAGTCTTTCAGATAACCGGTCTCGCGCGCCGCGCTCACCATCTTCTGCATTGAGCGGCCGACCAGCGCCACACGGCGGCCATGCGCCTTGGCGGCGCGGGCCACCGTGTCCAGCCGCGCCACATTGGAGGCAAAGCCCGTCACCGCCACCCGGCCCTTCAAGGTGCCTATCAGTTCGATCAGGCTTTCGCGCACCTTGCTTTCCGAACCTGAGCTGCCCGACACCAGCGCATTGGTGGAATCGCAGACCAGCGCCAGCACGCCCTCATCGCCCAGTTTTTCCAGTGCGGCGGTGTCCGTCGCCTCGCCCAGCATGGGATTGGGATCGATCTTCCAGTCGCCGGTATGGGCCACCACGCCCAGGGGCGTGCGGATCGCCAGCAGGTTAGGCTCCAGGATGGAATGGGTGATGGAAATGAAATCCAGGGTGAACGGTCCCAGGGTCAGACTGCCGCCGACCGGCACTTCCTTGACATGGACTTTCGACGACAGGCCGGCTTCGTCCAGCTTGCCGGTGATCAGCCGCGCGGTGAACGGTGTGGCATAGATCGGGCAGCGCAGCGACGGCCACAGGGGCGCGATGGCGCCGATATGATCCTCATGGGCATGGGTGGCGATGATGCCCAGGATATTCTCAGCCTGCTCCGCCAGGAAGCGGGCATCGGGCATCAGCATGTCCACGCCCGGCGTATTGCCTTCGCGGCCGAACAGCACGCCGCAATCCACAATGATCCATTGGCGATCGTCCGGCGGACCGAAGCCATAGGCATTGAAATTCATGCCGATCTCGCCCGACCCGCCCAGGGGCAGGAAAACCAGCTCGTCCTGCGGTGCGAAGCGATCCATTATGCTCTGTTGTTTTTTGGGACGTTGCGGGCGTGGATCAGCATCAACCCGCGCATGGTCAGGTCCGGATCGATGTGTTCGATGGCGGGAATGTCGGGGCGGAACAGGTTGGCCAGCCCGCCGGTCGCCACCACCGTCATGGGCTTGCCGTATTCGGCCTTGATGCGGCTGATCAGTCCGTCGATCAGTCCGACATAGCCCCAATAGACGCCCGACTGCATGCTGGGCACCGTGTCACGCCCGATCACCGTCTGCGCCCGCTGGATGGTGACGCGCGGCAGCAGCGCGGCAGCCTGGTGCAGCGCCTCGATGGACAGGTTGGCGCCCGGCGCGATCACGCTGCCGTCGAAATCGCCATTCTCGGCCACGATGTCGAAATTAGTGGCGGTGCCGAAATCCACCACGATCACCGCGCCACGATAGCTGGCATGGGCCGCCACCGTGTTGCACAGCCGGTCGGCGCCCACCGATTGCGGCCGGTCGACATTGGCTTTCATGCCCATGTCCAGCGCCGGATCACCGACGATCATGGGCTCGCATTTGAGATAGTTGCTGCACAAGGCGCGAAGGTCGAACAGCGCCGCCGGCACCACCGTGGCGATGATGGCTTCCTTGAGGTCGGCAAAAGACAGGCTTTCCAGCGCCAGCAACTGGCTGAGCCAGACGGCATACTCGTCGGCGGTGCGCGACACCTGGGTGACCGCGCGCCACTGGGCGCGCATCTTGTCGCCGTCATACAGCGCGAAGACGATATTGGTGTTGCCGGCGTCGATGGCGAGCAGCATCAGAAAAACACCTCGCCCGCCGCGATGGTGGTGACCTTGCCCTGCTCGTTCAGCAAAAGTGCGCCGTTGCCGTCAATGCCTTCGAACACGCCATGGCGGGTTTCATGCGGCAGGCGGGCGCGGATGGGAAGGCCCAGCCCGCCGGCCCGTGCCAGCCAGGCCGCGCGCAATGTCTCAAAACCACCGCTCATCCAAGCATCATACCAGTGGGCGAAGCGCGCGGCGAGCAGGGCCAAGGCGTCATCCGGCGACGGCGGCTCTACAAATTTCGCCAGCGCCGTGGCGGGAAACTCTGTATTCGCGGGCGCGGCGGCCAAATTGATGCCGATACCCACCGCCAGCCAATCAGGACCGGATTCCAGCAGGATGCCCGCCAGTTTCTTGCCGTCGGCCAGCACATCGTTGGGCCATTTGACCGTGATCGCCGTGGCGGGCGCGAAATACGCCGCCACATCGGCCACCGCCAAAGCGGCGGCAAAGGATAATTGCGCTGTGGCCTCACGCGGCACACTCGGGCGCAGCAACAGGGTGGCCGCCAGGTTACCGCTTAGTGTTTCCCAGCTGCGGCCGCGCCGCCCGCGCCCGGCGCTCTGGCGCTCCGTCATGATCCAGAGCGGGCCGCGCTCGCCCGCTTGCGCCAGGCGGCAGGCTTCGCTGTTGGTCGAATCCAGTTCGACATGCCGCGCCAGCGCATAGCCTTGCGGCCAGATGGTCATCAAGGAAACAGGGAGCGGGCGGCCGCGTCGGCGGCATTGATCAGGGGCGACGGCGCGACCAGCAGCACCAGGGTCACCGCGCCCGAGACCAGCATAATCGCGGTCGAGCCGAACGCCCTGCCCTTGTCCAGCGCCGGCGCAGGTTCATTGAAGAACATGATGGCGGTCAGGCGCAGGTAATAGACAAGGCCCACACTGCTGGCCAGCACGCCGATCACCGACGGCCAGATCAGCCCGGCCTCGATTGCTGACAGGAAGATGTAGAATTTGGCGACAAAACCGGCCAGCGGCGGCAGGCCCGCCAGGCTGAGGAACAGCATCGAGAAGAGCAGCGCCAGTTTCAGGTCGGTGCGCGCCAGGCCCGCCAGGTCGGAAATATTCTCCACCGCCTTGCCGTCGCGCCGCATCGCCTGGATACAGGCAAAGACACCGATATTGGTGGCGACATAGACCGCCAGATAGATCAACACACCGCGCACGCCCAGGGTGGTGCCCGCCGCCAGGCCCAACAGTGCATAGCCCATATGGCCGATGGAGCTGTAGGCCATCAGGCGCTTGATGTTGGTCTGGCCTATGGCAGCGACGGCGCCCAGCACCATGCTGAGGACCGAGATGAAGATGATGATCTGGCGCCACTGATGGATCAGGTCGGGGAACGGAATGAGGATGGCGCGCAGGAACAGGCACAGCGCCGCCACCTTGGCGGCGGTGGCGAAATAGGCAGTGACCGGGGTGGGCGCGCCTTCGTAAACGTCGGGCGTCCACATATGGAACGGCACGGCGGAGACCTTGAAGGCGAGTCCCGCGATCAGGAAGACAAGACCGAAGATCACGCCAAGGCCCGCGCCACTGGCGGCGGTAACAGAAGCAATGGCGGCGAACTCGGTAGAACCGGTAAAGCCGTAGATCAGCGAGATGCCGTATAGCAGCATGCCCGACGACAGCGCTCCCAGGACGAAATATTTCAGGCCCGCTTCGGTGGACCGCAGGTTGTCGCGGTTGAAGGAGGCCAGCACGTACAACGCCAGGGATTGCAGCTCCAGTCCCATATAAAGCGACAGGAAGCTGGCAGACGACACCATCAGCATCATGCCCAGGGTCGCGAGCACCATCAGGACAGGCAGTTCAAAGCGCGACAGGTTAAGGCGCGCGAAATACTCCTCCGCCAGCAGGATGCTCAGCGCCGCGCCGACCAGGATCAGCAGCTTGGCGAAACGCGAAAAACCGTCGGAGACAAAGGCATTGTGGAAGGCGGTGGCCTGTTCCGGCCCTATCACGCAGGCGAGACCGGCGGCGAGCAACAGCGCGATGGCACCCCAGCTGATCAGCGGCGCGGTCTTTTCACCGCCGATAGCACCCGCCAGCAGCAGCGCCATGGCGCCGATCGCCAGGATCAGTTCGGGAAGCAGGACCATAAGGTCGGCGCAGAGGTTCACTGTGCGGCTTCCTTCTGCACGATAGCGACTTTGCCGCCAGCCTTATCCATCGCCAACGCGGTCTTGTTGTCGTTGATCAGCTTGGCCACGGCGGGCGTGGTGACGTCGAACACCGGCTTGGGATAGATGCCCAGCCCGATGGTGATAATCACCAGCGGCGCCAGCAGGGCAATTTCCCGCGGCGTCAGGTCCTGGATGGTCTTGAGCGACGGCTTGACCAGCGCCCCGAAGATGATGCGGCGGTAGAGGAACAACGCATAGGCCGCCGACAGGATCACGCCGGTCGCCGAGAAGATCGCCAGCCAGCTATTGTGCAGGAAGGCACCCAGCATGGTGAGGAATTCGCCGATGAAGCCGCTGGTGCCCGGCATGCCGACATTGGCCAGCGTAAAGACCATGAAAAAGGCGGCATAGAGCGGCATGCGGTTGACCAGCCCGCCATAGGCGGCGATCTCGCGGGTGTGGATGCGGTCGTAAACCACGCCGACACAGAGGAACAGTGCGCCCGACACCACGCCGTGACTGAGCATCTGGAAGATGCCGCCCTCGATGCCCTGATGGTTGACGGTGAAGATACCCATGGTGACGAAGCCCATATGGGCGACAGACGAGTAAGCGATCAGCTTCTTCATGTCCTCCTGCGCCAGCGCCACCAGCGAGGTGTAGATGATGGCGATGAGCGACATGGAAAAGACCAGCGGCGCGAACATCTCGGTGGCCGAGGGGAACATCGGCAGCGAGAAGCACAGGAAGCCGTAACCGCCCATCTTCAACAGGATGCCCGCCAGGATGACGGAGCCTGCGGTGGGAGCTTCGACATGGGCATCCGGCAGCCAGGTATGGACCGGCCACATCGGCATCTTGACCGCGAAGCTAGCGAAGAAGGCCAGCCACAACCAGGTCTGCATATGGGGCGGGAAGTTCGGATTCTCCAGCAGCGCCACGATGTCGGTGGTGCCCGTGTACCAGTACATGCTCATGATCGCGAGCAGCATCAGCACCGAGCCGATAAAGGTGTAGAGGAAGAACTTGAAGCTGGCATAGACGCGCCGCTTGCCGCCCCACACGCCGATGATCAGGAACATCGGGATCAGGCCGCCCTCGAACAGCACATAGAACAGCACCAGATCCAGCGCGCAGAACACGCCGATCATCATGGTTTCCAGCACCAGAAAAGCGACCATATATTCGGCGACGCGGGTCTCGATGGATTCCCAGCTGGCCAGGATACAGAACGGCATCAGCCCCGCCGTCAGCACCACGAACAGCATCGAAATGCCGTCCACGCCCATATGATAAGAGATGCCGCCGCCCAGCCAGTCCAGCTTTTCGACCAGCTGGAAGCCGGGATTGGAATTGTCGAAATTGGCCCATATCAAAAGCGACAGGGCGAAGACGACTACCGTCGTGCCCAGCGCGATCCAGCGCGCGCTTTGCGCCTTGGGCACCACCAGAATGGCCAGCGCGCCCAGCAGGGGCACGAAGGTGCAAAGAGAGAGAATGGGCAGGCTCATGGCGCGCCTCCCGAAATCATGAACCAGGTCGCCAGCCCGACCACGCCCAGCAGCATCGCCAGCGCATAGTGATAGACATAGCCGGTCTGCAGCCGGACCGCGCCGCGCGTCGCGTCCAGCACCCGGGCGGCGATGCCGTCGGGACCCAGCCCGTCGATCACCGTGCCGTCGCCGCGCTTCCACAGGAAACGGCCGAACCGCCGCGCCGGACGGACGAACAGAAAATCATACAGCTCGTCGAAATACCACTTGTTGTAGAAGAACAGGTACAGCAGGCCCTGTTTTGCCTGCATCCGCGCCGCGACTTCAGGATGCAGGATGTAATAGTAATAGGCGATCAGGAAGCCGATGGCGGTGACCACCAGCGGCCCGAACTCCACCCACAGCGGCAGATGGCCTTCATGGCCCTCGACCACCACCAGCGAATGACGCCAGAATTCGTGGGCGCCCTCGCCCAGGAAGGCATGGAAGAATCCGGCACCCGCGAACAGCGCACCCAGCGCCAGGATGCCCAGCGGCACCAGCATCACCAGCGGCGCTTCATGCACTTCGCTGAGCTTGGGAGCGTGATGGTGACCATGATCGTTTTCCAACGGCTCGTCATGGGCGTGATCGTCCGCCGGCTGATGGCCGTGATCGACATGGGCATCACCGCGATAGGGACCGTGGAAGGTCATCAGGAACTGGCGCCAGGCATAGAAGCTGGTCATGCCGGCGGCGAGCAGCAGCAGGGTGAAGGCGTAGGAGCCAACACCGCTATGGGCTGCGAAGGCCGAATTGATGATCGCATCCTTGGAATAGAAGCCGGCAAAGCCAATATGTAGCAGCGGGATTCCGACACCGGTCAGCGCCAGGTTTCCGATCAGCATCATGGCCCAGGTGAAGGGAATGGCCTTGTAGAGGCCGCCCATCTTGCGCATTTCCTGCTCGTGATGCATCGCATGGATCACCGAGCCGGCACCCAGGAACAGCAGCGCCTTGAAGAAGGCGTGCGTGAACAGGTGGAACATGGCGGCGTTGTAGGCCATCACGCCGGCGGCGGCGAACATGTAACCCAGCTGGCTACAGGTGGAATAGGCGATCACCCGCTTGATGTCGTTCTGGAACAGACCGACCGTCGCGGCGAAGAAGGCGGTGGTGGCGCCGACAATGGTCACGAAGGCCAGCGCCGTGGGCGCCAGCTGGAACATGGGTGAGCAGCGGCAGACCAGGAACACGCCCGCCGTCACCATGGTGGCGGCATGGATCAGGGCCGAGACGGGGGTCGGGCCTTCCATCGCGTCCGGCAGCCAGGTGTGCAGGCCCAGCTGGGCCGACTTGCCCATCGCGCCGACGAACAGCAGCAGGCAGAGCGTGGTGAGGATGTCGGGGTAGAAGCCGGCGAATTCGAAGGTCCTGCCGACCATGGACGGGGCGGCGGCAAAGACCTCGTCAAAGTCCAGGGTACCGAACACCGCCCAGATGCCGAAGATGCCCAGCGCGAATCCGAAATCGCCGACGCGGTTGACGATGAAGGCTTTCATGGCGGCGGCATTGGCCGAGGGCCGGGTGTGCCAGAAGCCGATCAGCAAGTATGAGGCCAGGCCTACGCCTTCCCAGCCGAAGAACAGCTGCAGGAAGTTGTTGGCCGTCACCAGCATCAGCATGGCGAAGGTGAACAGCGACAGGTACGAGAAGAAACGCGCCCGGTGCGGATCGTCCGCCATGTAACCGAAGGAATAGAGGTGCACCAGCGACGACACGCCGGTCACCACCACCAGCATCACCGCCGTGATCGTATCGACACGCACCATCCAGTCGGCTACGAAGCTGCCGGAATGAATCCAGGACAGGATCGGAATGATCTGGGTTTCACCGCCGCCCAGCGCGACCTGGGTGAAAGCCACGACCGACAGCGCCGCGGACACGAACAATAGTCCGGTGGTGACAAGTTCGCTGGCGCGGGCGCCGATGACGCGCCCGAACAGGCCCGCGATCACGGAGCCCAGAAGCGGCAGGAAGACGATGGCGGCGTACATGCTAGCCCTTCATCATATTGACGTCCTCAACCGCGATGGTGCCGCGGTTGCGGAAATAGACGACCAGAATGGCCAGCCCGATGGCGGCCTCGGCGGCGGCGACGGTCAACACGAACAGCGCAAAGACCTGGCCCACCAGATCGCCCAGATAGACCGAGAAGGCGACAAAATTGATGTTCACCGCCAGCAGGATCAGCTCCACCGACATCAGGATGATGATGATGTTCTTGCGGTTGAGGAAAATGCCCATTACCCCGATGGTGAACAGGATGGCCGCAACGGTGAGATATTGGGTGAGACCGATAACCATTATACGCCCCCCTCTGACCCTTGGCCCGGCTTGAGATCATGCATGTCCACCGCCATGGCGGCGGTGCGCGCATTCTGGACGGAGATCACCTGGCGGCGCACGCCGGGGCGCGAACGCAGGGTCAGAACGATGGCGCCGATCATCGCCACCAGCAGCACCAGCCCAGCGATCTGGAAGTAGTAGATGTAGTCTGTATAGAGGATGCGCCCCAGCGCCTCGGTATTGGTGATGCCGGCCGGCGTGGCACTGGCCATCGCCGATTGGGCGACGGGCTTGAGCACCCAGGCGCTGCCCGCCATCACCAGCTCGGCCACCAGGATCAGTCCGATCAGCGCGCCGAAGGGCAGATATTGCAGGCTGCCACGCTTCAGTTCGGCGAAATCGATGTCCAGCATCATCACCACGAACAGGAACAGCACGGCGACGGCGCCGACATAGACCACAATCAGGATCATCGCCAAGAACTCCGCCCCCAGCAGCACGAACAGGCCGGCGGCATTGAAAAAGGCCAGGATCAGGAACAGCACGGAATGCACGGGGTTGCGCGCGGCAATGACCATGACCGCGCTGGCGATCAGGATCGCCGAGAAGAAGTAGAAGGCTATCGCTTCAAACATTCGTTTTCCTGCGCCTAACGATAAGGCGCGTCCAGTTCCAGATTACGGGCAATTTCGCGTTCCCAGCGGTCGCCATTCGCGAGCAGCCGGTTCTTGTCGTAGTAAAGTTCTTCGCGCGTCTCGGTGGAGAACTCGAAATTCGGCCCTTCCACGATCGCGTCCACCGGGCAGGCTTCCTGGCAGAAGCCGCAATAGATGCACTTCACCATGTCGATGTCATAGCGGGTGGTGCGGCGCGAACCGTCTTCGCGCGGTTCCGCCTCGATGGTGATGGCCTGGGCCGGGCAGATCGCCTCGCACAATTTGCAGGCGATGCAGCGTTCTTCGCCATTGGCATAGCGGCGCAGCGCATGTTCGCCGCGAAAGCGCGGGCTCAGCGGCCCCTTCTCGAAAGGATAGTTCAGGGTCGCCTTGGGGGCGAAGAAATAGCGCATGGTCAGGATGAAGCTCTGGATGAACTCCCAGAAGAAAATCTGACGCGCGGTACGGTCGAAGTTCATAAATGCCTCACGCGGGCTGACGGAAGACGAGGACCCAGGCCGCCGTCACCACCACCCACAAAAGCGACGTCGGCAGGAACACCTTCCAGCCCAGACGCATCAACTGGTCATAGCGGTAGCGCGGCACCATGGCCTTCACCATCGCGAACATAAAGAAGAAGAAACAGATTTTCAGCAGGAACCAAAGAATCCCAGGCACGGCGTTGAGGGGCCAGATATCCAGCGGCGGCAGCCAGCCGCCCAGGAACAGGATCGAGCACATCGCGCACATCAGGACGATGGACAGATACTCGCCCAGGAAGAACAGCAGGAACGGGGTCGAGGAATATTCCACGAAGAAGCCTGCCACCAGTTCGCTTTCCGCTTCGACCAGGTCGAAGGGCGGGCGGTTGGTTTCCGCCAGCGCCGAGACGAAGAAGATCGGCAGCATGGGGAACAGGATAGTGAAAACGAACCAGTGATTTTGCTGTGCTTCAACGATCTTGGACAGGTTCAAGGAACCCGCGAACAACAGCACGGTGATGATGACAAAGCCGATGGAGACTTCATACGACACCATCTGGGCCGCAGCGCGCAGCGCCGAAAGGAAGGGGTACTTCGAGTTCGAGGCCCAGCCCGCCATGATGATGCCATAGACGCCCAGCGACGACATCGCGAACAGGTACAGAATGCCGACATTGATATCGGCCACCACCCAGCCCTTGTCCAGCGGCACCACCGCCCAGCCGGCAAAGGCCAGGGTCACGGTGACCAGCGGGGCCAGCATGAAGACGACCTTGTTGGAGCCCGCCGGGATGATCACTTCCTTGAGCAGGAACTTGGTCAGGTCGGCGAAGGTCTGCAGCAGGCCGAAGGGACCCACCACATTGGGACCGCGCCGCATCTGCACCGCCGCCCAGATCTTGCGGTCGGCCAGCAGCAGATAGGCGATCATCACCAGCAGCACCACGTCGAAGATCAGGATCGACAGGAACTGGCTGAGGAACCACGCGAAGGAGTGGTTCATGCCCAGGCCGGCAAAGAGATCGGTGAAAAGCATTATTCCGCCGCCATCTTCGTGGAGCCGGAGACGAACTCGCGGCTGCATAGCGCCATGGTCTCGCTGGCCCGCGCAACCGGGTTGGTCAGATAGAAATCGGTGATCGCGGCAGTGACCGGCGCATGCTCCAGCGCACCGCTTTCGCCGATCCCGCCCCAGGTCGTGGCCGCGGTGTCGGAATGGACCGGCGAGTCATTGAGCGTGGCGAAATGCGTCACATCCTTTTCGAGCGCGGCGATCAGCGTGGCGCGGTCGTCATAGGGCAGCTTTACGCCCAGAACCTCGGACAGCGCCCGCAGGATGGCCCAGTCTTCCTTGGCCTCGCCCGGCGGGAAGGTGGCGCGGCGGGCGCGCTGCACCCTGCCCTCGAAATTGGCATAGAGGCCGTCTTTTTCGGTATAGGCGGCGCCTGGCAGAACCACATCGGCATGATGCGCCCCGGCATCGCCGTGGCTGCCCTGATAGACGATGAAGGCGCGGCCCAGATGGGCGACATCGAGCTCGTCCGCGCCCAGCAGGTATATAAAGTCGATCTCACCCTTCTGTGCGCCGTCGACGATGCCAGCGACATCGCGGCCATTTGCGCCGGGCAGAAAACCCAGGTCGAGCGCCGCCACGCGCGACGCGGCGGTGTGCAGAATGTTGAAGCCGTTCCAGCCGCCTTCGGCGTGGGGTCCGGCCGGACCGATCATGCCGGTATCGCCGGCGATCTTGGCGGCCAGTTTCAGGATGACGGCGCCATCCTTGCGGGTGAGCGCACCAGCGCCCAGCACGATCATGGGACGCTTGGCATCGCCCAGGATTTTCGCGAAATCATGGCTGCCGCTGGCGATCTGCTCCAGCACCGCAATATCAGTGCCCAGTTGCTCGGCCGGATAGGTCAGGTCCACCGCCGGGCCGATATTGGCGATCTTCACGCCGCTGGCCAGCCAGGCCTTGCGGATGCGGGCGTTCAGCACCGGCGCGTCCCAGCGCGGATTGGCGCCCACCAGCAGGATGGCGTCGGCAGCTTCCACGCCCGCAATGGTGGAATTGAACAGATAGGTCTGGCGCGGGATCTTTTGGCCGGAAGAATTGGCCGCGATTTTCGCGCCATCCTGGCGGCAATCGATATTGGAGACACGCAGGGCGCCCATCAGGTCCTTCAGCGCCTTGATCTCTTCGGCCGCGGCCAGATCGCCGACAATGGCGGCCATGCGGTCCGGCACCGTGTCCTTCACCTTGGCGGCGATGGCGGCAAAGGCTTCGGCCCAGCTTGCGGGCTTCAGCTTGCCGCCGACGCGGATATAGGGCCGGTCGAGACGCTGGCGCGAAAGCCCGTCACAGGCATGACGCGTCTTGTCAGAAATCCATTCCTCATTGATCTCTTCGTTCAGGCGCGGCAGCACCCGCATCACCTGCGGGCCGCGCGTGTCGACCCGGATGTTGCAGCCCTGCGCATCCATCACGTCGACGCTTTCGGTCTTGCGCAGCTCCCAAGGGCGGGCGTTGAAGGCATAGGGCTTAGACGTCAACGCGCCCACCGGGCACAGGTCCACCACATTGCCGGACAGTTCAGACGCGAACGCCTTCTCCAGATAGGTGGTGATTTCCATGTCCTCGCCGCGCCCCGTCGCGCCCAGGTCGGGCACGCCAGCGACTTCGGTGGCAAAGCGCACGCAGCGGGTGCACTGGATGCAGCGGGTCATGATGGTCGCAACTAGCGGGCCCATATACTTGTCTTCGACGGCGCGCTTGTTCTCGTTGAAGCGGTGGAAGGCGGCGCGGCCATAGCCCATCGCCTGGTCCTGCAGGTCGCACTCGCCGCCCTGGTCGCAGATCGGGCAATCCAGCGGATGATTGATCAGCAGGAATTCCATCACGCCTTCGCGGGCCTTGCGCGCATACGGCGAAGTCGTGTTGATCTTGGCGGGCGTGCCGTCCTTGTTGGGAAAGATGTCCTTGACCTGCAAGGCGCAGCTGGCTTGCGGCTTGGGCGCGCCGACCCATTCCACCAGGCACATGCGGCAATTGCCCGCCACCGACAGGCGCTCGTGATAGCAGAAGCGCGGAATCTCCGCGCCGGCCTGCTCACAGGCCTGCAGCAGGGTCAGGTTTTCTTCCGCTTCGACTTCCTTGCCGTCAACGATCAGCTTGCGCGCGGCCATGGCTTACTCCGCTGCCAGTCGGGAAAAGTCGGCGATGCGTTTTTCGATTTCGGGGCGGAAGTGCCGGATCAGTCCCTGGATCGGCCAAGCCGCCGCGTCGCCCAGGGCGCAGATGGTGTGGCCTTCAATTTCCTTGCTGACTTCCTGCAGCAGGTCGATCTCGGACACCTGGGCATCGCCCTTCACCATGCGTGTCATCACCCGCCACATCCAGCCGGTGCCTTCGCGGCAGGGCGTGCACTGGCCGCAGCTTTCATGCTTGTAGAAATAGGCCAGCCGCTGGATCGCCTTGATCACGTCGGTGGACTTGTCCATCACGATCACGGCGGCGGTGCCAAGGCCCGTCTGCGCTGCTTTCAAACTGTCGAAATCCATCAGGATGTCGTCGCAGGTGGCCTTGGGCAGCAGGGGCACCGAGGCGCCGCCCGGAATTACAGCCAGCAAATTGTCCCAGCCGCCGCGCACGCCGCCGGCATGACGCTCGATCAGCTCGCGCAGCGGAATGCCCATTTCCTCTTCGACATTGCAGGGTTTGTTCACATGGCCCGAGATGCAGAACACCTTGGTGCCGGTATTGTTGGGCCGACCGATGCCGGCGAACCAGTCGCCGCCACGGCGCAGGATGGTCGGCGCCACCGCAATGCTCTCGACATTGTTGACGGTGGTGGGACAGCCATAAAGGCCAACATTGGCCGGGAATGGCGGCTTCAGGCGCGGCTGGCCCTTTTTGCCTTCGAGCGATTCCAGCAGCGCAGTTTCCTCGCCGCAGATATAGGCCCCTGCCCCGTGATGGACGTAAAGGTCGAAATCCCAGCCATGGATATTGTTCTTACCGATCAGCTTTGCGGCATAGGCCTCATCGACGGCGTGCTGCATCGCCTCGCGCTCGCGAATGAATTCTCCGCGCACATAGATGTAACAGGCGTGCGCCCGCATCGCGAAGCTGGCGACCAGGCACCCTTCGACCAGCGTATGCGGATCGTGACGCATGATGTCGCGATCCTTGCAGGTGCCCGGCTCGGACTCGTCGGCATTGACCACCAGGTAATGCGGACGCTCCTTCACTTCTTTCGGCATGAAGGACCATTTGAGTCCGGTGGGAAAACCGGCGCCGCCGCGGCCGCGCAGTCCCGACTTCTTCATGATGTCGATGATGCCGTCGGGGCCCAGCGCCAGGATGGCCTTAGTATTGTCCCACTGGCCGCGCTTCTTCGCAGCTTCCAGACCGGGGCTGTGGAGGCCGTACAAGTTGGTGAAAATGCGGTCCTTGTCGGCGAGCATCAGGTGGCGGCTCCCGGCGGTTTTTGCTTGGGCGATTCACGGTCGCTGGCAGCCTTGGTCGGCTTCTTGGCGTCCGCATCGGTGTTGGCGGGCTGCGGCGGCACCGGCGCGACAACCTTGTACTTGCCGATGATGGAGCCATCATACAGCGCCGCATCGGTCAGGCTGGTGGCGCCGCCCTCCGGCTCGGAGGATTTGCGTGCGTTCTGCGGGCCGGGCCTCAGCGCCTTGCCGGCGCGCAGATCGGCGATCATCTGTTCGGTGATTGGGCCGTCAATGTCTTCATAGAAGTCGCTGCCGATCTGCAGCATCGGCGCATTCACGCAGGCGCCCAGACATTCGACTTCCATCCAGCTGAACTTGCCGTCCACCGAAACCGTGTGCGGGTGCGGATGAATATGCTTCTTGCAAGCGTCCATCACAGCATCCGATCCGCGCAGCCAGCACGGCGTCGTGGTGCAGACCTGCACCAGATAGGTGCCGACCGGCTGCAGGTTGAACATGGTGTAGAAAGTCGCCACTTCCAGCACCCGGATGAAGGGCATGTTCAGCATCCTGGCGATGCTTTCGACCATGGGATGGCTGACCCAGCCATCCTGCTCCTGGCCGCGCCACAGCAGCGAGATCACCGCGCTGGCCTGACGGCCTTGCGGATACTTCGCGATGGCCGCCTTGGCCCATTCCGCATTTTCGCCATTGAACGCGAAACTGGCGGGCTGGATATCCGGCGGGGCAAGGCGGCGAAGCGACATGGTCCTACTTTGCGAAATCGACGCGGCTGATCAGCCCGTCTTTGAAGGTGTAGATTGCGATGATCTCGAACTGCTCGCCGCCGGGGGCGCGGATCACCAGTTCGTGATCGACCACAGTGTTACCGACGGCGATACGGTTTTTCAGTTCCGCCTTGTTCTGCGGGAACTGGACGAAGGCCTTGGCGTAACGCGCATGAAGCGCGTCGCGACTGGTTTCGGTGGGCGTGCCGTTCAGGCCCGAGATCACGCAGTCCATAGTGAAATAAGAGACATAAGTGTCCAGGTCCTGGGCGTTGTAAGCGTCGAGCTGTTTCTGGGCGACAGTAACGTTGCTCACCGGTCCACCTCGCCAAACACGATGTCGAGCGAACCCAGGATCGCCGAAACGTCGGCCAGCATATGGCCCTTGCACATGTAATCCATCGCCTGCAGGTGCACGAAGCTGGGCGCGCGGATCTTGCAGCGATAGGGCTTGTTGCTGCCATCGGCCACCAGGTAGACGCCGAATTCGCCCTTGGGCGCTTCGACCGCAGCATAAGTCTCGCCCGCCGGCACATGGAAACCTTCGGTATAGAGCTTGAAGTGATGGATCAGGGCTTCCATCGAGATCTTCATTTCGCCGCGGCGGGGCGGCACCACTTTACTGTCGGCGCTAACCACCGGACCGGCCGGCATCTTTTCGATGCACTGGCGCATGATCTTGGTAGATTCGCGCATTTCTTCCATGCGCATCACATAGCGATCGTAATTGTCGCCGTTCTTGCCGATCGGAATCTTGAAATCGAGATCGTTGTAGCACTCATAGGGCTGGCTGCGGCGTAGGTCCCATTTCACGCCGGTGGAGCGCAGCATCACGCCCGACATGCCCCACATTTCAGCTTCGGCGCGGGTCACGACGCCGATGTCGACATTGCGCTGCTTGAAGATGCGGTTTTCGGTCAGCAGGCCTTCGATATCGTCCAGCACGGTGACGAAATGGTCGCAGAATTTGAGAATGTCATCGGCCAGGCCCGGCGGCATGTCTTGATGCACCCCGCCGGCGCGGAAATAAGCGGCATGCATCCGGCTGCCGGAGATACGCTCGTAGAACACCATCAGCTTTTCGCGCTCTTCAAAGCCCCATAGCGGCGGGGTCAGCGCGCCCACATCCATCGCCTGGGTGGTGACGTTGAGCAGATGGTTGAGCAAACGGCCGATTTCCGAGAACAGCACGCGGATATACTGGCCGCGCCTGGGCACTTCCATGCCGATCAGCTTTTCAATCGCCAGGCAGAAGGCATGCTCCTGGTTCATCGGCGCGACATAATCGAGCCGGTCGAAATAGGGCAGCGCCTGCAGATAGGTCTTGTGCTCGATCAGTTTCTCGGTGCCGCGATGCAGGAGCCCGATATGGGGATCGACGCGGGTGACGATCTCGCCGTCCAGGTCCAGGATCAGGCGCAGCACGCCATGCGCGGCGGGATGCTGTGGCCCGAAATTGATCGTCAGCTGCGGATCATCCGACTGATGACCCTCTTTGGCGTCGAGCCTAACCGTACTCATGGCTTCTTCCCCGGATCGCCGGAAGATGCATTGGGCGCCATGGCGGCCTTCTCGTCGCCGGGAAGAATGTGCGGTGCGCCTTCCCAAGGGCTCATGAAATCGAAATCGCGGAATTCCTGCACCAGCTGCACCGGCTGATAGACCACGCGCTTCAGCTCGTCGTCGTAACGCAGCTCGACATAACCGGTGAGCGGAAAGTCCTTGCGCAGCGGATAACCGAAGAAACCGTAATCGGTGAGGATGCGGCGCATGTCAGGATGATCGGCAAACGGCACGCCATACATGTCGAAGGCTTCGCGCTCGAACCAGCCGGCCGCCGGATAGACGCCGATAATGGAGGCGATACTTTCGCCCTCCCCCACCTGCGTCTTGACGCGAACACGAACATTCTTCGTCAACGACAACAGGTGATAGACGACATCGAAACGCTTGGCGCGCTGCGGCCAGTCATTGCCGCACAGGTCCACCAAAATCTTGAAGTCGGCTGCATTGTGAAGATGCACCATGACCTTGAGAATGTCGGCAGCCGCGACATCAATCGTCAGTTCGCCCCGCGCCAGCGTCACGCCGGTCACCGCGCTATCCAGCGCCGATTTGATGCTTTCGCCAAGGTGCGCCAGATCGCTCATGTCAGCGCTCGATAGTGCCGGTGCGGCGGATTTTCCGCTGCAGCAGCAGGATGCCATAGACCAGCGCTTCGGCGGTGGGCGGGCAGCCCGGGACATAAATGTCCACCGGCACGATACGGTCGCAGCCGCGCACCACGGCATAGGAATAATGGTAATAGCCGCCGCCATTGGCGCAGCTGCCCATGCTGATGACGTAGCGCGGCTCGGGCATCTGGTCGTAGACCTTGCGCAAGGCGGGCGCCATCTTGTTGGTCAGGGTGCCGGCGACGATCATCACGTCGCTCTGGCGCGGTGACGCGCGCGGCGCGACGCCGAAACGCTCCAGATCGTAGCGCGGCATCGAGGCCTGCATCATCTCGACGGCGCAGCAGGCCAGGCCGAAGGTCATCCACATCAGGGAGCCAGTGCGGGCCCAGTTCACCAGGGCTTCCGAGCTGGTGACCAGAAAGCCTTTGTCGGCCATCTCGGCCTGCAGCGCCTTGAAATAGGGATCGTTGTCGGTGATGGAGGCGGCGGCGCCTTCAACGCCGGCGCGCGCAGCAGCTCCCTGCGGTGTCAGGATCACTCCCATTCGAGCGCGCCCTTCTTCCACTCATAGATGAAACCGACGGTCAGCACGCCGAGAAAGGCCATCATGGACCAGAAGGCGAAGACGCCGGTGGTGCCCAGGGTAATGGCCCAGGGAAACAGGAAGGCCACTTCCAGGTCGAAGATGATGAAGAGGATGGCGACCAGGTAGAAACGCACGTCGAACTTCATGCGCGCATCGCCGAAGGCGGGGAAGCCGCATTCATAGGCGGACAGTTTTTCCGGGTCGGGCTTGCTGGGCGCCACGATCAGCGGCACCAGGATCAGAACCCCGCCCAGAACGCCTGCCAGCCCGATGAAAATCAGGATCGGCAGATACTCCAGCAGCAGATCTTCCATACGCATACCCCGTGGTCCGTGCCCCAGCGCGAAAAGCGCCCCCAATAGGTCGAACCGGTGTTATTTCGCGGGTGCAGTATTAAGCCGGCACTGCCCTCGCGCAACGCGGGTTTAAAGGAAGATTCGGCGCAGAAAAACAGGAAAATTCACCCGACTGCGCATGTGCAAAGAAGGCAGTGGAAACAGTACGAATTGTTGCGAACCATTCTTAAAAAGATGCTGTTTTCGAAGGGAAATGCAGGCGCCTGCCGGCGGGCCAAAGGCCCGCGCCCTGGCCGCGCGTTCAAAAAATAACTGCCATTTTCGGAAAGGAAAATGGCGGGAGCGACGGGGCTCGAACCCGCGACCTTCGGCGTGACAGGCCGACACTCTAACCAACTGAGCTACGCCCCCGCAGCGCTTCCTGACGTAAGGCCCGCGAAGGTGGCCGATGTAGGGGAGCCCCCCTGCCAAGTCAAGCAAATCGCTGACTATTGGGCCGGCGGAGGCGACGTATCGCTGGCGGGTTCCACGGCGCCTTCGGCTGGCTTTCCAGCCGGGCGAAGGCCCCGCTCCAGCGGCGTCAGCCTAGCGTCCCGATTGCGGTCCAGCTGGTCGAACAGCGAATAGGGCGCGGCGGAAAATTCCGTGTATTTGATGCAGCCGTCCTGGTTCCAGTCCATCAGCGGCGTGGCGGTGGATTGATCGGCGTCCACGCGCTCCTGGTTTATTTCCGCGACCTGATCCCAATCCAGGCAACCATTGCGCTTCACATCATGGACCGCGAACTCGGCCCTGAGGCCGGCAATCAGTTCATCGCGCGCCACGATGCCGTCCTTGTTGGCGTCAAACTTGAGCAGCATGGCGGAAGGACCGCCGCGGTAATTTTCATCGCGCGGCTTCTCGGTCGGACGCATCCAGGGTGACGGCTGGTTACGCCCAGCGCTGCACGCGGTGGCCAAAAAGGCGATGCTGAGCAAGACCGGCAGGGCAATGCGCAAGAGGACTTCCCTATTGTTTCAGGCACGTTTATGGCGTCGCGAAACGCGGCGATCATGGTGGGCGGTGACGGGATCGAACCGCCGACCCTATCGATGTAAACGATACGCTCTACCGCTGAGCTAACCGCCCATAGTCTCAGTATAGGCAAAAACAATGCCGCGTAGGCCAATGGTCTACGCGGCATCTGTCTGGATCCCCTTCCCTCGCGCGGCCTGATGGCCGCACTCGCCGGGGATGACATCGCTAACGCGAGGTCAGTTCAGCGAATCCTTGAGCTGCTTGCCGGCGCGGAAGCGCGGCTGCTTGGACGGCTTGATGGTGATTTCCTCGCCGGTCTGCGGATTGCGGCCCTTACCGCCCGCCCGGGTCGCAACCACGAACACGCCAAAACCGGTCAGACGCACCTCGTCCCCCGCCTTTAGCGAGGCGGCGATGAGGTCGAACACCCCATCCACGGCCTTGGCGGCGTCATTCTTGATCAGGCCTGTCGTGTCCGAAAGCTTCTGGATGAGATCGTTTTTATTCACGGATGGCTCCTTTTTCTATGGTCGCCCCGGCTTGGCCGGTGCTCCTCACGCGATTCTTTTCCCGTAGACAGACACTAGGGGGGGGACTTGCGCCGCGTAAAGCCGAAAAGTCGCGGAATCAGGGGATTTTTGGCTTTAATCACCAAAGAAAAGGGCCCGGAACCTGCGTTCCGGGCCATGACTTTGCGTCTTGCTTAATGCGTGAACACCGGATCGTCGCCATCGGCCAGCGGCAGCGCCGCCGAGACCTCGAGTTCAACCCAGTCAATCGCTTCGGGCTGGCGGGTCAGCGCCACCTTCAGCACTTCGCCCATGGTGGCGACCGGGACAATGGTCAGGCCCGCCTTCACATTGTCGGGGACGTCGGCGAGGTCCTTCTCATTCTCCTTGGGAATGATCACCGTGGTGATCCCAGCCCGCAAGGCAGCAAGCAGTTTCTCCTTCAGGCCGCCGATGGGCAGCGCCCGACCGCGCAAGGTCACCTCGCCGGTCATCGCCACATCGCGGCGGATCGGAATACCGGTAATCACCGAGATGATCGAAGTGGCCATGGCCAGCCCCGCGCTGGGACCGTCCTTAGGCGTGGCGCCTTCCGGGACATGGACATGGATGTCGATCTTGTCGAACAGCGGCGGCTTGATGCCGAAGCTGGTCGCCTTGGAACGCACATAGGAACGCGCCGCGTCGATCGATTCCTTCATCACATCGCCCAGCTTGCCGGTGGCCTGGAAGCGGCCCTTGCCGGGCAGCATCACGGACTCGATGGTCAGCGTTTCGCCGCCGACTTCCGTCCAGGCCAGGCCGGACACAACGCCGACCTGGTCCTCGCCTTCCATCTCGCCGAAGCGGTGACGGCGCACGCCGGCAAAGGTGCCGAGATTTTCCGCCGTGATTTCCAGCGACTTAGTTTTTTTGGACAGAATGTCCTTCACCGCCTTGCGCGTCAGGTTGGCGATCTCGCGCTCGAGATTGCGCACGCCGGCCTCGCGGCTGTAGTAGCGGATCAGGTCGCGGACGCCTTCGTCCGTGATCTTCCATTCATCGTCCTTCAGGCCGTGCGACTTCATCTGCTTCGGGATGAGGTGGCGCCGGGCGATCTGGATCTTCTCATCCTCGGTGTAACCGGGGATGCGGATGATCTCCATGCGGTCCATCAGTGGCTGCGGCATGTGCAGGCTGTTGGCCGTGGTGACGAACATCACGTCCGAAAGATCGAAATCGACCTCGAGATAATGATCGTTGAAGGTCGCATTCTGCTCCGGGTCCAGGACCTCGAGCAACGCCGAAGACGGATCGCCGCGATAGTCGGCGCCCAGCTTGTCGATCTCGTCCAGCAGGAACAGCGGATTGCTGCTCTTGGCTTTTTTCATGGACTGGATGATCTTGCCGGGCATCGAGCCTATATAGGTCCTGCGGTGACCACGAATTTCCGCTTCGTCGCGCATGCCGCCCAGACTCATGCGGACATATTCGCGGCCCGTTGCCTTGGCGATGGACTTGGCAAGCGAGGTTTTGCCCACGCCCGGCGGACCCACCAGGCACAGGATCGGACCCTTCATTTTCCCGACGCGCTGCTGCACGGCGAGATATTCCATAATCCGCTCCTTGACCTTTTCCAGACCGAAATGGTCGTCATTCAGCACCAGCTCGGCGGCAACGATGTCGCGCTTGGCTTTGCTCTTCTTGCCCCACGGCAAGGACAGCAGCCAGTCGAGATAGTTGCGCACCACCGTGGCTTCCGCCGACATAGGTGACATCGAGCGCAGCTTTTTGACTTCGGCCTGCGCCTTTTCGCGTGCTTCCTTCGACAGCTTGGCCTTGCGAATGCGGTCCTCCAGCTCGTTCATTTCGTCGCGGCCTTCTTCGCCATCGCCGAGTTCTTTTTGGATCGCCTTGAGCTGCTCGTTCAGATAATATTCGCGCTGGGTCTTCTCCATCTGGCGCTTGACCCGCGAACGGATCTTGCGCTCGACCTGCAGCACGCCGATTTCAGCTTCGATCAGCGACAGAATCTTCTCGAGCCGCTCGGTGGTGCTGAAGGTTTCCAGTAGCGCCCGGCGCTCGCCGATCTTGACCGACAGGTGCGAGGCAACCGTGTCAGCCAGCTTGGCCGCATCTTCGATTTGCGCCACCGCGGCCAGGGTATCGGAAGGGATCTTCTTGTTGAGCTTGATGTACTGCTCGAAATTGGCCTTCACCGTGCGCATCAGCGCCTCGGCTTCCTGCACCGCGGCCGGTTCCTCGGGAATTCTCTCGATGGTCGCCTGGAAGAAGTCGCTACGCGGATTGAAACCGGTAACGCGGGCGCGCGACTTGCCTTCGACCAGCACGCGCACGGTCTGATCGGGCAGCTTCAGAAGCTGCAGCACGGTCGCCAGTGTGCCGATGGTATACAGGCCTTCGGTCGTGGGGTCGTCCTCGGCTGCGTTCTTCTGGGTCAGAAGCAGAATCTGCTTCTCGTCATTCATCACTTCCTCAAGGGCGCGGACCGACTTTTCGCGACCCACGAACAAGGGAACGATCATGTGGGGGAACACCACGATGTCACGCAGCGGCAGGACCGGCGCGCTGCCAAGGTCCTTGGTGTCGACTTTGTCCTTGGTCTCTACTTTCTTGGTGGCGTCATCCGCCATGTACATAACTCCTGCCGAAACAAACCGGCGTAATTCAGCTTCCCGACTGGGCAAGCTTACTAAGGAACCGCCCAACAATTCCGGGCCGACTCCGGATACAGTAAAGTGGCCCCCCTAATGGGGGGTTTCAAGGCGGCATAAGGGGTTGCGGGTGGTCCTGACCCACTTCTGCACAAAAAACCGCCAGGAATCTGCATTTTTTACCTTCCCGCGGCGAATTTGCTCGCCCACGGACCGCACGGCTATCGTTCTGAGAATCATAAGGGGAGGAACCCGTTGCTAAACCGTCGTTCGTTCACGCACCTGCTGGGCGCAACATTGGCGATGCCGGCCCGTGCGGCGGGCGGCACCCTGCCCTTCTATTCCAGCGTCGGCCCCGAACTGTCCTGGTACGGGCTGGATGAGGACAGCGCCGAACTGAAGCGGCTGGGAAACGTGCGGCTGCCGGCCAATGTGCAATATGCGTGGCCCGATCCGGCGGGCTTGCACTTTTTGTATGTCGCAGCCAGCAGCAATCAGCCGGCTGGACCGAACGACCACTGCGTGCAAGCCTTTCATGTCGGCGCCGGCGGCGCGCTGACGCACCATGGTGCGCGGGTAGCCCTGCGCCAACGCCCCGTCCACATCACGGTGGACGCCGCGTGCCGTTTCCTAGTCACCGCCTACAACCTGCCCTCCGCCATCAGCGTCCACCGCATCCATGGCGACGGCACCATCGGCGAAGAGATCGCGCAGCCCGCGCTCGATACGGGCATCTATGGTCATCAGGTGCGTTTCACACCGTCAGGCCGAAGCGTGGTGCTGGTTACCCGTGGCAACGACGCCCGCCCCGGCGCTCCCGAGGATCCCGGCGCGCTGAAAGTGTTTGGCTGGAACGACGGCAAGCTCTCCAACCTTCAGTCGCGGGCGCCCAAAGGCAATGGCCTTGGCTTCGGCGCCCGGCATGTGGATTTCAGCAAGCAATACTGTTTCGTGTCGGTGGAGCGCCAGAATGCGATCTGCGTCTATGGCCTGGAGTCCGGCGGCAGGCTCAGCGCCGAACCACTCTTTATCAAAAACGCCCTGCTCGACCCCGATTCCAAGAGTAAGCATCCCGGTCAGGGTGCCGGGCCGATTCATGTCCATCCGGGCGGGCGCTTCGTCTATCAGAGCAATCGTGGTTCGGGCACGGTGGAGTATAATGGCCAGCGGGTCTCGAACGGCGGCGAGAACAATATCGTGGTGTGGCGGATCAATCCCACCACCGGCGAACCGACCCGCATCCAGAACATCGACAGCCACGGCTTCGAAATTCGTACCTTTGCCATCACGCCGGACGGCAAGCTGCTGATCGCCGCAAGCCAGACAGCGATGGATGTGCGTGAAGGCGACGCCATCAGGCACGTGGGTGCGGGATTTTCGCTCTACCGGATCGGCGCGGACGGCAAACTGAGCTTTGTGCGCAAGCAAGATGTCGACACCAGCGCCGGGACGCAGTTCTGGAGCGGCCTTCTGACGATGGCGTGATTAAGAGGCGGACTTCTCGCGCGTTTCCGCTTTATCGGAATACGTATAGAGCGGCCGCGCTTTGCCATCGACCACATCGCTGGTGATGACCACTTCCTGCACGCCCGACAGAGTGGGCAGTTCGAACATGGTCTCCAGCAGGATGCCTTCGAGGATGGAGCGCAGTCCGCGCGCGCCAGTCTTGCGCAGGATCGCGCGCTTGGCGATCGAGTGCAGCGCTTCTTCCTGGAAGCGCAGCTTGACGCCTTCCATCTCGAACATGCGCATATACTGCTTGGCCAGCGCGTTCTTGGGACGGGTCAGAATTTCGATCAGCGCCTGTTCCTGCAGGTCGCCCAGAGTGGCGAGCACCGGCAGACGGCCGATGAATTCCGGGATCAGGCCGAACTTCAGCATGTCTTCCGGCTCGACTTCGCGCAGCAACTCGCCGGTGCCGCGTTCATCAGGGCCCTTGGGATTGGAGCCAAAGCCCATGGAAGAACCCTGGGTGCGCTGGGCGATGATCTTGTCCAGGCCGGCAAAGGCGCCGCCGCAGATGAACAGGATGTTGGTCGTATCCACCTGCAGGAATTCCTGCTGCGGATGCTTGCGGCCGCCCTGCGGCGGCACGGAGGCAACGGTGCCTTCCATGATCTTGAGCAGCGCCTGCTGCACGCCTTCGCCCGACACATCGCGAGTGATGGAGGGATTGTCGGACTTGCGCGAAATCTTGTCGACTTCGTCGATATAGACGATGCCGCGCTGGGCGCGTTCGACATTGTAGTCGGCGGCCTGCAGCAGCTTGAGAATGATGTTCTCGACGTCTTCACCGACATAACCGGCTTCGGTCAGGGTGGTGGCGTCGGCCATGGTGAAGGGCACGTCCAGGATGCGCGCCAGGGTCTGGGCCAGCAAGGTCTTGCCGCAGCCGGTGGGGCCGATCAGCATGATGTTGGACTTGGCCAGCTCGACATCGCCGTTCTTGCCGGACGAATTGATGCGCTTGTAGTGGTTGTGGACGGCAACCGAGAGCACCTTTTTGGCGTGGCTCTGGCCGACGACATAATCGTCCAGCACCTTGAAGATTTCCTGAGGGGTGGGAACACCCTCCTTGGATTTCATGAAGGAGGTCTTATTCTCCTCCCGGATGATTTCCATGCAGAGTTCAACGCATTCATCGCAGATGAACACGGTCGGGCCCGCAATGAGCTTACGCACCTCATGCTGGCTCTTGCCGCAAAAGGAACAGTAAAGCGTGTTCTTGGGCTCGCCGCCGCTAGCCTTGCTCATCGTCTTCCACCGGGCCCTTTCGACCCTTATCCCAGCCTTGCAGGCCGCTGATGCAGCCTTAGCCTAACCGGGCCATGCTGCTTTGCACAATGACAGGGCCACCGAAGCACCCCGCCTTCCCAACATTCGACCACGCTAAGGCCGATGGGATCAAGATTTGTTTAATCCGGCCAAAGGCCGAAACTCCTTGGAATCCCGGAACTTTAGCCGAAAATCCGCCTATGGCGAGGCCGGCTCCGTCTCCGGGCGACGCTCCATGACCTGATCGATCAGCCCAAACGCCTTGGCTTCTTCGCCTGTCAAATAGGTATCCCGGTCCAGCATCTTTTCAATGGCTTCGACCGGCTGGCCGGTATGCTTGGCGTAAATCTCGTTCAGCCGCTTCTTGAGCTTCACGATCTCCTGCGCATGCCGGGCGATGTCCGCAGCTTGGCCATAAAAAGACGCCGAGGGCTGATGCACCATCACCCGGGCGTTGGGCAGGGCATAGCGATGGTCCTTTACACCCGAGCACAGGAGCAGCGAGCCCATCGAGGCCGCCTGGCCGATGCAATAGGTGTGAATGGCGGGTCGGATGTACTGCATGGTGTCGTAGATCGCCATGCCCGCCGTCACCAACCCGCCTGGCGAGTTGATGTACATATGGATTTCCTTCTTGGGATTTTCGGCCTCAAGAAACAGAAGCTGAGCGGTCATCAGGCTGGCGCCGTAATCCTCGATCGGACCGGTGACGAAGATCAGCCGTTCCTTGAGCAGGCGCGAATAGATGTCGTAGGCGCGCTCGCCCCGGGCGGTCTGCTCGACCACCATCGGCACCAGGGTGTTGTTGTAGAACTCGGTCGGGTTGGACATAAGCGGGCCTTTGCGATTCGTCAGCGTACAGTAGACGGAAAATCCTCCGGCCACGCTTAATATAGCGTTGCTTTGGCGAATTGCGAGGCGGCCGACGGCGCCGCCATCCTCAAAGACTAGGCCTTGGTGGGCTCATCCTCGGGATCAGCGAACAAAATTTCCTTCTCCACCTTGCGCTCATTGACGGTGGCTAGTTCGGCGATGAAGTCCACCACCTTGTCCTCGAACAACGGCGCACGAATCTCGGCCTGGGCCTGCGGATTGTTGGCGTAGAACTGGAACACCTGCTGCTCCTGGCCGGGGAACTGGCGGGCGCGGGCCATGATGGCGCGCTGCACTTCGTCACCAGCAATACTGATGCCGTTCTGCTCGCCCAGCTTGCCCAGCACCAGGCCCAAGCGAACACGGCGCTCGGCGATCTTGCGGTACTCGGCCTTGAGCTCGTCTTCGCTCTTGCCTTCGTCGGCGGCGGTCTTGCCTTCGCGCTTCAGTTCTTCCTCGACCTGGGCCCAGATGTTGGCGAACTCATGGTCCACCATGGCGGGCGGCAGCGGGAAGTCATGGGCATTGTCCAGAGCGTCGAGTACGCGGCGCTTGAGATGTAGGCGGCTAGCGGACTTGAAGTCGCTGGTCAGCTGCTCGCGGATGCGGTCCTTGAGAGTGGCGATATCGTCCAGGCCCAGCTTCTTGGCCAGCGCGTCATCTATCCCGGCTTCTTCCGGCGCCTTCACCTCTTTCACGGTGACAGCGAAAATGGCGTCTTTGCCCGCCATTTCGGGGGCATGATATTCGGTGGGAAAGGTCACTTTCACGTCGCGGTTGTCACCGGCCTTGGCGCCGATCACCCCATCCTCGAACCCGGGAATGAAGGTGCCGCTGCCCAAGGTCAGGCTGAAATCGCTGCCCTTGCCGCCTTCGAACGGCACGCCATCGATGCTGCCTTCATAGTCGA